>CAZWLN010000019.1:0-73667 GCA_964634885.1 uncultured Hyphomicrobiales bacterium | reverse complement strand
TGGCAAACGACATACGGTCGGCTTCGTCCCTGACCGCTTTCTCACGGAATTCTATTATTGCACGTACATCCTCGTCGGATGTCGCTCTCTTCATCTTCTCTATGGCTTTCATGATCATTGCCTCCTTTTTAAGGGCGTCCGGTATCATCCCCGGATCGCCTATGAATGTTTCTCCGTTAACCAGGGCATAAAGCCACTGGTTGATAGGATCCTCATACGTCTTGTCGTCCTTGTACTTAGGCAACTCGATGAAATGGTACTCCACCAAGTCCGCCAACTCCTTGTGACTCTTAACGTTTAACAATCTGTAAATATTGTGTATCGCTTTCTCTTTCTTCAGTAGGATGAAGTCGGTGAAAACTATCGATATTGTCTTGTTGAGGGAGTCGTAGCCCTGCGCTTCGGCTAATTGTCCAGTAAGCAGCTTCGAGTTGTAATAGATTATCCTTTCGACGAAATGCTGCTCGCTCTGTACCTGCATCTCGATGTTGTAGAGCCTGCCGTTGCCGTCCTTAGCCTTGATGTCTATGACAGTGGCTTTGTCGAAAGGGAATTCCTTCAGGTTCATGGGATTCAGATAGGTAATCTCAGCAATTTGTTCCTGTCCGCTGTCGAGGAAGACGGCGTTGAGCAGGTTGATGAGTATGTCCTGGGAGTTGTCGGTGGCGAAGACATACTTGAAGATGATGTCGTTACGAAGGTTGTACTTGCTTATGTCTATATTATTCATACGTTTCCTCAAAGCGAAAAACCACATTGTACTAATATAAGCTGCCGAGTGGTAAGAAGCAAGAGAAATAGTTCCCACTAAGCCCGTAAAGAGAGAGGGAGAAGAAACATCTCTCGCAAAGGCGCTAAGCTCGCAAAGGAAGAGTTTAAATGAATAATGCACTCGTCTTAAGAGAAGCATATTTATAGCCCCAGAGGGGCGACATATTAATAGGCGCAAAGCCCGCAAAGAAGTTATTGAAGAATCATCTTCATCATAAAATCACAGTTCAGACAGGAGAAGCATATTTATAGCCCCGGCGGGGCGACATATTAATAGGCGCAAAGCCCGCAAAGAAAGTATTTGAATAATCATGTTAATCAAAGTAATCACACAAATCACAGTTCAGACAGGAAAAAGCAGAATAATACTTTTTACCTATAAAACCAACAGCCCATTACTGCTACGCCGGCAGCAGAATAGTAATATCTTCCCGGAGGGAGTCGTTCTTCTGCAACTGCTGTATGTTCTGTATCAGGCCTTCGGTCAGCTTCTGCTCTCGTTTGACGATGAGCATTCCCGCCTTGGAGACAACGTTGCTGCCCATTATCATTCCGGCCTTCAGGTCTTCGACAAGAACGACCTTCTCTTTGTAGGTCTTCTCTCCGATGGTTACCTCCATTTCCAGCTTGTCGTTTCCGGCAACGGCAGCAGCAGTGGCATTGACAACTAATTTCTCTTCTTTGAAATCCCTGTTTCTCAGTTTCAGGTCGCCACGCTTGGGAACAAGTACAGAGTTGACCTTGTTCTTTTCGACGAATGTAAATATCCTCATCAGGTCTTTGTCAAACCAGGAGATGTTCCTGTATAGCACCTTAAGCGCTTCATTTACTCTCTGCTGCGTATCAACCTGAGTTTGAATTAATTCTGATGAAGCCCTCAGCTCGCCTAATCTGGCGAATGGCAGCCTGTATGCCTGGTTGTCAAATATTACGGCCATAGCCAGGATCTGCGACTCGATGTTAAGCTCTTCACCCTTGATCTTGTGAGGATAGCCTGTACCGTCGTACCTCTCCCACATCTGCTCGATTATGCGTACTGCCAGGTCCAGTTCCTTGATATGCCTTATTTTACTCAGGGGCTTGTTGAAAAATGTAAAGTATTTCTCAATATCCTCTTCTTCATCCAACTCGTAAGGGTCTGTCAGCCTGAAACGGTCGGGCATTACTAAATTCGTAATCAGGTGTATCCTGGCAGCCTGCTCCATGGCCGCAGCGCTCCTGCCGCTGAGGTGCATTTCCTCGGCCAGAGTCTTCACCACATTCACCACATTCTGCGTGTGATAGGAAAAATAGTACTGCTCCGAAAGATTGAGCAATTCGTAAAACATGGGTACCATCATGTCGCTGCCGCTTGCTTCAGCCGCCTTGGGCGGTTCTGCTTTGAGCTTCTTCAACTCCGTAAGCACCAGGTTAAGGTTCTTTTGGACGGCTTTGTTCTTCTGCAGCGAATCATAGTAATTGATGCCGTTCCTGATGGATTGGATAATTGCAAGGTCGTCGGCCGGCTTCTTGATATAGATGTATGCCTTTGCCAGGTTCATCCCCGGGACAATGTCTTTAGCTTCTGAAAAGGAAGTCAACATTACCCTTACCGACTCGGGCAGGAATTTTATTGTTTCGGCAAGGAATTGGGCGCCAGTCATGCCGGGCATTTGCTGGCTGGCGATGATCACAACAGGCCGGTATCCGTTTTGTACCAGCGCCAGAGCAGATTCGCTGCTGACCTCAGTTTTAGTGTTGTAATACTTACCAAGCAGTTTTGACATGTAATCAAGGAAATTCCTGTCTTCATCGACTATTAAAACATCCTTTAGAACCTGCTGTACGGCGTCAGCCATAAATTCCCCAAATTATAATAATATTTTACAAAAATATTCGGTTAATATAGCAATAAATTTAATTATTATCTTACCATTTTTATATAAATCCGAAAATTACTATATTAATATAATATAAGAGTGATTGTTTTATTGAAAAGGAATTGACGATGGAAGAACAGCAATCTGAACTTTACAACAATGTCAAAAGCATTATTGAAAGCGACATACAACCATACATCGAAGCCGACGGCGGAAAAATCAAGCTGGCAAAAGTTGACGACGACGGCACTGTCTTTGTCCATCTCTCCGGCGCCTGCGCAGGCTGCCCCGGCGCGGCAATGACGCTTAAGGGCGGGGTTGAGCGAGTACTGAAGATGAAAGTACAGGGAGTCAAGGAAGTTAAACTGGCATACTGACAGCCTATTTAAATTCAATTCTCATAATCGAGAAATCATCGCAGAGCTTGTCGCTGTGCTGCAAGTTCTGTATGTATTCGTAAAGCTCTTCGAGTTCGTTGTGGTTGTTACCTGAATGCGTCAGCCATGCAAAAAGCTCGTCCATGCCCCAGACTAAGGTGTTGTTCCTTTTGATTTCGAACACGCCGTCGGAGTATATGTAGAGTAATGACGGATTATTGACCGTGTATGTCTTGTAATTAAAGTTGTAAACAGGCAAGCCTCCGATGAAAATGTTCGAGGGTTTGAGAAGGCTTCTTGTGTCGTTTCTTTTGTCGATCATCAGCGCAGGGGGATGGCCGGCTCCGGCGTACTTCAGTTCCTTTGTCCTTGTGTTGTAAACTCCGTACCACAGAGTAAAATACATGTCGTTGTGGTCAACCATCTGGTAAGCCCTGTTGAGGTGCAGAAGGACTTCTGTGGGATTGCGGAAATCGCTGTTGGGCAGTGTTTCGAACTTCAGCGTGTTGATAACGGAGATGGAGTGTAAAGCCGGGCCGATGCCGTGGCCGCAAACGTCGAGAAGGTAAATGGCAAGGTTTTCATCGTCGATGTAGTGATAGCCGAAAGCGTCTCCCCCGAGCTGGGTCGAAGGCACAAATTTCCAGTCGATTTTCAGGTTGTTGTCCTCGTACGGGTCCGGTATCAGCGAAACGACATATTCGACAGCCTGGGTCAGTTCCCTGTCAATCAAAGTAAGATATTTGTCTTTTTCTTCGTTTAACTGCGTCAGGGTCCTGTTCTTTTCAGTTATTACAATATTGGCTTGTAACAGGTTCTCTGCCTGCGCCTGTATCTCTTCTTTCTGCCTCTCCAGTTCGATGTTGTACGCCTCGATGTCCCTGTTCTGCTTTTCTATCTTCATATAGGCATCGGCATTCTCCAGGGCGATGGCAGTGTAATTGGCAATATTCTTCAGTACAGCCATATGATAGTCGGTGTAAGCGTTTTGCTTGAAACTCTGCACGGTTATTACGCCGATTATCCTGTCCTTGACAATAAGGGGGACATAGAGCAGGGACTGTGTGTTCTCTCCTGCTTTTGGAATGGGTATGTGAGGTATATAGTTCTTATATTCTTCAAAATAGTCGAGTATCATTACATCTTTACTGTTCTTGAAGCACCACACAGCAAGCCTGTCGTTGTCGCTGAGTTCATTGTAAAAGAAAGGCAGCTTGCTGCCGTTCTCATAGGCTCCGAAGAAGTCGAGCCTGTCAAGCGCACCGTTATACGTTCCGATGGCAAAAACCGTCGATTTCATCAGGGCGCTGACATTCTCATAGACAGTGTCGATGATGGTTTCAGCCAGCAGGTTGGACGTAATCGACTTGGCAATGTCGTTCAGAAGCTTCATGTCACTGAACGATTCCGCTGCCACAGGTTTCCTGATTTCCAGGGCGACATTCTTTTCTTCGATCTCCAGGACCATCCTGTCAATCTGGCTTTTCAATGCTTTAGTACGGACGTTCGTACGGTACAGCATGAACCCGAGAAGCAGGGCCAGGGCAAAGAGTAGGGACATTACAAGGAATACGGCAGGCTGCACATCCGATGAGCCTGCAAAAGCGGGAACAACGGTACTGTACACAGCAGGCACTGCAGTCAGGTTGATGTCGCAGGAAAGTGTGAGAGAATGCAATCCATCAGATTCTGAAGTAATAATACCCAGAAGAAAAACAATATGTATTATCAACTTAATCATTTCTATAAATATACAATTAAAATGCGTTTCTTACCAAATACATATCTGTAAAACCAAAAAATAGTAGTAAAAACTGACACCTTCCGTGCCATAATGGCTGACATATGAAACAAAGCCTGCCCCAATTACTGACAATATTGCAGTATTTTTGCATGTGATATGCAAATTTTCCCTTTGGCACACTTTTTCTAAGTCATAAAACTAAATTTGTTAAATATTGAAAATCTATAAAGGAGGAAAAAATGACGGTAGTAAATTTAAATCCTTTTGGCAACTTTGAAAAAGCTGCACGCAAAGTGAACGAGTTCTTCGGCGATTTCGAAAGAAATGTCAACTTCGAGGTTGGCGGATACAGCCCCAGAGTCGATATTCTCGACGACGGCAGTAAAATCGTCTTTAAGGCAGAGTTCCCAGGAGTCAAAAAAGAGAATATTAAAGTGTCCGTAAATGAAGAAAAGATGCTCATCATCAGCGGTACCAAGGCAAGGGACGATCAGTATGGCGGAATGACTGCCCTGCGGTCGGAAAGGATATATTCCGATTTCAAACGAGCCTTCGTCCTGCCGGACAATGTCGATAGCGACAAAATTGCCGCAAAGTTCGAAAACGGTGTCCTGGAACTTTCAATACCCAGGATTGAACCACCTGCACCAAAAGAAATAAACATTTTATAGTAATAAATTAAGGAGAATAACAATGGCAGTTGTAAGATTTGATCCCTTCAAAGGATTCGAAAGCATCACCCGCAAAATGGGCGCCCTCGTTGACGATATTGAAAAAGGCGTAAGGCTCGAGGTCGGCAGCTTCTCACCAAGAGTCGATATACTCGAGGACGACGGGAAACTTGTCTTCCAGGCCGAATTACCTGGTGTACCGAAAGAAGACGTCAAAGTTACCATTAACCAGGACAGAGTACTTCTCATCAAAGGCGAGAAGAAACGCGACGAACAGGTGGATGAGAATTCATGCGACAAATGCTTCCTCAAATGTGAAAGAAATTACGGCGCTTTTGCCCGCTCCTTCATGCTGCCCGACAATATCGCCGAAGACAGCATTAAAGCAAAATTCGAAAACGGCGTGCTTGAGATTGCTCTCGAGAAGAAAGAACCCGAAAAACCTAAAGAAGTAAATGTTGACATTCTGTAGTACATTTGGGATACCGATTGAAACCGGTAACAGAAGAAAGGAAACGAAAATTTTTCATAATAAACTAATAATCAAAACGTTTTAGGGCGGGAAGTCTGATGGCAGGGAGGTATTTTTACTTTCCTGCTTTCAGGCTGTATAAATAAGAAAATAAGTTTAAATATAGATTAAATAAATACATACATACATAATATTGGAGGTATATTACAATGGGTAAGATTATAGGCATTGACCTTGGCACGACAAACTCGGTAGTCTCTGTAATGGAAGGAACAACACCAACAGTCATCGCTAACTCCGAAGGCGGCAGGACCACCCCTTCCATCGTCGGCTTCACCAAAAACGGCGAAAGGCTTGTCGGACAGGCAGCAAAAAGACAGCTTGTAACCAATCCGAAGAATTCGGTCTATTCCATAAAGAGGTTCATGGGCCGCAGGACCGACGAGGTTGTTGAAGAGATGAAAATGGTACCCTTCTCAGTTACTTCTTCCGGCGACAACAATTCGGTAAGAATCGACGTTGACGGCAGGCTTTACTCGGCTCCCGAGATCTCGGCGCTAATCCTCCAGAAGATGAAACAGACTGCCGAAGATTATCTCGGACAAAAGGTTTCGGAAGCTGTAATTACCGTTCCGGCATACTTCAACGACGCCCAAAGACAGGCAACGAAAGATGCAGGCGAGATTGCAGGCCTCTCCGTCAGAAGGATCATCAACGAACCGACGGCTGCTGCACTGGCTTACGGACTCGACAAAAAGGGGAAGAACATGACCGTAGCGGTCTATGACTTCGGTGGCGGTACATTCGACATTTCCGTTCTCGAGATCGGCGACGGCGTGTTTGAAGTCAAATCAACCAACGGCGATACGCACCTGGGCGGCGACAACATAGACCAAAGGCTCATCGATTTCCTCGCCGAGGAATTCCAGAAAAACGAAGGCATAGATCTCAGGAAAGACAGCATGGCGCTGCAGAGGCTGCGTGAAGCTGCCGAAAAGGCAAAGTGCGAATTGTCGCAGATGCTCCAGACAGACGTCAACCTTCCTTTCATCACTGCAACACAGGACGGGCCAAAGCATCTTAATATTACAATCACAAGGGCAAAGTTCGAAAACCTTTGCGCTGACCTCTTCGAAAAGACGATGAAACCCGTCGAACTGGCCATCAGGGATGCTAAGCTCACTCCACAGCAGATCGATGAAGTTATTCTCGTCGGCGGCTCGACCAGGATACCGAAAATTCAGGAATTGGTGAAGAACTTCTTCGGCAAAGAACCTTCCAGGGGTGTCAACCCGGACGAAGTAGTCGCTGTAGGCGCTGCCATCCAGGGCGGCGTACTCTCCGGCGAAGTTAACGACGTCCTTCTGCTCGACGTTACTCCTTTGACACTCGGCATCGAGACACTCGGCGGTGTTACGACGGCAATGATACCCGCCAACACTACGATTCCGACTAAGAAATCCGAGGTCTTCTCTACGGCTACCGACAGCCAGACATCTGTTGAGATCCACATACTTCAGGGTGAACGTCCTATGGCACGCGACAACCGTTCCCTCGGCAAATTCCACCTCGACGGCATACCACCTGCACCCAGGGGCGTACCACAGGTTGAAGTTACCTTCGACATCGACGCCAACGGCATACTCGGCGTGTCTGCAAAAGATAAGGCAACGGGCAAGGAACAGAACATCAGGATTGAATCGTCCAGCGGTTTGTCAAAGGATGAGATAGAAAAGATGAAGTTTGAAGCACAGTCCCATTCCGCCGACGACAAAAAACGCCGCGAGGAGATCGACATGCGCAACAAAGCCGACGCCCTCGTCTATTCAACTGAAAAGCAGCTTAAGGAGTTGGGCGACAAGCTGACACCCGAGCACAAGAAAAAGATTGAAGAAGCCAAAGAGAAGCTTGAAACTGCTGTCAAAAACAACCAGGCAGACCTTAACCAGTTGATCGACAGCCTGAACACCGCATGGAGCGAAGCCTCCACTCACATGTACGGCCAGGCAGGTCAGCAAGCAGGCCCAGGCCCCTCTGCCGCCGGACAACAGGAAGGCCCCGGAAATGCACAGGGACAGGCGAAAGCTAACGACGGTGTCGAAGAAGCAGATTACACTGTTGTTGACGAAAACACTAAGTAAATCGACAATCTGCAACCGGCGTCTATAATTATGGCGCTGTATATATAGATGAAAAAACCCTGTGGATCGCGCGAACCACGGGGTTTTTTCGTTATTTAACCCAGATTGTGCTTTAGATACCTAAAACACGGAATATCCAACCACTCCCTGCCCCCTCCTTGTCCAAGGAGGGGAAAGTAGTTAAATTGCTATATATCAATTAGTAATGTAATATTTGCATCTCCGAATGCAATACCCGGGTTTAATGCTTCTCAGCCTCGCTGATGAATCTCTCTTTTCAGAGCAGCAATGCCCGGCACACCCCCAAAAAAAGGGCGGCAATCAACCACCCTTACAAATATCACTTTTTTCTCAATCAGCAATTCGACTCTGTCATTGTTGAGGCGCTTTCAGTTTTGCGAGCCTGTCGGCCATAGTGTCCACAGTTTCTGTCAGCAATTTGCCGATGTCGGCAAGTGGACAGACAATGTGTTCGATGCCCGATTCGATTACTGTCCTGGGCATGGAAGGAGCAACGGCAGTCTCCGGATCCTGGACTATTATCCTGCCCTTGACCGAGGCAATCTGTGCAGCACCCTGAGCGCCGTCCCGTCCCAGCCCGGTGAGAACCACAGCTGCACAAAAACTTCCGAAGGAGTCGGCTGCGCTCCTGAATAGCGGATCTGCTGCCGGCCTGACAAAGTTTTCTTTAGGGCCGTCGTCAAGTATGAGTTTCAGTGAACCGGGCTCAATTCTCATGTGTTTGTCGCCCGGAGCAATATAAATATTGCCCAGTTCGGCAAGAGTATCGTTGGAGGCGAGGCTCACCTTAAGCTTCGTCTCACGCTGCAGCCTCTGGGAGAATGTTTCAAGCATCCAGGGCGGGCCATGCTGTACAATGAAGAAAGAAGCCCTGATGTCTTCGGGTACTGTTTTGAACAGCTCGATGAGAGTAGGCGGGCCGCCTGTACTGGTTGCAATGACGACACCGGTAAACCGGGGTATGATCTCAGTCGATTGGGCAATCTGTTCCAGGCCGGCCTGGATTTCAGGCACCATCTGCTCTGTCTTGCTCAATCCGTCCTTAACCCTTGTAAGTAGTTCCTCGACGTCGATGGGCTTTGCAATATAGTCGTCGGCGCCGCTTTCAAGTGCATAGGACCTGGCGCCTTCAGACACCAGCGCAGTAATCATAATGATGAGTGGTACCGGCTTGATCTTCTGCCTGATCCTTCGAATCAGTTCTATGCCGTCCATCTCGGGCATCATCCAGTCTGTCAAAAGGGCGTCAAATTGCTCTCTTTCGAGATGCTTCAATGCGTCGGCGCCGTTGTGTGCAACGACAACGGAGTATCCGGCTTTTGACAGTAATCTTTTTAATAAAATTGAGTTGGTAAGTTCATCCTCAGCAACTAAAATTTTTTTTAACTCTGCCATTTTAATTAATTTTTTTAATTAATTCACAATATTTCTGATATTTTCAATAACGTATCATAAAAATAATTACGTTTTTATAATACATAAAAAACTTAAAATATCCATTTCATCTATTCAACTACATAATCGTCTATGTCGGGAAAATATTTAATAAAAAAGTAGATTTAACCGATAAAAATTTATTTTTATTTATTATATATCATTAGGGAAAATTTTTTATCTTTGAAATCGTGTTAAAATACTTAAATGTAAATGTTTTTTTAGTTTGGAAAAGAAAACGAATATGAGTGAAAAAGCTGTGCAGAACAAGCCTAAAGTGGTTGTAACACAAAGGACTGCAGTGTCTGAGGCTGCAAAAAGGCAGGCTTATAAAACAAAGAAGAAAGAACAGCGCTGGGAATTTCCCTACAACAGGCAGAATTTCATCATTGCCGGCGTCGGAGTTCTGGTCATCATCGTCGGTTACCTGCTGATGTCAACCGGCATTACCGAAGAACCGGCCGTACTCGACGGCAAATGGAACAATCCGCTGGCAATCACCGTTGCTCCACTGCTGCTCATTCTGGGTTACTGCGTCATAATACCTTATGCACTTTACAGGTTCTTCGGCAAAAAAGAAGAGCCTGAAGCGTAATTCAAACTATGGACAACGTTAAAACCAGATCCGGAGTTGTGGCTATTATCGGTAAACCCAATTCCGGTAAATCAACTCTATTGAATTCTATCCTCGGTGTCAGGTTGTCCATCGTGACTCCAAAACCCCAGACCACGCGCAAGCGCATTCTCGGCATTTACACGACCGGCGACACACAAATTGCTTTTGTCGATACTCCCGGGATTCTCAAGCCAAAGTACGAGATGCACGAGTCCATGCTCGATTACATCAGGGAAGCCGTCAAAGACGCCGACGCCATCTGTGCCATCATCGACGCCGCAAAATACAAAAGTCCTTCTGCTTGCTTCTCCGACGAATTTCTTACCATCCTGAACCAGGTTCGGAAACCGAAAATACTTGTAATAAACAAGATTGACCTGCTCAAGGATGTCAAGTATGTTCTGCCGATAATCGCCGAATTCAACAAAACCGGCACTTTCGATGAATACATTGCTACTTGTGCCGTTAAAGGTACAAATGTAGATGTCTTCATCGACACAATGAAAAAATATATACCTGAAGGCAATTTCCTCTATGACGAGGAAGACCTGAGCACCATGCCCCAGAGATTCTTCGTCTCCGAAATGATCAGGGAGGCTGTCTTTTACATATTCAGGGAAGAGATACCTTACTCGACCGAAGTCCTCATCACTGACTTCAGGGAACGTGAAACAGGCAAATGGTATATCTCCGCCGATATACTCGTAGAAAAGGAAAGCCAGAAGAAGATAATCATCGGCTCCCACGCTTCCATGCTTAAGAAGATTGGCGAGAAAGCCCGCTTAGAGATTGAAAGCTACCTCGACGAAGAAGTTTACCTCGAACTATTCGTGAAGGTAAGGAACAACTGGAGAAACAATCCGTCGATATTAAGGCAGCTTGGTTATTGAAAAAAGCATGGCAATGAATGAAATCATCCTAAATAATCTCAGCCAATTATAATGATCAGGTACCGACATATAGCCGTTTTTGCGCTCGTTATGGTGCTGGTCGCCGGTTGCATTGAAAACAAGAGAGAACCGCTGCAGATTGTGAAAAGCACAAGACAGCTCGGCGGCAGGCAGGTCAATACCGACAGCAGCGACAACACGGTTCTCGAAGTACTCTACTTCACCGACTCCAACAATGTAACAGAGAAAATTGAGGTAACCGTCAGAATGAAGAAGGCGCTCATTAAGCTGATTAATGATGCCATTGCCCTCAATTATTCCGAGAAAGCCGACAGGATCCTTAATATGAAGGACTATGAAACCGCGGAAAGAATGTTACTGGACAATCTTAACGACATTGCCCGCGAATGTGGTTTCAGGGATTTTCGAAGCGCGAACAGGGTAATCGACCGGATTCGCGATTATCCTGAAATTGCACAGCTTCTGAACAAGCTCGATGAGATTGAAAACGCAGGCTGTAAAAAACAATATCAATAGCTTTCTTTCTGTAGTTTCTTGATTTCCTTGCGTTCGATGTCAATATAGGGAAGTTCTACGGAGAATGTGGAACCGACACCCAGGGTACTTTTTACTTCGACATTGCCGCCGTGTGCTTCAATCAGTTTTTTAACAATCCACAAGCCGAAACCTGAGGACGATTCGCTGCCCGTAGGTTTAGCGCTCAGCTTGGAACCCTTCTGGAAGGCTCTTTGAATGTCTTCCTTAGACAGGCCCAGGCCGTTGTCGCTGATGTCGATATAGATGACCTTGCCGTCGAATTTTGTTTTAATCTTCACCTGGCCCCCCTTGTGCGAGAACTTGATGGCATTGGAGGTCAGGTTGTCAAGCACTTCATCGATTTTGTTAGCATCCATCAGGGAGTCGGGTATATCGGGTTGCAGTTCGAGCTGCATGTCGATACTCTTGTCCGACGCGGCAACTTTGTTTCTCCTGTGAACGACAGACACAATTTCGTTAATGTCGGTAGGATGGAGGCTAAGCTGCAAGGTAGTGCCTTCGAGAGAGAGAATCCGGGTAACCTCCTGTGAGAGAGCTACAATCTTCTTTGTAGATTCCATGATGTCGTCGATGACTTCCTGCTGCTCTGTGGCCGTAAGGTCATAGGAACGCAGCAGGTCAACAAGGCTCTTGATGAGGGCAGCAGGATTCTTAATGTCGTGAATGATTACGGCAAAGAGGTCATCTTTCTGCTGCTGCAGGTCCAGGAGTTCCTTCTGGCTCTCCGACAACCTGTCAACCTGTTCCTTCAGTGTATTATTCTGCCTCTTCAAATCTTCCGCCCTTGTCTGCATGGCGTCGATCTGGCCCCGTAAAGCAGCTATCTCTGCCCGGAGATTGCTGTTCTCTACAATGATTTTATCGATCTCGTCTCTGCTTAAAGGTTTGGACTGGCCATTACCCATATGGTATATTCCTTTATTATGAGAAGTTGTTTTTTTCGATTTATTTCTATTGCTTAAAGCAATAATTAATATTATGCATGAAATGGAAGCTATCCCAATCAGGACACCTATTACAATAGACGACACTTCGAATCCCGAGCCGTTTTTCTCTTCATTGTCAGCTTGTTTGTCATTTTCTTTTTGCTGTTTATTGTCAGTCGTATCCGGTTTGGAAGCAGTTTGATCGACAGGTTTCATCCTTGCCTTGAATTCGGGAGCAAGGCTGCTGTTAACAGTGAAATGAAGCACTGCCGAATCGGCTCTCCATTCGCGGCTGAATGCGCAGATTGTGACGGTATAATTGCTTTCTTTCAGGCCTTTGTAGAAATGCGATGTCTTGTTGTAAGTCTTTGTGTTGATGTCGCCGCTGGAGTTAGCAAGGCTTACCTGGAAGATGAATGGAGTTTCTTCTTTCTGGCCTACCTGGCAATTGTAGTTCAAGACAAGGGAGTCTTCGGGAGCGATAACTATGGCATTGTACAGGTCAGGACCGATTGTTTTGCCGTTCAACGACAATTCGGTAATTATTACTTTCCTGTTACCCTGTGACTGAGCTGAGACAGAAATGGGGGATGTAACTGCTGTTGCTATCAGTAACAGTGTCATTACATAACATTTCAAACTATATATCATCCCTTTATCTGCTGTCATTACAGTCTCAAATAATCATATTATTTCAAGAAACAATTTCCTCAAAAGTAATATTTCTTTAATCCTTTTATAAAATTCAAATTAACATATTTAAATTAAAAAATATAAATTTTTTTATTTAAAATTGGAATAGCAATTATTGAACCATAATTCTATTAAAGCATATAATAACAGCAAAACAAAACAAAGATAACATATAAAAGAATACCATAATTCTATGTTATTATTGGGACATAGGTGTACAATCCCCACTCAGTCCATATTCCCACGGATATATATATTTCCGGAACCTGTCGGTTGAGTTGCCTTTTCTATTTAAAAAGAAAAGGTATTTATTTTGACTCTTAGCTATTCAGTGTGAGTAAAATTGTCATAATAGTATTGATGGTGGTAAAATGACCGTATTATTGAGATTATTTGTAGAGACGCAAGGCCTTGCGTCTCTGTTGATGCGGCTTTCGGGCGTATCGGATTAAGAATTTCAACGCTCGTTGTTCTTCAACCCCACCTAAATCCTCCCCAAGGGGAGGACTTGAAGAAACACCCCTTCTCTCCTTGGGGAATAATTCTCCTTAGGGAATGATTCCCTTTGGGGAATAATTCCCCTTGGGGAGGGCTGGGATGGGGGTGGTCAAGTTAATCATGTTCGTAAAGAAAAGAGAGAATAGAAAAACAGAATTGCCGGTTTTCTTTCTCCTTCCCCTTGGGGAAGGCTGGGATGGGGTTGCTCGAATATTTGAGTATTTACCTTTCAATTACTACCTACCAACTACAAGTAGTGAAGAACACTTGTTTTTTCCCCTTCAGTGAATTCTTACTATAAGTGATGAAGAGTAGTTGATTGCGAGGAAGACTTCAACGGAACACTCTCGGGACTTTCTGCTCCATCATCATCAGGTCTGCCAGGACAATGGCCGTAACCGCTTCGAGTATTGGCGGAACACGTAGTGCAATGCATGTATCATACCTGCCGGCAAGCGTAAGCTTCACTTTCCCGCCGGTACTCATGTCTGTGGTTTCCTGGTTAATGCCGATGCTCGGTGTGGGTTTGACTGCTACCCTGAAAACCAGGTCGTTGCCGTTGCTGACGCCGCCGCTTACCCCTCCTGAATTATTCGTTGCCGTTTGACCGGCCTTGTCGATAATCAGATCATTATTTTCGGAACCCATCATCGCCGCTGAGCGGAAACCGGCGCCGAATTCGATGCCCTTGATGCCGGGTATGGCAAAGACAATGTGGCTAATCAGCGACTCTACCGAATCGAAGAATGGCTCTCCGAGTCCTGACGGAACATTTTCAGCCCGGCAGCTTACAAGGCCTCCAACCGAATCTTTCATGGCTGCCGCTTTGTCGATGGCCGCGTCGAAATCTGTGCTTCCGCCGACTTCGAGCAATTCTGAACTGACGGTTACAGGGCTGATGATCTTTTTAGCAATTACGCCGGCAGCAACGAGGCCCACCGTTAACCTGCCGGAGAAATGGCCGCCGCCTCGGTAATCGGCAAAGCCACCGTATTTTACATGGGACGTAAAATCTGCATGGCCTGGCCTTGGATGGGACGGAGAGGCATATTCTCCTGAGTCGGCGTCCGTATTGTCGAAGATGATCAACAGGGGAGACCCGGTAGTCTTACCGTTAAAAACTCCGCTCTTAATATGGGGGATATCAGCCTCGGCCCTTGCAGTCGTACCTTTGGCGCCGCCTTTCCTTCTGTCGAGGTCTCTTCTGAAATCTTCAACATCGAGTGCGATGCCTGCCGGTATTCCCGAGATGACAGCGCCGACAGCTTCACCGTGCGATTCGCCGAAAACGCTTACTTGTATCATTCTGCCAAATGTGTTCATAGTTCTATCTTGTAATTGTAATTAATAAGCGAGCCGAAATCGTCGATAAATCCGGGCCAGGATTTATCAAGACACTCCACACCCCTGACCACCGTCGTGCCTTTTGCCATGGAAGCTGCGACCATCAGCGCCATTGCCAGCCTGTGGTCGTTGTGTGAGGAGACGTCCGCAGCGCCCAAAGCAGTTCCCCCGCGGACAATAAGCCTTCCGGGTTCTTTCACAAATGAAGCGCCCATCTTCGTAAGCTCTTCCACCAGTGCGGCAACACGGTTGCTTTCTTTGAACCTTAGCCTGTCCGTTCCTGAGAAGACGCTGTCGCCTTTGCAGCAGCAAGCCAGTACAATCAGGGGTGGAAACAGATCGGGAGTGTCAGTGAAATCAAATTCGAAAGCCGTTAAACTGCCCTTTTCCGAGATTACCCTGTCATTATCTGTGGCAATCCGTGCGCCGGCCATTGCAAGAGCGTCCAGTACATTCTTATCTCCCTGGAGTGAATTGAGGTTTAACCCGGTCAGTTCAGCCCTGCCGCCGACAGCTCCCGCTGCCAGGACGGCAGCAGCCCCGCTCCAGTCTCCCTCGGCAACGACGGTGCTGTTCCTGTATTCCTGGGAAGCTTTGATATATATGTACCTGTAATTATTATTTTCAATGGCAATGCCGAATTTCTTCAGGACGTCGAGTGTCATGTCGATATATGGCTTGCTTGTAATATTCTGAAGGCGGATGTAGGAATCCGAGCCTGCCAACGGCAGCGTGAAAAGCAGCCCCGACAGTGCCTGGGAACCGGAGGAGCCGTCGAACATATAATCACCCCCTTCGAGTGTCCCTTCTACTGTGAAAGGAAGACGCCCCGCGGTGGAACTGCACATTGCACCGATTTGCAGGTAGAGCAGCTGGAGGTCGCCGAGTTTCCTGTTAAGAAGGGTACCGCTTCCGTTAAGCACGAATCTTTTTCTGCCCAGAAGGCCGATTATTCCGAACAGGCGTGCGTTCAGGGCGGATTCGCCGCAGTCGATCTCAGCAGGGCTCAGCAGGCCGCTGCTGTTAACGGTCACAATGTCCCCCTCGTCGATGGTGTCTGCACCAAAGGCTTCTACAATTTTCAGGGCATTGTATGCATCGCTGCAACGGGAACAGTTAACCACGGTGGTTGTACCGCGGGCAAGCAGGCCGGCCGCATACATCCTGATCGTCATGCTCTTCGACGGCGGCGCCTGCACAGTTCCCAATATTTCCGATGGCGTTATTTTTATATCCAATGTTTTACTTTGGATTAATCTGATAAAATATTAAGTTGCAATTAAAATATTATTAACAAAATTATCAAATATAAAATGATAATATATGTTAAATATCTGAAAATGCTCTTGATTATCCTGACGATTGCAGCAGTAGCCTGTTCTCCTGTAAGGGTAAGGAAGTCCACGGGCGCCAAAGCGCCGGCAAAGACTGAGAAAGCAGCCCAGGAAAAGAAGGCGTCGGGAAAAATCACTACGAGCAAGGAATCCGCGCAGGTAGAGAAGCTGAAACCCCGTTTTTCCGACACTACGGTGATTTACTTAGACAAGCCGCCCGAGTAAAGCTGTTGACGGTTTCGGGAGACACCTTCACAAGGCACAGACTTGTGCCTTAACATTATTTTTATGACATTTAGACCGATATTCCTCAAAATATTTTAATTTTGTACTCGCTTTTTTTGTAGAAAATGAATAAGTTGAATGGGATATTTAGAAATAATATTAATAGCTTTCGCTCTTGCAATCGACGCCTTCGCAGTGTCGTTTTCAGCAGGCGCCTATTTCGGCAGGGCTACAAACAGGCAGAAGTTCAGGCTTTCTTTCCACTTCGGCCTTTTCCAGTTTTTTATGCCGATTCTCGGATGGTTTGCCGGCAGCCGCATTGTCTCGCTGATTGAGAACTGGGACCACTGGGTAGCTTGTGCCATACTGATAGCAATCGGCGCAAAGATGATATTCGATGCAGTAAGCAAAAGCTCAGACCTTGTCAACAGGGATATTTCAAAAGGGATTACCCTTGTAAGCCTGTCCATTGCCACCAGCATCGACGCGCTTGCTGTCGGCTTCGGCATCGGCCTCCTCAACGGGGCGATCTTCATTCCCAGCATCATTATCGGCATTGTCGCCGCTTCGATGTCCCTTGTCGGTATTAAACTCGGAGAGACCATCTCCCTGCATTTCGGCAGCAAGGTAACGGCTTTCGGCGGCATAATCCTGATACTCATCGGACTGAACATCGTTTTCGAACATATGCACCTGTACGACAGCCTGTTTTAAACACGAAGCCACGGCAATGACGAACAGCAATTCACAAATATTAAACAGACAAAACAAAGAATACATCGGGAAGTATTACGGATTATAATGATGGAAATCGACAATAATAAATACCCGCTGCCGAAAAGGATGAGGCACCACACAGCTCCGAACCTCTATTTTCCTCTCGCAGAGCTTAAGGACAAATCGGGCTATTACCCGCCTGTGTTTGAAAAGATGGACTGGAAGACACTTTTCTATGACGCCATGGCTCCGAAGAACTTAGATATTGGCTGCGGCAAGGGCATCTTTCTGCTAAACTATGCTTACGAACACCCGGATTCTAATATCCTTGGCATTGAGATACGCCGGCCGGTAGTCGGTTGGATTAATGAAGTAGCCCGTGGCGAGAATATCTCCAACTGTGCCGCACTCTGGTACAGTGTTGTTAACGGCCTCCATTTCATTGATTCATCTTCCATTGACAACATTTTTTACCTTTTTCCGGACCCCTGGCCCAAGACCAAGCATCTTAAACGCAGGGCTTACAATCCCGATTTCCTGTCCGAAGTTCAAAGGATACTTTCGGACAACGGAAGGCTGTACCTGGCGACCGATGTTCAGGAAGTTCATGACTATCACCAAAAATTACTCAAAGAGAACGGCAGTTTCGACTGGCGTCAGGTTGAAAGGGAAGAGTGGGACCTGCCGGTTACCAACAAAGAGAGATTCTGCTTTGAGGTCGGACTTCCGGTTTACAGGATAATAGCAGGCAGGAAACATTGATGGGATTTTTAAGGAGGCTGTTCAACCCGTTCAGCATTGACACAAAGCTCAACCAGGAATTCGAAGCGATGAAGAAGAATACCGATTATTTATTCGTAGGATTAGGCAACCCTGGCAGCAGATACGCCAACACCCGCCACAACATCGGCTGGATGGTAATTGCAGAACTCTGCCGTAAGTACCGCAAGGACCCCGTGCCTCTGATGCAGTCTGCCCTCCTGGCGCCCCTGAGGATTGAAGGAAAAGCTGTACTTGCAGCCATGCCCGTGACTTACATGAACAACTCCGGAGAAGCTGTCGCCAACATTTGCAGGACATACGGCATTTGTCCGGACAGGATCGTCGTCATCCTCGACGAGTACAATTTCCCGGTCGGAAAGATACACCTCCGGACAGGCGGCAGCGACGGCGGCCACAACGGCGTCAGCTCCGTCCAGGATCACCTTGAAACACAGGAATTTGCACGCCTGCGCTGCGGCATCGGTAAAAACTTCCCGCCCGGCGGCATGGTGGACTATGTCCTTTCCAATTTCACTGAAGAAGAAGCGCCCGGGCTTCAATCGATGATCGGCAATGCTGTTACTGCCCTGGAATACATTGTAAGGAACGGCATCCCTCGTGCCATGTCCGATGTCAATTCCGGGAAAGCGTTGACAGAACCCGATTCGAGGATTGAATAAACAGTCTATATAGCCCTGTTTTGTATTTAAACCCGGATTGTGCATTAGACCCCCAAAAACACGATATATCCAACCACCCCTGCCCCTCCTTATCTAAGGAGGAGGGGAAAATCGTTAAGTTGCTATATACCTATTTATTATATGATGTTTACAATTCCGATCGCAATATCCGGGTTAAAAATATAATATTTAAATTGGAGTCGGCAGAATTTGGGACTGGTTAATTATTTGGGGATTAGGTAAAAATGAAATGTGAATTTAATAGCCACGAGCTTCAGCTCGTGGTCCGGTTTGTCAAGATACCGGTTTTAACCACAATCCTATCGGATGCTTCCATTGGTTTTTACATGCCCATTTTTTATTCAAACTTATGATTGGATACATAGTTTTATATGTTCTAAGCTTTGTTTGAAATTACTAACGACTAAAGCCGATTATCCAATTGAATACTTGTCCACGAGCTGAAGCTCGTGGCAATGAAAATAATAGATTAAACTCTTTCTCCCCAAATTTTTCACATGACCCAGGAATTTATGTAATTATAATGTTTCGAAATAGTTGATATTGAAAACGAAAAACGCTGAACTTACAATATTAATCCAAAAAGATACGGAAAGCGGATGGTACGTTGGCCAGATTGAAGAATTCCCGGGGGCCATCTCTCAGGGTAAGACCATTGATGAGTTAAAAGAAAATCTTAAGGATGCTTTGAAATACCTGTCCGGATCATCAGATGATTCAGTTGATGATTCATCAATAAATACGTTTCAGATAAATAATGAAACTTGCTTTTCATTCTGAGGGTTCAATATTTACAAAGTTTAATTCTAATTTCTTACGTTCGGTCTCAGTCCACTTTTATATACTCGATTATGAACATCCAGGGCCAGTACTTGCCGGTCAGGTAAATGGACTTTGTGTCTTTGTCATATGCAATGCCGTTTATCACATCAATCCTGTCGTTGCCTTTTACATAGTCCCTCATCGGGGAGGCGTCCACCCAGGCTTTGACGCTGCCGTCAGCCGGGTTGATTACGGCAATCCTGTCCAAACCCCAGATGTTTGCCCAGATGTAACCGTCGATCATCTCCAACTCGTTAAGTGAACCGATCGGGGTACCATTGTCGTTGACATTTACTGTTTTTTCTACAGAGAAATTCTCCGGGTTGACGTAGCGTAGGACATTGCTGCCGTCGCTCATGATGAGGCTGCTGCCGTCGCTCGTCAGGCCCCAGCCTTCTCCCTGGTAGTCGAAGCTGCCTGTCTGCTTCAGGTCGCCGGTATTATAGACAAAGCATTTCCCGCTGGTCCAGGTCAGCATATATATCTTATCATCGAGTATGGTCATGCCCTCGGCAAAGAACAAAGCAGGCACAGAAACTTTTTTGATTACACTGCCTGTAGCAGGCTCCAGTTTCCTGAGGTTGGAGGAGCCATACTGTCCGTTACTTTCGAACATTATGCCTTTGTAATAATAAAGCCCCTGTGTAAAGGCTTCTTCGTCATGGCTGATCTTCGACACTATCTTTACCTTGAAGGTCTTCGTTCCGGCAGATGAATCATTCTTATTAACCGTACTGTATGCGGGAGGTAACTCCGGCGGCGGATTGTACGGTATTTTTTCCTTTGGCTTGCCGCAGGAACAGCATATAGAACTTATCAGAAGCAACAGGATTGCAGCATTTCTCATTTTTTCATTTTATTAATGGTGTTTGTCGTCGAACGGCCTTCGAGCAACGGAATTGTAACGACCTTACCGCCGTTAGCCTGCACAATATCAGCGCCGACGATGGTTTCAACGGTATAATCGCCACCTTTAACCAGCACGTCGGGTTTCAACAGGTCAATCAGGTTGTATGGCGTATCTTCGTCGAACAATGTAACGTAGTCCACAACACGAAGGGAAGACATGACCAAAGCCCTGTCGGATTCGTCGTTAACGGGACGGCCTTCGCCTTTCAGCCTCCTGACGGATTCGTCGGTGTTCAATCCAACGACTAAGCAGTCGCCCAGGGAGGCCGCCTCTGCCAGGTATTGAACGTGGCCGGCGTGAAGGATGTCGAAGCAGCCATTCGTAAAGACTATTTTTTTGCCGTCTTTACGAACGGCCTCAAGAATGGACTTAAGTGTTACAGGGTCTGTTACCATAGTTATTTATTATTCTTATTATTCTTCCTTATTGAATACAAAAGGCTCTCGATTGTAATCGAGACAATGCCCGGGCTTTCGCATACAGAGCCGGCAGCATAGTTAGCCATGGCAGCGGCTTCCCTGATGGCAGCGCCGCCGGCAACAGCAGCAGCCAGGGTGGCAATTGCCGTATCGCCTGCACCGGACACGTCGGCTACATTGCGGGCGTGAGTCGGAACCGAGAGTATATCTCCACCTGACTCGAAGAGGCGCATGCCGTCCTTGCCGAGAGTCAGGAGTACATTGCTGCAGTTAAGTCGCGCCATCAGCTCCCTGCCTGTATTCAGAATATCTTCTTCTGTTTTGATAGTGATGCCAAGAGCCTTGGAAGCTTCTTTCTTGTTTGGCTTGAACACGGTAACATCTTTGTACTGGAAGAAATTGTCGAACTTCGGATCGACAAAGACAGGGATGGACGAGGATTTTGCGTAGGCAATTACTTTATTGATAAGGGATTCGGTAACGGTACCCTTGTTATAGTCCTCGAAGATGATTCCGGCCAGGTCATTTGTTTTACTGAGTGTATCGATGATGAACTGCTCACCGTTGGAAGGTATCATGTCCCTGACTTCGACGTCCAGACGGGCAATCTGCTGGTTATTGCCGATTATCCTGGTCTTTACGGTTGTGGGCCTGCCTTTGTCCATATAAAGCCCGCGTGTGTCTATTCCCGCTTCTTCGGATATTTTGATAAAGGATTTGCCGGAGGAGTCGTCGCCTATGCAGCCGCACAGTACGGGCCTGATGCCCAGCGACTGCAGGTTATGGGCTACGTTGGCGGCGCCGCCGAGGTGGTAGGTTTCACTTTCCAGGTCAATTACAGGCACCGGAGCTTCGGGCGATACCCTGGAGACGGAGCCCCAGAAGTACCTGTCGAGCATCACGTCGCCGACGACGGCGATTACTTTCCCTTTACATTGGTTCAAAACAGCTTCAGCCCTGGTTTCAGTCAAATTGTTCATAGGAATTAGGTCTATAATATTAATAATGTTGTCATTTACTCAGGAATTCAAGGAAGGGGATGATGGCTGCCGCCTTCTTAGTCAGGATATCCGGCAGTTCCTCAGAAAATACGGTGTCATAATCCATATTGCATAGAATGATGTATTCCTTGAGCCTGAGCCATTCCTCGCGTGGATGGTCCGGAGAATAGCCTGCCGGAACGCGTTTCAGCTTCTCGTCCTCAAGAATTACAGGGTATTCCTTTTTCAGGGCCTTGTTGCTGAGAATTGTTTCGAGTTCCTTGTACTCCGTGTCAATCTTTTCCCGTACATATTTCAGGGTTTCGGAAGGAGGCAGGTGAAGTCCGCCGCATGCGAACACAGACCCAGGTTCGATGTGGAAGTAGAAGCAGGGAGCGTTAATGTTCCGCTTGACAATCTGCTCGAAAGCAAGAGGAAAGAAGAACCCGATATGTGTTTTGTACGGCTCCTTGTTCGGAGAGAAGCGGATGTCCCTGTTAATCCTGAAAGTAGAAATCTTCGGGTCGGACACCAGTGGTATCCCAAGCGACAGAAACCTCTCGGCCATAATACCAATCAGCTGGTGGACCGGTTTTTTTACTTTCTCTTCGTAGAATGGTTTATTTTCGGTAAACCATTCCTTATTATTATTGCTATTCAAATTCGTAAGAAATTCCAAAATTTCATTTGGAAGATGAAAATTCCCATCTGTCACTTTTTTCATAATCGAACCCAAAATAATAATTCAATTAATATAATTTACTATTAACGACAATCAATAATAAATAATTTATTAATGAAAATATATGAAAAATTATTAATAAAACCACCCTGAAAACGGCCTTCACAAATCGCCTCCACTGGCTTTTTTCGCGCCTTCGACACATAACAGTACGCCTTAAAGCGAAAAACGATTATAAACGAAATAAACTACAAAAAACAAGACCGGGGATATTATGTAAATGTTCCATGTGAAACCTGTCCGGGAAATGAATTTGTTGGTTCTATAGCGATGAAATTGCAGGAAATATTTGCTTCTTCTCTTTTTGTAGTGGATAAGATTTTTTGAAAGATAAATAATGATACATTGAAGTTACCCCATCCCGGCCTTCCCCAGGGGAATTATTCCCAAGGGGAAGGAGTAAGAGATAAAGAAGCAGGTTTACCTGAGGTACAGTGACAGGATGGAAATGTCGGAAGCAGAAACTCCGCTGATCCTCGACGCCTGTCCCAGGGAACGTGGACGAATCTTCTTAAGCTTTTCGAGCGCTTCCGTCGAGATCGACGACAGACGGCTGTAATCAAAATTGTCTGGTATTCGTTTCTGCTCGTTCTCAAGGAAATACTCAATCTCCTTCATCTGCCTTGCAATGTACCCCTCATACTTTATCTCCGTCTGCACCTGGTCGAGTACATCATCGTACATGGCGTACTTCTCGTAGTAAGGTACAGCGTCGGACGCCAGGGACAGCAGATCTGCAAAGTTCGTGTTGCTGCGCTTCGAGAGAGTGTATATGTCGGTTGTGTCGATGACCGTTGTTTCGCCTATGCTTTCAAGGTAAGGATTGACTGTGTCGGCTTTAAGTTTGACCGACTTCGACAGTTCGATTGTTTCTTTGATCAGGGCTTCTTTCTGTTCATAGTGCCTGGCGGTGTATTCAGGCACAAGGCCGAACGAGGCCCCATACTTCATCAGCCTGTAATATGCATTGTCCTGACGCAGAAGCAGACGGTACTCGGCAAGGCTGGTAAACACCCTGTAAGGTTCTTCTGTACTTTTGTTTACCAGGTCGTCGATGAGAACCCCAATGTAAGACTCATTGCGCCGCAGAATGAATTCGTCCCCATCACTGATCTTCAAAGCGGCGTTGATTCCGGCGACAAGGCCCTGAGCGGCGGCTTCCTCGTAACCGGAAGTCCCGTTCACCTGGCCGGCAAAGTAGAGGCCTGAAACGCTCTTTGTCTCAAGTGTGAACTTAAGTTGATAGGGATAATAGAAGTCGTATTCGACAGCGTAAGCAGGCCTGAGCATTACAGCTTTCTCCAGTCCTTTGACAGAATGGATTCCTTTCAACTGGATGTCTTCCGGCAGGCTCGAGGAATAGCCGTTCATATAGATGGTGTCGGTGTTAAGGCCCTCAGGTTCCAGCAGTATCTTATGCGACGGCTTGTCGGAAAACCGTGCCACTTTGTCTTCTATCGACGGGCAATAGCGCGGCCCGGCTCCTTTGATTACACCGGTAAAAAGGGGAGAGCGGTCAAAGCCGGCTTTCAGTATTTCGTGGGTGTTCTCGTTCGTCGATGTCATCCAGCATATCATCCTGTTTCGTACTTGTGGGGTACGAAAGGAGAAAGGAACCGGTTCGTCGTCAGGCAGCGCTTTTTCGATGGCGTCGTAGTCGATGGATGTATTCAGTAGGCGGGGAGGGGTGCCGGTTTTCAGCCTGCCCATTTCAATTGCAGCCTTGTCCCGGAGATCGTGCGATATGTGTTCGGAGGGGCTTTCGCCGTGCCTGCCGCCGTAAGTAACGTTGCCCCCGCAGTACATTACACCGTTCAGGAATGTACCGGGACAGAACACTACTGCGTTGGCTTTCAAAATCTCATTGTCCCTTGTCTTTACCCCTGTTACCTTGTCTTTTTCTGTTATTATCTCATAAGCGACAGCCTGGATGAGGGTAAGGTTTTCTGTACGTCCGAGAAGCTGGTGGGCATAGAGAGGGTAGAGGTCTTTGTCGATCTGCGTTCTCGGCGACCAGACAGCCGGCCCTTTCGAGCGGTTGAGCATCTTGAAATGAAGCCCTGCCCTGTCTGCCAGGAAGCCCATTGCTCCCCCTAAGGCGTCAATCTCTTTAACTAAATGCCCTTTTGCCGTTCCGCCAATCGAGGGATTGCACGAGGGCCTTCCCAAAGCGTTAATATCCATCGTAAGCAGCGCTGTCCTGCATCCCATGCGGGCGGCAGCGTAAGACGCTTCAATGCCGGCATGGCCACCGCCTATTACAATTATATCGTATTTATCAGACCTCATAATTCCATCAATTTCATAATAATTAACTTGGTTAAGACGAAGCAGCGGAATGAAATATTTAAATATTTGATACTTTCACATTTGAACGAAAAAAGAACCCACATCTCATATCCGATATGTCAATGTCAGTTCCGGGTAATATGTTTTACTTATTTTACTATCTTCAGGTTCAGAACTTTTGTACTTGTACAGCCTTTCAATTGTACAAAATACTGTCCGGAAGGCAGGAATCCGGCATCTATTCCGACAGACTGTTCTCCGGGCGCTATTGTTTTTTTACAGAGACAGTTTCCGAATATATCATATAACAGCAGCTCGATTGAGCCGTCCGTACCGCCTGTGTTTACACTGAAGGCGCCTGTTGTGGGATTTGGATATATGTATTCTTCATTATCAGTAATCCGCATGGGTTCCTCAACATCGTTTGTCCCATCGAGAACCCTCATTGCAGCCCATGCATTCAGCTTTCCGGCGCCCCAGAGGTCAGGGTCGGTAACGAAGCTGTCAACAGTAGCTGTCTCCTGCAATATCTTCCTTATTTCAGAAGGGCCGAGTGTTGGGTTCTTCTCCAGCATAAGAGCTATTACGCCGCTTACCATAGGCGTTGCCATGGACGTACCGGCAAGCATGGAATAGCTGTAATACTTTGAGTTGTACAAATAGTTTTTAACAGTGTATGTCGCCATGTTATGTCCTTTGAGAAAGCTGCTGTCGAAAGAGTTTACGCACGAAACTACGCCGAATCCCGGGGCGGCAATGTCCGGCTTCGACAGTCCGCCTACCCTCGGCCCATGGCTTGAGAAGGAAGCCAAAGAGCCTAATTTTGTTTTGTATGAATACTGGTAATTATTAATGGAAACCCACTTATTCTTAGTAATGTAAGCTGCTACAGAAATAGCCGAGTCGCCGCAGGCAAAATCCCCGATTGTAATATCGGTGTTGCCGCTTTTTGCCCAATCCAGGCTGTCGTCCGAGAAGGTGCCGTATATCCCGGCAAAATTATCTACATAGCTGTTCCAGAAGTTCAGGTTTCCTGATGTACCTGTCCCGGTAATCATTACCTTATCCATAGAATAGTCGTCGATGTAAACAAGCATTCTCGGTTTTCCGTTGAAATCCGAAGCCGAGGCAGCTACACTCACAAAGCATGTGTCGTTGTCGGAACCTATCATGAAGGTATCAGCGACAACCGATGACCGGACATTGAATGATAGGCTGTTGCCGTCCTTTTTGTTAATCGTATCGTAAAGGGACAGCCTGATGCGGTAATCGCACAGCGAATCGCCCCAGAAGTCAATACATGTTCTTTTCAGGCCGTAATACTTTGAGAAATTGAAGAAGGTCCTGAAAATTGTATCTGTAGGTGTGAAGCTATGATTGAAATGAATATTTTCATCGCCTTCATTGCCTGCTGCTACTACAAGTATTTTCCCCGGGCCGGACAGGTTGTTTACTGCCTGGCAGAAGAGAGAGGTTCCGTCATGGGGCCCGAGAGTCAGTCCCCAGCTCAGGTTGCAAACGGCAGGCTTACCGACGGAATCGGCATATTTTAAAATATAAGCCATGCCATCGACAATCGAACTGACTGAAGTCGAGGTCCATTCTTCCAATTCCGGGTGAATGCCGACAAACACAATGTCGGAGTTGGGCGCTACTCCCCGGTAAAGTCCGGATGTTCCATATCCGCTGCCGCAGACGATGCCGGCGACATGGGACCCGTGAGATTGTTTCGAAGTATCTGTTCCGGCATTGTATATCATTTCCGTACCGGTCAATTCGCGTCCGTAACTGTAACCCTGAGGGGGGACGCCCGTTTTCCTCTTCTGTTCCCATACTGCCTTAATGCGTGATATCTGCCCGTTTTCATCATAGAACGACGGATTGGTGTAATCAAAACCGCAGTCAATTATTCCCGTAACGACACCGTCGCCGAGGCATGAACCGTGTTCGAGCATTACACCGGCCTGAACAGAATCTACAAATGAATATATCCTGGCCTTGTCGAGCTTTTTCTCAATCGGTTCGTCCACTTGTACATAGATCACACCTTCCAGCGCTGCTATTTTTTCGATTGCATCGAGACTGCCTCTTACAGTCAGGATATTACCGGCTTTTGTCCCGATTGTCCCGCCCGCTTTCTCAATTCCGTCTTCCGTGAAGCCGTCCCTTACTTTAACGAGACAGCCGTATATCCTTCCATCAACAGGAACGACACAACGGACTTTTCCAATTGCCAGCTCCCTTTTATGTTTCATTAACAGCCGGGCATTCGGAGACAACTTCTCACTGGACTCAGCATTTGTAATGGCCAGGATTGCCATTATCAACCAAAATATTATTTTCCTTCTCATGATACCGTATTCCCTTTTTAATATTTATTTCCCCGCCGGAAAGGGGGATTTACAATCTTAAACCTCATGTATATATTGTTGCCGTTGGGCCTTACAACATAAGCAAATCTAAGGTTCAGCAGAGTAGAAAACAAAGAGAAATTACATCCCCGGAAGATTGACAACAAAACATTTGTGTTCTACTCAATTTAGTATAAGTATAATTCTATAATAGAATCGACACGATGGTAATTAAATCGGATTGGCGATTCAAGATATAATCTGAATTATGGCATGTGAGATTCACTCCACCACAATCCTTCTCATGGCGAGGGCGTGAAGAAACAGCCCCTGGTAATAATCGTAAAAGCTTTCGTATTTCGTCACTATTGAAATATGTTTCACGTGAAACATTATTTCCCGATACAAAAACGTGAGAATATGTTGTTAAGTATCTCTGCGTTCCATGTCTCGCCCGTAATCTCTCCGATTGTAGCAATGGCACGCCTGATGTCGAGGGCTATAAATTCGTTTTCCATTCCTTTACTGACTGCTTCTTTTGCAGATTGCAATTCGTTAAATGATCTTTGTAACAAAACAGCATGCCTCTGATTGACGAGAATATCCGAAATTCTTTCCGAGCTTTTGGCTGCTTCACTGCCTATCACAGATTTCAATATATCAATACCGGTGACTTTCCTGGCAGAAATCTTTATAATTCCTTCTTTGCCGTCAGGTATTGTTCCTTCGACGAGGTCAATTTTATTTTGTATCAGTATTATTTTCTTCTCCGGGTATTTTTTCCTTAAGGAGTCCGTCAGCCTGTCTGAATTTCCCGGAGATATATTCATATCGTTGATTACCAGTATCATGTTTGAATGGTCGAGTACCGAGGCCACCATTTTTATTCCTTCGAGCTCGATGCAGTCATCGGTATCCCTTATACCTGCCGTATCGACCAGCCTTACAGCAATGCCGTCGATATATAATGTTTCTTCGAGATAGTCCCGGGTTGTTCCGGGTATATGGCTTGTGATGGCTCTTTTTCTCTGCAATAAAGTATTGAACAGGGTTGATTTCCCGGAATTCGGATAGCCGGCAATTCCTATATAATAGCCTGAGCGTAGTATCTCTGAAGCATCATATGAATCTGCAAGATCTTTACAGAAGGTCATAGTATCGTCGAGCAGGCTTACAATCTCGTCTTTACGGGCGAATGTAATATCCTCTTCTGCGAAATCGAGTTCCAGTTCGAGCAAACCCGCTAATTCAATGAGTTTCTTCCTCAGCTTTTTCATCCTCTCTGTAAAATTGCCTTTTAACTGTCGGGCAGCAGTAAGGACACCAGGCACCGACTGCGAATGTATTATGTCGGCTACTGCTTCAACCTGCGTCAGGTCAAGTTTTCCGTTCAGGAATGCCCTTCTGGTAAATTCGCCCGGTTCTGCAATACGGCAGCCACATTCAATCAATGTATCGATTATTTCACGATAGACAAGGTTTCCTCCGTGGCATCCGATTTCAATTACGTCCTCGCCAGTATAGGAGTGAGGGGTACGGAACAGTGAAACAGTAACCCTGTCGAGGAAGACATCTCCCTTATGAAAATTGCCGAAGTGAATAGTGTGGGTATTCTCTTGACTGAGAGGCTTCCTGCCTGTAAAGCACCTGTCTGTGACAGAAATGGCTTCGGGGCCGGAAACCCTTATTACAGCCAGGCCGGATACACCCGGCGGAGTCGCTAATGCAGTAATTGTATCGTTCACTTTTTATTCTGCGTTTTATCTCAAAATATTATTATTTTCGTTGTTTGACGATATTGATTTTATGATAATGTAAATTATGGATTATGATATTGTAATAATTGGGGCCGGTGTAGTTGGATTGGCCTGTGCCGCTACTCTCGCGGGCAAATATTCCGTTCTTGTCGTCGAAAGGAACAGTTCTTTCGGGATGGAGACCAGCTCCAGGAACAGCGAAGTGATTCATGCCGGTATTTACTACCCCACAGACAGCCTGAAAGCAGTCCTTTGTGTCCGCGGTAACCATAGCCTCTATGAATGGTGCAGGAAATACGGCCTTCCTCACTTAAAGACAGGAAAATACATAATTGCAGTCGAACCGGACGAAGAAGAAAATCTGGAACGCCTCTATTGCCAGGCTGTAAACAACGGTGTACCGGGCATTGAAAGAGTACCAATCGACGTTTTCAGGAAATCGGAACCGAACGTCAGGGCAACGGCAGCGCTTTTTTCACCCACGACAGGAATAATCGACAGCCACAGCTTAATGAAGAGCTACGAGCAGGCTGGTCTGCAGTCAGGCTGCAATTTCGCGTTCAGGCACACTTTGTCGGCCATCGGGAAAATCAGCGGCGGCTATTTACTCTCAGTAACAGATTTTGATGGCGATACCTGTAACGTAAAAACACCCGTAGTAATTAATTCTGCCGGACTCGACAGCGACACAGTATCAGGCATGGCAGGCATCGACAATGTTAAAGAAGACTATGTACTTCATTACTGCCGTGGACACTACTTCAGGATTGCTTCCCACTGCAAAAGCCTCGTAAACCACCTGATTTACCCTGTTCCTCCGAAAGACGCACTGAGCTTGGGCATTCACGTTACCGTCGAGCTGAATGGGGAACTGAAGCTCGGTCCCGACACGCAGTACCTGCCCGAGAGGGTACAGGACTACACAGTCCCAATCGATCTGCATGGCAAATTCTACAGTGCAGCCTCCCGCTATCTTCCCGCCCTGAAAGAGGAAGACATCACTCCCGACCAGGCGGGCATCAGGCCTAAGCTTCAAAAAGAAGGCGAGGGGTTCAGGGATTTTGTCATCCATGAAGAGTGGAACAATAATCTACCCGGGTTCATTAACCTGATAGGGATCGAATCGCCTGGCCTTACAGCCTCGCTCGAAATTGCACGTTATGTATCGGAAATGATCTGACCACCTCTTTTTTCCTCTATTTGCTTTTTATTTCTTCATAATGAAAATATTTATGGCATATATTTTGTCCATTCTTTATATTTAATAATTATAGTTGTACTTTGTATGATTATTTGTTAATAATAATAATGTCCGGCTAATATTAACCGGCAGTTGCTTAAGGAATGATTATGGAAAATAATTTTGCCATTAATAACCTGAATGATAAACCTAACGGGAGAGTTCCATTCTTCTCCATAATTGTCCCTGTTTACAATCATGCATGGTGCCTGCCGGCAACACTAGACAGCATTCTCAGCCAGACTTACTCAAATTGGGAAGCCGTCATTATTAACGACGGGTCAACAGACGGCTCGGGTGAGATAATAGAGCAATACACGAAGAAGGACCCACGTTTCAGGGGATTCTCAAAAGAGAACGGGGGAGTCTCCACCGCTCTTAATTCGGGCATAAAGAAAGCAAGGGCAAACTGGATATGCTGGCTTTCTTCCGACGACTTTTTCGAAAAGACTGCACTTTCGACTTTCTATGAAGAAATCAATGCAAACCCGGAAATCAAATTCTTTCACAGCGACTATTACCTTCTCGACGACACAACCAGCGGGAAAAACATAGGTGAACTGGACAGGGCAAAGAATATGCCCGCCAAAGAGTGGCAGACGATTTCCCTGCTTCAGGGTAATATCGTCCACGGCATCAGCATTGCCGTCCACAAGGCTGTTTTCCAGGCAGTCGGCCTCTTTAACGAAGACTACCGCAACGGACAGGATGTTGACATGTGGCTGCGCATCAGCAACAAGTACGAAATGAAGTTCATCAATAAAAGGACATGCATCACCCGTCAGCATGAAGACACCGGGACAGCGCGGTTTCCCGAAGCAGGCGAATACGACGCAGCAAGGGGTGCCGTAGATTTCATCAATAAAAACGACCTTACCCGTATCTATGCATTCATCGATGTCAACAACGTAGAAAACATTGTAACCATCATCCGCAATGCCATAAATGCAATTCTTAATACCGAAGCTTTCATGTACCAGGGTGTCGGTTTCATTCCTGCTCTTGCCGACAGGCTCAGGGAATGGATCAGTAAGCTGCCGGGAAGCATCCGGTCGGCGTTGAAAAAGGACTTCATTCGCATCAACGACAATATCAGGAAGTCCAAATTGCCTGATGAACTTAAGAAAGCCTTCGGGAACATAGTGGATTTCTGGGACATACAATTTACTTATATTGAATATGAAAGCCTCGAAGCAATGAAATCAAACCTTAATAAGTTAGAAGAATCCGGGAACAATGAAAAAGCCGGGAAGATCAGAAGATATCTTGACAGAATCAGTAAATTCGTGATTAAAGGCTCTATTGCCCAAGCGCCAGGAACGTTAGCAAAAAAAGCCTCCTATTCAAATAACCTTACAATCTTTCCCGAGAGTAAGTATGCTCACAAGTTCCTCGACGGATTAAGGGGAATCGAGATCGGCGCCTCCGCTCACAATCCCTTCGGCCTTGACACCATCAATGTCGGCATCAGGGACGATATATACGAAAAAGAGCAGATGGAACTGACGGGTACCGTTGCCGTCATAGATATTGAAGCCACTGCAGACGATATACCACTCGAACCCGAGAGTTACGATTTTGTTCTGAGCTCCCATGTTGCAGAACACTGTCCTGACCTCATCAGGGCGCTACTGGAATGGTACAGGATTGTGAAAAAGGGCGGCTATATATATATGATCGTGCCTCACAGGGACGCATCTCCTTCCGACAGGGACAAACCCCTGACTTCCTGGGAACATATTTTCGACGACTATGTCAATATGAACACCGCCGAAGACGAACCCGAAGCGGGTCGCTTCGGCCATTGCCACTACCACGTCTTCACACTCGAAAGCCTCAGCAGTTTTGTCACCAGGCTGTTCGGCGCCAGGCTTGAACTCGTCGGGCAGCAGGAAACCGACGACAAGAACGGCAGCGGCTTCACCCTGGTCTATCGAAAAACTATGACTAATGACATCTCTTCCTCATGGAATATTCACAAAACAGGCGAATCGACACTCGTAAGGCTTAAAGGCTACACCCGGGAACACAGCTATTTCCCTGTGAAAGACGAATCGCACGGTAAGTATGCCAACATTGTAATGGTTACATACAACAGGCTGGAATTTACAGAACAGGCAATCGAATCCATTGTCAAACGGACGCATTTTCCTTACACCCTGACTGTCATCGACAACAACAGCAGCGACGGCACGAAAGAGTACCTTTCCGGGCTTAAGGAAAAAGGGACAATTAAGAATCTGGTTCTTCTTCCGGAAAACGTTGGCGTTGCCAAAGCGGCGAACCTCGGCTGGTTCCTCGAACCTGATGCCGAATACCTCGTCAAGTATGATAATGACATTGTTATGGCAAAAGACAACTGGCTCAACGAACTCGTCGATGCCATCGAAACAATACCTTCTCTTGGCGCTGTTTCCTTTAATTTCGAACCCGTTAGCTATCCTCTTTCCGAATTGAACGGAATAAAACTCAGGTTAAAGAAAGATGGTAATCTCGGTGGAGCATGCCTTTTGATTCCGGCAAGGACACGGGATATGATTGGATACTGGTGTGAAGACTACGGCCTGTACGGTGAGGAAGATGCCGACTATTGTTACAGGATTAGGCTTTCTTCAATGCAAATAGCCTATATGGAAGATGAAGACGCCGGTTTTCACCTACCCGGAGGAAAAGCGGCAGCCATCAACCCAAAAACCCTGAAATCGACAGATACGGAAGAGGAAGCTCTCTATCCCGAATACAGGAGATGGAAGGACGAGAGGAGAAGAACCAATGTAAAAGCAGGCAATTATAAATTAAACATGAGCCTTTACAAGAGCAGGCAGAAATCATTATACTGCGAGTCGGCCTTTGCTGAACACTACCTGTCCAAAAACATTGAAACTATTGCAACGGAAGAAGAGCCCCCTGCTGCCGAACGCTATGATATATCGATAATAATCCCGGTTTACAACAAACTTGAACTCACACAGAAATGTGTTGAGACAATTCTTGAAGTAACACCCCGGTCCCTGAATTACCAGTTAATTATCATCGACAACGCTTCGACCGACGGTACCGGTAAATATATAGAGCTTATTGCCTCAATGCACGGGAACATCAAATACATCAGCTTCAGCGAAAACATGGGATTTGCCCATGCCTGCAACCAGGGCATCGAATACTCCGATTCGAAATATATCCTCCTTCTCAACAATGACACTGTGCCGCAGCCCGGCTGGCTCGAAGCCATGACAGAAGAGATCTGCTCCGGTAAAAGTATTGGGGCCGTTGGTTCCTGCCTGCTCTATCCCGATTCCACAACGATACAGCATGTATGGGTGGTAATCGGCAACCAGAACAATTACCTGGCTCCCTACCATGCTTACAGGTACTACGACATTGAAGACACCTACCAGGTGAAAACCAGCCGCGACGTAAACTGTGTTACTGCTGCCTGTTTGCTCCTCGACAGGGAGGCCGTCGGTCGCGTCGGACTCTTCGACGAAGAATACATCAACGGTTTCGAAGATGTGGATTACTGCATCAGGCTGCGCCAGGCCGGTTACAGGATCAGGTACTGTGCTCAAAGCCGTGTTTACCACTATGAATCTATGACCGAGAACCGCAATAAAAACGACATTGCAAACTGGGAGAGGCTCAACCACAAGTGGCTGGGTAAGATCAAATGGGACGAATCGCAGGAAGAAACCCTGATTGCCAACAGCCTGATAGACAGGAAAGGCAAAGACCTCATGCAGGTAATTGCATCGAAGAAGGAGATGACTTCTGAACCGGCGCCCGTTCAGCAGCCTGTTCCACAGCCGGCAGCACAACAGAGGCCTGCTGTGAAACCCGAATTCTCTATTATTATTCCCGTACACAACAATGTACACTATACCAGGAAGTGCATCGAGGGCATACTAAAAACCAAAGGTATTAATAAAATAGAGATAATTGTCATCGACAACGCATCCGCGGACGAAACACCCCATTACCTCGCAAGCCTTGGCAGCACGGTTAAAGGCGTCAGGAACGAGACTAACGACAATTACGCAAAGGTTAACAACCAGGGCGCTGCCCTTGCTTCCGGCCGTTACCTCGTTTTCCTGAACAACGACACAGAGCCGTTCCCCGGCTGGCTCGACGCTTTCAAAGAAGAATTTGAACTGAACAGCGAGTGCGCCGTTCAGGGAGCCAAACTGCTTTACGAAAACGGTTCCGTTCAACACGCCGGCATGGTCTTCGGGCCAAGGAAAGACCGCAGCCCGGAGCCTTACCATGCATACATCACTGCCGACGCCGGCTTGCCTTTCGTCAACAGGAAACGCAAGGTGCAGTTTGTAACAGGCGCCTGCCTGGCAATCAGGAAAGATGTATTCGACAACCTTGACGGCTTCGATGAGGAATATGTCTTCGGCTGGGAGGATACCGACCTGTGCATGAAGATAAACAGCTCCGGCCTCGACGTGATATACAACCCCGAAGCTGTACTCTATCACTATGAATCCGTAACAAAGAAACTTCGAGAAGCCTACGGCGACGACATGATGAACGACTATTCGAAAAAAGAACTGAAAAACCGCGAACGATTCTTCTTCAAGTGGGGAGCGTTTGTTGTACGTGATGCCGATATGTTCTACGCCGAAGACGGTTTAAAAGTAGTGGACAACGTCCTGGCGCCCATCGACAGGCCGGCTCCCGTTGAACAGGCTGCTGCACCTGACACTGCAGCAGCGCCGGCGCCGCAGCCGGGGCTTATGGCAAGGAAAATGAACGAAAGAGCAGCACAGGAAATGGCCTTTTTCACCAGCTTCTCATCCAGGTTCCACAAAAGGAACTATGACCAAGCTTCTTCCGTTCTCATCAAATGCGCTGCCGCCATCGGCGATTCCCTCACAGTTACGGCAATCGCCGCCGAACTGAAGAGGCTCCATCCCCACCTGACAATTTTCATCAGCGGGGCAGACTACCTGGCAGGTATATTCGATTACCATCCCGACATCGAATCGTTCCTGCCCGAGGACTCGGATGACCTCCTGTTCATCGAAACAAACTGCGACGAAGTAATCGACTATAATTATATAATTGCCAAAATGCCCGACTACTACAATCGCATCTCATATATGGACATTATCGGGAACATCGCCGGAATTAAATTTACCCACAGGAATATCGTTTACACAATCAACGACGAAGAGCGCGCCTGGGCTGCCGAACAGCTTACCGGCTTCATACGCGGCAGGAAAGCCGTAGCAGTGCAGTTCCGCACCAACAAGGACGTACACCGGAGCTATCCCTACGGCTATGAAGTATTCCGCGAATTGAAGAAAAAAGAACCGGATATTGTCTTTCTTAACCTGGGACTCGAACCGGCAGGATTCGAGGATCCCGATCTGTGGGACTGCCCTGTCAGGAACATAACCGACATACGCAGCCAGATTGCACTGGCCTCCATGTGCGACTCTTTCCTTACGGTTGACAGCGCCTTCTTCCACGTAGGGCACAATCTCTTCAGGAAACCGACAATGGTAATTGCAGGTATTACAAACCCGCTGCTCATCGGCAATCCGTCGCAGGGTTTCTTCTCCGTCAGGAATGAACAATCGCAGTTCCTCGATACATATTGGCAAAAGCCCGGCATCAACGATACGATGACCGGGCTTCAACCTGAAATTGTAGCAGCAGAATTTATTCGTCTGTGCCTTGCTTAGTCTTCCGGCTCCTGACGACAACCAGCACGACACCCAGGACTAATGCAAGCGTTGTAGCGATGTTGGCAATAGTGCTCATGCTCCTGCCCGTCTCAAATTTTTCTGATCTGTATTCCATTGTAACCAGGTGCTTGCCCTGGGGAACGACTATCGAGCGGAAAGCATAGTTTGTCTTGTAAATGGTTGTCTCTTTGCCGTCGATGTATGCCTTCCATGCAGGCGGATAATACACTTCGCCGATGAACAGCAGGTTGTTGCCGGTAGCATTTACATCGATTGTAATCTTTTCATTCTTGTATTCTTTAACTTCTGCTGTTGCTCCGGGCATTACAGGATCGATCTTCACAGGCAGGCTGCTCTCCAGATAGGCAGTTTTCTGCGGGTTGAAATCCTGGTCGCGCAGGTGGTAGAGAATGTCGAGAGGCCTTTCGGTAACAGCCGAATCGACAAAGAAAGCTCTCGGCAGCACTGTGTGATTCGTATCAATTGTCAGGCCCTGCTGTGAAGGTTGAATAATATACTTAACATTCATTATGTTCCACAGCAACGGATTGACAATATAATTAGTCGATCGCAGTGCATTCTGCTGGTTAGCAACGTCCATAATATCCTGTATCACCCTCATCTTTGCGGAATGGTATCCGTTTACGTTCTGTACAAGGAAATAGGCGGGTATGTTCTGCTGCTGCGCAACGAAATCGAAAATCCTGTACAGTGACTTGTCCTTCTTGATATAATCGTACAAAGGCTGGTATTGGGCAAATATTTCTTCCTGTATTGTTTTGTCGAAAGTCTGCATCCTCCTGAAGTCAACACGCCACATGTCAGCCACGAGAAGTACAAGAAGAATGGCGATGAGCGGAACGAGTTTCATTTTATTTTTTATGAACATATAGCAGGCGACGACGGAAACAATTAGTATCAAAGCGCCGATGAACCAGTCTGACGTAGCTGCCGACCAGAAGAACGAAGACATTTCTTCAGGCAGGTTTGCGGATTCGGTACCGAATTTTGCAGCAACAGAACCGAGGAAGGCTTTCTTGAATCCTATCGCAAAAATAATCCCAATCCCAAGGAAGCCCAGGGATGAATACAGCAATACTTTCAGTGTTTTAATATTGAACTGGGGCAGGTTCTTTCGGATATTCAAAATCCCCGTCAATCCGTAACCAGCCAAAACCGGTATGGAGAAATGCATCATTGCCAGGGCCATGCTCGGCGCCCGGAACTTATTGAACCCGGGGAAGTTGTAATAGAACAGGTCATAGATTAACGGCAGGCTTCGCCCGAAGGACAGCAGCAGCGAAAAGCACGCGATTACAAACATTGCCTGTACGAAGGCATCCTTACGGTAGAAGATAAATCCTACGATCGCAAAAGCAAGCACGACTATGCCCATGTATGGCGGTGAGTCTTCCGATTCTTTATATCCCCAGTATGGGTTTATATTTTTCTCAGCCATTTCTTCGCTGAATTTGCCGTAATAGCCTGGTACGAAAAATGTCATCGATTCTCCGGGGCTGAAAGACCACATCGTGGCATAATCGTATGCATTGCCGCCCTCGGCGTCCTGCTGGTTACCCTGGTTGACGATGGGGCCGACACCTCTTGTCGAGTAGGGTGTGTACTCCAGCGTACTCATGTACCTGTCGGAGGACATCATGAAAGCAACACCGGCGGCAAACACTAAGTAAACACCTGTTAAAAGTACTTTTTGCCAGCCTGTTTTCGTAACCAGCCTGTTGATGAATTCGAATAAGAGGTAAGTACCGAATATCAGTCCTCCGTAGAACATCATCTGTATGTGCCCGGCTTCCAGCATTATATGTATTGCCAGCACGAGAAGGGCAAGGAACAGAATCGAGAACTTCTCGCGGAGCTTCTCCAGGAAAAGTATTACATAGGGGAACATTGCGAAGACAATCGGCTTTGTGTTATGGCCGATCATCACCCAGGTTATGACATAGGTAGAAAAGACGCCTGCAACGGCAACGAAGAAGGCAATGTAACGCTCCTGTTTCTTCGACCGCATCAGGATGTACAGGCCGATGCCGTATATTATATAATAGCAGATCATTCGCGCTACGTCGCTTGCAAAGATGTTGCCGATGAACCCGATGACGTCGAAGAATCCGACTGCAAGAAAATCCCATGAACGCGTACCGCCGGCGAGCATCGAGGCATAGCTCGGCATGCCGCCGAACACATAGGGTATCCATTGCGGGTAATTGCCGTCTTTCTGCGATTCCTGAACATAGGTTGCAAAGCAGTTCGAGGAAACATTATCGGGCGAATTGAAACCGCCGCTGAATATTGCCTTTGAGAAGAACACGAAGACAAGCAGTGCGATTGCCAGAATGTAGATCATATCCTGGTATTTACCGGCCGGTCCGGGCTTCATTTCGCCGCCTGTGGTGCCGTCCTTTGTCTTAATTGGTGTTTTTGCCATTATACATAACCATTAATATTTAAAACATTTTGATTTCTATATTTCCAATTCTTCAAAGTTAAAAATTATTAGTGTCAGGATAAATACTTTTTTTGCCTTTGAGAGAGATAAGAGCGATTTCTGCCAATTATTTCCGGGTTGTAATACAAAAGGATCAACCCGTCGAAGAGGAGCCCATCCTGTTAATATCCCTTATATAATAAAAGATGGAGCCGGCCTTCAGGCTGACCCCATCGATTATTTGTTCCATCCGCGGTCTGTTTGCAGGTGGATAAAAAAAAGATCATCTTACTCGAATTCGAGCAGTAGCTGGTTCATCATTACACTCAGACCTTCACGGATGTGTGTTGCTTTGATGACGACATCCTCAGGTGCATTCACGGTATTCTTCATCTTCATCGCTTCCAGTATCAGCAGCTTGTCGCCTTTCCTGACGGAATCTCCCGGTTTAACGAACAGTTTGAGTATTGTCCCGGGGATGTAAGCTCTGACTTCTTTAGGGCTGCGAAGAGCGAATTTCTTACGTTTCGTGTACTTCTTCGTGAGAAGAGTCTCGTAAGCCGCATCATCGACGATTATTATTTTCTTTGGTTCTTCCATAGCTTAAAATGGCGGAATGCCATGCTTCTTTTGTGGAACATTATCTGTTTTGTTGCCGGAAATCTGCAGCGCATGAAGGAGGTAATCGCGTGTTTCCTCCGGAGCAATAACTGCGTCAACATGGCCGTTGGCAGCGGCAATGTATGGATTGGCGAATTTCTCGGTGTATTCCTGGACTTTCTGCTGCCTCATGGCTTCGGGGTCGTCAGCCGACATGATCTCCTTGCGGAAGATGATGTTCGCGGCGCCTAAAGGCCCCATTACGGCAATCTCTGCCGTAGGCCAGGCAAACACGAAATCCGCGCCCAGGTGGCGTGAGCACATGGCGATATAGCCGCCGCCGTATGCCTTCCTGAGAATTACGGTAATCTTCGGAACTGAGGCTTCACTGTATGAATAGAGCACCTTTGCTCCGTGCCTGATGACACCGGCGTGTTCCTGGTCGGCCCCGGGAAGGTAGCCCGGAAGATCGACGAAAGTGACAAGTGGAACGTTGAAAGCGTCACAGTACCTGATGAAGCGTGCAGCTTTGTCCGAGGAATCGACGTCGAGCACACCCGCCATTACGAGAGGCTGGTTTGCAACGACACCGACAGTCTCGCCCTTCAGCCTCATGAACCCGACAACAATGTTTGCTGCCCACAATTCATGAATCTCGAAGAATTCGGAGTCGTCGCTGACGGAACGGATGATGTCCCTTACGTCGTAGGGCTGTGTTGGCTCGGCAGGCATAATCGTCTCAATCCTGTACTGCGGTTTGGGAGGCGCCGGTGCAAAAACGTCGGGTTTCTTCCTGTTGTTCCATGGAATGAACGTAACGAGGCGTTTTACCTGCTCGTAACACTCCATCTCGTTCATGGCGTAGAAATGGGCGTTGCCGGAAATTTCAGCCTGTACCCTTGCGCCGCCAAGCTCTTCCATGGATATTTCCTCGCCCAGTACCGTTTTCACTACTTCGGGGCCGGTGATGAACATCTTCGAAATGTTATCGACAACAAACACGAAATCGGTCAGTGCAGGTGAATAGACTGCACCGCCGGCACAGGGGCCTACGATGATGGAAATCTGTGGAATGACGCCGGAAGCGCGCGTATTACGGTAAAATATCTCGCCGTAACCCGCCAGTGAATTAACACCTTCCTGGATGCGGGCTCCCCCGGAGTCGTTAATGCCGATCAACGGTACACCCAGTGTAATGGCGTGGTCCATGATCTTTGTAATCTTGCGGGCGTGAGCCAGTCCGAGGGAACCGCCTGCTACGGTAAAGTCCTGCGCATAGATGCATATGGGGTGGCCCATGATCATGCCTGTTCCGGTTATTACCCCGTCGGCCGCCAGTTCTTTCTTGTCCATGCCGAAATCTTCGCACTTGTGCTCGACGAACATATCGTATTCATGGAATGAGTTCTCGTCAAGAATGGCTTTGATCCTGTCACGGGCGGTCATCTTGCCCATGGCAATCTGCTTTTTGACGGCTTCTTCTCCGCCGCCTTCGGTTACTTTTGACTTTCGGGTTAGAAAGTCTAATATTCTTCTAGCAAATGACATATAGTTACCAATATCTTTAACATATAGAACCGCAAAATTAATAAATTTTTATACTACTTATATAATATTTAAGTATTTATATCATAATTATTCAAATATACAGTTACTACAATTGCCAGTTTGTTAAAAAATCTTTATTTTGGCTTCTTTTTGTTAGATAATTGCGGGAACAATTAATTTCTTGAAGGTATTGCTAATTACAGATGTCCCACCGAGCCAGGCTTTTTCCGGGGCATTATTTACATCGCAGTTGTGCAATTTTCTCGGCAGTGACTCACTCGCTGCCTTCGTTGTCGTTAACCCGGAGCTGAAAGACACGCCAGTAAGCCCCGACTGCCTGTGGATACCGATTGAGTCCTGCTTCAAACCCAACGAATCGGGCATTATGACGGGTTTAAGGAAGTTCGGCCTTCCGGGCATAGCGTTGTCCGGGCTTGCGGTTTTCTTAAAAGAATTATTTATCGCCTCCTTCAGGATACCTTCCGTTGTCCGCAGGATATGCCGTTTCGGCAGGAAAGAAAACATCGACCGCGTCTGGTGCATACTCCAGGGTCAAACGATGATCCGTCTGGCAAGGCGCACAGCCCGTAAGCTGGGAGTCCCACTTTACACTCAGGTGTGGGACCCGCCTCAGTGGTGGCTCGGCGCCAATTCAATCGACAGGTTCACATCGGCCCGCATACTGAAATTGTACCGCAGGACACTGAACAGCAGCAGAAAAGTAGCAGCCGCTTCTTTCAATATGGCGAATATCTACGGCGAGAGGTACGCAGCCAATACTGTCCCCGTAATACCAAGCCTGCCCGGTTCGGCAGTACTGCGCCCCACCCTCGACGGCACCAGGGACAGGATTATCATCGCCCTGGCAGGCCAGATTTACGCGCTGGACGCCTGGAACAGCCTGCTGGCAGCGCTCGACAGTACTGGCTGGACCGTTAACGGCAGGCCTGTAACGATAAGGATAATGTCCTATTACCTGCCCAATATTCCCGGCCACACTCCCAGGCATATCGAATTCCTGGGATACAGGGAACAGGCTGAGTCCATCAGGCTGTTAAGCGATTCGGACATTCTGTACCTTCCTTACTGGTTCGACAGGCAATACGACGAAGTGGTCAGGCTCTCCTTCCCCTCGAAGCTGACCGCTTACTTTGCCGCAGGGAAACCGGTCCTGTGCCATGCTCCTGAACACTCATCGCCGGCAGCCTTCATCAGGGATAATAACGCCGGGATTGTCTGCCCCTCGATGGACAGCAGGGATATAATCGCAGCAATCGGCAAATTAACTGGGGATATTATCTCCGTCGGGGAATACACCTCCAACGGCAGACAGGCCCTGGCGTCTTACCTGTCCGAAGAATGCCTTAAGGCGCGTTTCTCCGAATTTATCGATATGGAATAATGGAAAAAAAGAAGAAAATACTATTTGTCGCTTTTCCGGAAAGCATTCACACTTCAAGGTGGATCAAACAACTGGCCGATTCGGGTTACGAACTCCATCTCCTTTCAGGCAATTACGCAATGTCAATCAACGACGAGCTGGAAAATGTGATTTATCACAAATATTCCATCGGCATCGGAAAAACATACATTCGCCTGTCGAAACACAGATGGTACCACACAGTACATAATAAACTCAACAGGTTCGTTTCCTACTTCTTCAGCGCCTATTCCATTATCCGTGAACATATGATACTTTTCATCGAGAACCGGAAGCCTGACTTCTTTCTTCTCAATGTGCTGAAACGGACGGAAGAAAAACATGCCCGGTGGGCAGCAAAGAAAATCAGATCCATCATGCCCGATATTATTCATTCCCTCGAGACGCAGCATTCGGGCTACTTAGTAAGCGCCGCCCGCAGGCATTACGGCAGTGGGTTCCCGTTCTGGGTCCACTCCAACTGGGGAGCAGACATTCACCTGTTCGGCAGGCTGCCGCACCATCGTGAAAAAATCAGGGAAGTGCTGGCAGGCTGCAACCTGTACCTGTGCGAATGCAGGCGGGACATTGCACTCGCACGCGAATTCGGCTACACAGGCAGGACAATCGACCCCTTCCCCAACACCGGAGGCCTTGACCACAACAAAACTTCGTCTCTTACCGGCACAAAGACATCCGAACGGAGGCTGATTGCACTGAAAGGCTACCAGGGATGGGCCGGGCGGGCACTTACGGGCATCCGTGCCCTTGAGCGCTGTGCCGATGCACTCCAGGGCTATGAAATTGCCATTTACCTTGGTTTTGCCAGCCAGGAAGTTACTCTTGCCGGAGAACTGCTCGAGGAAAAAACCGGCATACCGGTACATATACTTCCATATATTTCCCACGAAGAAATGCTTCGTCTTCACGGCAGGTGCCGCATCTCAATCGGCCTGAGCCTTACAGACGCCATCAGCACCTCGCTGCTCGAAGCAATGGCGATGGGGTCTTTCCCGGTCCAGTCATACACCGGCTGTGCGGACGAATGGGTAACGGACGGCGAGACAGCCCTGCTCGTACCCCCCGAAGACCCGGACGCAATTGAGAAAGCAATCAGGCAGGCTCTTGCCGACGACGGCCTGGTTGACAGGGCCGCTGCCGTCAACATGGAAACAATAAGGAAAAGAGCCGACTTCTTCAAACTGAAAGAGTTAACCTCTTCACTATATGGCGACATCCTGAAGTCTTTGTAATTCTTGTCCCGGAAAACAACGATATTTATTAATAATAGTTCATTTATACTATATATTTTTATGGTATTTACAATAATAATTGGTTAAATTTCTTATGAAATTTCCGATAATTATAGTATATTAAAAAGTTAATATAATTAATGAGTGATTATTGAAAAAGAAGGCTATTTGTATGAAAAGAATCTACGCACTGTTGACGATTCTGGTTTTCGGTTCTGTCTGCAATCTATCATCCATACCCCTGGGCAATGACGAAGCCGCACCTGACAGCCCGATCGCTAAGCCTGTCCCTGTTGACGAAGGCCTTACGGTCGTAATCAGGGGCGAGCAGCTTCCTGACGGTACTTACAAACCTGCAAAAATTGTAAGAATTCCCAAACTACCTGCCGAGAACTATATTCCCGGCATGATTCAAATAAAAATGAAACAGGCAGGCAAAGTTACCGATGGGAAAACACTGTCGTCCTCACCTGTAATGGCTGCCCTGGCGCCTTACTCCGTGAACACCATCCGTGCCCCCTTCGAAAGATATGCCGGCCCCGGCTTCAAATACACCGACAAATACGGCATCTCCAGGATATACGAAGTGCAGTATTCTTCCGGAGACGACCCCTACGACGTTTGCAGGGTGCTCATGTCAAATCCCGAAATCGAGTACGCCGTTCCGGTCTTTGTCAGGAACACCTGCGATTTCACTCCCAATGACCCCGCGATTTCCAATCAATGGGCCGTGAACAAGCTCCAGATGGCAAAAGCGTGGGATATATGCAAAGGCGACACAGGCGTTGTCATCGGCATCGTCGATTCGGGCGTTTACTGGCAGCATGAAGACCTGGCAGCAAACATGTGGACCAACAATAAAGAAATACCAAACAACGGCGTCGATGAAGACAGCAACGGCAAAGTTGACGACTACCTCGGATGGGACCTCGTCGGCAATTACAGCGGTTCAGGTTCGTACAAAGAAGACAACGACCCGACCAATACCAAAGGTACACACGGTACACACGTTGCCGGGTGCGCAGCGGCCGTTACGAACAACGGCAAAGGCGTAGCGGGCATTGCTTCCAACTGCAGGATAATGGCAGTAAAGTGCGGCAGCGACGCCGGTACCAATGCTATCTACCGCGGCTATGACGGCATTGCATATGCAGCAGAAATGGGCGCCGGGATCATCAATTGCAGTTGGGGCGGGTCCGGTTACAGCCCTGCCGAACAGGATGTCATTAACCAGGCCGTGTCCATGGGCTGCCTCGTGGTTGTCGCTGCCGGCAACAGCTACGCCAATATCGACGACGGCGGCCAGTATCCTGCCTGCTACGACAATGTACTATGCGTCGGTGCAACCACCAGCTCGGACAAAAAAGCCTCTTTCAGCAACTACGGCTTTCCGGTAACGGTCTATACTCCCGGAGAGAATATATATTCTACCATGCCCGCCAATCAATACAAGAATGAGTCCGGTACATCGATGGCGTCGCCGATCACCTCCGGCATTGCTGCTCTTGTCAAATCGCTGCACCCGGAATGGACCCCAATAAAAATTCTACAGCAGATAAGGAGTACTTCGGACAATGTCCTGGCTTCCAATGAATCGCTGCGCCCAACATATTACGGCAGGGCCAATGCCTACAAAGCTCTGAATTACAACAATAACGGATCGACAAACATGGTACCCGGCATTGCCGTCGAGAGCTATTCCCTTGTCGAATCCGACGCTCTCAGCGACAATGAAAACAAAACCCTGAAGATCAATGTTAAAAACTACCTTTACAGCGCCCAAAACGTAAAAATGACCCTTACGCCTGTTGGCAGCTACCTTGAGGTAAGCCAGTCCTCCTTTAACTTCGGCACCATTGCTACCGACGGTTCAAAGGAAATCAACATTACCATCAGGCTGAAGGAATCCAATCCCTGGTACCTCGGTACCATTCCGATCCTTGTGAAATTCGAAAGCGGCACCTATGTAAACTTCCAGTATATCTCCCTTCCTGTGGAAGTAACAAGTGTTAACAATTACACTGAACTCGTCGAATTCCCCGAAGAGTATTCACTTTCAGTTACATCGGCCCAAAGTAAGGAAGTGGGCAACCTGTGGGCCCTGGGAAGAGTTTCGTACTACGGTTCATCCTCCGGGTTTATCATCTACTCAAAATCTAATATACCAAAGATGAATTACTTCCAGGGTACCGATGTCTATTACAACATCTGCGCTGAAGACGAAAACACTGCCGTCATGAGCGGCCAGACTGCCGCCAAGGACCAGGCAAAGCTTGCAAAAACGACAAACGGCGGTACATCATGGACATATTCGACAATTGACGCTTCTTTGACACAATTCATCAACGGCGTTCATTTCTTCGACGCAAGAAAAGGCATTCTTTTGGGCGACCCGAACAGCAAGGGCGATTGGGGATTGCTTGTAAGCAACGACAGTGGTAAAACATGGAGCCAGCTGTCCAATGTTCCTGCTCCACTCGCCAGCGAAGCCGGTTTGAACAGTGTTTTCTATGCTAATGAAAACTGCCTCTGGTTTGGTACAAACAAAGGCAGGATCATCAAATCGACAAACAAAGGCGTCACATGGGGCTATTCCACGCTCAAAGATGCTGTAAATATTGTCAGCATAGCTTTCATCGACAATACAAACGGATTTGCCATATATACCAAATCCTCTTCGCAGGGAGCTCCTCTTTACCTTGCCACAACCACCACGGCAGGCTCCTCATGGATTACCGACAAGTACGATTTTGGCGCTGCCAGCATTAAACCTGTTAAGCTTCTTTCACTTCCGTCAGAAAACAGGGTCTATATCCTGTGCCAGACAGGACAGATATTCTCCACTCGTTACGGCACAGCTCTGGAACCGGTTCTCACTTTCCAGCAGGGCGGCGTTCTGAACGGCGCACTGGTAAGCCCGCAGATACAAAAAGGCAGGATGTGGATACTGGGACAAAAGTTCGGCTATCTCGATTTCAAATACAAATCTGAGAACGCTGTCGGTTCACTCCTGTTAACGACAGGTAATGATTACAACTTCCCGCAAACCCGCCTCGGCGAGAATAGTACTCTTCAGTTTAAACTTAAAAACTCGGGCAACGTCGAAGTAAAAATCTCTGAATATACTTTTACACCCGGTGAGAATACTGAATCAGACGAATTCAAGATTATCGGGGCTAAACCCTCAATGCTGGACGCCGGCGATGAAAAAACACTCACAATCAGGTTTACACCGGCATCGATCAGCAAAAAGAATGCAACCCTGACAATTAAAAGCGACGCCGAAGACGCAGGCTCAGAGATTGTCATGAACATTACCGGCGAAGGCATTGAAAAGAATGATGTTCCCGAAACAGGAAACCTGACGGCAGGTTTGTCCGTCTATCCCAACCCGTCAAACGGTTTAACGAAGGTTTCTTACTTTGCATCTGCCGAATCGACGGTTGGCCTGACGCTCACCGACATAATGGGCCGCCAAAGGATGGCTGGGACATACAGGGTACAGCCGGGCATTAATGTATTTGACATAGACATGACTTCATTCGAATACGGCACATACTTTCTCACTATCGGCGAGAATGGACATCGGTCGTCAGTTACTATCCTGCGCACAGAGTAGGGCACATTTCGACTTTATATATACAGATATTCAAGGGGGTTATCACGGTAATAACCCCCTTTTTTTTCTGTGACCTGACTGGTTTAACCGCCGGCTGTGTTTGTAAACAACCTCATTATTAATCAAATATTTCCAGTTATAAAAAATTGTCCAAAGAAAAATCATACATTGCCGATATAAGATATTATATGATGATTGTAGGTTAACAGTTTTCGATTGGCTATGAGAAAAAATGTATATTTGCTTTTAAACACCAGGAGCAGTTGTAAGACTGAGAATCCTATGCTCGTCATGTTTTCACTGTATGCATTCGATGATGAAATAACCGGACAATAACCAACCACACCGGAGCAACAGCATGGAACCGACAAATACGGATGTTACAATAAACGAGGAAGAGATCACCATCAAAGATATGGAAGGCATCGAATTCGAAGACCTTTTCAAATTGGATGAGATCCAGAGCATCCAGGACTCTTTCGCGGCGGCAACAGGAGTAGCTTCCATCATTACCAGGACAAACGGGGAACCGATTGCTGTACCGAGTAACTTCTGCCGTCTGTGCATCGGAATAATCCGTGAGACAGAAAAAGGCTTTACCAACTGCAAGTACTCGGATTCGGTAATCGGCAGGTTCAATCCTTCCGGCCCGATAATCAGCAAGTGCCTCAGCGGAGGCCTTTACGACGGCGGCGCAAGCATTACCGTTTACGGTAAGCACCTGGCAAACTGGCTGATTGGACAGATAATCGTCGAAGAAGAATTCGATGAAGAATCGATGTTGCAATACGCCACAGATATTGGCGCGGATGTGGAGGCATACAAGCGGGCCTTGAAAGACGTTACAAGGATGTCCAGGGAACAATTTATGAAAGTAGCAGACTTCCTGTTCATCATGGCAAACCAGATGTCCCAGTTGGCTGCTCAAAACCTGATGAAGTCCAAATCCATTGCCCTTATGAAAGAGGAAAGGGCCAGAAGAAGAGAAACCGAAGAGTTATATTATAAACTCATTAATGTGTCGCCTGACGGCATTGTAATGATGAATGCAGACGAGATAATCGAATTTGCGTCGTCCAAAACATTCGAGATGTTGAACACCGACAAAAAAGAGGACATCATCGGGAAAAACATTATGGAGCTGATGGTCGATGAGGACCGTGAAAAAGGCCACGGCAATTTCACCATGAGGCTCAGGGGTGAGATCATTTACGGCAATCAGTACACTTTGAAGCGAATCGACGGGACCACCTTCCTTAGCGAGATGAATTCATCCATTGTTACCGACGACAACGGCGCCGTTAAAGGCATCATCTCTACCATCAGGGACATTACCGAAAGAATCGAACACCAGAGAATAATCGCCGAAAGTGAAAAGAACCTAAGCGAAATATTGAAACGTTCCCCTTCTCCGATAATAATGGTACACAACGACGGAAAAACCGGTTTCATCAATGACTGCTTTACCAAAACCTTCGGCTATGACATCGTGGATATACCCGACATCGGTAAACTATGGAACGTAGCTTTCCCTGACATGGAATTGAGAACAAAAGCCGTTTCTGACTGGAACGTAATTAAAGCAATAGAATCAGGTGTAAGCAATGTCAGCTACGAGTGGATTGTTACCTGTAAAGACAATACTCAAAAAATTGCCAGTGTAAATTACACTTCACTTACCGACAAGAACATCCTCATCATCAATGATATAACCCAGTCAAAGGAATATGAAAGGCGGATTGTTAACAACAACCTTCTCCTTGGGTCGATAATCGACAGCCCCTCGGACATAATTATTTATTCTCTCGATGTGGATTTCAGATATACTTCCTTCAATTCCAATTATAAACGTGAGATCATGAAGCTGTACAATGTCGATATTAAATTGGGGATGGACATTGGTGAAGCCGTGAAAAACGAAGAGGAACTCGAAAGGATCAAGAGGAACTTTGCACGTGTCCTTTTCAAGGGAGAACAGTTTAAAATTTATGAAAAATACGGCAGGGATGATAATGTTCAACATTATGAATCTGCCTACAATCCGATTTTCGATCACCAGAACAGCATCTGCGGCGTAACCCTGTTCAGCACGAATATTACCGAGAAAATAAAAGTCAGGGCTGCACTGTTCGACAGCGAAGAACGTTTCAGGCTTGCTGTAAACCAGCTGCCCGGGACAATCTGGACCGTGGACGCCAATCTGGTATATACAATGTCCGTTGGCGCCGGATTGAGTAAATTAAACCTTAAACCCGGACAGGTAGTAGGCAAAACGGTTGCAGATATGTTCAAAACAAGCGCCGGCAACAAGTCCACAACAATGCACCAGAAAGCGCTCCAGGGCAAATCCGTTGCTTTTACATATAGGTTTGACAAATTCGATTACGAAGTCAAATTGGAGCCACTGAGGGACGAAAACGGCCAGATCATCGGTGTCCTCGGCATTGCCCTCGACATTTCGGAAAGGGTCAAAGCAGAAGTAGAGATGAAAAAAACTGAGATGAAATTCACCCAACTGGTAAGCAATATTCCTGTCGGGATTCTGGTTCACTCTCCCGACACTTTAATTTTGCACGCTAACAGGGAAGCCTGCTCAATACTTGGTCTTGATTGGGGGGAAGCCGGTGAAAGCGCTCTTATTGAAAAGTACTGGAGAATGTACAATGAAAACTATGAGTTAATTGCTCCGGCGGAATATCCTCTGAAAATTGCCATCGAAACAGGCAAGCCTGTAAACAATGTCACTGTCGGTTACAGGAACGACAACGACGGCAGTTTCAAATGGGTTCTACTTAATGCTTTTCCGATATATAACTACGACAACGAACTCGAACAGGTGATTGTCGTGCTCAACGACATTACCGGCAAGAAACAGGCAGAAGAAGCAATCGAGATACACAGGCAGCAAATGATTTCCATCCTCGACGGCATGGATGAACCTGTGTATGTACAGGATCCGGAAACCTATGAACTACTCTATACGAACGAGGCTTTTAACAGGATTTTCGGTACCCCGGCCAATGAGAAGTGTTTTCATATTATTCAGGGATTGGACGAGCCATGTGAGTTCTGCTCCAACGGGATAATATTCGGAGAAGGCTACGATTCCTATTACACATGGGAATTCAGGAACCATACGTCGAATCGCTGGTTCAAATGTATCGACAGGGTAATAAAGTGGACCGGCGACCGTAGAGTCCGTTTCGAACTCGCAATAGACATTACCGACATCAAGCTTGCACGGCAGGAACTTGAAGATACGAAAGCCCTTTTTACCGCAGCCCTCGAACAGATACCTACCGGTGTAATCATTGTGGACTCCAAAGACAACAGCTTCCGCGTTGTTAACAAGACAGCAGATGAACTGCTGCTTACCGACATAGCAGAAATGTCGCTTACCGTTAAGGACGACTTCCGGTCCCTGCCGTGGCAGACTTTGTCCCCCCAGGGCGACGCTATAGACAGCAACGACACCCCGATTGCCAGGGCGTTGCTTCAAAAGCAGCCTTCTTACAACGAGGAATTCATCATCAGGCGAAAGGACGGCTCCGATGTGTGGGTGCTGATCAACGCCACACCTGTTTATAACAGTAACAATGAACTGATTGCCGGCATTACCATTTTCAATGATATTACAGAAAAGGTCAATGATATCAAATATAAGGAGAAACTGATTGAGAACCTTGAAACAAAGAATATGGAGATGGAGAGATATACTTATACCGTTTCACACGACCTGAAAAGTCCTCTTATTACCATCAAAGGCTTTGTCGGTATGGTGCAACAAGACCTCATTGCACAGGAGTATGCGAGGATGAACAGCGACCTTGCACGAATCAGTACCGCCGCAGACAAGATGCTCGACCTGCTGGACGGACTGCTTAAGGTCAGCCGCATCGGCAGGCTGGTCAACGAATACACTGCCATTAACCTGAACAGCCTCATCAGTGAAATCATCGAGATGCTCCATATACAGATCAGGGACAGGTTCGCTGCCGTCATTGTACAGGAAAACCTGCCCATCATCTATGCGGACAAGCACCGTATCCTCGAAGTTCTCCTCAACCTGGTCGAGAACAGCCTGAAGTTCTGTCCAAAGGACAGGAAACCCACCATTGAAATCGGGTGCTATCATCAGGACATGGAAAACGTATTCTACGTAAAAGATAATGGCATGGGAATTGATTCAAAATACCATGAAAAAGTATTCGGGTTATTTGAAAAATTAGATATAAATACTCCAGGTTCTGGGGTTGGTTTAGCTTTGGTAAAACGTATTATTGAAATCCACGGCGGTAAAATCCGGATAGGTAACAACGAAACCGGAAAAGGAACCACCTTCTATTTTACGGTGCCTAATACACAAAACAATTAACAGGAGGTATTATGCAGGGAGAGCCATTAAATATTTTGCTGGTCGAGGACAATTTCGATCATGCCGAACTTATTGTCAGAAGTTTCAAATCGCACAGGATTGCAAACAAGATCATTCACGTCAGCGACGGGGAAGAAGCACTGAACTATATCTTCCGAACAGGTAAGTATGAGAATGACGACGAATACCTGATTCCGAACATCATTCTTCTCGACCTGAGGCTGCCAAAAGTTGACGGACTGGAAGTTCTTAAGGAAGTAAAGAATTCCGAACATCTTAAGCTTATTCCTGTTGTTGTGCTGACTTCATCCGAAGCGGAAAAGGATATTATAAAAGCATACGACCTCCAGGTCAACAGCTATCTTTCAAAGCCTCTGGATTTCGGTAAATTCCAGCAGTTAATGGACGACCTCGGGTTCTACTGGTTGGGTTGGAACATCAATCCCATACACGATTAAATGTCAATCATCTCAACGGTTTTCTTTAATTTCCATAATATTTCCAAGGCTTCATCGCGGGTCCTGGTGTTCAACCGTAATGTGAGTTTCTTTTCGTCCTGCTTCAATTCTGCATTTTCAAGCTGGCTGATATATTCCGCAATTTCGGGGAATACTTTTTCATAATATTCCTTGCGGCTATTGGGCGGAAATTCGAGCAGCAGAGATTTCCTCGATACCGTAACCTTCTCGAGGCCGATGGGTATCGCCGCCATCCTCAACCTGACGACATAGACCAGGTCCTCGACCTGTTTCGGGAATTTGCCGAACCTGTCCGTCATCTCTTCCGTCGTTTCTTTCAGTTCACTGTTATCCCTGATCTTGTAGAGTTTCTTGTAGAAATGGAATCTCTCGGTGTCACTGTCGATGAAAGTGGAAGGAATCAGGGCTTCGGTGTCGGTCTCTATTGAAACGTCTTCGTTCTCGAAGGCCTTACGGGTGTACCTGTCGTCGTGGCTGAACAGTTCCCGGAACTCGCTTTCACGAAGTTCAATCACCGCCTCGTCCAGTATTTTGTGGAACAGCTCAAAGCCAATCTCATTGATGAAGCCGCTTTGCTCCGGCCCAAGCAGGTTGCCGGCGCCCCTGATTTCCAGGTCGCGCATGGCAAGTTGGAAGCCGCTGCCGAGGTCAGTAAATTCTTCTATTGCCTGGAGACGGCGCAGGCTGTTCGTCGAGAGTGTTTTTGTAGCAGGTATCAACAGGTAACAGTATGCCTGCTTATTAGACCTGCCTACACGGCCTCTCAACTGATAGAGCTCGGCAAGGCCGAAATTGTCGGAACGGTTGATCAGCATTGTGTTTGCATTGGGTATATCGAGGCCGGACTCGACAATCTTCGTAGCAATCAACACATCGAATTTGCGTTTGATGAAGTTTTCCATTGCCTTCTCGAGTTCACTTGTCGTCATCTGGCCGTGAGCAATCCCGAATTTGACTGTCGGCATCAGCATGTTGAGGTCGGCTTTCAGTTTCTCTATGCCCTTCACCTTGTCGGTTACAAAATAGACCTGGCCGCCTCTTTCAATCTCAAAATGTATTGCTTCGGTAATCTTCTTTTCGTTCCACTCCAATATCTCCGTATATATCGGCAGCCTGTTCCTTGGCGGCGTTTCGATGACGCTCAGGTCGCGTGCACCCATAAGTGAGAAATTCAGCGTGCGGGGAATTGGAGTAGCGGTAAGTGTCAGGGTGTCGATGTTTGCCCGCAGCTCACGCAGCTTCTCTTTTGATGACACTCCAAAACGGTGTTCCTCATCTATGATCAGCAGTCCCAGGTCTTTGAACTTCACGTCTTTGCTCAGCAGCCTGTGAGTGCCTATCAACACATCGAGGCCACCCGACAAAGCTTTGTCCAGAGTGTCCTTCTGCTCCTTCTTCGATTTGAATCGGGAGATGACATCGACATTGACAGGGTAGCGTGACAACCTTTCGTTGAAGGATATATAGTGCTGCTGCGCCAGGATTGTCGTAGGGACAAGAACGGCGGCCTGCTTTCCGGACTGGACCGCTTTGAAGGCAGCTCTGATGGCCACTTCCGTTTTGCCGAAACCCACATCACCGCAAACGAGCCTGTCCATCGGCGTGGAAGACTGCATGTCGTTCTTGATCTCATCCGTCGTCTTTGCCTGGTCAGGCGTATCTTCATATATGAACGAAGCCTCGAATTCTTTCTGCCACAGGGTATCGGAGGGATAGGAGTAGCCGGGTTGCATTTTCCGCTCAGCGTAGAGTTTGATGAGGTCGCGGGCAATGTCTTTCAGCTTGTTCTTTGTCCTGGCTTTCTTTCTCTGCCATTCTGCCGTTCCGAGCTTGCTGAGCGTCGGAACGACACCTTCCTGTGCAGTGTATTTCTGTATTTTATGAATATAGTTCAGGTGGACGTAGAGTATATCGCCGCCGGAGTAATGGAGGCGTATGCAGTCCTGAAGCGTGCCGCCGAGCGTAACCTGCTCGAAACCGTCGAACCTGCCTATGCCCTTGTCCTCGTGGACAATATAGTCGCCAATCTGCAACTGCTTCAGGTCTTTCAGGGAGAAGCCTTTACCTTTGCCGAGTTTGCCCCTTCTTGTCGTGGCCTCCTGTAAGCGAAGCCTGCCGAAAATCTGGTGTTCGGTGAAGCAGGCAAAGGTAGGATCGTGAAGGACAAAGCCCCTGGCAAAAGAAGAATTGAGCCAGATGATGGACTGGAATGTCAGGTCCGGCGGAGCCATTGGTTCTTCTGTTTGTTCTTCTGCTCCGTTGTCCATTGTCAGTGCATTTTCTACCAGTTCCATCAGTCGTTCCAAGTGTATGGAACCTTCAGCCGTTACGGCAATTTTGTAATTCAGTGCTTTAAGCTTCCGGAGATAGACGCCGAAATTAGCTACCGATGAACTGAAGGCCGGCTGTGGTTCGGATTTGACGGTAATGTCTGCCTCACCCAGTTTGTTGATGTTTATTATCTTCTTCGATTGGGGAACAACGAAATCGTTGAACTTTGAAATGATTATCTCGGGTGTTTCCAGTACAACAATGTCGTCCGGGTCAAGATAATCGAGAAGGGATACCAGTTCATCGGACTGTGTAGAGTTGAAGACATTGGCCAGGAAATCGACAGATTGGTGAGTCTGGATACTACGCTGAGAGAGTGGATCGAATTCCCTGATGGATTCGACTTCGTCGCCCCAGAACTCGATTCGCAGCGGGTTGTCCCATCCCAGGGGAAAGATGTCAACGATGCCGCCGCGTACGGCAATTTCTCCCTGTGAAGTAACGAAATCCATCCTGTTAAAACCTTGCAGCGCCAGGTTCCTGATCAATTCTTCATAGTGCAGTAACTGTCCTTTTTCAATCCTCATGTTGTAGTTGCCTATGAAATCGGGTGCCGGGACATGGATGGAGAGGATGTCCGGGGTAGCTACGGCGATGGCGCTCTTGTTGTTGATCAGTGTGGACAAGCCGTCCATCATCCATACAATTTTGTCGTCCGTTTCTTCCGCTTCGAACCTGACATTCTTACGGGGTTCGACGAGAAGGGACAACTGGGACTTGTCCATCAGGAGTGTAAGGTCGTGGTACCAGTCTTCGGCTTCCTCGCGGGTGGGAGTAACAATCAGCACCCTTTTACCGGTCATGGACTGCAGCAGCGCCATATACACGGCATTGAGAGATCCGTTGAGTATCTTTATGTTTACTTCATCCTTACTGCCTGCCAGGTTAACCAGTTCCTTCACGTGGCTGTCGCCGGCGAAAAAAGACGTGATGTCCTTAAAGGTTTTAATCGCTTTCAAAACTTTTGTCCAATCTTATAACATTTTTTTGGAATATGAAAAATTTGAACTAATTTTATTGCATCGATACTGATGAAAATTATTATTATTAATGAATAAATGTAGGGTTAATGAAAGTTTACAGATTCCACAGGTCAATAAAATTGCCGATAAACATCTCAGACGCCTGGGAGTATTTCTCCGATCCCCGCAACCTATCGATGATCCTGCCTCCTTCTCTCGGTTTCCGCATTCTCGACAGGCTGCCGCGCTACATGTACGCCGGGATGATCATACAGTACAGGATACGCCCCATGTTGGCAATCCCTTTGACTTGGATTACCGAGATTACACACATAGAGGAACCCGGCTATTTCGTCGATGTTCAGCACTTCGGGCCTTTCAAGTTCTGGCATCACCAGCACATGCTGACCGAAGTTGCAGGTGGCGTCGAGATTGAAGACACCGTTCATTACTCGGTGCCGATACCTCTGCTTGGTCGGCTGGTGAACCTGTTGTTCGTCGGCAGGAAACTGCGTTCCATCTTTGACTTCCGCGACAAAGCCCTCAGGAAATTGTTCATGGTGAGGTAATGATGGGGTATAATAAACAGTTACTTCGCTATTTAGTATGGGTTTAAAGAGTACCTATCATTATGATTATGGGTTTTAACAGCAATAGATTATCTGACAATAATACAGTAATAAAGCGCAATTACACACACCCCGTCCCCCTCTTGCCAGAGGGGGAGCGCTGTGTCAGATCTTAACCCCTCTAACAAGAGGGGTGACTGCGGTAGCAGCCGGGGTGTGTCCATTGAGAATTGAAAAATATATATTTGATTTTCTTCATTATTTAACCACTACAAACTGAGAAGAACCTGTTTACCTCTATTTTGAGAATTTCCAGTATAACCTGGTTATTGTTTTGTTTATCTCATTGTAAAACAGCCTGTCGGTCAGGTTTCCGTATTCATCATAGATATATTTTATTCTGAAGTTGACACTGTCGTCAGAATTGTATGAAATCTCTTCAATTCTTCTATCATCCTTATATATTGTTTTTGTGAAAACACCGTTGTACTCCGGTTTATGTATATATTCCTGTACTATCGCTCCTATATCATCCCATATCTGTTCCTTATCTTCCCATTTCAATACTGTTCTTGTGCCATCTTCTTTATAATTGACATTTTCTGTATTGTACATTCTACCATCAGCGAAAAAAGATGTTTCCTCAATCTTTCTGTTTCTGTCGTCATATTTATATAGATAGTAGCTACTGACAGAGTCTTCGGATTTATAATGTGTCTCTTTCGTCAAATTGCCACTTAAATCGTACTCTGACACAGTTTTAAATATCAGTGAGCCGTCAGTCCGGTAATTTTTTTCAACAATCAGGCTGTCTCTGTCATCGTATTGATAGGTACGCCTGTTGCAAATGGAATTGTCCTGAAAGCAATTCTTATACTCTATCAACTTTCCTCTGTCATTATATGTATAAATGTCTTTCCATTCTACGGAACCTTCTTCATTGTACTTTGTTTCTTCAGTAATATCGCCTTTATCGTTGTATTTTGTTTTGCGTTTTTCTATTTTTCCGTCAGAACATTCGGTGATCTCTTCGCATTCTTTACCATTATTAAATCTTTTAACCGTCGATAGGCAGTGAGTTGTATCATTTTCCCGGTGGTATCTGCATTCTGTTAATTCTCCTTTTTCATTATAAATGTTTTCCCATTCATCTCCGGTAGAACCGTCGGAAAAATACCTCTGTCCTTTTATTTCAATGCCCTTTTTGTTATATATCATTAATATTTTCGTGTATTTGGGCAGTGAGCCTACTTCCCCGTATTTATAATCGTACACATACAACATGCACTGTTCGTAACCTCCTTTAATCGTATCGGACTGTAATATCAGGTAATAATCTGTTTCAATTTCCCCCAGGAGAGGTAGTCTCATGACTGCCAACAGAACAAGAATAATGGCTTTCTTCATCGAAAATACCTTATTTTTTGATGATATCCTATTTGCAGCACAATTATAACATATTTTTGAAATATATGAAAGGCATTTATCAATATCCACCTATTATTTACCAAGAATTGGCAGGGGATAGGTTGTATTCCATTGCTGATGTGTTATTATGGACATTGGATGCTCTTTAGAGCAAGTTATTGAATTGAAAAGAATATCTATTTAGAGTAAATATACACCGTTTTCTTATATGGTAAATCGGGCAGTTGATAATCAATCTCGGCTGTTTTATTACCAAATTCGTCATACTCATATGCTTTTTTGTGATTAAATGAACAGTCATAATTATAGTCTGTTTCTTCAATAATATTGCCATTAATATCGTACTTTTGCCATTTCGTAATACATTCACCTTTATGATAGCATATAAGTTCATTTAATAAACCGCTATCATAGTAATTATATACTTTTCTATCCTTGACTGAGCCAATGCTTGTATAATTAATTTCTTCGATTATATTTCCATAATGATTATACCTGATTTCTTTTTCCAAGCAGCCTAAACCGGTTGAATCATAATGGTATAACTCAGTTTTTTTTCCATTTTTGTCTTTCTTGAAAATCGATCGGCTTGGTTCAAAGCCGCCATGATAGTACCCTACACATTCCTCATTGCTGTTAGTGTCTTTGTTTTTAGAATAGCTTTTATTTAATACATTGCCATTTCCATCGTATTGCATACTACCAAACTGAAAACCATTACTATCATATTTATATATATTCCCATAATAAAGTTTTCCACCGGGAAAGAAAAATGCTTCCTCGACAATATTTCCCCTGGCGTCATAATAGTATTTCATTTGGTACTCTTTTTTACAAAGAGAGTCCCTGAAATTGTAATAGGCCGACTCTGTCTTGTTTCCGTGGCTGTCGTATCTAATTTTGTATTTGCTGAAACACCCATTGTCTCTTGGTTTATCCCATCCGGTCCAGTTTCCATTTTCATCATAACTGTAAATATTAACAGGCTTATTTCCAGCAGTATCCCACTCCCCGTTTTTATACAAATAAATATATAAATAAGCTTTTTGGAATCCACCCTTAATCCTGTCTTTACCATTTATTGGAACAAAAATGCAGGCAAAAGATATTAGTAAAAGTATTATCACTATAATCCGATTTCCTTCGCCTTTCCATTTTTTTTTCTGTTTCCGGTTTGCCATCATTTACCTATCCTGAGTATACATATTCAATTTTCAATAATATTTCATCGGTACCTTTATAATGTATTTCCTCAACCAAATTTCCCCAGTTGTCAAATTTCATTGTTTTCCGAATATCAAAAGATTCTCCGTTATACTTTTCCAAATGTTCAATCCTGTTACCACTACCGTCATATCTATCAACTGTATTGACCGTACCATCCTGAAAATAGCTTGTTTCTTCAACTGGCTTGCCACTTTCATCGTATTTGTATTCCCGTCTCTCCAAAACGCTTCCGTCAGAATAGTGTTCTGTTTTCTCCGTTATTTTCCCTGTTTCATCGTATTTATAGCCCTTTTTCCAGGAAACAGTAAAATCGCCTGTTACACTCTCTTTATTGACCATGTTTCCGTTACCATCATAATTATATTTTACTCTGGATACTTCCGTTTCGCCGTGAAATAATATAATAGAATCAATCTTGTTACTCTTTTTGTTATACCGATATACTTCTCTCTTTTTTATTGTGTTGTCAGGGTAATACTCAGTCTTTTCAATTACATTTCTTTTCCTATCGTATTTATATATGTATTTAATTCTATGTAAACTATCACCTTCATTTATTATTTCATGTGTTTTATTCCCATCTTCATCATATATGAAGCAGTCTTTAATGTACGGAAGAGTATCACTTGATAAAAAAATGCGGGTTGCAATCATATTCCCTTTTTCATCATATTCGTATGACTTTTTTTCTTTTAAACTTCCGGCTGAATATTCCAATTCTTCAGTTATACTTCCCTTCTCATTATAAGCTTTTATTCTTTTCCATGATTCCATTTGGTTGATAATACATCTCTCTTCTGTCTTGTTTCCATTTTCATCATAGCTGTATTTAAGATTGAGTATCATTATGAGGGTATCTTTTTCTAAGTGTTCATTATCGTAAGTATAAACTTCACAATGACGGAATCCGCCTTTCACTTTTTCCTGCGATTGAACAGATAATGAAAGCCAGGCCATTGTGAAGAACAACAGAAAAATCATTTTCTTCAACTTTACCCTTCTGATCATAATTTTTTAATATGCAATTATAACATTTTTTATGTGAAATGAGAAATGGTATTTTCAAAGGTTAACCAAGGAAAGAAATGAAATTTATATTTTCTTAAAGTTTATCATGTAAAATGTAAGAAAGTATAGAAAAATAGGTGTAGGTTATTATTTTGAGGTTTTATTTGAATAATAAATGAATTTAATAGCCTCAAGCTTCTGCTTGAGGCTATTAACCCGTTTTCTATTCCTCTTCACCTGTTTCCTTACGGCTCATCTTTTCTATTCTTTTCTGGTGCCTTCCGCCTTTAAATTCACTCCAAAGGAAAGCGTCCACGATTGCCTTTGCTGTTTCAATGTCAATCAGCCTGGCGCCGAACGTTACAATGTTTGCGTTGTTGTGTTCGCGTGCCAGTTTCGCCATTTCCGCCGAGCAGCAGTTTGCTGCCCTGATGCCCTTGACTTTGTTTGCAGCTATGCTGACACCTATTCCGGTTCCACAGATCAGTATTCCGGCTTCGGCGTCGCCGTACCTTACTGCTTCGGCAACAGAGAAAGCATAGTCGGGGTAATCCACCGATTCGGATGTGTTGGTTCCGAAGTCGTCGAGTACATGGCCTTTCTGTGTCAGGTACTCCACAATTGCATTTTTATATTCAAAGCCGGCGTGATCGGCTCCTATTGCTATTTTCATATTTTTACCAAACTTTTTCGATTTATTTCTTTTTCTATTAAATAAACTTATATGTTATTCCGATAATATATTAATATTATTTTTCCACATCGTTGTGGAAAAGTGTATTGGAAAACTATTGTGGAAAATGTGGAAAAAGATTTCTTGCATATAACTGCCTGCACTTTTCAACAATTTTGTTAATAATTCATCTTATTTCCACATAATTATTAACATCGAATTCTTATTTTCAATTTTCAATAATTTCTTAATATTTATGATATTTATAAGAAATCAACATTAAATTGTCAACTTTTCCACATCCCTTATATTATAGTATAATAATAGAAAATAACTTTATTCTATTACATCAAATTTGCAATATGGCCTTAAAACTTCAGGAACAGAAATTTTTCCGTTTTTGTAATAGTTTTCGATGAGGGCAACAAGAATCCTTGGAGTAGCCAATCCGCTTCCGTTTAAGGTATGGACAAACTGAGGCTTAGCGTTCGGGTCCGGTTTGAACCTGATGCCTGCCCTGCGGGCCTGGAAATCGACAAAGTTGGAGCAGCTGGAAACTTCGAGCCATTTCTGTTCTGCCGGGGACCAGACTTCGAGGTCGTATGTCATGGCGCTGGAGAAACTGGTGTCGCCGCTGCAGAGAAGAATTACCCTGTAAGGCAACTGCAAAGCCTTGAGAAGGTCTTCTACGTCGCTGACAAGCAGTTCCAGTTCTTTGTATGATTCTTCCGGCTTGGTGAACTTAACGAGTTCGACTTTGTTGAACTGGTGAACACGAAGGAAACCGCGTGTGTCTTTGCCGTAACTGCCGGCTTCGCGCCTGAAACATGGAGAATAGCCACAGAAATGAATGGGCAGGTCTTCGGTTTTTAGAAACTCGCCGGAGTGGAAATTGGTAAGGGGTACTTCGGCTGTGGGTATCAGGTAAAGTTCGTCTTTGTCGCAGTAGTACATGTCCTCGGCAAGTTTGGGTATCTGTCCGGTGCCGGTCATGGCTGCACGGTTAACGATGAAAGGGGTCATCATCTCTTTGTAAGTGTGCTTTTCTGTGTGATAGTCGAGGAAGAAATTGATCAGCGCTCTTTCGAGAGTTGCACCCTTACCGACATAGTAGGCGAAACCGGCGCCGGAAACCCTGGCTCCTCTTTCGAAATCGAGAATTCCCAGTTCCTTGGATATTTCGATGTGGTCTTTCTCAAGTTTTTCAGCAATCGGTGTACCCCAACTCCTGATTACAGCATTGTCGTCGGCAGTTTTGCCTACGGGAACTTTCTCGCAAAGCATATTGGGAACAGTGAGAAGAAGCGCTTCAAGCTTTTCTTCGATAGCCCTTGACTCGTCGTCCAGGTCTTTGATCGTGTCGGAGACCTGTTTCATCGCGGCAATCTTTTCTTCTGCGTCGATTTTATCTTTCTTCAGGACTGCAATTTCCTTAGAAACCACATTCCTTTGGTTTTTCAGTTTCTCGACTTCAGTGATTATAGCCCTTCTTCTTTCGTCGAGGGCAAGAATCTCTGAAACGTCTGCCTTCTCATTTTTATTCCTGATATTAATAGCTACCAATTCGCTGTTTTCACGTATGTACTTAAGATCGAGCATAAACAATTCCTTCTATTTCCAAATAAAAAAATGAATTACGAATCAGAAGGTTAAAAATTTCATATTTATGCAAATAAAGTTCTTCATTATAATAATAGTAGAAAAAACAAATATCAAAATCTGCTTTTATTTTCCTATTACTAATCAAATATTAAAAACAAATTTTATTATTTACATGAATTTTAATAATTTAATGTAATAATGATGATGTTGTTCAATAATCTTGCAAGTATATGAAACAATTGTTTATCTTTCTGTTAATTGCTACAACCGTAGAAATCAGTGCCCAACCCTGGAACTGGCAATGGCAAAACCCAAAACCGCAGGGAAACGGACTCTTTTCAGTATGCCAGGTGAACGACAATACGCTGTTTGCTGCCGGAGCCGCGGGTACGATCATTAAAACCTCCGACTACGGAGAAAACTGGACTGCACTCAAAACGGGAGTCAAGGCTTTTTTCTGGGGTATGGATTTTGTAACGGAAAACACAGGCATAGCAGTAGGTGAATTGGGAACGATTATTAAAACTACTGACGGTGGCCTGACCTGGAAAGCATTATATCCCTCTTTGAGCGATATAATTACTTCTGTAAAATTTGCAGATGAAAACACAATTTTTGCTGTCTGTGTAGGTGGTGTGGTAATAAAATCTACCGATGGGGGGGAAAGCTGGGCTAAACTATCAACCGGTACCGCACAAAACCTCTTTGCCGTTTTTTTTCTTGACGCGAATACCGGCTGGGCTGCCGGAGAGAACGGGACCATCATCAAAACGACGAATGGAGGTACAGACTGGCAGGCACAGAATTCGGGACTGACACAACAACTGCGGGGCATTCACTTCCTTAATTCCAACACTGGTTACATCTGCGGCTATTCCGGAATGACACTCAAAACTACCGACGGTGGCCAGACATGGACAAAAATGCCTAAGATTGTCAACTCCAATCTTTATTCTATATATTTCACCGATGAAAACAACGGTTTTGCTGTAGGTTCTGAGGAGATGACAATTAAAACGACAGACGGCGGCGCAAAGTGGAATTTCATACAGGGAGAAAATGAAGAAGGAAGTTTCTATTCCGTACGTTTCTTCGGCAAGACAAACGGATGGATAGGTGGTAACCTGGGCAGGATGAAAAAAACGACAAACGGCGGCAAATCCTGGAACTATATAAGTGATAAATCCTGCAATGACAATTACTCCATATATTTCTTTGACAAAAACACTGGGTTTGTCGGTGCGGACAACGGGGTTTACTTTAGTACGACGAACGGGGGAAAAGACTGGTCAGAGTCTGTCATTGAAGACTTCGGCATGGTAATCTATTCCTGGTATTTTTCCAGCTCCCAGACAGGTTGGGCTGTCGGCGGTTACGGCAATGCATACAAGACTGAAGACGGAGGCCTTTCATGGAGCAAACAATCGCTTAATACTACTGCAAACCTCATGAAGATTGCTTTTCCAACTGCCAACACCGGCTATATCATAGGTGTTTACGGGTTCATTGCCAAAACAACAAATGGCGGTAAAGACTGGGTGACAATTCCTTGTGCCCAAAGCAACCATTTTACCTGTGCACATTTTGTCAATGAATCGACAATTGTTGCAGGAACAAGCAGGGGCAAGATATTGAAATCCACAGACGGGGGTGTAAGCTGGGCAGAAAAACACTCCGAAGAGAATGAAACGTTCGCGGGAATGGCTTTTGCCGACAATAATACGGGTGTTGCTACCTCGGCTCACGGGAAAATATACCGCTCAACGGACGGGGGAGAGAGCTGGACCGTTAAAAAGATTGGCGACAGGGAATACACAGGTGTGTTTTTCATCGACAGCAAAGTAGGCTGGGTTGGCGGCAGCGACGGCTATCTGCTTAAAACTTACGACGGCGGTGAAACATGGTGGGAGGCATTCATCGGCACACACCAGGCTCAGAACGCCGTGTTTTTCTTCGACCGGGACAACGGGTTTATCGTTGGAAACGGGGGGATGATTCTCAGTACTTCTAACGGCGGTGTGTCGGGAGCTGAGACGGATGGCATGTCAGTTGACAAGAACATTCTGTGCATGGTTTACCCTAATCCTTCTGAAGTATCATCAAATATATTATACAGAATAATTCATTCCGGCCGGGCCGGCCTTAAGCTTTACGATTCTATGGGCCGGGAACTAATGGTACTCGTCGATCAATACCGGGAAGCAGGCGAATACACCTGCGTCATTAATACAGAGCAGCTCCTGCCGGGTGTCTATTTCCTGAGGCTGAGTCAAAACGGGTCTGATAATTCAATAAAATTTATTAAAAACTGAGTCTGTGAAAAGTTTAATGACGGACACTGCCTCAAGAGACGGAGTCCGCCATCAGTACAAATCCTAAAAACCTATCTTTACACCGAGGTCCCAGCGCAGAGGAATGCCAAACAGGACAAGCGCCGTTTCCTGGTCGTAGGAAACACCGTTGTACGCCAGGCTTATGTACTTAGTGTCGAGCAGGTTGTAAACATCGGCAAAAACCTTAATTTGAAGTAAATCGCTTACCGGGATGTCAAAGCCGGCGTTCAGGTTCATAATGAAATAGCCCGGTATCTCCCAGGAGTCCTTCAATCTCTTATCAGATAAATTGAAAAATATAATATCAGAGTAAATGCCGTCATAGTAGTTCAATATTAAAGTCAGGAAGCTGCTGTTCCAGGGATGGAGAGTTCCTGCGACTGAGAAAGAGGTGTGAGGAGCACCGAAGGCCTTAACTCCGTCAGCGTCGTATGAACCTTTCTGGCGTTCGAAAAATGACGTTCCGGAAATATCCTCAAAACACCAGTCAGCCCTGCCGAGTAACTGGGATCCGCTGAAGTCGGCAGAGGCAGTAAAGTCCAGCAAATCGTTAGGCTTGTATTCCAAAAAGGCTTCAACGCCATATCTTTCTGATGAAATGGCTAAGTACCTGAATTTTGCAATATTATAATGGTAGGTAAAATAATCGATTGTCGAATAATCCAGGAGCTTGTTGTAATAGATGTTGCAATATGCCCTGAAATGATTGTTCCTGTATTCGGCGCCCAGGTCAAAGTCCATACCCCTTGCGTAGTCCCAGTCGTTATTAGAATTGTCAATGTTGTAAACAGCTTCGTATGCGGGTGGGGCAGACTGGAAACCGGCGCCTGCGAACAGGCTCAGTTCCTCGTCCAGTCTGTACCTGCACCTGCCGGAGATATTGAAGATATACATTCCTGTTTCATTGTGGCTGTAATAATCCGATTCGAACTTGCTTTCTTTTGAATAGTTGTCGAGACCAAGGTTGCACAGCATGTTCCAGGAGAAATCGCCGGAGTTGTAATTGATGCCGGTGCCGGCGCTGTATTCAATAACCTTTCCTTCATAGTAGTAGCCGAACTTGTCACCTATACGGCAGATATACTCATACTGACCGTTAGAACCCCTTTGGTCGATCATATAGTCGCCTCCGAGTAAGTTCCTTACCTCACGGAACCTTTCCATGTCCTGTACATTGACATTAAGCCTCAGGAAAGCTGTATATGTATCGGAGATTTTTAGCGAAAGCAAGCCTTTCCATCCGTAATAAATATCATTTTGTGCAATATTCTGCATGAAGTAGGTTACCTTTCGTCCGGCAGAGGGATTGTCCGGGTCTATCCTGTCGTCAGAGCTGTTGTGAATGAAAAGGCTGTCAAAATTCATTACAACATCGAGGTCGAACGACTGATCGTCCCAATTGCAGGTGGAAGCTGTGCCGCCGCTGACGACTGAGAAATTGAATTTGTTGGAAAGTGTCAAAGCGTCCGACAGCTTCCAGTCCCAGCTTAGAATACCCGCGGGGGTATTGCTGTACAGTTCCGAATGATTCATAAAATTGCTGTACTGAGTTTCTCTTTCCTTACCCCAGTAATAGTTTTTTGAAGTGAAATTAGTGTTTCCCCATTCAAAGTAATTGTCGTACCCAATATTCTTACTTTTGTAACTTCTCATTGCAGGTTGATGTACCCCGTTGTCTGCGGCAAACGTCGTATCCCAACATTCCATGTCCATTGCTGTTTTCCTGTTAGCATGGTATTTGAAAAGGCCGAAGAAATTGAGTTCCAGCCGGTGCTTATTTCCCCATTCATAGGCCATCCCGGAATAGAAGGTTATTGACTTATTCCACAATTTATCGGGAAAACCGTCAGATACGGAATTGACAAAAACTGTCTGAAGCGAGAATCCGCCAAGGCGGCCTGTGTTAGCTTTCAGGACGGTGTTGAGCGTGGTGCCGTTACCATAGAACTGGCCGGCTTCAATTGATGCTTTTTCCCGGGCCTGCAGGGGCAGGATATTGATCTCGCCGGTTGTAGGGTAGCCGCCGGGCATTTGTGTGGCGGCGCCGGGGGTAATCGACAGCTCGTTTGACAGAGCCATCAGCCAGGGAATATTGTTTATGAAACAGGTGGACGAGAATAAATCATTCTGCTTCATTCCGTTGATGTATGCAGGTAAACCGGACATGCCCCTGTAAAACAATTCCGGATAGGCATACTGATTGCCGCGTTCACGGACAAATACTCCGGGAAAGCGCATTAACGCTGTCGGTAAGCCGGTAGTGCTTTCGGACAAGGGATCGATTTGATCGATCCTCGAGGTATTGGGAGGTATATTCTCAACGTCTCCCGTGCCGCCGAAAGTTACAGAAGACCTGGGCGCCGGTTCGAGTTCGAAGTTGAGGATGGCCGTTTGCCCCTTAAGAACCTCCACGGTTTTTGACTGTTCTTTATAGCCTGGAGCTCCTGCCCTGACTTTGTATATCCCCGGATCGAGGTCGATAATGTAATACCTGCCCATGAAGTCGGGACTTGTTCGAACCGTACTGTCCTCCAACCCTACCCAGGCGTTGGTCAGCTCTGCGCCGGTTGCCGCCGAACGTACCAGGCCGGAAATGATACCGTAATTGGCTGCGAATGCACTTGTTGACAATAATATCGGTAGAAGTAAAATCAGGGATAGTTTTCTCATTTTGGGACTCCCAACACAATAATTAACAGTAATTAATTTATGCTCAACTGCAAATTAGTAATAATCTGCCAATAGATGAAAATATTTTTCGGTTGCTGAGGGGCAATGCCCTCAAGTTTATTTCCCTGGAAGGAAGATATTAATTAATCTATTTCCATTGCCACGAGCCAAGCCCGTCAGGGGTTGAATATCTGTAAAAGGCCCAATGATTATTGAGTGTCTCAGTACATAGAATTCCTGGTTCTTTACGAGGAATAGAAGGATATGGAGCCCTTCAGGTTTCAAGACAAGTAAATAATCCTGGCTATTCATTTCAACATTTACTTCTTGCTTAATCCGCAGAATATTGATGTGTGCCGGGCGAGGCCCGGAATATTTTCATAGATAAATATCTATATTAAACTGATGATGTACTCGGCGATATACTTAATGGAAATGAACATAATACATAAACTGAGGATGATTTTGATTGCTTTTGCAGGGAAGTACTTCTGGAAGCGTGCGCCGAGATACATGCCGCACATGCCGCCGATGCCGAAGAACAAACCCAAGAGCCAGTCCGGAGAAATGTCCTGCCCGGGATAGAAATAGGAGAGGACCTGGTAGAAAATGACACCGGAAACGGATGTGACAAAAGTCCCCATCAGCGCTGCGCCTGCAACAGTGTACACCGGCAGGTTGAAAAAAGCGACGAAGAAAGGAGCCATGATGGCGCCTCCGCCGATGCCGTAAACTCCCCCGGCAATGCCGACCAGGAAGCTGATTAATGAAATCTTAATGGTAGGGGCAGTGTATCTGTCACCACAAAATTCATATATCACATGCTTCAGGTTAAAGGCAATGACCTTCGTTTTCGGGAGTGGTATGTTCGTACCGTTGTTCCTGTTGTTCTTTGCCATTTCCTGGAAGCGTTCTTCAGAACCGTTGCCGTTTTTCTTTTTTTTGATGATGTCTAATACCAGGCGGCTGCCCATGTATAGCAATACGAGCCCTGCGAAGAACTTGAAATCAGTAGGGTCGGGCAGGAATTCCACCCTGAGGATGGCTCCTATCAGTACGCCGGGCAGGGTGCCGAAAATCACAATCCAGGCAAGAGGCATTACCATTCTCCCCTCCCTGAAATACTTGTACAACCCCCCGGGTATTGATATTATATTATAGAACTGGTTGGTAGGGCTTACAGCAGGGCTGGTGAACCCCAGTACCGACATCTGGAAAGGAAGTATCAGGAAAGCACCGGAAACTCCGCCCATGGACGTAAAAAAAGACAGAATGAAAGCGAAAAGCGGAGGTATGAAAGGGCTGACTTCCACTCCGGAAATCTCAAACAGCATTGTTTTTCACGGATTTTATTGTGTTCAAATAGAAGTCGAACATCTCAAACTTGATCTGGTTCCTTACTTCCCTGTATTTTTCGAGAATGGCTTCTTCGGTACCGATTGCCTCAGCAGGGTCTTCGACGGGAATATGAACCATGTTCCTGACTTTGCCCTTAAGTTTGCTGCACTTCTCTTTTGAGTAATTGGAGAGGGTGATGAGATAGTCGAAATTCATATAGAGGCAGCTTTCAACGGACTTGGTGCGGTTATTTGCAATGTCGATGAACGCTTCATTCATTATCCTGATTGTGTATGGACTGACCTGTTTTTCGGGCAACACGCCGGCAGACAGAACTTCGATGGATGGATCGAAATCCTTCAGAAAGGCCTCTGCCATCTGGCTTCGGCACGAATTGCCCGTACAAACGACTAATACTCTCATAAAATACTTTTTTTTTTCTCCTTTCACTATATACTGAAAATATAGTAAAAAGTTTCAATTTATTACTAAGATATTTTTTTTACATATAACAAATATAATGCTATTATTCCCGTTGTTTATCAAAGATTTATAAATCCGTACCAGTACCAGTCCTTTCAACCGGCCAGGAATATTTATTCATCACTAAACTTATTGTAATTGGTATTGTTCAAACAATTTGATAATTTTATCCGTTATAAATTGTAATAGTGCAATTATTTACGGGGCGTTGCCTGGGCAAAAGTTTGGTAAATATGGTGATTGCCTTAATGGTGTTTACGTCGGTACAGGCCCAGCAATTGTACAAGGCCCCAACGGTTATGACGGACTGCGGCCTGAACTACATTAACAAATCTGCCAAGGTTACACACCGCGACGGAATAGTGCCCGGCACAGGCCTGCCTGTTGTTTTCGACGTAACCGAACTGCCGGCTTCCTGCCTGACAATTAAAGCTGCCTATGTCTGGTGGTCCGTGTCCTATCGGGATTCGGCGCAGGTTCCTGCCGTCGTTACGATTGCCAATCCGGAAAACCTTAAGGACACAGTTAAGGCCAAACTGATTGGACAGGACAAACACAAGTGCTGGACAGACACCTCTTTCGGCGAAATCGGGACAAGGGCATACCGGGCCAATGTAACCACAGCCATTGCAGGTAACGGCAAATATACCATTGAAATTAACCAGCCGGAAGAAGAAGTGGACGGTGTAACGCTGCTCATCGTTTACAAAGACAGCAAAGCCAGGTACCAGGGCAATCTTTACTTCATGGACACTCTCGTTACCATGCAGAGGAAAGACACCTCCCTGACGCTGTTCGCTGTCGAGCCGTGTAAAGACGCCGAAAAGCAGTCCTCCGAAGGGTTCATTGCCATATCTGACCTGCAAAAGAGCAGTACCGACACCAATTTCAGTGTTTCTGCTAACGGGGCTAAAGCGACAATGAAAAGAAAATTCTGGAATTTCGAATTCTTTCCTATTGATGATATAACAGCTAATACCAACAGTGTCGAATTCTCCGTAGATATTGATGATGACTGCTACTCGATTGTTGTTGTCGGCACCTATTTCAGGACGGTGAAGACAGATGAATCTGAAGTCAGGTGCAGGACCTGTCCCGAGCCGGTAAAATTCGGGCTGGAACCCAGAAGCCCTTCGTTCTGCCAGGGCGACAGCGTAACTGTCAGGGCGTACGACGCTCCACATTATGAGTGGTACTCCTTAGGAAGAAAATTCTCAACTGACAGCGCCATTACCTTTAAAAAAGGCGGCTTCTACATGGTGGTTGCCTATTCTGACGACTGGTGCCGCTATGATACCCAGTTCGTTTACATCCAAGTCCATGCCAACGACAAACCGAATGCCGGCAGGGACACAACGATATGCAGGGGACACTTCGTCAGGATTGGCCCTGCCTCTGCCGCACCCAACTGCTCATACAAGTGGGAACCGAAAACAGGCCTGAGTTCCGACAGCGTGTTCAATCCGAAGGCTTCTCCCGACACTACTACACAATATATTCTTACTGTTACGAACAGGGGATTGTGTACAAACTATGATACGGTAATTGTTAAAGTAGCAAAAGAGTTTACTATCGACCCCGCACCGGACATCGATACATGCCGTGGTGCGACTATCGCTCTGTATGCCGGGCCAAGCGGCGGCTCCAAACCCTATTCCTTCCGGTGGGGTCCTGCCGGCCTTTTCAAGGACCCTACGGATTCGGACCCTGAGATTACCCTCTATTCCTCTCAAGCCATAACTGTGGAAATTACAGACACAAATAATTGCGTGGTAAGGGATACCATCGATATAAATATTATCACGGACTTTAAAGTCGATGCGGGAAAGGACCTCTTCCTGTGTCCCGGTACCTCCGCTCCTGTTAACGGAGTAATTTCCGGTGGGTCTCCTCCATATACTTGCCTTTGGAAGCCGTCTAACGGGTTGTCCTCGGACAGAATACCCAGCCCGGTAATTAGTACTGACCGGTCGATTGTATATTACCTCGAAGTAAAAGACCGCAACGGCTGCACAGCTTTCGACACTCTCGGGGTTATTGTCGGCGACAGGCTCGTTTCTGACTATCCCACTGCAATCGAGTTGTGCCCGGGAGAGAACACAGTGATTGGCGGCTCTGTCAGTGGCGGGACTAAACCCTACAAGTACAGATGGACCCCTGAGACAGGGCTGTCTTCACCGGCTTCCGCCAACCCGTCCGTTTCAGCAGAATCATCTTTAACCTATTATGTTACTATTACCGATTCATTTGATTGCGAACTGACGGACAGTGTTCGAATCGATGTTTTCGACAGGCCTTTTGTTGAACTTGGCCCGGACGTAAGAATGTGCCGCGGACAGAGTGTCCTCATCGGCAGTGATGCAAGTTCAGGCGAACCGCCCTATACATACAAATGGTTACCTGAAACCGGCCTTGACAGGGCAGATTTGCCAAAAGCCAACGCTTCACCCGATTCGACAACAGTGTACCGTCTTCTTGTAACGGACGCCAATGGCTGTAAAACGATGGATTCGATTGTAGCGGTAGTTATCGACAACCCAAAGCCTGAGATAGCAGCAAGGGGCAATACGGTACTATGCGTATGCGACAGCCTGTTGATCGAATGTACCGGCGCTTACAGCAGTTATTCCTGGGCTGACGGTTCTCACGCTTCATCGATTACCGTTAAGAAAGCCGGTACCTATTACGTCACGGTTACTGATGAGAATGGATGCTCAGGGGTATCCAACAACATAGAAGTTGAGTACTTTACTCCCGTTGTCAATTTAAATATGCCGGAAACGGTCGGTGCAAAAATCGGCGAGTCTGTGGAAGTACCCCTGTCGGTAAGCTTCGACGACAATTTCGTCAAATGTAACAGGTTCGATTGCTCGGGCATCCTGCAGTTCAACAAAACTGTACTCCTGCCCACAGGCGATACTCCGATGGGATATACCGACGACAAAAACAGGTTCGTACCTTTCTCCGGTGTCGTCAGTACCAACGACGGGGTAATCAGGAATTTCAACTTTATTGCCGCCCTGGGTAACGCTCCCGGCACCGAACTCGTTGTTACCGATTTCCTTGTGGGAGGGTGTGCCATTGCTCCGGTTCTGTCCCGTTCATCCGTCGTGATTGAAGATATGTGTACCGAAGGCGATTCCATAAGGCTGCTGCTCGTGGACAAGGCGCCTGTCATTACTTCGGTTTCACCCCTGCCTGCTGCCGACCGTCTGCTTCTCTCTGTTCAGTCCGTTGAAGCCGGCCGTCTTTCGATCAGTCTTTCGAATCTGTTCGGAACGGAGCTGCTGGGAACTGAAGCCTCTGTCGAAAAAGGTAACAGTACATTGTCCCTGGACCTGGGCGCTGTTGCTTCCGGTGTGTATTATCTCAGATGCAGCAACGGCAAAAGAACAATGTACAGGAAGATAGTGATAATAAAATAGTGGTTCTTCGCTATTCAGTATGGTTTTAAAGAGTATCTATAATTACGATAATGGGTATTTACAGTAATAGGTGATCTGACAAAGATATAGTAATAAAGCGCCATTACACACCCCCCGTCCCCCTCTTGTTAGAGGGGGAGCGTAGTCTCAGGTCTTAACCCCTCTAAGAAGAGGGGTGGCTGCGGCAGCAGCCGGGGTGTGTCCTTTAATATTGATAAATTCATATTTGTTTTATCTTCGTTATTTACCCACTACAAATAGCGAAGGTCCTTTTTTTTTCTTAATCACAAAAAAAATAATCCGGGCTGAAATTTTTTAAAATATTTTCTTAAGTTCTTAGTTTATTAGCCGATAATAGTAAATAAGTATTTAATTATTGGAGGCTTAGATGAATGTAACAAGCAATGTAAGCGAAGAAATGCGGGAAATGAGGGTCGCCGAGAAGCCTCCCGTGACGGTACAGAACGACGTAGAGAAGAAAGATGTAAACAAGGAAGTTACGGAAGATGTGAAGAAAGAAGCCACAGGCATTGCCAATGCCCAGACTCAGGATAAATTGACGATGGCATCAAACAATGCTCAGCAGCCGCAACAGCAGATACAAGACAAGGCACAGAACCAGATTTCCAAAGGGTACGTTGACGTAAGGGTTTAATAAAAGACATACATATCATCCGACATAAGGAGGCTCAGTTTCTGTAGTCCTCCTTTTTAATACCCTGTACCATGTTTGTCTGGCGGGAATAAACATTTTGGTACAGGGTTGTTTTTTTTTATAAGATGGACTCCCCCTGCGGGTTGGAGTTCATATCTATCTGTCCCGAGTTCCCTCGGTTGAGACGCAAGCCTTGCGTCATGCAAGTAATTGCCCGCAGCTTCAAATCTTCCGAAGGTATGTACCCTAGGAAAGGTTGCATTATATTATCCCCGGTGGTGTCCATCTCAATTTATTATCCAGAATCGGCAATGCTGTTCCCGCTTCGCCTGGCTCAGCATTCAAAAAGCTTTACTTCACAAGCGTCAGTTTAAACGTAATCCAGCCCTGGGGAGTATCGCAATAGCTCAGGGTTCCGCCTGCAAAGGGCAGAAAACACAACTTCAGAGACGGAAACGAAACGCAGATGTTCCCCCTTCTTTTTTTTATTCATAGCTCAAACCACAATTTACCATACCCGATAAATAAACTCTATATTAATATAGAATTAATTATTATTAATAAATGGTATAAAAAGGCACTTATCCCTTTGCAATAAAGGGAGTTACGCCGGTTCAACTGTAAATAACCGTATTATAATGGCTTACGGCGATAATAGAAATAAATGAAAAAAAGTGAAAAAATTCCTGTCACAAAATGCTCGTTCGTGTGGGTTATATATATAGAGATGTACAAATTTCAAAAAAGTTATTTGAAAAACGAAAAGGAGGAAAACGGGATGTAAAACCCGGTACATCTTTAGGAAGAAAAAGAGGAACAAAAATATTGACTGTCGTTAAGACTAAACAATTGAAAACCCGGAGTGTTTTTCGGCAGAAAAAACATTCGCGGGAGAGTTATGTCGTTGCCTCGGCAAGCCGCTCCCAGACAGGCTCAGCAGCCAAATAAAATTTTTTTTTTATCTTGCTTTTACAATCAGAGTTTTTTATATTTGTTGCATCGATGTTTTATAATTTTCCATTAAGAAAATATGAAGCAACAGCAAAAACGGATAATGATTCATGTTTACAACTGTGTCGGCTGGCACGGTAAATATAGAAGGCGGGAGTATTGTTTAACATATTAGTACTACCCTAAAGGAGGATTATTTTTATGATTGTTGTTTAGTTGCTGGTTGTTGGTGGCTGGTGATTAGTGGCTGGTTGTTAGTTGCTGGTGGCTGGTGATTAGTGGCTGGTTGTTAGTTGCTGGTGACTGGTGATT
>CAZWLN010000018.1:75846-80550 GCA_964634885.1 uncultured Hyphomicrobiales bacterium | reverse complement strand
GTTAGTGGCTGGTTGCTGGTGGTTAGTGGCTGGTTGCTGGTGGTCAGTGGCTGGTGGTTGGTGGTTGGTGGCTGGTGGCTGGTGGTTAGTGACTGGTGGCTGGTGACTGGTGGTTAGTGACTGGTGACTGGTGGCTGGTGACTGGTGGTTAGTGACTGGTGGTTGGTGGCTGGTGGTTGGTGGTTAGTGACTGGTGGCTGGTGGTTAGTTGCTGGTGGTTGTTTTTTTTAACAAGATAATCGAAAGGTAGGCTTATGTGCGGAAGATTCGCACTGTCGGTTAAAACGAAGGATATTGAAAAGCTGAAACCGGGATTTACTATTACTGAAGAATTGAATCCGAGGTATAATATTGCCCCGACCCAGAGTGTGGCCGTTGCACTCAACGACGGCAGCGGCAGTCTTACCCTTGCCCGCTGGGGCCTCATCCCTTCATGGGCAAAAGACGATGCCATTGGTAATAAGATGATTAATGCACGCGCTGAAACCATCATGGAAAAACCGTCTTTTGCAAAATGCTTCAGGAACAGGCGCTGCCTCATTTTTGCCGATGCGTTCTATGAATGGAAGAAAATGCCGGACGACAAAAAGAAAATACCATACTTAATAAAAATGAAAAACTCCGAACCTTTCACTTTTGCAGGACTTTGGGACCGCTGGGTGGACGGCAACGGTGAAGTGGTGATCTCGGCAACGATCATTACTACTGAACCGAACGGCCTGATGAAAGACATTCACAACCGGATGCCCGTGATCATTCCTGAAGAGGAGCGCAGCAGGTGGCTCTCCGCTGAGAGCGCCGGCCCGGAACTGCTGGAGCTGCTCAAGCCCTACCCCGAAGACGCAATGACTGCTTACGAAGTATCGACGATGGTAAATAACCCCTCTGCCGATTTCCCCTCATGCATTGACCCCATCGGTTGACAGTATTAGAGAAATAATTGTTAAATTGCTTTTGTAAAAGTGGCAGGGAAGAAAAATTCCCTGATGTTGAAATATATTATTGATTGATATGGTTAAGTTCGATAAAAAAGATTTGTTGTACGGGACGCTGCTGGTTGTAATAGTGTTGGTAACGAGGTTTTGTTTCAGCGTCGATGATAATGTGGCTTTTACCGACGGTACGGGGCACATGATAATGGGCTCGAAGCTTTTCTCTCTTGTTGACCAGTCGCCTCAACTGCCTGGTTATTACCTGTATGTTAAACTTGTGAAAATTTTCGCTATCGTTACCGGTTCCCCCCACCAGTCGATGCTTCTGCTGTCAGTCCTGTTCAGCATGGCCGGCGCCATATTCTTCTACCGGATTGCGCGCTATTTTACTGACGAACTCAATTCCTTCCTCCTGACTCTCCTGATATTTACCAATCCCTTCGTATGGTTCCAGGGATGTATCAGCGAGATATTTGCTTTCAACCTGTTCCTTGGTTCATTGCTGGTTTTTGCCGGAATGAACAGCAAGTGGATTTATGCAACACCGCCGATCCTTGGCCTGGGTTTGGGTGTAAGCCTTTCGGGGGGACTTCTGATGGTTCCTGCTCTTGTCTGGCTGTGGTATTTGCATCACAAGAGGGAAGGTATATTGTGGGTCAGGCTGACGGAGTTCTCTTCACTTGCTCTTGTACTTATGTTGATGTGGGTAATACCAATGGTCAGGTCAGTCGAAGGAGATCCGGGATACCTTGGCCTGTGGGATAAACTCTCTCCCCTGGCTGCCACCGGTTTCACCTCCGGTCTTTCTTACATGGTTGGAACTACATGGAGTCTTCTGATACCTTTTGCCACCATTGCCCTTTGGTTTGTCCTCAGGACTTTGAAAGGCAAGCCACTATCCCTGAAAGCATTTTATAATGAAAATAAAAATGAAATTATTATGATGGCGCTATGGCTCGTACCTGCCATGTTCATTTTTGTTGTCCGGTCGTATAATCCGGGGGACTTCCTGCTTGTTGCCGGTGTCCCGTTCATGTTTTACGTCCTGGCAGTAAAACACGGGTTCCTGAAAATGCCGGTTATTATAGCTGTCATTGCATTACAGGCAATATTGTTTTTCGTCTTTCCATACAATGAACCGACGGACGAAATGAACTTCAACAGCCGGACATGTAAGATGGGCGGTACGGAGATGTGGACGGACAGGGTTATGTCCGATTACAGCATGAGTTACAACAGGATCCGGGCTTACAACGGGTATTATGCCGAGGTATTGTCCGGCCTCAGGAATTCCAGGGATTTCATGGTCAATAACAGTAAGTATTTCTATGTGGTTGACCCTTCCTGCCTTGTCCAGGCCCGTACCTTCCAGACGGTCTTTCCACAAAAGACATTTGCTACACTGAAGAAAAGCAATATGAAGCTCTATCATTCATACAATGAAAATGAACTGAGGGAAACAACAGACCCATATTACCTTGTCAAAAACGCGATGATCATTACTAAACGATCGTTCTACGAAAAATACCTAAGGGGAATTGCGGAGCCTCCGTACAAGGTTTTCGACAATTATGTTTTCCTTGTGGGCAACGACAGGAACGCTCTCCAGTTCCTGGAAGTGTATAAAAATTACTACGAGGAAATTGAAAACTGACCGAATCCGGTTAGCTGTCTATTTACTGAAGACATTTGTTTGTTCCTGTTTTGTGCAATTCATGAACAATGCAGTGTTTTGTCACGGGTATAATAAATTGGGCTCTTCGCTGTTTTGTATGGGTTAAAAGTATATATTATTACGAGAATGGGTATTAGTAGCAAGAGGTGATCTGACAATAATAGAGGAATAAAGCGCCATTACACACCCCCCGACCCCCTCTTGCCAGAGTGGGAGCGTTATGTCAGGTCTCAACCCCTCTAAAAAGAGGGGTGGCTGCGGCAGCAGCCGGGGTGTGTCCATTGAGATTTGAAAAAATATACATTTGATTTTCTTCACTATTTACCCACTACAAATTGCGAAGGTCCATAAATTGTCCCTTACCATTTTCAGTCTTCAACATGAAAGTTATTGCTAAATTTGTTTTTTTTTTATAATTTACGATATAAATAGTAAGTGTTATAAAACAATTGCAAGGTGTAAGATGGACCAGGTCAATTTCCAGGATATAATTCAATTTGCAGTGGCAAGGGAAAAAGAAGCTGTCGAATTCTATGAAGGCTTACAGAAGATCGTGACAAACAAAGCTGCCGTCGAAGCTCTCAAAGAGCTGGCCCAACACGAAAGGAACCACGTCGCCATCCTGAACAGGTTCAAGCCTGAGGACGCCGAACGTTTCGAACCTGAAAACATCCAGAACCTTAAACTGAGCGATTTCATGGTTGAAACTGAACCAGGCCCTGACAGTACTTTCCAGGAGATAATGGTGATTGCAATGAAACGCGAAGAAGCCGCCAAAAACCTCTACGCACAGGTTGCAAAAAGAACTGAAGACAAAGCGATGCAGGATATGTTCCTCATGCTCGCTGACCAGGAAGCTAAGCACAAACTGACCCTCGAACAATATTACGAAGACAACCTGGCGGTGGAGATGTAGGGTTTTCGCCGGAGGGCCTGAAACCGGCTGTTGACTGATAGTAAAAAATGGAAGAATGTTAAGAAATATAAGATATTATTGAAATTTTTTACACAAAATTCCTGGTGATTTATGGGAATAAAAATTATTACTGCAAAAGGCAGGAATGCTGCAATGGCACCCGCTTTCCCACAAGTTCAAAAGAATGCCGTCAACGATTGCCGATTCAGCTATAAGCCCGGCGAATCCGTTTACACCGAAACCGCTTACGGTGGAGCCGCCCAAACGACTGCTGTTAAAAGCCCCGAAGGTTTCAAAAAGGCGGGGTTCGTTACAGAAAGTAGCACTAAACCGGCCATCGACCGCAATAATCCCGGGTTCTGGCAGGGCAACGGTTTCTGATAGCTGTTTTATTGATTGATTAAAGAATACTCAACAATCAGTGTTTAATCAATTTCTGATGATGTAATCTTATGAGAAAACTCACTTTTCTGGTAATCTTAATTTGCTCAACTATATTCACTGTTAAGTTGCAGTGCCGGGAGCCGTTACCTTTACTTAGCGCCCCACTCGAACTACTCTGCCGAGACTATGAAGTATCGGACTGCACTAAATATGCACTTCTGTTGTGGAGAATCGATTCGACCGGTTGCATGATGGTAAGAGACATATTAATGGCATTGAGGATTGTAAAGGAATTTGATCTGCGCAGTAAAAAGCTCGAAGATTTCATCAATATACTTGGTACCCCCCAAAAGACCTATGACAATGAGCTGATTGACAGCGTAACGGACAGCAGCGGTAAAACCTTAGCTAAGAAAACCGAAGCAATTGCAATAGTATATTACACCCAGGCTTATTGCGACGGGAACAATATGCCGGCAGGCAGAGGCAACGACCTTTTCCTCAAGCTTTATTTCGACAAGGAAACCCTCAGGTACATAGGTGAATAACCCTGTTGTAACCTTTCCCCCGGTTTGTGTATCTTAGTAGTAAGAGGTTTGACAAAAGGAACTGAAAGGCCGTTTGGTTGTTGAAAATGTTAAGCAATATTAGCTTCCAAAGTTTACCTTGATAATATCCGGGCATGAATTGAAGAATTTCTTATATTGCATCTACAATATTTGCAGGAGTGAAATTGAAAAAACGGTCAAGTTTAAATATAAAGGGTATTGAAATCAACCTGATCAGGTACGGCGATG
>CAZWLN010000018.1:0-75746 GCA_964634885.1 uncultured Hyphomicrobiales bacterium | reverse complement strand
AGCAATTACCTGTAACTTTTCCTCCGGTTTGTGTATCTTAGTAATAAGAGGTTTGGTAAAAGGAACTGAAAGGCTGGTTGGATGCTGAAAATGTTAAACAATATTAGCTCCAAAAGTTTACTTTGATAATACAGGGCTTGAATTAAAGAATTTCTTATATTGCAATTACAATATTTGCAGGAGTAAAATTGAAAAAGCGGTCAAGTTTAAATATAAAGGGTATTGAAATCAACCTGATCAGGTACGGCGATGAAGACTATATTTCATTGACGGATATGCTGAAAGCCAAAGACGGCGATTTCTTCATTTCAGACTGGCTTCGGAACAGGAATACCGTCGAGTTCCTGGGCATCTGGGAAAGTGTTTATAATCCGGGTTTTAATTATGGCGAATTTGCCATAATACAATTCAAGAATTGATTTTAACTCGAGGTTGGCATTGAAAACATTTCTTTATTTTCTTGTTTTATTATTTTATTCAGAATTATACAGTTATAATTCTTATCATGATTCAACACTATGCTGTGTAATTACTGAGGTTAAATTAAATCTTTCATTGGATGATGCAATTATTCAAAATGCCCATATATATAAAGCATACACGGGCTATGACACAATAATGTTGATTTCAAAAAAGAAATGTATTACTGACACAAATGGGTTAGTAAGTATCCAAAAAGGTCATAAATATAAATTAATATTGAGATTTATACCTCTTTGGATAGATTTTGTTAACTCAAATATTTGCCCTTATAAAAGAAGTCATGATTCTTTAACTCTTACAATGTTTTTATGTACTGATAATCGAATCAATTTCGTTACATATAAAGATTTATATTATGAATTAGACTTCTTAAGAAAATGCTATCCAAGTGATAAATCTTTTTTCCTATTTTATACATCTGATGATATAATTGATGAATATGTTCCAGATAGCCTTTTAGTCAGGGATTTGTCTCCCTAATCTCCCATTCCACCGGCAGCAATTACCTGTAACTTTTCCTCCGGTTTGTGTATCTTAGTAATAAGAGGTTTGACAAAAGGAAAAACAAAATGAAAAGCACATTAACATTACTTCTTTTCATCCTGCTGACGGCAGGCGCCTACAGCCATACGCCCTACGAGGAGTTCGGCTACAAAGGAAATCTATAAATTTGAAATTAAACAGATGGCTCCATATACTCATAGCATGATAAAGGAAGGTTGGAATCGGGGTTTGAAAGAATGATAAAAGACACAAATAAAGCAAATTGGAAAAGAATTCTCATAAAGTTTTTAATATTTGTCATAGTATTTATTATCGCAGTACTTACAATTATCTATTTTCAGTTCGCATCCATTTTTGAAAATAAAATAAAAAGCTTTGAAATAGAAAACATGGTTTTGAAAGAAAAGATTTATATCAATCAAATTCAATATAGTGGTGTTGGTCATTGGCATGAAGTATATACAGTATCAACAAAGAAAGAAGAAGATGATGATGAATGTTGTAATGATTCTGTTGAATTTGTCTTCAATGGCGATAATGCAGTTTCTGCCTATGCAATATTAGACAGCAATATTGTGATTTTCGTAAATATCAAATCGAAAGAACCAAGACTCTTTAACTCAAATATCAATATCATCCAAATAGAAAATGAATATACAGACATCTTCAGAAGCCGGTTTCCAAATGTGAGAATATATTCAGTTGACAGTATTTTTAATAGTATTGAAACTTCAGATTAACTGATTTTAAGAAAATATATCAGCAGCAGTAACTATACCAAAGGAATCAGAATTGTATTTTTTGAATTCACAATCAGCAGCCTGTTCCTCACTCCCCAAAGACCCCGCCCGGGAGGATTACTACGCCCGGACGTACTGCGAGGCATGCGGTTGAAAAGGGAATTTGTTAATTTGAGATTATTCAGATGGCTGAATTATTGATGATTCTTCTTTAAGCCTCAAGTTCTTTCAGATATAATGTGAATATGGTCGACATAGCAAGTTATCAAATGTAAAATTTCGGGTTAGATGATACGTTACATATATAAATTGTATTGTGTTTTTGGAGTATAAATGCCGACAATTTCGATGTTCTATGGTATAGTGATCAGGCTCTATTATGGTTTGACTGAACATAACCCTCCGCATTTTCATGCATATTACCAGGGTTACAAAGCGATTGTGGATATTAATCAATGCGAAATTCTTGAAGGTGAATTACCGACAAAGCAATTGAAATTAGTTTTAGCATGGTCTGAACTACATAAAGATGAACTTCTTGCCGATTGGCAACTGGCACAAAACGGCGAAGAACCTTTTAAAATTGAGCCATTAAAGTAGGAACACATTCATGGTTGCAGTTACTCATGTCGAAACAATGGAAGATTACAGGCTCCTGTTAATCTTTGACAACGGTGAAAAAAGAATCTTCGATATTAAACCATACCTCAGTCACGGTATATTCTCACAATTGGCCGACCGGAAAATGTTTGAAACCGCCAGGCTCTCTTTCGATACGGTACAGTGGGACAACGGCGCAGACCTGTGTCCGGAAGTCCTTTACAGCGACAGCGCATCATGCAGATGAAACAGGTCCAACCCGTTGCAGTCAATTCTATGCGATAGGTATTGCAGCTTCACATTCCTGTTGCCCCGTCTCCACATACTTCTCTGTAATGCATATTACTGATTATCATGCACATTGTATTCGATAATTTTTCAGTTCTGACTAACTCATCGTTTTAATTTGCCTAAACTTAAGCCGAAAAATATTTCAATATTTTCCTTTCATTTTGTGAGAATATTTCAATTTGTTTTGTAATTTTGAACTCTATGGTATTTTTTCGATACAAATAGTTGTAGTAATAAATAGTTTACTTTGTTCTTGTGATACAGGAGAAATTAAAAAATGAAAGAAAAAACATACGTAACAATTGACGGAAACGAAGCCGCTGCCTATGTAGCCTACCGCGTCAACGAAGTATGCGCCATCTACCCCATCACACCCTCGTCAAACATGGGTGAATGGGCTGACGAATGGGCAGCTAAAGGTATTAAAAACATCTGGGGCGCAGTCCCGACAGTAGCCGAAATGCAAAGCGAAGGCGGCGCCGCAGGCGCAGTACACGGTTCGCTACAAGCCGGCGCTCTGACGACAACCTTTACCGCTTCACAGGGCTTGCTTCTCAAAATTCCAAATATGTTTAAAATCGCAGGCGAATTGACATCCACTGTCTTCAACATCAGCGCCCGTACTCTTGCTACTCACGCCCTTTCGATCTTCGGCGACCACAGCGACGTCATGGCTGCCCGCTCGACCGGCTTCGCAATGCTCGCCGCAGCTTCTGTACAGGAAACCATGGACTTTGAACTCATAGCCCAGGCCGCCACTCTCAAATCACGGATACCGTTCCTCATGTTCTTCGACGGCTTCCGTACTTCCCACGAAGTATCCAAGATCGAAGTCATCCCCGATGATGCAATGAAAGCAATGATCACCGACGACATGGTTAAAGCTCACAAAGAAAGAGCACTCTCCCCTGACCGTCCCTTCATCCGCGGCACGGCACAGAACCCCGACGTCTTCTTCCAGAACAGGGAAGCCGCCAACAAATACTTCACAGCCTGCCCGGACACCGTACAAAAAGAAATGGACACTTTCGCCGCCCTCACCGGCAGACAGTACAAACTGTTCGAATACGTCGGCGCTCCCGATGCTGAAAGAGTCATCATACTCATGGCTTCCGGCTGCGAAACCGCTCACGAAACTGTCGATTACCTGACATCCAAAGGCGAAAAAGTCGGCATGGTTAAAGTTCGCCTTTACAGGCCCTTCGACGTTAAGAGAATGATTGAAGCTCTGCCCGCAACTGTCAAATCTATTGCAGTTCTCGACAGGTGCAAAGAACCCGGCTCTACAGGCGAACCTCTCTACCTCGACACCGTCAATGCACTCTACGAAGCCATCAACAATGGCTGGGGCTCAATCAAAACCATGCCCAAAGTCATCGGCGGACGGTACGGCCTCTCTTCAAAAGAATTTACTCCCACGATGATCAAAGCCGTTTTCGACAACCTGAAAGCTGCCTCTCCCAAGAAGAACTTCACCGTCGGCATCAACGACGACGTAACCCACCTCAGCCTCGATTATGATCCGAACTTCAGCATCGAATCCGACGAGATATTCCGCGGCCTGTTCTACGGCCTGGGTTCGGACGGTACCGTCGGCGCAAACAAGAACTCAATCAAGATCATCGGCGAGAACACCGACCTCTACGCCCAGGGCTATTTCGTTTACGACTCAAAGAAAGCCGGCTCGCTTACCGTCTCCCACCTGAGATTCGGCCCCAAGCAGATCCGCTCGCCTTACCTCGTCAACCAGTCAAACTTCGTGGCATGCCACCAAACAGTATTCCTCGAGAAATACGACATGCTCAAGAACTTAGTCAACGGCGGCACTTTCCTCCTGAACGCCCCCTGGCACAAAGACGAAGTCTGGGCCAACCTGCCCAAAACAGTACAGAAGCAGTTAATTGAAAAGAATGCGAAATTCTACCTCATCGACGCACAGAAAGTGGCCGAAGAAAGCGACATGGGCAGAAGGATCAATACCGTAATGCAGGTATGCTTCTTCGCCATCTCAAATGTATTGTCAAGAGAAGAATCCATTGCAAAGATTAAAGAATCCATCAAGAAAACATACGGCAAGAAAGGCGACGCTGTCGTCAACATGAACCTCAAAGCCGTTGACAATACACTCGACAACCTCTTTGAGATCAACTATCCCAAAGAAATCAACGCCAAATACGACATCAGCCTTCCGGTACCCGAGAACTCACCCGCATTCGTCAAGAATGTACTCGGCGAGATCATCGCTTACCGCGGCGACGACCTGCCCGTAAGCGCCTTCCCGGCAGACGGAACCTATCCCAGCGCCACAACACAGTACGAAAAGAGGAACATCGCTCTTGAAATACCCGTCTGGGACAACGCCATCTGTATCCAGTGCGGCAAATGCGCCATTGTTTGCCCCCACGCTTCCGTCAGGATGAAAGTCGCAGAACCCAAACTTCTTGAGAAAGCGCCTGCAGCCTTCAAGTCCGCAGACGCCCGCGACAAGGAATGGAAAGAACTCGGACTGAAGTATGTCCTCCAGGTCGCTCCCGAAGACTGTACCGGCTGCGGAGTCTGCGTCGAGGCCTGCCCCGTAAAGAGCAAAGACAATCCCAACATGAAAGCAATAAACATGGCTCCCCAGGTTCCTCTCAGGGAACAGGAAACAAAGAACTGGGAATTCTTCCTCACACTGCCCGAAGTTGACAGGAACAAGATCAATGTCGGACTTGTACGCCAACAGCAGTTACAGAGGCCTCTGTTCGAATTCTCAGGTTCATGCGCCGGCTGCGGCGAAACCGGCTACGTCAAGCTGCTTTCACAGCTCTTCGGCGACAGGGCCGTCGTTGCCAACGCAACAGGCTGCTCCTCTATCTACGGCGGCAACCTGCCCACCACTCCCTGGTGCCAGGACGCCAACGGCAGAGGCCCCGCATGGGCTAACTCGCTGTTCGAAGACAACGCCGAATTCGGCCTTGGCTTCAGGCTCGCCATCGACAAAAACCAGGAAGTTGCTTCCATGCTCCTGAAAAACCTCTCAGCACAGGTTGGCGACAGCCTTGTTTCACAGATCCTCAATGCAGACCAGAGCAATGAAACCGGCATCAATGCCCAGCGCGAAAGAGTCGCCGAACTGAAAAAGAAACTGGCTTCCATTAATAGCAGCGAAGCTAAGAGACTGGAAGTAATCGCCGATTACCTCGTGAAGAAGTGCGTTTGGATCATGGGCGGCGACGGCTGGGCATACGACATCGGTTACGGCGGTTTGGACCACGTTCTCGCCAGCGGCAAGAACGTCAACATCCTCGTCCTCGACACCGAAGTCTATTCGAACACCGGCGGCCAGAACTCCAAATCGACCCCCATCGGCGCCATTGCCAAATTCGCTGCCGGCGGCAAGCCTGCAAGGAAAAAGGACCTCGGCCTGATGGCCCAGGCCTACGGCAATGTCTATGTTGCAAGCGTAGCCATCGGCGCTAAAGACGACCAGACACTGAAAGCCTTCACTGAGGCCGAAGCTTACAACGGCGTATCAATAATAATTGCATACAGCCATTGCATCGCCCACGGCATCGACATGAGCAAACCTCTGGAACAGCAGAAGATGGTTGTCGATTCGGGCCAGTGGCTCCTCTACCGCTACAACCCGGACAATCTCAAAGAAGGTAAGAATCCTCTGACACTCGATTCGAAAGAGCCAAAGATACCCGTAGCTCAGTTCATGGACTCGGAAACCAGGTTCAAGATGCTGAAGAAGATTAAGCCGGACGTAGCCGAATACTTGTACTCTCAGGCGCAGGAATTCGTTACCGAAAGGTTCAACGACTACAAATTCCGTGCTGAAAGAAAATTCGGCGAATAAAAAAAATCACACGGATATACAATAAACTGATGGGGCTTTACGCCCCATTTGTTTATAAATAAAACGAGCGAGTATTAATTAATTTAGTATTCATTCACAATCAGGAGTAAGTTATGGATTTAAGAACAGAGTATTCAGGTCTTAAGCTAAACTCCCCATTAGTTGCTGCACCTTCCCCCATTACAGAGAAAATGGACAACATCAAACGCCTCGAGGATGCCGGAGCATCGGCAGTTGTGCTCCATTCCTTGTTTGAAGAACAGCTCATAGCGGAACAGAATGAATTACACTACCACACTACAGCAGGCACACTGAGTTTTGCAGAAGCACTATCATACTTCCCCGAACCCGATGATTACAGACTTGGACCCGAAAGCTACCTGGAACATATCAAAAAAGCAAAGGACTCTGTCAAAATACCTGTAATTGCCAGCCTGAACGGTACAAGCGCCGGTGGCTGGACCGATTACGCACAGAAAATGGAACAGGCCGGAGCCGACGCCATTGAACTGAACATCTACAGCATTCCTTCTGCCATGAATTTGGCCGGTACTGAAATCGAGAAGAACTACATCGAAATACTCAAAGCCGTGCGCTCGGTTGTTAAAATACCTGTAGCAGTAAAATTAAGCCCGTTTTTCTCCAACCTGGCGAATTTTGCCAGGCAAATGGACGACGCCGGCGCAAATGCACTGGTGCTCTTTAACAGGTTTTACCAGCCAAACATAGACCTCGACAATCTCGAGGTAAAACCCGAAGTAATACTCAGCTCTTCTGAAGACATCAAACTGCCCTTACGCTGGATAGGGATGCTCAAAGGAAGGATCGTTGCCGACCTGGCAGCAACAAGCGGAGTTCATACCGGACTGGATGCGGCTAAACTACTGCTCGTAGGCGCCGACGCAGTAATGCTTTGCTCTGCATTGCTCAAAAACGGCATCGACCATCTGAAAACTGTCGGGAATCAGTTAGTTGAATGGATGGATAAAAACGAATATACATCCGTTAAACAGATGAAAGGCACCATGAGCCAACTGAAAACAGCTGACCCGGGTTCGTTTGAAAGAGCGAACTATATGAAAGCAATAACAAAATACAAATTCTGATATTGTCTTTCGAAGTTATTGATTTGAAAAGGTGGAGCTTCAGGCTCCATCTTTTTTTATTGAAATTCAAAGATGTTTTATTAATAATTGATTAATTATATTTCATTTTTCATTAAAACCGGGATATTAGAAATCAATAGTTCATATTATATTAAATTATTTATTCACAAGAGATTAAGTATATCGGTAACAATTGGTGAATATTTTTTAATAAATCGGATTATACCTCAACAAATTTAGAATTATGTTGAGAAAGCCCAATTTATTTAAGGTTAGCCCTTTTTTATATTGATTTTTTTTTTTAATTTTAAAAATATTATTAAATAAATACAGAAATAAACGTCGTAGAATGATGAAAAGTAAGATATTTTGAAAAAGTTGTTTTTGAAGAATAATGAGTAATAGAATTTGACTCTAAGTTGTTACAGAATATGAAAAGTGCAGAATAAAATTGAAATCAATTCTCAATAATATATATTTTCCAAATAAAATGTAAGTGCAGAAATGGAGAAAAGTGTACAGTATCTTGAAGAGGTAACTATTCGCTTTGCCGGAGATTCCGGCGACGGCATGCAGTTAACCGGCTCACAGTTTTCCAACACATCGGGTACCATTGGCAACGACGTCAATACATTCCCTGATTATCCGTCCGAGATTAGGGCTCCCGAAGGAACACTTTACGGTGTCAGCGCCTATCAGGTACAGTTCGGCCACAAAAGAGTCCACACTCCCGGCGACGAAATTGACGTACTTGTTGCGATGAATGCATCTTCACTAAAAGTGAACCTCCCCAATGTCAAGAAAAACGGCATCATCATCCTCAACACAGACGGTTTCGACGAAAAGAACCTGTCTCTGGCCCACTATGAGATCAATCCCCTCAAGGACGACACACTGAAGGACTATCAAGTCTATTCGGTTGACATGACCTCATACATGAAAAAAGTACTCGAAGACACAAAATTGTCTGTGAGAGAAGTAGAAAGGACCAAGAACTTTTTCGCTTTGGGCCTGACATACTGGCTGTTTAACAGGCCTCTTGAGAAGACTGTCAAATGGCTCTCAGAAAAATTCGGCAAGAAACCCGACATCAGAGACGCTAACATCCGCGCAATTAAAGCAGGATGGGAATACGGCGCCTCGAGGCAGGAAATAGCAGTTCAGTACAGAGTTGAACGTGCCGAATTGCCCCCCGGTACATACCGGAACATCACCGGCAACGAAGCTGCAGCCATCGGACTGGTAACAGCTGCCTACAAGGCAAACCTGCCCTTGTTCCTCGGTTCGTACCCGATTACACCGGCAACAGAAATCCTACACTATATCTCAGGCTATAAAAAATACGGAGTTAAACATTTACAGGCTGAAGATGAGATCGGCGGCATCACCAGCGCCATCGGTGCGGCTTTTGGCGGCTATCTCGCTGCTACAACCACCAGTGGCCCCGGTCTGTCTCTCAAAGTTGAAGCTATGGGCCTTGCAGTCATTCTCGAACTGCCCCTCATCATCATCAACGTTCAAAGAGGCGGCCCCAGCACCGGCCTTCCTACGAAACCAGAACAGGCAGACCTGCTGATGGCAATGTACGGCAGGCACGGCGAAGCACCGATGCCCATCATCGCCGCCAGCAGCGCCGAAGACTGCTTTGCCATGACCTATGAAGCGGTTAGAATCGCTTTGAAATACATGACTCCCGTCATCCTCCTGACTGACGGCTATATTGCTCAGGGAACCAACCCCTGGAGAATACCCAATCTGGAAGAACTGCAGGACATGACGGTTAACTTTGCCACTGACCCCGAAACTTACGCTCCCTACAAGAGGGACCCCGTAACCCTGGCCAGGCCCTGGGCCGTACCAGGTACACAAGGACTGGAACACCGCATCGGCGGCCTCGAAAAACAGGATATTACAGGACTCGTCAGCCAGGAACCCTTTAACCACCAGCACATGGTCGATCTGAGGGCAAGGAAGATCAAAGGCATCGAAAATGACATACCTCTGGCAACAGTCGAAGGCGAAGAGGAAGGCGACCTCCTCATTGTCGGCTGGGGCGGCACCTACGGCGCCATCAAAGACGGCTTCGACAGGCTCCGGCACCAGGGATACAAACTGTCATACACTCACCTGAAATACCTCAACCCGTTCCCGAAAAACTTCGGAGACATCCTGAAGAGGTTCAAACGTATCTTCGTTCCCGAATTGAACACCGGCCAGCTGAAAATGCTGATCCAATCGCAATTCCTGCTCCCGGTCATTGGGTTCAATAAGGTACAGGGCTTGCCTCTTAAAGCCCACGAAGTAGAACTGATTGTTACAGAACTTTTGAACAAGGAGTCATAGCAATGAATTACCTCGAGGAAATTATAAATGCTCCGCATATTGGCGATATTAAAACAACAGCCAAGGATTACAAAGCACCCATCGACATACGCTGGTGCGCAGGCTGCGGAGGCTATGCCATTCTGGCACAAACTCAGAGGATACTGCCGGAACTCGGCATTCCCAAAGAAAAATTCGTGTTCATCAGCGGCATCGGCTGCTCCAGCCGTTTCCCCTATTACATGGACGTTTACGGCATGCACACTCTTCACGGCAGAGCGCTTGCAGTTGCTTCAGGCCTCAAAGTTGCCCGTCCCGACCTTTCGGTCTGGGTTGCTACCGGCGACGGCGACTGCATGAGCATCGGCGGCAACCACTTCATTCACGCCTGCCGCAGAAACGTGAACATTAACGTCATCATGTTCAACAACCAGATATACAGCCTTACAAAAGGACAGTATTCTCCCACGTCACAACCGGGACAGGTTACTAAGTCCTCCCCGTTGGGTGTGCTCGACGACCCGTTCAACCCGGCTTCGCTTGCACTTGGTGCCGGCGCTTCTTTTGTTGCACGTGCTTACGACCGCGACGTTGCCCAGATGAAGTTCATGTTCGAAAGAGCTTCCAAACACCAGGGCTTTTCATTTGTCGAGTCTTACGCCAACTGTGTCATCTTCAACGACGGCGCTTTCGACAAATACACTGCCAAGGACCTGAGGAAAGAAAATACGGTTAACCTGGAACACGGCAAACCACTCGTTTTCGGTAACAATGACGACAAAGGCATCAAACTGGACGGTTTCAAACCCGTCGTCGTCTCCCTTACTGACGGCAAACACTCCGTTGACGACCTGCTCGTTCACAATGAACAGGACTCGACTCTGGCGTTCATTCTTGCCAACATGACCTACAATCCTGAAGTTCCAAGGCCTATGGGCGTATTCCAGGCAATCGAAAGGCCTACATACGACACCAAGACCGAAGAACAGATTGACCATGAGGTTGCAAAAGCCGGCGGCACCATCGACATACAAAAACTTATGACAGGAAAAGAGTTCTGGGTAATCGAATAATTCCCTAAATTCATACTGAATATTGAACAACCCGGCGGAACCATGACCGTCGGGTTGTTTTTTTTTGTATTCAGATAATGAAAATGCAGCCTGTCTGGCAGTTAACCCCAGCGTTGCAACGAACAAAGCCTATTTACTTTTCAGGATATCCCTGATCTCAACCAGCAATTTTTCCTGTGCCGTCGGTTCAGGCGGCGCAGCAGGAACTTCTTCCTGTGTCCTCTTTAGCTTGTTCATAGCCTTGATCATCAGGAATATGACAAAGGCAATTATCAGGAAATCGACAACAGTTTGGACGAACATTCCGTAATTGAGAAAGACCGGTGGAGTGGCAGCGCCTGCCACATCGACCCCGGCGCTCTTAATGAGTATCTTCAGTTCCTTGAAGTCCATGCCGCCGAGAATAAGCCCGATGGGAGGCATTATTACGTCGTTCACAAAGGATGATATGATCTTGCCGAAAGCGCCACCGATAATGATACCTACGGCCATGTCGATGACATTGCCGCGCATGGCAAATTCTTTAAATTCTTTGAAAAATCCCATAATATTCCTTTCTCAAACAATTACTAAGAACAATTAAAAACTACACTATTTACTATTCAAAGAAACCCGTTCTCCCTGCCGGAGCAGATGGTAACCAGCCGGCTATTTATTCATTACATTATAGACAGTGTGAACACAGCCGTCGGGCAGTATGTCGCTGCTTTCGGTCTCTAATTTAAGAGGTTCGCCGAGCTCGAGTGTAGAGAAATAGCTCTTTACACCTATGCCCGTAAAAACCGGCGACTGGATGAGGCTGATCTTCGACACAAGGCCGCGTGACAGGAGATGGCACGCCAGGAGGCCTCCTGTGTCGGTAAGTATCTGGTCGCAGCCGTATTTCTCGTTCAGGACGTTAAGAGCTTCACGGAAATCCACCTTTTCACTACCGGTCATAATATAGTCGTAGTCCCGCCGGTTTAGGTAATCGAGATGCTCCTTAGGGGTCTGAGGCGACACCAGTACGATGATGTCCTTGCAGTATTCACTGCGGCGGTACAGGTGCAGGTTCCTGATGCGCCCCCTACTGTCGGCTATTACCCAGAAAGGAGCGTTGGCTTTCACTTCATAGTCCGGTTTGACACAATCGAGTTCAGTTTCCGGAGAATCGGCCATCACGGCGCGCAGCACTGTTTCGGAGCCGAACAGACGGAAGCCTTCATCATAGTTGTACGACAGGCCGTAGTACTGGGCCATGTCCACATCGAAACCGGCAATCCCGCCGTCGAGGCTGATCTGGTTATGAATAATTACTTGTGGGATCATTACTAATCTTTCAATAATTTATCTGGTAACAAATTAATTAACAGGCCCGTCCTCCGCTTCGACGGCGTCTATGTCGTCGGGGCTGCCTTCGGAATCGTCATCGGGGCTTTCATCGGGATAGTCTGCCGGATGATCGAGCAGCTCTTTGGCGGCAGCGTAATCATCGGCCGAAACCATGACCTTCACACCAATCGTGAAAGTCTGGCTCGCGTAAAAACCTCCGCAGTCGTCGGCTTTCAGCATGGCTTCGATGCCGTGGGAAGCCAGCAGGCTGACGGTAAGCTCCGCCTCGGGCCTGTTGCCGTATTCAGCCACTTCTACGAGTCCAATACTCATGATGTTATACCTTTATATTCAATGTAATTTTATTCATTAAGCAATTTATTAATGAATTATGAATAATCAAAATTTAAAGATGGAGTTATTGTTTTATGTAAAAAATAAAATATTTGAATAAATTACATGTACATTCATACCATGTTCTCTCTACCTGTACTCCTCAGGTATCCTCTCCCGGTAAAAGTATCCGTCGAAGAAGCCCTTCAGTACGGTTACGACATTGCTGAAACTCCGGCAGCGTAACAGCCACTTCGTGCTGTAGAACAGGGGCCTGAGAAGGCGGACCGACAGGGAGCCGTGCAGCCTGTCGATGGCAATCTGGTTGCGGAGGGTATAATAGCTCTTCCAGTCGAACCTGAAACCCGCCGGTGGATCGATGAGCCGTGTAAAGCGCGCTTCGGTGTAAACGACAATCCTGAAGCCGTTCCTATCTGCCCTGATGAAATACTCAGAGTCGTCGCCGTAGATGAAGAAATCGAACCGCGGCAGGCCGATTTTCCCGACGAGCGAACGGTGGAACAAAGGCCCTTCAAAGGTAATGCCCGTAGCCCTGATTACTGTGTCGGCAAGGGTTTTGTCGGATAGTATCTCGGTCCAGAAGCTGCGGAAAGGATTGGTCATGTTGAACTGAAGCGTATCATTATGATAGGGCTTGCCGGCGCTGGTAAATCTCAAGGGAGAGACTACGACGGAAGGCTCAGCCTTTTCGAGCAGTTTTTCCAATGCGTCAGGAGCGGGAACCACGTCGTCGTCCATTACCCAGATCCAGTCATAGCCCATGTCGTAAGCGCTTTTAATTCCCGTGTACTGTCCGCCGGAACTCCCGACATTAGGCTGTGTGACGACGGTAATACCTTCCTGCTGTGCAAGCCACTCAGTAGTGCCGTCGGTTGAGGAATTGTTTGTAACGAGTATCAGGTCAGGCCTTCGTGTCTGGTTCATTACAGCCGGGAGTACCTGTTTCAACAGTTCCAGCCTGTTGTATGTAACTATCGCCGCAGCAACTTTTCCTTCTGTCATAGCTTTACCTTAAACAATGTCCTGTCGTCTTTCAGCAGGACGTTTTCCAGAAAAACCTTTGTCGCTTCCCTGTGAGAGGGCAGCGGAGTCAATGCGAGGCAGGCCTCATAGTCCAGCCACCGGTATTCCCGGTGTTCGCCGGAGAGCCTGACCACTACGCCTTCATCAGCCAGGACGCCAAAAACGGGAGATGCATGTACTTCATCGGATTGGGGGTTGAAGAACATCGTAACGTAAGGCAGTGTCCACATCTCTTTCGCAATGATACCGGTTTCTTCTTCCAATTCCCTGACGGCAGCCTGAAGAGCTGTTTCCCCGTTTTCGACAGTACCGGTAACCGCTTGCCACACAAGCGGGTACAGTGCATTGTCCTGAGAACGTTGAAGAACCAGGAATTCGTATTCTCCCTTAACCCGATTATACCTTGCGATGTGGACCTGGACAGTATTGGAGACAAAAGAAGCCATCAGAGGTATCTCTCTAAGAATCCCACAAGGCCGGCTCCGTCGATGTCCCAGTTGTATTTTTCTGAGGCGAATCTCAGTCCGTTGGACGACATGGCAGCAAGGTTCCGGTTGTCGATGTCGGTAATCGCCGCAGCAATGGCTTCCGGCGACTCGCAATCGACGGCAATACCCGCCCCCGTTTCCTCAATGAGCCTGCGAAAAGGCAGAGTAGATGAGAGGAAGAGCGGTTTGCCGGCAGCCATGAAATCGAACACTTTATTGTGGATGGTAGTATTGTTAAAATCGCTGACCTGGTATGGAATTACACCTATGTCGGCAGCTTCGATTATCTTTGGAACATCTTCGAACCTGTACTTTCCGGTCATAATTATTCTATCCGGGCAGTGAGAGTTGTCGGCCATTTTCCGGAGGTCATCGAAATACTCACCGGCGCCTGCGATGTGCAGTTCGATGTCGTCCCGCACTTTGGCGGCTTCGATGAATCCGGTAACGAACTTACCAATCCTTTTGTCGCCCGTTACATTGCCGTGATGAGTAAAGACACGTGCCCTTCCTGAAAAGCCTTTTTTGATTGACTGCAGTGAACTGAGTTCGGGCGTATTATGCACGACAGCCATTCTTTTATTAGGGTAGTCGTACATCAGGTTCAGTCGTTCGCACTGTTCCCTGCAAACGGTGATGATCCCGTCCATCTTAGGCACGCAGTTCTTTTCAACGTGTTCGGGCATATCGAGATAGTGCACCATGACCTTGCGTATGAAGTTGTCGTTGTATTTCTTCCAGTCCTTCATTGCAGCAGGGTAGTTCTCGGCCATGTCCATGACGACGGGGATATTGAGCTTTCGCCCGGCGTTTGCAGCAGCCCCGGCCAGCATTATCTCGCGCGGCATGATGATGTCGGGTTTGAGTTCACGTGCCGTGTCGTATATGGCGTTACGCCAGACAGGATTGGACGAAACAGGTTCCGAGGTAACCGCCTTCCTGTCCCTGCCGACGGGAATAATATGTACTGAATTGATCTTCTCCGGAAACTCGCAGCCTTCACGCCAGCGGACAAGGTTATAGACCTCCCACCCGCTGCCTGTCAGGGTCCTGAAGAATTTGTCGTACCTCACATCCCAGAGAGTGTGTTCTTTCCATATATACAGCAGCTTAGGCAATGCCAATTACTCTCATCATCAATAACAAACAGAGTTAATACAAAAAACCAAATTTAATAAATTTCCCATCAATCTTTTAATAAATGACGTATTATTAATAATATTTTTGGTTCTTCTTCAATTAAAGTGGGTAAAATATTACAAAATTCCTGAGTTATTCTGGAAACGACTTATTAAAATACAGATATAGCAGGCATTTACACACCCCCCAACCCCCTCTTGCCAGAGGGGGAGCGCTATGTCAGGTCTTAACCCCTCTAAAAAGATGGGTGGCTGCGGCAGCAGCCGGGGTGTGTCTGAGGAAATAATAATATAGGTATATCTTCATTACCCACTATATAAAGTGAAGAGGCACATTATTTTATTTCAATTTATTGGCTGATAATATATAAAATTTGAAAAGAAATGAAAATAGTAAATAAATAGGAGTACTATCCGATTATTGGTATTAAGATTGCTTTAGTGCAATGATGGAAGAAATATCGGGGTTTCTTCCCTGAAAAGCATTTGGTAAGCCGCTGCCGGAAAAAGCACGGGAACGAATGTTTTTCTGAAGTTTTGAGTAATCACATATGCATTAAATTGTATATGTATAATGATGGAGAGAAAATAAATGGCAAAATATGCTGCTATATTACTAATCCCTTTTTTAACAATATATGTATCCGCCTACAACCAGTACGACACAACAGATATCGGCACCGTATCGCTGGAAACCCTCCTTGAACAAAAGATCGAATCAGCCTCAAAATATGAACAGAATAAAAATGAAGCGCCCGCATCGGTAATCATCATCTCAGCGGAAGAAATACACAAGTACTGCAATTTCACTTTGGGGGATATTATCAATAAAATCAGGGGCTTTTACACAAGGAATGACCGGAGCTATTCCTATCTCGGCGTTCGCGGTTTCGACCGTCCCTCCAGTTACAGCAACAATATTCTTCTGCTCATCGACGGACATACATACAATGAGAATATATACGGCCAGCCCTATTTTTCCGATGAGATGGCCTTAGACGTCGATCTCATAGAACGAATCGAGATCGTCGAAGGCCCAGGTTCCACGTTCTATGGTACCGGTGCCATCCTCTCAGTCATCAACATCATTACCAAAAAAGGTAAAGCCTACGACAACCTTGCTCTGTCCGCCGAAGCAGGAAGCCTGGGTTGTTTCAAAGGGGACATTTCTTTCGGAAAGGAAGTAGCCCGCGACGTGGAAGTGATGGTTTCCGCGCGATTCTCCGACACTAAGGGCGAAGACCTGTACTTTAAGGAATACGACAGCCCTGAAAATAACAACGGCGTAGCAGAAGATATGGACTGGGAAACGATTTACGGATTCTATACAAAGCTGACATATAAGGACCTGGCGCTTACGTCTTCCATGTATTCAAGGTTCAAAGGTGTCGCGACAGCTTCATACGATGCAATTTTCAACGACGACAGGTATGAAATAATTGACAAAAGAGCCAATGTGGACCTTAAATACACTCCTGTACTTTCTTCGAATGTCAAAATGCTGTTAAGAGGCTACTACGATTTTTACAGGTACCACGGCACCTACCCCTTCTTTTCTCTCCAGAAAGACGGGGACACCGGCGGCTGGCTCGGGACTGAAGCTCAACTGAACTGGGACCTCAGCGACAACAACCATTTTGTTACCGGAATTGAGTACAAAAACAGTTTCTACGCCGATTACTTCTTAAAAGACGAAGACACTACCTATTTCGACAAGAATTTCCCCTACCAAATATACTCAGTTTACGGACAGGACAGCTGGCAGCTTTTGGACAACCTCTCCGTAAGCGCCGGCCTCAGGTATGATCATTATTCAATCAGCGGCGACGCTTGGTCTCCCAAAGGCGCCCTCATCTACAACCCTTTCGGGAAATGTGCACTGAAACTTTTGTACGCATCGGCTTACAGGGCTCCTAACATCTATGAATTGTATTATGAAGACGAGACTGTCAGTGTTTCTAACCACGACCTGAAACAAGAGAAAATCAATTCTGTCGAACTCGTCTGGGAACAGGAGATTGTTCCAAACATCAACGGTTCAATGTCTTTCTATCATTATTCAATCAGGGACCTGATCGACCAGGGCAGCGTACTCATAGACAGCAACGAATTCTACCAGTTCCAGAACAGGAGTGAAGTCAATGCCTGGGGTTTCGAATTTGATATTAACGCAAGATTCGACTTCGGACTCTGGTCCTATTTCAATTTCTCCCACCAGATTGTAAAGGATGAGAACGATCTGGACCTTACGAATTCTCCCAAATTCATCGTAAAAACCGGATTCTCCCAATCATTGGGCGAAACGTACATCTTTGGAGCCGAACTGCTGTTCGAATCGGAAAGAATAACGGTTTACAATACTGAAACGCCCTCCTATTACCTGGTCAATTGCTTTCTAAGCTATGCCCCACATTTCGAACCGGACAATTTCCTGTTAAATATATTGGAAAACGCAAGTATTAGCTTAAGGGTAAACAACCTTTTCGACAGAGATTACAAACTGCCTGCCGGCAATGAATGTAAACAGGTCGGAATGGTACAATACGGCAGGATGATCAGCCTGAAACTGGAGTATAAAGTACTATGACCAGGCCGGTGAATAAATATTACATTTACCTTCGAAACCTGGCTTTAATGGCAATGGCTGTGTTAATTGCCTCCGGCCATCCCCTGGCTTGCCAGGAGATGCCGGTACCTGTAAGCGTACAATTCCCGCTGTTTATGAAAATTCTTACCTTTGACAGGAATATTAATAGATTCGGAACAAAAATCAATTTCTATATCGTGTATCAAAGCAATTACAGGACATCGCTGAATATAAAAAATGAAATATTCCAGGTAACCAATTTCAGGAATCCCGGCAAGATACAGAATGCACAGGTAAGCTATATCGGCATCGACCTGAGTTCCGAAACCATTGAGAACGCTGTCTCAAAGTACGGGAAAGGAGTCCTGTACATTACCCCTCTAAGGGCGGTGGACATCGCCGATATTACAAAATTCAGCCAAAGGCAAAACATGATTACCCTGACAGGCGTACCCGATTATCTCAGGAACGGAGTCTCTGTCGCCATCGACACCAAAGGCAATAAACCGGAGATCATGATCAATCTGCCGGCAACAAAAGCCGAAGGCTCGGACTTCAGTTCACAGTTGCTGAAATTGTCAACGATTATTCAATAAAAATTATATGATAAGAGCATGAAAATAATGACGAATAAACATTTAAGAACAAAATTTATTATTTATAATACCGTTCTGGTAGCAATCATTGCATTGTTCATGCTGATGTTCTTCCCGGGGAACCTTAAACATGAGAAATTCAAATCCATTAAAGAAAAAGCCACGAGCATTGCAGAACTGACTTCTTTCAGCGTCAGCCCCGGATTGTATTTCGAAGACCTGAAAAGCATAGAGGAAGCGCTGGGCGGCATTAAGCACAATAAAGACCTGACTTACCTCCTAATTGCCAAAAACAACGGCAATATCATCTACGAATTCAACAAGGCCAATGCAATGCAGGCGGAATACCTTAACGACAATGAGTTCTCTCAGGATGAATCCACATTGAAAATAAAATCTGACATCGTATATAACGGAAAGAAACTCGGCTCCCTGTATCTGGGTATTTCACTCGAAAGCCTCAGCAGCTATGAGAACTCAACAATTTTCTCTATTGCTGTTCTTAGTGTCGTCGTTTTCATTGTCGGCTTCATCGTCGTCATCTTTGTCAGTTTCATCACTACCAGGCCCATCAATGAAATGGTACGGACAATAGAAGGAATCAAAGCAAAAGACTGGTCTCAAAGAGTCAACGTTTCGACCAACGATGAAATCGGGAAACTTGGGATTGCCTTCAACCAGTTGCTCGACGAACTGGAAATTGCCTACGGTAACCTCACAAAAGCCAACACCGAACTTCAGGAAACAATTGTAACACAAAAGGAACTGATTGTCGTCAAAGAAGAACTCGCCGACTCACTGAGCAAGAGTGAGAAGAAATACCGCTTCCTTGCCGACAATGTCGTGGACCTCATCTGGACTACAGACACGGACCTGAACATGACCTATATCACACCTTCCGTGGAACCCATCCTGGGTTTCACTGTCGAAGAGTGGCTCCGATTCAAGCCCAAGGACTATTTTACCCCCGAATCCTATCTCGTAGCACGGAACATATACAACGAAGAGTTAAACAGGATCAGGGACACTGGGAACGTCAATCCCAAACCCGTAGTTTTCGAATCGGAACTGATGAAAAAGAACGGTTCTACTCTCTGGGTAGAAAACACTGTAAAGATATTCACGGACGAAGACAAGGCCTTGTCGGGCATATTCTTCTTTTCAAGGGACATATCAGAGCGTAAGGAAGCCGAAGCGCAGAAAAGGCTCCTGGAAGAGCAGCTTACGCAGACACAGAAGATGGAGTCCTTAGGCAGGCTTTCAGGCGGCATTGCACACGACCTTAACAATATGCTCACCCCAATACTTGGCTATGCCGAGATACTGAGGCTGAAACTCACCGAGGACGAATCGCTTTACAACAGGGTGCAGAAAATAATCGGCGCTGCCAACAACGCCAGGGACCTCATCAAACAGCTTCTCGCTTTCGCCCGCAAGCAAACCCTGCTCATTAAGCCTACAAACCTCAACGACGTCATCAACGACTTCAATCCGATGCTGGCAAGGACTCTGAAAGCTAACATTTCAATTAATTATAAACTTAACAAAAACCTCTCGTTGATTAATGCAGATGTGATACAGATTCAGCAGATACTGATTAACCTCTGCGTCAATTCCCAGGACGCCATGCCAGAAGGCGGAAAGATTACCATCGAGACAGATAATGTCTATATCGATAAATACTATCCCTTCGAACACGAGGGCATCGCAAACGGTAAATATATCGTCCTGACAATCAAAGACTCGGGCGTTGGAATGGACAGGGCAACACAGTCGAAAGTATTCGAGCCTTTCTTCACCACCAAAGGCCCCGGCAAGGGTACCGGACTGGGGCTTGCCACAGTTTACGGCATCATCAAACAGCAGAAAGGGCACATCTGGCTCTACAGCGAATTAGGCAAAGGTACTGTCTTTAAGATACACTTCCCTGCCATCGAATCCGATTTTATCGCGGCCAAGCTGACAGAGGCAGAAGTACGAGACATTACAGGCGACGAAACACTTCTGGTCGTCGAAGACCAGAAGAGCGTACTCGACATGGTAACCGAATACCTCAACATGAACGGTTACAGGGTGATTGTCGCTCGTGACGGCAACTCGGCCATCAACCAGTTCATGCAGCACCTCAACAGCGTTCAGCTCATTATTACCGATGTTGTCCTCCCCGACATCAACGGCAAGCAGGTCTATGACTCGCTCCTGCAACTCAACCCCTATCTCCGGGTTCTGTATATGTCCGGCTACTCGGAAGACATCATCACAGTCGAGAATGTACTCAAACCCGGCGTGAATTTCATACAGAAGCCCTTTAACCTTAAGGACCTGGGCAGGAAAATAAGGGATATCCTGGACAGCAGGAAGGCCTGATCCATACACAGACCTTTTTTCGATAAACTCATATACCATCGTAGCTCTGCTCTATTACTGAATTTGGCACCATAATTGCAGTGAATAATAGTAATTTGTTGAAATTTATGAACTTGTTTGATTTGGAAAAATGAAGATAAACTTAGCCATACGGACTTTTCTGGAATACTGCGAAGTAGAGAAAAGCTATTCACGGCATACGATCGACAGCTACAGGCTTGCGCTGGCTCAGTTTTACGATTACTTAACGGATGAAGACGTCGAAGAACCCGAAATCGAAGAAATTCATGCGCACGACATCAGCCCGTTCCTGGGGTGGCTTCATGACAAAGGACACAATAAAGCCACCCTTCGTTTGAAAATATCGGCTATCAAGTCGTTTTTTAAATACTGCTACAAGATGGAGTTCATCGAGACAAACCCGGCAGTAATGGTACGCTCGCCCAAAGCCGACCGCAAGCTGCCGACTTTCCTCCTGAAAACAGAGACAGAGAACCTGTTCATTACCATCGTCGAAGATGAACCCATTGCCCTGAGGAATATGGCGCTGCTGGAACTGCTCTACGGTTCAGGACTGCGCGTCAGCGAAGCCCTGCAGCTTAACATCCCCGACATTACCGGCGGAAGAAACCAGGTCAAGATCAAGGGCAAGGGCAACAAAGAAAGAATTGTACCGCTGGGCAGCTCCACCCAGACTGCAATCAACTCTTACCTGAAACAAAGAGGCAGGCTCCTCAGGGACCGTGACGAAAGCGCCCTCTTTGTCTCGAAAAGAGGCAAGAGGATGAACACCGTCGGAGCATACAGGGTAGTGAACAAGGCGCTGCAGTCGATTACCGAATCGAGCAAGAAAAGCCCGCATGTCCTGAGGCATACATTTGCCACTCACCTGTTGGACAACGGCGCCGACATCACATCCGTGAGCGAGATGCTGGGGCACTCCTCCCTCTCGACGACGCAGATATACACCCATGTGTCGGTGGAGAGGCTGAAAGACGTTTACAAGAAAGCTCATCCTAAGGCTTAGTATATTGTTCCTGGTATGTTGATAGACAAACCTTCTGTAAGTCCCCGACCTGCGGAAGGTTTTTTGATATTAACCGATTTCGATTATAAATTCCTATTTCACAATAGTAAATTTTGTTTTGTAAATATTATTGCCGTTTTTAATAATTGCCATTTTTCAAATTGTTTAAATAACGCGAGACGCTGTCATTGATATACTTCGCAAGTTCTACTATAATCATATTTATTTCATCTTCATTCAAATATTGATGATACATTTTCTTGACATTGAGTTCCCTGATTGAAGGTGAATATATTGAATAATAGTAGTGTGAAAAATTAACGGCAATCCATACTCCGGTTCCAAAAGAGTCAGTTCCTGACTTTTTAAAACCGTCGAATATGAAATAGATTTCAATGGTTTTAATTATCTCATTTTTTTCAATAACATTGTTACAACCGGAAAGAAAACTCTCTAAGTAATCCTGTATCTGATCAATTAATATAATTTCATCACTTCCAATATTGCTCTTAATATTGAAATTTAATTTATAATCAATAAATATCTTTGAAAATAATTCCATTTTTTTGAAAAGCTTAATCAGGAGTGGTTCTATTGACTTCTCAAAAGTGTCTTCGAATGTCTCGAACGTTAGTTCTTTTTGCAATGTCTTGTCTTCTTCAATTCCAGCCATTTGCTGCTCCAGCATACTCACCATTTTATCCACATCGTCGGCTTCTTCGATTGGCTCATTCTTCGCCGCTTTCAATAACAATTTCAGGGAATCGAGGAGCCTTTCACCGATAAATATTATGAATTTATCGATGTCTTCCGCATCTGCAAACTGGAGGGCATTGTAGTAATCTTCCTTGATGCCGAATGGAATGATGACCGGAGGGAAGCCCGATTTCATCAGGATCATGTTCATCAGGAGCCTTGCCATTCTGCCGTTTCCGTCGTCGAAGGGGTGAATCCTGACAAATTTATAATGAAACAGCGAAGCGACAACCAGTGGATGGCTTTTGTTTTCAGCCGTTTCTTGTTTGTACCATGCCATCAGGTCAGTCATTTGGGCAGGAGTGTCTTCAGGCGAGGCAAAGAAGAACAGACTGCCCGATTTGGTCCTGACATGGTTTGGAACCGATTTATATTGTCCCGGCCTGATCATTCTTTTCGTGGGCCTGCCGTCGGGCGTAACCGCATCCGCTTCGTATTCTTCCTGCAGAATGGTTTGATGCAATTCCCTAATCAAATGCTCCGTCAAATTCCTTTCAGTTCCTTTCAGCAGGTCCATCAGATACTCGACAGCTTCATTGTGTCCCTTCATTTCAACATAATCCCTGAAAGGTTTGCCCGCGGCGGTGATATGCCATAGCAGGAAACTTCTTGTCTCACTGTATGTCAGGCTGTTTCCTTCAATATGGCTTGAATGGAAATTCCAGTCCAAGCGGATTTTTTGGAGGAGCCTCTGCTCCTGCTCGGGTTTCAATGGCCTGTAAGAATCGACTTCGGTACGTAACCGGTCAATCTGTTCAATCAATTTTTTCAGCTTTATGTCCATATTTACCCCAGTTTTAATTATGAGATATTCACAATGGTTTTATAAAATTATCTCCCGACACAGGACTCCTAACTCCTTGAAACGCAAGGCCTTACGTTTCTTCTTCTCACACTTCATTCGTAATTCGTCATTGGCTACGCCGGTCTCGCTACGCTCGGCTCGTCATTCGTAATTCTTCTTACTCCTCACTTCTTGAAACAACTACCGGACTCCTAACTCCTTGAGACGCAAGGCCTTGCGTCTCTACTTCTCACTCTTCATTCGTAATTGGCTACGCCGGTCTCGCTACGCTCGGCTCGTAATTCGTAATTCTTCTTACTCCTCACTCTTTTAACCAGCCACCAGCCACCAATCACCAGCCACTAACCACCAGCCACCAATCACCAGCCACCAATCACCAGCCACCAGCCACCAATCACCAGCCACCAATCACCAGCCACTAACCACCGGCCACCAGCCACCAATCACCAGCCACCATCAACCGGCCACCAACCACCACTCACTTCTTCCTGTACCTCTCGCTCCATAGCATCTCCAGCCTTTCTTTCAGCTTCTTCTCCCGCCCGATCTCCGTAGGCTTATAATAGGCTTTCGGCTCGGAGCCTTGCGGGAAATAGTTCTCTTTCACGAAGTGGCCCTCAAAATCGTGCGGGTACTTGTAACCGAGGCTGTAGCCCTCCTCCTTCATCAGTTTCGTCGGGGCGTTACGCAGGTGCAGCGGCACAATCAGGCTCGTGCCTTTCTCAATATCCGCAAGCGCATTGTTCAGCGCCATGTACGAAGCGTTGGACTTGGGACAGGAAGCAAGGTAGGTGGCAGCCTGCGCCAGGTTGATACGCGCCTCAGGCATACCGATCATCTCCACCGCGTTGAATGCGGCAATGGCAAGAGTAAGGGCATAGGGTTCGGCGTTGCCGACGTCCTCGCTGGCAAACACTACCATCCTGCGGGCAATGAAACGGGGATCCTCCCCCGCATTAACCATCTTAGCCAGCCAGAACACGGCTGCGTCCGGGTCTGAACCCCGCAGCGACTTGATGAAAGCGGAAATTGTATCGTAGTGAGTCTCCCCCAGCTTGTCGTAATAGGCGGTTTTCTGCTGGAGGGCTTTTTGCAGCAGCGCCGATGTAATTTTCAGGCTCTCGCCCGGTTTCTTCTGCGCCAGGCTGAAAGCCAGTTCGACGGCGTTCAGGGCTGCGCGGGCATCGCCGGAAGAAACGGCATAGAGGAAATCCCACGCTTCGATCTCAATCTTGTATTTACTTAGAATCTCATCCTTCGCAACGGCATGTTCGATTACGGTCCTGAGGTTCTCGTTGCTGAGGGGCTGCAGGCGGTACACCTGGCAGCGGCTCAGAAGAGCGCTGATGACGTCGAAGGAAGGATTCTCAGTAGTGGCTCCCAGCAGAGTAACTACCCCTTTCTCGACAGCGTGCAGGAGGGCGTCCTGCTGCAGTTTGTTGAACCTGTGAATTTCGTCGATGAACAGGAGTGTCTTCTTCCCTTTCTTCTGCATCAGGGCCGCCTTGGACAGTATTGCCCGAACTTCCTTTACGCCGGCTTCCACAGCCGAGATCCTCTCGAAGAGGCTGTCTGTGTACTCAGAGATGAGGAAAGCAAAAGTGGTCTTGCCGACACCCGGAGGGCCCCAGAAGATCATAGACGGGAAGTTCCTCTCTTCGAAGAAAATGCGCAGAGGGCCGCCTTCGCCGATCAGATGCTCCTGCCCTACCACGTCTTCAATTGTCACAGGCCTCATCCTGTCGGCTAAGGGCTGGTAAACAGCCTGTGTTACAGGCTTCGGTTCGGCAAACAGTTCTTCCATAGTATTACACCCAGGGATATTTCAGAAATTGACTGGCTTCAAGTGGAGTACCTGTAACCAGCCACAGGCCGAGATACTCCCTGTGGATGAAGTTTTCTTCGGCAGCCTTGCGGTACATGGCAATTAGCGGTTCGAAGTAATCGTTGAAATTAACGATGATGATGGGACAGACAATCAACCCGAGCTGTTTCCAGGTAATCGCCTGTATCAGTTCGGAAAAAGTGCCTGTACCGCCCGGTAGTGCAATGATGGCGTCCGCTTCTTTGAGCATTATCGCTTCCCGCTCGTGCATGCCCTCGACGACGACTTTCGAGGAGAGACGGCGATGAGACAGTTTTTTGCCTTCCATGAAGCGGGGAATGACTCCTTTGATGAACCCATTTTCCGAAAGGGCGCCTTCTGCCAGGCTGTTCATCATCCCGACGTTCCCGGCGCCGAATATAATCTCATGTCCGGCCAAAGCCAGCAGCCTGCCCATTTCCCGTGCACAGCCGAGGTAATCGGCGTGAATACTGTTGCTGGAAGCACAAAAGACTGTAATTCTCTTATACATCATAATCTACCGGATAAACTTTCATTATTCATTCCATACACCCATGGCGTAAAATTTCTCTTTCCTGTCCTTCACCAGCTTAACGGGATCGTATTCCGAAAAGTTGGCCAATTCCTCGTTCAGCACAGTTTTCATGGTGGCGAACATCTCCAGCGGCAGGCGGTGTGCCCCGCCTACAGGCTCGGGTACAATCCTGTCGATGATGCCCTGTTTCAGGAGGTCTTCGGCAGTAAGCTGCAGCGCTTCCGCTGCCTGCTCCTTGAAATCCCAGCTTCGCCACAGTATGCTGGAGCAGGATTCGGGAGAGATGACAGAATACCAGGCATTCTCCAGCATGAGTATCCTGTCGCCGACACCGAGGCCAATGGCTCCGCCGGAGGCTCCCTCCCCTATGACGGCAACGATTACCGGCACGCGAAGGTTGGACATCTGCATCAGGTTGTATGCAATCGCTTCTGCCTGCCCGCGTTCCTCGGCTTCGATGCCCGGAAAAGCGCCGGGAGTATCGAGGAAAGTAATGATGGGGTGGCCGAATTTCTCGGCCATCGTGAACAGCCTGCTTGCCTTGCGGTATCCTTCAGGATTGGGCATGCCGAAGTTACGGTATAGATTGGATTTCGTGTCGCTGCCTTTCTGGTGCCCGACGATCATTACCGGTTTACCGTCGAGTTGGGCAATGCCACCCACGATTGAATGGTCGTCCTTATAGTTGCGGTCGCCGTGAATTTCCAGGAAGTCAGTGAAAATGTTGTTGATATAGTCAAGTGTATTGGGCCTGTCGGGATGGCGGGCAATCTGCACCCTCTGCCAGCGCGTCAGTTTCCTGTATATGTCCACCCGGAGTTCTTCGATTTTCCGTTCCAGGTCGTCGATCTCATGCCCGATGTCGATCTCCTGGCTCAGGGCGCGCATTTCTTCGATTTTCTTCTCCAGCTCTATTATCGGCTTTTCAAAGTCAAGTACGAATTTTGTTGCCACGATTTTTCCTAATAATTAATTTCAAAAATATATCCAGATCCAATGACAGGGAATAGTTCATCAGGTAATAGTCGTTGAGCCTGATGATTGCTTCCCGGCTGAGCTTAGCAGCGTCGCTGATATGCACCAGGCCGGTAATGCCTTTTTTCCCGAAGTCATGATCGTAACCCTCAATGTCAAAAACACCAATAAAGGAATATTTTCCGATAAAAACAAACCATAATTTTTTCAGCAGATGTTTTCTGTCTTTGATTATAAGATAAATCAAGGGCAGGCCTATTGTCATGAAGAACAGAGAAAGCCCCAGGTCAACCGTTCTTTTGATTATCCTCGGCCTTAATTTCGAGATGTTCAGCCGGGGCATCGTCGGTTCCACACCCGATATGTCGCTTACAATCCGGGCAAACATGAAGTCGTCAAATTCCTGGGCTGCATGATAGCGGACGGCAGTCTTTGTTTTTAACCCTGCAAGCCTTACTAAGTCGTTGTTTTTGATCTCCCTGTCGGCAATCAGCACCTCATTGATGGCGTAATCATCAATTATTTTATTTATATAGTCGATAGAACCGAGAACGGGTATGTCCCCGGCAGGTTCCGTTTCGCCTCCCGGCCTGATAATGCCGACGATTTCGGAATTGATGGAGTTATTATTCCTGATATAGTCAACCAGCTTAGCCGAATCCGAGGCGTTGCCCACAATGGCAATCCTGCTGTACATATTCCTGGATTTGAATTTATTATAGGCTGAGACAGCCACTCTTGTCAGGAATATTATTACTGATGTAAACACAATGGTCATGATCAGTACTTCCCTGCTGAAGGCGTATTCCTTGAAATAATAGGTAAGGGCGGACAGTATCAGGAAGGTAATCATCAATCCGAAAAAAGACTTCCTGATTGAGTGTTTCTCGTCGAAATACTCTCCGGCAGCAATCATCGAGAATATCATCACTAAGGTGGCAGCAATAAAAACCGTCGGATAGGCGTAATCATGGAAACCGAGGAAAGCGCCGAATTTCTGTTTCGTAGCCAGCAGCAGTGAGCCGTTGATTGCCAGGACATCGAGCAGCAGCAGCAGTAAGGTTGAAACATAGCGGGACATCTGGGCCACTCCCGCCCTGACAAGAATTCCGGATTTCAGGAAGAAGAGGAACAGCTTCGATTTGGAATAATGTTTGTCGGAAAAAATCACCATCGCTTCGTAAAAATGCTTCAATTCGTTGATGGAGCTTCGCCTGGTACTCTCGCCCTTGTAATGTATGATGGAAGTTTCGTGTACATAGGCTGTCTTCCAGCCGGCCTCGGAAGCCCTGAAACAAAGGTCCAGGTCCTCGCCGTACATGAAGAAGTCACCGTCGAATCCCTTCAACTGGCCGATCACCTCCCTGCGGGCAAACATGAATGCGCCGATGAGGGCATCGATGTAATAGGTTTCGTCGGTGCTTCGGAAAGTCTGGTTGTAACCGGCAAAGAGCCGGGAGTTTGGAAAGAGGCTCTGCAGCCCGAACAATTTGGAGAATGAAGCCCAAGGCGTCGGGAAACCCCTGCGGCAAGCCACCTGGAAACTACCGTCGGGATTGAGCACTTTGCAGCCCGCAATGCCTACCTCCGGGTTGTTCTCCATATACCTGTACATTGTTTCGAGGGTATCTTCCCCCAGGATGGTATCGGGATTGAGTATCAGGAAATACTTGCCGCAGGCATGTGAAAAACCAGTGTTGTTGGCCTTTGCAAACCCGACGTTCTTTTCGAGCTTAATGAATTGGACTTCCGGAAACAGAGGCTGCAGGCTTTCTACAGACCCGTCGGCAGAATTGTTGTCAACGACGATTGTCTCGACATTAAGGCTGCCGGTAGCCTGGCGGACAGAACGCAGGCACTGTAAAAGGAAATCCTTTACATTGTAATTCACGATGATAATGGATATATCCTTTTCCTGCATCAGCCGACTTCAACATAGTGATTAAGAAACAGATTTTTTAAGGATATTCTTTTTCGACACACAGAATTTCAATCTCCAGACCATGCGAATGGCTTCGAATATGATTTTACGGTTCATCTTGGAAACACCGCTTCTCCTGTCGATGAAGATGATGGGTATCTCCTTGATCTTTGCGCCGATCTTCCACAAGCGGTAGTGCATTTCAATCTGGAAGCCGTACCCGTTGGTCTTAACTTTGGACAAATCGATCAAGCCGAGAGTACTGGCTTTAAAGCACTTGAAACCGGCAGTAGGGTCTTTGATGGGCATCCTGGTGATAATACGAGTGTACATACTGGCTCCTTTACTGAGGAACAGTCGCCTCAGAGGCCAGTTTACCACATTGATGCCGGAAATATAGCGCGAACCGATGACAAGGTCATGAGTCTCGATTTCTTTCAGGAATTGGGGTATCATGGCCGGGTCGTGCGAGAAATCGGCGTCCATCTCCATAATGGCTTCATAGCCACGTTCGAGGGAGTAGCGGAAACCGTCGCAGTAGGCCGTACCAAGCCCCATCTTTCCGGGTCTGTTAATTAAATGGATTCTTTCGTCGTTTTCCATCAGCCGCGTAACGATGGCTGAAGTACCGTCCGGCGAATTGTCGTCCACAACGAGGACATGCATATCACTCTGAGCTTTGAAAATTGCATTGATGATATTCTCAATGTTCTCTTTTTCATTATAAGTCGGTATTATTACAATTGCTTTCATAAGATTTAAGCCTGGCCGTGCCCTTTTAATACTAAGAATACAGTTCTGATAATTATTTCTATATCAAGTTTTAGCGATATATTTTCAATATAGTAAAAGTCGTCTTTCAAGCGATTCTCAATTTCCTCCTTCGACTCGAGGTAGGTAGTGTAATGTATCTGCCACCATCCTGTCAGCCCGGGCCTCAATATGAGCCGGCGTTTGTACTGGGGCAGGATGCTGCTGAATTTCTCGACGAACTGGGGCCTCTCCGGCCTTGGGCCAACGATGCTCATGTCACCTTTAAGTACATTCCAGAACTGGGGTACTTCGTCGAGATGGGATTTCCTCAGGAAATAGCCGAAACGGGTAACACGGGGGTCGTGAACCTTAGTCCACTGGGGGCCGCCTTTTTCAGCGTCCTTGACCATGGACCTGAATTTGTAAATCATGAATATCCTGCCGTCTTTGCCGACGCGGTCCTGGGAATAGAGGACGGGGCCTTTTGATTCGAGCTTGATGATAATACCAATCAGTACCCAGACCGGCAGTCCGATGATTATCACACAGAAACTGAAAACGACGTCGATCAGGCGTTTTACAATCTCCTGCCAGGGCTTCAACAACTGCGGCGTAATCAGGATGAACGGCATGCCGTAGATGGACAATGCCCTCATCTGGCCTGTAAATACATTATATAAGTGGTTTTCAATCTTCGCTTCAATACTGTTATAATTGCAGGATTCGACTGTACTCAGCAACATCTGGCTGTCTGTTTCAGGGTTGTCGGATGTAATAATGGCGTCCCTTACCCTGATCTTCTTCAGTATGCTGTCAATATCTTCAGCTACCCCCAGGACAGGCAGGCCTGTCTTTTCAGAATTGCCGGACCTTTCCCAGTCTTCGAGTTCATTGCGGTTCGTCAGGACGATGCCCACGGGTTTCAAACCCCAGGCAGGACTTTTACCGATGCTGAATACCAGATTGAGCGTTCTTTCGCTTGTGCCTATCAAAAGCGTAGGCACAGCCACAGCCCCCTTTGAACGCAGCCGCTTTTGCAACAGGCGGACAATGAGCCTTCCGGAGCCTACCGTTGCAGAGTTGACTGCAAAGTAAACCAGGAAAAGCATCCGTGGTGACTGGCCATAATCGAAGACAAAAGCAAAGAATACCAGTAGCGACCCGAAGAATGAATAGCGTATCACTGCAAACAGTTCTTCGAAAGGCGACTTGTAAAACCAGTTCTTGTAAAGGCCGAATACCCAGAAGATAAGAAGCCAGTAGATCGAGATGACAAGTCCGGACCTGATCATTTCTATTGTCGTAATCTGCCTTGGCACGGATGCCAGCCCGGACTCGAACCTGATATAGTACTGTATCAGGTAGCTCAGGATGATTGCAAGGACATCAGAACAGAACTGGAGTGTAACGGGTGAAAATTTCGGCCGGCTAACGGCTTTCACCAATTTGTTACAAATGTCGAAATTGCTTTCAGGTATATCCTGTATTATTGTGCTTTCAGCCATGTTTATGCAGTTATCTCCTTTCGTTCCCACATTGCATTCTGTAAACCGGCAATAAATCTGATTATACCAAGGAAAAAGCCAATGTTCATCGTAATGAAAAACAATGGTATCTTAAAAATGACAAGTTTAAGTTTGAGTTTTTCAAGTATCCATCCCAGAAAAGCGACAAAATAGAGCGTTCCCTGGGCAATCATCAGGGGCAGCCTGATGGCGGAATCGGGTGAAAGAAGCAGCGTAAACACCGCCGCAGCTATAAGGAAAAGTGGAGTCAGCCACCTGATTATCTTATGCGAGAACAGGAAGAATGTAATCCATCCGTATTTGGGGTTAAACAGCTTTTTGGCATACCAGACAGTGGACATGGCGCCGGCTGTAAACCTGATGCGGCGGGAAATTTCGTTGTTCAGTGACTTCTTCCTTACTTCGGTAACTGAAGCTTCACGCAAGAATATTACTCTTTTGTTAACGGCAATGGAATCGAGCAGGGGCATATAGTCGTCGCAGACTTTGTCGCTCGGCAGCGGTTTGTATGTCTCACGCCTGATGCCGTAGAAGGCGCCGAGGCTGTTAACAGTCGATTTGATCCTGCTTTCGCCCACCCTTAAAACCATTTCGTATTTCTGGTAAAGGGTTTCCCCAAGCCTGCCGATGTTGTCGTTGCTGCCTTCGTCAATTGAGTTCATAGAAGCAATGACGGCGCCGACTGTGGGGTCGGAAAAGGTTTCTACCATCCTTGATATGCTGTCCTTGTCTGCCCTGCAGTCCGCGTCCATGAAGAACACCAATTCGGTTGATGTGTGGGGAAATACTTCGTTTAAAACGCGGTTTTTACCCAATCGCCCGAAATTATACAAATGAAGATTGTTGTATTTCTCCTTCAGGCCGTTAACGATCTCATAGGTCCTGTCGCTTGATCCGTCGGAGCCGACAAACACAGAAATCTTTTCAAGTGGATAGTCGGTACTGAAAAGCGATTCGACAGCGTCCTGGATGTATTCTTCTTCGTTGTATGCCGAGATGACAATCGAGATGTCGGGTTTGTATTCTGTGTTTGTCTTCAACGTTTTTTTGAAAACGGCAGACAAAAGCATAAGCAGGAAGGGATAGATGACAAAAGTATAGAATACCAGCCCTAAACTGACAATCAACAATATTTCTATTAAAGTATCTCCACCCATCTAAAAATCTTCAAACCTCAAACTAATTCTTGCCAAATGTTTAACCTCGTCATTTATACTCCGGAGAATATAATTGACGTGCAAATTGAACCCACGGATGATTTCCCATCCGAAATCAAGTTCAAAACTTGTAATATAATACTTTTTCCCGTCTAAAAAAGTAACAAAAAATGAATCTTGTGCCCTTTTAACAATTAACGGGTCGGAACCGACATTCTTTATTAACGAATCGCCGGAGTAAATGTTTTCTCCATGCTGAATATAGGACAACTTTGCTTTGACAGGATACCTGTTACCCCACCAGTACTGAATCATCAGGGCGAACTCATCTGAGTTGGGCATCAATCCGGCGCCGTACACTAACGAATCATTGGTGAAGGAATTGCGGGCGCTGAAGTGTGAGTATGTATAAGGCTCCACGCGCGAATACTCTGCACCGATGTTCACATTGTCTATAAATGAGAAAACCAGGCCGGCATTCATTGCTGTTTTATTCGCCCAGTATCCGTTTCCGATTTCGCTGAAGATAATGTCATCGAGCAGGAAGCTGCCTTTAAACTGGACGTTGTCGGCAAAGCGTATGGTAGCGTCCAGCCCCATCACGGAATTGTCCCTGTCGTGCAGCGAATGTTCGAGCGACTTGAAGAAACTGAGCGGATTGAGGTAAGCAAGGTCAAGGTCCCTGCCGCTGTAAATCACGTGTTCCCAGAATCCCACTTCTCCCCATGAGGGTTTTATTGCAAACCTGTGGGTAGAGGCATACTTGGACGGAATGAACGTTGTAGCTCCGAATTCCGTCGTCGATTCGTTAATACCCAGTAAACTGTGATGGGTGAATTTATAGGTAAAATTGCTGAATTTCACCCCGATGTTGAACTGGTCGTGCGGCGGCGCATTAGTCGATTGGAAAAGGCTGGTTCCAAGCCCTGCCCCCAGTTTGCGGTTTTCCCTGCCGACGGAGGCAAAGAACCAATCATAGTCGAACTGAACATGAGATTCGGTAAAATCGAAGTCGCTGTTCAGGTCGGCGAACTTTACATTGTGGCTCAGCCTGCTGTCTTCGAGTGCAACGGATTTGTCGCCTGAGACCAGGGTTCCGTTGGTAACCTGGAGGTAATAGCCCAGGCAGTTGCCAAGAGTGCCATGTAGCCTGAAACCCAGGTTACCGAGGGCAGCGCTGTTCGTCGTACTGTTTTTATATCGCTGGATATATTCGATCGATGCCAGCGGATAGAAACTGACATTGTTGCTGCTGTCCCTGTACCTGTAAATCAGCTTCTCGTCGTCGGAAACAAGCCCCCTGAACAGTATCTGCGAAGAGTCGGAAGCGCTTTCGAAGAGTACGACATTATTCCTTTTAACAATTTCAAATTCGGTAAGATAGTCGTCAAGGGTTGCGGCCTCAGCCCGGCTCAGGGAAGTCCTTCGGGAGTCGATTGCTTTCAGGGCTGCAATTACATCTTTACGCTGAAGGGGAATGTCGGACAGTGAGAAATGTTTAAGCATCCCTTTTGTTTCCATGTGAAGCAGGTAATCATAGACCGGGTGCACGGCAGGGACATGCTCGGACTGCGCCCGGGCTGTAACGGCCAGGAACAAGAAAGCAAAAATAATTGCTATGGACCTGCTCAAACCCATGATTACCAATTCTTGTAAATGATATAGAGGATATTGATGATGGTTGCTGCTGCTGCGGCTAAACCTGCATAGGCCGCATATTTCTGTATCTCTATTGAAGGCGGTAGATCTGCAGGGCTTGGAACGTATATCTCATCACCGGCGAACAAAAATGTTTCTTCGTCGCCTTCAATCCATGTCTTGAACCTGCCTTTAACAATCCTTGCCCTTTCCTGGTCCGCATTGCTCGTATAGCCTCCGGCTTTGGCAATGTAATAGTCCATCGTTTTACCTTCAGAAAATTCGATGTACCCGGGAACTTTTACCTGCCCGTAAACATAGACGGTTTTGGGGTTGGAAGGCACATAGATTACGTCGCCGTCGAGGAGGGTGACATCCTGCGATTTATCATTATTGTTGAAAAGGGCGTTGAAATCGCAGGAAACGTAAGGCCTGCGCAGATTGATCTGCATCTGGTACCTGGCAGTGTCTTCCATTGTGAGGTTACTGTTAACAAACTCTTCGTTGAACTGTTTTCGCGGATCGTTGATGGAATAGTCCTTCTGCTCCCTGCGAATGATGTAAGCAAGGGGCAGATAGGCGTTTTTTGTAAAGCCGCCTGAGGTATTAATAATCTCCGACAACCTTGTAACGTTGTTGTCAATCAGGTAAATACCTTCATTGTTGATATTGCCGATGACAGAAACGACACCCTGTTTAACTGTTTTTATCTCTTTCCTGTAATTAATGACGATGCTGCTGCCGGGGGTCAGTTCGTAATCCTCACCCTGTATTGTCATATCTTCATTAAGTGTAAGCTTAATCTTTTTGTTGTCCCCTATGTCTCCGGGAATTACTAAGTAAATATTTTCCTTATCTGCGACGTCAGTAAGTCCGAATCCCAATTTCAGGAGCATCGAAGCCCTGTCGCCATCTTTGAAAGTGACGACGGAAGGCCTTACCACAGCGCCGGAGATTGAGATCATCGAGTTGTTTTCAGGAGAGAAGGGAACAAATATCTCGTCTCTTTCCCTGATATACGGGTCAAAATGAGCGTCTCCATAGGCGGCAGCTTTTTCAATGTCTGCAATATTGCTTGTACCGTCGTTGTGGATGACTTTGACGTTTCTCGAAGAGTATGAACTGGTGGTTGCCATACCCGTGTTGGAATACGTTTTCAGCCTCTCCTTCTGCTTTTCGGTATAATTCATTATGCCGGAAACTTGTGGAATGGTCATGCTTTCCTTGTTGTTAAACTGGTTCGCCATGCTTATGGCTGTCGATACCTGGAAAGTAGCCGGGAATATATAGGTACCGGGAAACAGTACATTGCCTGTGATGTTGACAAGTACAGCCCTCGGTTTGAAAAGGCTGATGAATACGCTCGCATTCTTTGACCTCTCGGTGCAGCGCCTGATGATGGTGTCCTTCACCTGTGCCAGGGTCAGTCCCGTAACGCTGATCATTCCAATCCTGGGAATAAAAAGCGTATTCTCGGGTGTAACGGCAATATACTCTAAGTTTGTATATACTGAAAAATTCTGGAATGATAGTATATCGCCGGGACCAAGGTAATACAGTTCCGGTTTGATGATGTTACCGTAGATGAACGATTCGGCTTTCATCGCCTGTTCATTGATGACTTTATTCTGGATGTCTTCCTGCAGCAATTTCTCGGTACTCAGTGTCGAGCCTGAGGAAGACTGGGCCATCGCCAGGGAGCCGGCAAGAAAAAACAGGACAATAATTCGGTTTAACATTTTCACCTGTAATTTATTTATTTAAACATTTTTCAACAATTATCGAGGCAATCCTTTTACCGGCAGCGCCGTCCCACAACGGCGGTATCTTCCCGGACTTGCGTTCCTTGTGCAGTATGTCGTCCAGGGCTTGCCTGATTGGCGCTTCTTCCGGCTGGATCAGTATGTTCGTTCCCAGTTCTATCGTCGAGGGCCTTTCGGTCGTAGTCCTGAGCGTCAGGCATGGTATCCCGAGTACCGTAGTCTCTTCCTGGATGCCGCCGGAGTCGGTCATAACAAAATCGCAGTTCATCATCAGGGCAAGAAAATCGAGGTAACCGAGAGGATCGGTAAAGAGCATGGCCGGATTGTCCGTCAGGTAGCTTTCCAAGCCGAAGGAGACGATGTTTTTCCTGGTCCGGGGATGGATGGGGAATACGACTTTACGATCTTTCAACAGGTCCCTGAGAACGGAGAGCATCATCGTTAGCTGCTCTTTGTCGTCAACATTGCTGGGCCTGTGCAGGGTTACCAGTGCAAAGGATTTCGGGGCGAGCTTCAGGTCGGCTGTTACGGTCGATTTTTTTGCTTCCTCGAATGCATACACCTGCGAATCGATCATAGTATTGCCGGTAAAGAAAACCCTGTCTTCGGGAAAGCCTTCATTCTTCAGGTTACGAACGGCGCTTTCTTCCGTAACAAAGCAATAGTTGCAGATCGAGTCCGTAGCAATCCTGTTTACTTCTTCGGGCATTGTCCTGTCAAAGCTGCGAAGTCCTCCTTCGACATGGGCGGTTTCAATCCCCATCTTGACGGCAGTCAGTATGCAGGCAATCGTCGAGTTCACGTCGCCTACTACGACGACGAGGTCAGGTTTAACCTCTTCGCAGATCTTCTCGAATTCAATCATTATCTTTGCTGTCTGGACTGCATGGGAACCGGAGCCTACGCCGAGGAAGTAATCGGGAGCCGGAAGTCTCAGGTCGCGAAAGAATGAGTCCGACATATTAACATCATAGTGCTGTCCTGTATGGACGATTATATGCTTTACCCTGTCGCCGTACTGTTTCAATGCTCTGTCGATAGGGGCGATTTTCATGAAGTTGGGGCGGGCGCCCACAACCGATATTACTTTTTTCATTTACCATCCCCTAAGAGTACCACGTTACCAATGCCCTTTACGTTCTTCAAAGCATTGCGTGTGTCGATCACTACTTTGCTGCTTCGGGCGATCAATTCGAAATCGAATACCGAGTGATCGGTAGTAATCACTACAACATCGAACTTCCCGAGTGTCTCCGGGTCAAGTTTTTCAAGAGAATGGAAGACCGTACCGTTAATTCTGATCTCAGGTATATAAGGGTCGTAATAAGTAATGTTGTCAATTCCTTCGTTTAGCAATATTTCAGCTACTTTAAGTGCGGGTGAATGCCTCAGGTCGCTTACGTCCCTCTTGAAAGCCATTCCCAGCAGCAGTACCTTTGCTTCGCCGAGAACGATGGGCTGTTTGGCAATTTCTTTCACAACCATGGTGCTGACGTAGAAAGGCATGTCTTCATTGATCTCGGCAGCCAGTTTGATGAAATTGGTAACAAAATCATATTCCCTTGCTTTCCATTCGAGGTAATAGGGATCGATCAGGATGCAGTGGCCGCCGATGCCGGGGCCGGGATAGAACGGCATGAATCCGAAGGGTTTTGTCGAAGCGGCTTCGATTACTTCCCAGATGTTGATGCCGAGGCGGTCGCACAATTGAGCCATCTCATTGACGAGAGCAATATTGACGCTCCTGAAAATATTCTCGAGCAGTTTCTCCATCTCTGCAATTGCAGGCGCACTGACAGGAATGACAATGTCGATGGCCAGTTTCGTTACGCTGCAGGCTACTTCGGTGGAGTCCGGGTTAATACCTCCGACAACTATCGGCGTATTCTTAGTGTTCCAGGTCTTGTTGCCCGGGTCGATCCTCTCGGGAGAGAAAGCAAGGTAGAAGTCTTCGCCTGCTTTCAAGCCGCTTTTCTCGAGTATCGGCAGTACATGATGTTCAGTCGTACCGGGAAATGTCGTACTTTTCAGGATGACAACCTGGCCCTTCTTCAGGTTGTCCATCACACTGCGGGCGGCCTGTTCGATGAAAGATATATCGGGGTCTTTGTTTGGCGTGAACGGAGTCGGCACGCATATATATATACAGTCGCAGGCGCCGAGCGCCGAGAAATCAACGGTAGCCCTGAGTAAACCTTTTTTCACACATTGTTTTATTTCTTCGGTGTCGAGGTCTTCGTTGTAATTGTCCCCCCTGTTGATCATTGCTACCTTTTCTGCGTCGAGGTCAAAGCCAATGGTCTTAATTCCATGCTTAGCATATTCGAGGGCTAAAGGAAGGCCAACATAGCCGATTCCTATTACACCGACGGTAATTTCTTTGTTTTGAATCTTTTCAATAAGTTTAGCTTTATTATCCATCATCGTGCTTGATAAATTGATAAAATTATTTTAACTGCCCGTATTGCTTTTTGTAATACTCCAAATAGGCGCCGGAGCGGACATTACTCCACCACTGCCGGTTTGCCAGGTACCAGTCAATCGTTTCATCCAATGCGTTTTCGAAACTCTTCACGGGTTTCCAGCCCAATTGTTCATTTATTTTTGTAAAATCTATTGCATATCTTCTGTCGTGTCCGGGACGGTCCTTGACATACTCTATGAGGCTGTCGGGCTTACCGAGCTTCTTCAGGATGGCCTTTACAATCTCGATATTCGGTTTTTCGCTGTTGCCGCCGAGGTTATACACCTCACCGGCTTTGCCTGATTTGTAAACGGAATATATCCCCCGGCAGTGGTCTTCGACGTGGATCCAGTCCCTTACGTTCATCCCGTCGCCGTAAACCGGCAGCTTCCTGTCTTCCAGGGCATTTATTATCATTAACGGAATCAGTTTCTCGGGGAACTGGTACGGCCCGTAGTTATTTGAACAACGGGTAATGACGGCCTCCATCCCGAAAGTATGGCAGTAAGCCTGCACAAGGTGGTCCGCCGATGCCTTTGATGCGGAATAGGGAGAATTGGGAGACAGTGGCGTGGTCTCGGTGAATTTACCTTCAGGGCCAAGCGAGCCGTAAACTTCGTCGGTGGACACCTGGAGGTACTTAGCTACACCGCAGTTCCTTGCCGCGTCGAGCAAAGCGACGGTACCGGAAACATTAGTGTCGATGAACGGCTGTGAGTTAAGGATGGAACGGTCAACATGGGACTCGGCAGCGAAATTGACGATGCCGTCGATCTTGTATTTCCTTAATATATATTCAACCAGTTCACGGTTACAGATGGAACCGTGAACAAAGTCATAGTTACTGCGATCTTCAACCGTTGACAGGTTTGCAGGGTTACCTGCATAGGTCAGGGCGTCGAGGTTCACAATGTGCACATCTTCATTTCCGTCGATGAGCATCCTGATGAAATTGCTGCCTATGAAACCAGCCCCGCCTGTAACAAGAATTCTTTCTGTCATTAAACTAATCTAAAATTACTTACAAAATAATGTAAAACACAAAATTAAGTAAATTTTATTTTATGGGTATATTAAATATATTTCAAAATCATTCCGATTCCGTTGGCAGCACTTTGTTGTAAACGTCGCTGTCGTCCCGCCTTCCGCTGAGCATCATCACCGAAGCAGCAAGGCTGGGCAGTGTGTCCGAAAAGAAATAAAGGTTCAGGTCCGAGATATTAGTATCAAAAATATGCGGATTGCCGAAAAACAGGGAGATGGTTTTCTTTTCCCTCGAAAGCTTGCGGGCTACTTTCTTGAGCTTGTCCGACAGTTGGGCGCTGCCTTTGTAAGCCACTCCCTTGAAGAAGAAACAGAAGATCAGGATGTCGGCGTCATAGACCTGGTCGAGGAAGTCGTCGGCCTGCTCTTCGGTTATTGTTTCGTCGATGAACCCGAAGTCACAGTCGTTCTCAACAGCCTGTGAAAGGTATTTGAAAAATTGTGCAGGAGCGTCGATGTTGTCCTGGACAAAAGCAAAGCCTGCAAGCGTCAGGTCGTCGCGCAGCGGGAGTATGGTTTTGTCGCCTTCGGCTTTGACGCCATTCATCGCCGCCGTCAGGGCAATCTTGTCATGCTTGATGTAAAATTCTTCGCTCTTTTGGACGGGATAGGGATTGAGGAAGAGGCCGCACCATTTCTTTTCTTTCATTATCAAACCTGCGGAAGCGGCAAGATGGGCCTTCAGTTCCGCGTCGCCATCTGCGGCTTTCGCCACATGGTGCAGGGCTTCCATCGGGTTGACGGGCAGCAGGGCAATGTTGTTACCGGCTTTCAAGGCCATCAACACTGCTTCCTCTTCGCCGTAATTGCCGGTAATGGCTTTCATGTCGAGAGCATCGGTAATCACCAGCCCTTTAAAACCTATCTCCTCCCTGAGTACCCCTTTAATCATCTTCTCCGACAACGAGGCCGGCAGCCCCGATTCGTCGAGGGCGGGTACAGAGAGATGGCCTGTCATTACTGAACGGACATTATTATTCACCGCATTGACAAACGGCAGGAACTCGACGGAACGAAGCCTGTCGAGGCCGTGATCCAGTACGGGAAGTTCAAGGTGTGAATCTTTGGACGTGTCCCCATGGCCGGGAAAATGCTTTGCACAGGACATTACTTTCTCGTAATGGAGGCCTTTGATGTACGCAGCAGAGTGAAGGTTGACGGTTTCGGCGTCCTCGCCGAAGGAACGTATGTTTATTATCGGATTCTCAATGTTGGAGTATATGTCGCAGACCGGCGCCAGGTTCCAGGTAACACCGAGCATCTTCGATTCGAAGGCAATGGCTTTGGCACACTGGTATGTACTGTCCGTTTTCCTGTTTTTTCCTAATGCCATTGCATGAGGGAAAGCTGTCCCCCCTGCAATGCGCATCACTGTACCGTGTTCGAAATCGGCAGAGAACAACAGGGGTATCCTGCACAAATTCTGCAACTCGGTAACAGCCCTGGGGGTGTTGAGTTCATCGCCCTCAAAAACACAGAAACCGCCGATGCCGGCCTTGACGAGGTCTGTCACTGCCTGGCGGTAAGGTTCATCTTCAAAATACTGCTTTATGTTCAGCCTCGGGAACAGGCACTGCGCAGCAAGCTGCTCCGAAGTCCAGCTATTTACTTCGTTTACATTCATTTTCAATTATCCTTAAATTTTAGTTTTCGAATTCTATTACTACCTGCCTCAGAAAATCGGGCAAAGGCGTCGAGGACTTAGTTACAGGGTCGATGTGCACCAGGACAGATTCGCCGCGTGCAACGGGTTCTCCGGATTTGTCGAGTACCATCTGGTTAAAGACGAAAGAAGACTTCTTAAGTTCTTTAACCCTCGACAGAATGGTATATTCGTCACAGAACCTAAGGGTACTGATATAATCTATTTCATTGCGGGCCATCAGAAGCGGTAGCTGTTGCAAAAAAGTGTCCGGGCTGATCTTCAGTCCTAAGTTCTGCAGGTACTCGATCCGCGCCCATTCGAACATGTAGAAATACTGTACATTGTGAACTACACCGACCGAATCGACCTCGGCGAATTTTACTTTGCCGTGGACCTTGTGTTTGTAGTGCGCGGCTTCTTCTTTCAGTTTTTTTATTACGTCGTGTCTTGCCATATTAAATTACAATTCTTTCTTGAACAATTCCTTCAGGTAATCGCCGGTTTCCTTGTGCTTTGCTGTGAATTTCTGTTTATTCTTCTCATTGATGTTATTCATGAAAGCGTCGAGCAGTTCCGCATCTTCGAGGAGCAGCCTGCAAGCCCTGCCGATTTTTTGTATGATCCTGGTGTCTTCGGTTGAAAGGTCCTTAATTTTTCCCAGCTTCTCTACATGTTCGGCAATCATCAGGAGGGTGTTCTTCACCGGGTTGAGTATCCCCCTCAGGTTCTCTATTTGTGAGCTATCCCGAAGAGTGTTGTTGATCAGCGAAATGGACAAATAGGACAGGTAGAGGTTGGACGAACTGAGTATGCCGACCGACTCGAGCAATTGCTCCTTCCCGACAAAACGGCTGTCGCTGTTTTGAGCAAAGGCTGTTCCCGAACACAGCGCCAGGAATAGCATAATATATATGGTTTTTTTCATGTTTTCTTTTATAATAATCAATTCCAAAAACTAAATTAAAAATTATATTCAATTCTGCCGCGAACTTTTTCCAGCGCCCAGTTGAAAACCTTGAGGTATTCGAGGGCTGATTTGCTGGAAGAGAAGTCCTGCGCCATTGCATTTTTCCTTATCAGGTCCATGTGTCCGTTCAGGTGGAACACAGAAAGCGCCCTCCTGAGAGCATAGGCAAGGTCTTCGGCGTTGTAGTTCCAGAAGACAAACCCTGTCCCCTGCCCTGTTTCAGGCATATATTCCCTGACGGTGTCGGCTAAGCCGCCGGTTTGCCTTACAATGGGTATGGTGCCGTATTTCATGGCATACATCTGTGTAAGGCCGCAAGGTTCGAATCGCGAAGGCATGAACAGGAAGTCGGAACCGGCAATGACCTTGTGAGAGAGGGCTTCGTTGTAACCCAGAAATATGAACGTAAGGTCGGGATATTTCCATTGGATGTACTTGAAATAGTCTTCGTACTTCTGATCTCCGGAACCGATGAGCAGCAGCCGGAAGTGCCTGTTGCTCAGCCAGTATTCCAGCTTGTTCATGATGAGGTCGATGCCTTTCTGTTCTGTCAGTCGGTTAACCATGCCGATCAGGGGCAGGTCGAGGTTCTGGTGTTCCTGGAAACCCAGTTCCTTAAGGAATTGTATTTTATTGTCCCTTTTCCTGTCAAGCGAATCCTGGTTGAAGTTGCAGTGAATATAGCTGTCGGTTTCCGGATTCCAGTAATTATAATAGACACCGTTAAGTATGCCAACAAGGTCTGCACCCCTGATGTTAAGTATATCCTGTTGGCCTTCACTGTATTCCGGAGTCCTGATCTCCATGGAATAGGTCGGGCTGACGGTGGTAATCTTGTCGGCGAACATGATGCCCGTTTTCATGGCGTTCACCTGGCCGAATTTCTCGAACCAACTTCCGGGATAGAACTCTTTCATGCCGATGGAAGCAAAATCCATAGCTCTTTGTGCGTTAAACCAGCCCTGGTACGCCAGGTTGTGGATCGTATAGACACCGGCAGTCCTTGAAAAGAAGGGGTCATAGCGGTAATGGGACTTCAGGAATGCCATTGTAAACGCTGTGTGGAAATCATGTGCATGTATGATGTCGGGAATGAAGTTTATTGCCTTGGCCGTTTCAAACACTGCCCTGCTGAAGAAAATGAAACGGCGGTCGTTGTCCCCGTATTCGAATGGGTCCCCGTAGATGCCGTCCCTGTCGAAGTAATCATTGTTTTCAACGAGGTAAACCGGTACGTTCGAGTCCGGCAGTGTACCGTACCAGAGTCTGGCGAATTCTGTCCAGTGGCTCACAGGTACATAGAGGACAAGGTCTGTTGGTTCGAATCCGTACTTTTCCACATCGATAAACCTGTACTTGGGCATGACGATGATGGGGCTCTGCCCGAATTTTCCCCATTCGAGAGGTAAATAGGAAGCTATATCTGCCAGCCCGCCTGCTTTTGCATACGGCGCAATTTCAGTTGACGCTAATAATATCTTCATAACTCTACAACTATACCATCAAAATCAATAATTCATATCAAATTTCAAACCAACTTATTCATCTTTTGTTTATCGTCCTTTTCCACTCTAATCTGAATTTTTAGAAGCGCCGGCAAAAGGTTTGCACAGGATGGCTGTAAATTCGCCGAAGTGGCGTGACGCCTGTACGGCGAGTTCTTTACGGTCGAAGAGGCCGTAAACCGTAGAACCGCTGCCGCTAAGAAGTGCAAAGAAGGCTCCCCCTGCTATCAGTCTTTGTTTGATTGCCTTCAACTGAGGATATTTTTTAAATACAGTATTTTCAAAATCATTTTTCAATTTGGAATTCAGGTATGGGTAATCCGTAAAACCCTTGTTAATGATCTTCACTAAGTTCTTGTACTTTTTCGGCTCCGTGTTTTTCATCAGGGAACCGTAGGCCCAGGCAGTGGAAACCGGCAGGTTCGGATAGATCAGGACTACCCAGTACGGGAAGTCGAATTCAGCGGCAGTAAGTATTTCTCCCCTGCCTTTTGCCAGCGCCCGGCTGCCGTAAAGGAAGAAAGGCACGTCGGAACCCAGCCTGTAAGCAAGTTTGTAAAGCAATTGTGAGTCGGCTTTTGCAGGATAGAACCGGGCTAAAGCCCGAAGGACAGCAGCAGCGTCCGAACTGCCGCCACCCAGGCCTGCCCCCGCAGGTATCCTTTTCTCGATTGTTATGGTGAATCCGTCTCCTTCGGCGCCGATGGCTTCCAGAAAACAGGCGGCAGCTTTCCAGGCAATGTTGTCCTTCTCTTTAACCCCTATGTCCGGAACACAGTTCAAACGAAGTTTGTCGGAGCGTTCGAGGGTCACGCCGTCAAAAAGATTGACGGCTGTAAGTACAGTGTTTATCTCATGATAGCCGTCAATTCTTTTGTACAAGACTTCGAGGCCAAGATTTATTTTTGCAAAAGCTTTTTCTTTTATAATTTTCATTATTAATTTTGCTCAAATTCAATATTTTTTAATTGCAAATTTAATAAACTATGACTGAAAATAAAGACATAACATACAAACAAGAATTAATTCGCAAGGGCATACACCTTAATTCGATTTCTATACCCCTGATATATTCTTTCATTTCTAAAGAACTGGCTTTGTCCATTCTTCTTCCGCTGACGGCGGTTTTCATCGCCGTGGACTTGCTGGCAAGCGTTAACCAGTATGTACGCACACTGCTGCACAAGGTCTTCGGAAGGATGATGAGGCCCCATGAAACAGGAGACAAACTCCGTCTGAACGGCGCTACCTGGGTATTGATCTCCGCTTCCCTTTGTGTCTTTGTTTTCCCGAAGCTGCTAGCCGTCACCGGGTTCTCCGTACTGATCATTTCAGACCTGAGCGCAGCGCTCATCGGCAGGAAATTCGGCAAGCACAAACTGTTCACAAAAAGCTGGGAAGGAACTTCCGCCTTCTTCGTTTCCGCCTTCCTCGTCATTACTTTCATCGGCTGCATCATCGGCGCACCAATGACATATTTTGTCGCCGGATACATCGCTGCAGTCGTTGCAGGTTTCATGGAAGCAGCTTCGGCGGTGATGAAGATGGACGACAACCTGTCGATTCCTGTCAGCATCGGACTGATCATGTGGGCCGGGAATTACGCAGCAATACAAATGAATCTTGCCGGTTATCTTAATTTGATGTGAAATATTGATTGTTTTTACTTAGATTTGAAAAAGAAATTTTTTATAGAATAAATTGATAATATATGATTGATTTAAGAAGCGATACAGTAACACTGCCGACAGAAGAGATGAGATGGGTCATTGCATCGGCGCCCGTAGGAGACGATGTTTTCGGAGAAGACCCTTCCGTCAATGAACTCGAAGAATATATTTCCAAGCTTTTCGGCAAAGAAGCTGCCCTGTTCGTACCCTCCGGCACAATGGCGAACCAGGTTGCCCTGGCAACCCTGACCCGGCCCGGAGACGAAGTAATACTCGAAGCCGATTCGCATATATTTTACTATGAAGCCGCAGCTCCGGCCATTCTTTCCAATGTACAACTGCGCCCCATCAAATCTGAAAAAGGCGAGATGGACCTGGACGAAGTAAAAAACAGCATCAGGACAACCGGAGACCTTCATTTTCCGCGCACATCGCTGATATGCATCGAGAACACTCACAACAGGCACGGCGGCAGGGTCATATCGCTCGATTACATTAAGAAACTGGAACAACTGGCCGGCGACAACAACCTGAAGCTTCACTGCGACGGCGCCAGGGTGTGGGAATCGTCTGCAGCTACCGGCGTTTCGCTCTTCGACTATGCCAAATTATTCGATACGATGGCAGTATCGCTGTCGAAAGGCCTGGGAGCGCCTTCAGGCTCACTGCTGCTCGGCTCGAGGGAAGTAATTGCAAGCGCCAGGAAATGGCGTAAAGTATTCGGCGGCGGCATGAGGCAGGCAGGAATACTGGCTTCAGCCGGGTTGTACGCGGTAAAAGAGCACCAGAAGCTTCTGCCGGAGACTCACAAGAATGCGAAGATATTTGCTAAGAAATTGTCCCTGTCTGAACATATTGACATAGACCTGGGCAAGGTTGAAACCAACATGGTAATGTTCAGGTACCGCTCGCGCATTATGCCGGGGTCACTCCAGGAAGAATGTAAAAAGAACGGGTTGTTGCTTTTCGAAATCGGGAACAAAACCGTCAGGGCCGTGTTCCATTTCCAGGTAAGCAAACTGCAGGCGAACCAGGCTGCCGACATCGTCAGGAATTCGATTCAGGACCTGATCAAGTAATCGTCTTAATCCTGAAAATCGGTGTCGAAATCGCCGAACTGTTTTTCCAGGTCCATGATGAGTTTGTCGATTTGTTTCTTTCTTCTCTGGCTTCTTCTCATCAGGTCGGTAACGTCGTCTTTTTCGAGATCGATCTGGGACAGCGATACTTCAAAATCATTGAATGACATTGCCAGGTCGGAACCGTCACTGTAATAGTTGTAAGCACTGTAATTCATGTTAAACACCTTAATTTGTTATACAATAAACGTATCAAATAACTAATTCAAAGATAAGTGCCGGGAGTATTAAAGTAAATCCCTGCAATCAGGTAATTTACAAAAATACCAATTGTCGGGGGGGGATATCCGTGAAAATTGGTAAATATATGTTTATATGGGATTTGCTACGAATTTAAAAAACCCAATGAAAGGAGGTGAAAAGGGATGAGGTTGTTATAATCCCCCTCTCATTTGGGTTTCTAACTTGTCAATTAAGACCAAGTAAATATAACTGTATATTTTATACTATAAAATACCCGTAAACCGGTAAAAATATAAAATACCGGTTTTTACTATATACAATAAGCGAATTCACTTATTGACCGCCTTCTGCCTCTTGTGCAGCAGGGCCGGTACAATTGCTGTAACCGCAAAAGATGTGCCACTAATTACAAAAAGCTTCTTTGCTACAAAGAAGTTCTTTTCTTCCAATTTTCAATTAGCGCTGAGCAAAAAAAAAGGGAGCAGCGCTCCCCTTTTTTCAAAAACAAATATTCAGCAGTGTTCTATTTCTTTACTATTTTCATTTCCACGCGCCTGTTAAGCTGCCTGCCTTCGAGGGTTTCATTGCTGGCAACGGGCATGCTCTTACCATAGCCGATATACTTAATTCTCTTGTCGCCGCCTTTAACCTTACCGATGAGGTATTCATAGACTGCTCTTGCGCGGTCCAGGGACAGGGACATGTTGGCATTGTCAGGGCCGACATTATCTGTATGGCCTGAAATCTCGATCTCAACCTTAGGATTCTTTGTCAGGAAGTCCGCAACCATATTCAATTCAGGATAGGACTGGGGCTGGATCTGGAAATCGCCGGATTTGAAGAATATGTTCCTGAGTTCGATTGCTTCGCCGATATTCAGTTTGTCGAGCCTGCCTTCGAGTTTGAACGGGAGGCATGGATAGAAGGTAATGTCGTCGAGGGCAAAGTCATTGCCCGATTTCTTTGTGTTTTTGTTAACGATTGAAATCTTGGCTTTGGTAGCGCTGCCCGATTCCCAGTTGGTAAAGAACTGGTTCCAGCGGCAGGACTGTTCGTTTGCTTCGAAAGGCTCACCGAGTTTCACGCCGTTGATGGAGAACTGAAGTTTGGCGATGTTGCCTTTGTCGGTCATCGAGCAAATCCATGTGGAAAAGAAGTACGTAGTGTTTGGTACAACGTCAACGTCCTGTTCCCAGACAACCATGTCGTCAACGGGAGAACCGTTGATGACAAGCATCAGGCCGCCGGCAGTAGTGTGGTCGTCGCAGTCCTGGAAGCCCTGATGGATGTATTTGGGGCTGTTAACGATCGAGTATGTACCTTCGTCAAAAACAGTTTTTTTGTTGAACTTGTAATCTGAGTGAAAGCCGTAGTTCCCCTGGCTGAAATCGCCGTTCGACACACGGTTCTTTGTGTCGATCTTAGAGCCTTCGGGGCACTGTGCGTTTGTAAAGTATGAAAATACTATCATAACGAGAAAAAAAACGGACACTTTTCTGATCATCGCTCACGTCTCCTAATTAATTAACAATACAAACCCTTGTTTTTTTCAATAAATTCAAATTAATTATTATTTTTTGAAAAATCAAGTTTTTCATAAACAATTAAGCATTTTATCAGTGATTTGGGGTCAGATGAAAAATTTGGGGAGAAGAGTTAAATTAATTATTTTCATTGCCACGAGCAACCCTGTCTGCAAAACAATATTGTCAAAAGATGTTGAACTCCTACGGAGTTCTGAGATGTACTTTTTGTATTATGTTACAGATGTTAAACTCCTACGGAGTTCTGAGAATAGTTAGTCTTCTCCAACCCCGTTAGGGGTTGTATCTCGGTAACACTATGTATCCTGAATATCTACCAACCCCGTTAGGGGTTGTATATCTGTAAAAAAAATAATGCGAATGGCTCAATGATTATTGAGTGTCTCAGTACATAGAATTCTTTATCTTTTCAAAGAAGAGAAGGACATGGATTCCTTCAAACTTCAACACAAGTAAAAAATCCTGACTATTCAATTCTATATTTACTTCCTGCTTAATCCCCAATAAATTAATGTGTGCCGTGATTTGGGTTCATATTCTAATTCTTTGTTTAATATTGGAGCTTTGCGTCACTGACGCTCATCCGTGTGTCTATACCGAATTGGTCACAATTTATTCTTTCACAAACTTCAAAGACCTGGCGCCTTGGCGAATGAAATAGACGCCGGGAGCAAGCGAAGAAATATTAATCTGCTTTGACCAGGGTATGTCCATTTGTTTGATGCCCATGATATTATATATTTCTACACGGGCATTCTCGTTTTCTGATTCAAATGTAATGAAGCTGTTCGAGGGATTTGGAAATATATTGACGACACTTTTAACAGCGGCAGGTTCTTCTACGCCAACAGTCTTCATAAATTCTATCCTGTAATTATTCCTTGGGCGAATGCTGTCCTTCATTTCAGCGAACAGGACGTTGTCAAGGAACACGGCTCGGTAGAACGAAGGAGTGCCGTAGTCCCAGGAAGCCGGAGTCCACTGTGTCAGGTCGTTCCTGTCGCTGTTTTCAAGGAACAGGGCGTCCCCCAGGATATGGAACTTGTTATTGACAAAGGCAACCTGCAGGTTTGTAAAAGACCGGTTGGGAAAAGAAGCCAGTGTGTCGAATACGTTCCTCTTACGGTCGTAGAGGTAAACCTTTTTGTCGGCTAATGAAGTGAAGAAAACCGAGTCCCGGTTATGTTCGTAGAATTTGTTGTCGCCTTCAACAGTTTCAAACGTATTAATTACTGTCCATGTCCTGCCGCTGTCCTGTGTTTCACGTACCTGCATCCCGGCCTTCTCACCGTAAAAAACCGGCAGTTTCTTGCAGAACAGGTATATATGGCTTGGGCTGTCTGTCGCTGTCAGGTGAAGGTAATTATTATTGAGAGTATCCCTTACCATCATTTTAACGCTATCCAGGCTTGCACTCGAATCTAATTGAAAGACATAAGACATATATGAACCATATATCTGAGAATAATAATTCTTAGCAAGGTAATAATATTTGTCAGTTTTGATTATATTGCTGACAGGGCCTTCTGGCGTAATGTACAGGAAAGGCAGAAGCTGAGTAATTTTGTTGGACTTGTAATCAAATGATTTACCGAAATTTACTGAGCTGGCAATGTTGTTTGTTTTTGCACCGGAATAACCAACTATGAAACCAATACCACTATTGTCAAAATAAATATATGGTATATTTTTAAACAATTGCATGAATGAATTGTCAGAGTATTGAGCCGGAGAAAATGTTGCTCCCCTGTCGGTAGATAAATATAAGCCGGTTCTTTCTTCTCCATCACCGAAATATATGACTGAATCACCTGAGGCATATTTTGGGTATCCGTAAATGTAGGACTTCAATTCCCAGGTGTTACCTCTGTCAGTTGAAACGAGAAGGGATCTGCTTTTTCCTGCCATTACAATTATCGAATCCTCAAATACTGTGACCGGATTATAATAAAACAAAGCAACTGATAAACTATATCCTTCTGTTGTTATCCCTCCTATTGTTGAGGGATTATTAATATAATATTTATTAATGAACCTTTTGCCGATTAATTTACTATTGCATGAATCCTTGTCATATCCCCTTAATTCAAGACCTAAAGTCATTGAGATATTATTGCTCGTATCCATACATTCATATAATTTATCATCGACAATATTAAAACTTTTTGAAATTATTTTGTTCGTATCCGAAAAGAAAAATGTTAACCCGGAAAAGTCATTATTCATATAAAACAAACGATTGAATATTTTGACTACGAATCTGCCATTATAATTATAATAATTATTGATAAATGCAAATTTCTTAAAAAAATCAAATTCATTTACAATTGACATATCATCATTAAAAATCACTATTTTGGGAATACTATCGTACATTGCCGTTGAAAGTATCAATTTGTTTTTATAGCATCCAATATTCGAAAAGGCGCCGCTATATTTTTCCAGCAAAGAGTCCGGGAAATATGATATAAAATTGAAATTTTTATCGAATTTGAGAATCGAATTGTTGGTACCAATGAAAATGCTGTAATCATTGACGGCTATGGAATTCATATTCTCTATTTGAGATAAATTGAACTTTTTTTCTGCCAGGACAAACCGTTATCAACGGACTTAATCAATAGTCCATTAGGAAAAATACCATAAAGAGTATCGTTATTATTAACAATTCTTGTAATACTACCTTCTAATTCTATACTGTGCTGTTGCCATGTCTTTCCTTTGTCAGTACTGATAATGTATGCTCCGACGTCGCTGTAGCAAATAATATTCCCGCCTGAGACAACAGTCCCGGTAAAATTCATGTTCAACGGCACGACATCGATGTTTTCGGCTTTGGCTGATACAGACAGGCAAATAAGAATTATTACTATTATGCTTTTTTTCATAAAATACTCCACTCCATTTAGATCAAACAATGATTTTCCGGATATTATCTTACAATAACAACAGGAACGCAATCCATTATGCCATTATGATTGACTGCGATGAAATAAACTCCTGAGACTAAGGAACTACAGTTCCAGGTCAATTCTGCCATGGCATTGGACAAATAAGTAAACGTCATATTTTCTTTCCCTTCGATTGAGTTACCGTAAGAGTCGTAAACACCGGCGATTGCATCTTCCAGGTCGAAACTATTGTCCCAGACAATAGTAATCCTGGTTAGATCATTAGTCGGCGTTGGCCTGGGCGAGGATGCATAAAAATGAAAATTATAATAACTTATTTCAATGTCCTCTACAACTGAGGGCGAGAACAGGTCGGACAGTTTTGCCTTGTAAATGCCGTCGTATTGTTTAGATATAAATACATATTCATTATTATTGGTAAAATTGATTAGTGTTGTATTACCCAACCCCGAGGTTTTCATTGTCCATGTATTACCCCTGTCTGTTGAACCGTACAATCCTTCATATTTATCATTTGAATTAGAAACAATGTCAAAAAGAATATTGCCTCCATTGACAATAAAATTTCCACAGTAACGCTTTTCCAATAAAGGCAGGCCGTTCATCCGCTTTTCCCAGGTCTCACCCTTATTTGACGAATGATAAAATCCGTTCATTTCTGAGCTTGCGTATATATCATCGCCGTTAGCTCTCACATAACTGAATTTGGTATCTTCCATCTGGCTGCCCTGGATATTCTTCCATGTCTTGCCGCTGTCTGAAGACATTATTATCATGTAAGGGCTATAGGTAGTTGCATAGATATTATTTCCATTAGCGCATATTGAAGAGACATTGACAGCCAAACTGTTATCTATTATGCTCCATGTTTCACCGTTGTCATTTGATTCGAGTATATGGGCTCCTGAAGTGACAAATATTTTATTGCCTAATGATGCAAATTCACCAACCTTGATGCCTGTTGTTTCTGTTGGTATTTGAACCCAGGTGTTCCCGGAATCGGACGAACGAAGAATCCCGCTTTTAAAAGTTCCCATTAGCAGGTAATTGTCTTTTTGGAAGATATTTCTTATAGATATTTTTTTGGGGTAAAGAAAATCTTTTTTTTCCCAATGTTCACCGTAGTCAGAAGACATATAAAACTTGATTCCGTTTATATATTCACCCCAGGCGAACAATTTCTCGCCGCAGGCAGAAATCATGTAATTGTCCTGTGTTAATGACTCCAGCGAATCATTGCACTTCACCCACTGGGCATGGACTGTATTGATGGAAAACAGGATGAATACGCTATAAATCAACAGAAAATTGCACTTTTTCATATTGTATCCCTAAAAATTTTTTTTATTTTCTCCAGGCTGCTTGTTTTAGCAGCCTGGAATTAATTTTGTTAACTTAAAAAGTCTCAGGGCATTCGGTAAATGTCTTAAGACATGTATTAAAATTACTATATAAATCTATTACAATTTCATCAAGTTCGGGGCAATTTCCTCTCACCAGCCACCAGCTACCAGTCCCTAATCACCAGCCACCAGCAACTAATCACCAGCCACCAGCAACCAATCACCGGCTGATGATTACCTTTGCAACCCGTGCATTATTACCATGGCTTATGTGTATGAAGTAAACGCCGTTGGCTGCCTGGGAGCAGTTCCAGTTAAGGTAGCCGCTGTATGGCGACAGCCTTTCAAAGCTGATGTTTCCACCGCCTTCTATTCTCGTGCCTGTAACGTCGGTTACACCCACTTTATCCAAGACGAACTCCACTTTGGGGTCGAAATAAATCAGAGTACGGACATTGTTAGTTGCCGGTGTCGGCTTGGGAGGGTAAACGTAAAGGTAGGTTTCGTCGCTTTTAGTTTCAGACTCAACCACATTAACAGTACTGTCATTCACGATCTTTAACCAAAAAGCATTATAACTTCTGTAAATTTTATAATAGTTATCATCCATATATGCTGCCCAGAATCTGTTACCGATTTTTTGAAATTTGCGTATTATTCTGCCGTTATCCGGTAATAAATAATACTGCCATTTACTGCGATTGTATATGTCTGATGTATAGAAAATTGTATCATCGATTGCAAGATAAACCGTATCTTGTTCTACACAGACGCCATTCATCATATCTGTAAAAATACCTGGTTTTATTTTATATTTATAAATTTCATTGACAGCTCTTTTTTCTACGTCTAAGGCTTCAACTGTGTACATAGAGTCAGTTGGATTGTATATAAACATGGCTAAAACACGTTTCCCCTTTATTTGTAGGTCATTAAAGAAGAACATGCTGTCGGGTTCGCTGTACTTTTTTATCATTTCCCAGTTTTGGCCTTTGTTTGTCGTATATTTTATCTCATAGGTATTGTCCTTGACATTAAGGCAGTGCACAAGAAATGAATTGGTATCTTTGGAATCGACAAAATCTATTGCGTATGTTGTATCAAGATATCTGGTAATAGTATTGAAATCAGTATCAAATGTTAATATTTTAGTAAATATTGTTTTACTGTATATTGTATAGCAACTAGTAACAAATCCGTTTTCTCTTTTCTGAACCGGTAAAGGGTATTTTGATAATTTGCGAAATGGTGGCACGGGATCTGATAAATTAAAATAGTATAATGGAACTTCCTTAAATTCAAATGATTTTCCATAATCTGTTGTTGAAAACACGCCTTCCACATCTCCCTTACTATTTAAACCCCCAAGGTATAATTTCTTCAGATTTTCATCAAAATAACTGAAGTTAATTTTATATACTTTGGAGTATTGAGGATTCTGATAATATTTAGTAATTGGTTCAAATAATAATCCATTTTTACTAAAACAAAGATTATAAGCGCACTTAATATATAACATTGTATCGCTTTGAGTATCATATATTTCCAAAGGATGCGATGAGACTGATGTACTAAGCATGCTAATAATCTTCAGATTACTGTCGTTTATTCCAATTGACATTATTGTATTATTCATTCCAATAACATATAGGTACTCACCCAGAAAAAGCATATCTGTAATTTCCGGGTCAGCAGCATACTCAGATTCAAATTTACCCAATTGTAGTATTGAGTCTTTATCAATGATCTTATAAGCATTTAATTTAAAAGGCTGACTTTGGGAATTTATTTCTACTGTAATTAATTGTCCTTCGATTGGTTTGTAAAGGTTTGAATTACCTTTGCAGGTAAAGATTGTGTCCCAGTGAACCAAGTCGGCGCTCCTGAAAACCTTACTGTTAATTAGTGTATAAAGATAATCGGAATCGGTTCTGAGTTGATGGCCTGAACCAAAAGAAGTGCACAAACCGAGTTTTGAGAATGAAATGGTATCGATAAACTCCAGATTTTTATTATAGCGTAAGAAGTTAGCCCCATCCGCTTCGACAATAAAATTATCCTTAAAATATGCTGTTGAATGCCTGTAATACAGAGGCGCAGACTTGTAGTCCCCGGGTTTCGTGTAAAGCGGCGCTTCCTTAATAACTTCAAAGTTCTTATCAATAGTGAAAATCCTGTTGATGGACCTTATAAGGTAGCCTTCGGGGTAGCTGAGAACAGAAAGAACCGAATCATCAAATCTATGCTTTACATCCCACGTCGTGCCGTTATCACCGGAAACGGCTACGTCTCCGAAATCATTGAAAGCTGCCATCATGTTGTCCTCCCAAAACAGAGCCTCAATGTTGCCTTTTTTAAATACGCTTCGCTGCTCCCATTTTTCGCCGATGCCTATATGCATCGATCCCAATGTCCCGTAAGCAATGATGGTGTCATTGCGCGTTACTGCGCCTATGTAATCGATGGTTACCGGTACGGGTTCCAGTTTAACATTTGCTGAAACAGTTGCTGTCAGTGCAATGGAGATAAGGAAGCATAAATACATTCTTTTCATTATAATTCCTTTCAAAATACTTACATCCTGGAAGGCGGAACTTCCAGTGTTTTCAAAATAATTTTTTCAGAATGTTCAATCATCTTTTGTATTAACAATCCTGAACGGGAAAAGTTACACATTTATTAAATTAAGAGGGTGGTTTTCCCACCCCCTTATTATTTTATAATTTACTATTCGTCGCACGGTGTCCATGTCCTGTAACAAGACCCGTCCAAAGGTGGGTCTGATTCATCAACAATGCTCGGGCAATCAGGAGTTCCAACCTGACTTTTCACCATTGGGCTATATACATATTTTTCTCCGTCCCAGCACATTGTTTGAAAAAAGTAACAATAGGCTGAACCGCATGGAACGGTTCGCCATTCCGTTTCACTTGTAAATTCAACCATGTGGCAACTACTTAATGAACCATATAATGTGATAACACCTTCATTACATGGCGGTATTGGACTACCACAATATATGCGATATGCAGCTTCACTCATAACATAATCAGCCATAGCTTGTCTATCAGCTGCAGAGGGAGGGGGGCAATTAGGATCCCAACCAATATCTAGTATGTCAACTTTAAATTGTGATGCGACAACACTACATGTAACACAAAGATAAATGGTATATACGCAGGAACCATTATCATATGAAATAGAAGTGTATGTTCCTGTTGTACCGTCTCTATGTGTACAACTCTGTGCCAAAGACTGATGCCCTGCTACAATAAGCATTGCTAATGCTATGAATAATAATTTTAATTTCATAATTTTTCTTTCTACTTCAATTAACAAAATTTCTATAATTTTGCACCGAACATGTAGAGAGAGAGTTGCAAACTGTTCATTCTCTGCAAGTTCGGATGCGGCTCATAGCGGAACTTCCGCTATGGGCTTTTTAATTTTCCTGTGATGCGGCTCATAGCGACAATTCACCCATGAGCAGCTTTCTTCATATCATCTCCCGGACAATTCTGTCCTACCGGTTCTTTGGAACTACCGGGAAAAGCCTATTAGCTCCTGCGCTTCGGGTGCAGGCCCCCTGTGGCTGAATCGAACCGACCACCAATCACTAATCACCAGCAACCAATCACTAATCACCAGCAACCAGCCACCGACCACCAGCAACCAGCCACTAACCACCAGCCACCAGTTACCAGCCACTAACCACCAGCCACTAACCAACAATCATAAGCACGTCTCCTTTCTGCATAAACATAACACATCTGTTCTTACGGAGTTTTCTTCCGTTTACTCTGCTTCTGCATTAAGATTCGTCCTTTACCCGCCAGAGAGGACTCGTCTTTTCTCTATAATTATTATTCCCGTCTTTTCTAGCTCAAATATCCTTAGAAGTTTGAACTGATGGCAAGTTAGTGAATATTTTTATCAAAGTCAAGTACAATTTTTACTGTCAAACGGGCAGAAATTTCGGGGGGGGTAACTGATTGATATATATAATGTTACGGAATTGTCAAAGATTTGTAAAATCTTTTTTAAAGAGAGGATGGTACTAATCAACCCTACGTTTAACCCTGAGGTTGATAGAAGCAAAGTATTGAGGGTCGTACGGAGCGAATTTCATCTCCACCTGCTTGACGGCGATGCAATATTACCTATGCCCTTAAGCCGACCTGAACAGCTTATACCTGCTGTCCACCAGCTTAAAATTCTCAGAAACGTCCCCAAGAGACTCGCTTGTACCCAGAAACAGGCAGCCGCCGGCAACTAATGAATTGCGCAGACCTTTGAGGACTGCGTTCTGTGTCGCCGTGTTCAGGTATATCAGCAGATTGCGGCAGCACACAAGGTCGTTGTTCGGCAGGTAGCCGCTCTTGAGAATATCGAGGTAACCGAAATCAACCTTCTCCCTGATGAGCGCCGCCACTTTGTAGCCGCTTTCGGTTTTCAGGAAATACTTTGCCAGCCTGTCTGCCGACAGGGCCGAGACGATACCCGGAGGATAGGCGCCTTTTTGCGCAAAGGCAAGGCTGTCCCTGTCAATGTCCGTGGCAAAGACCTTCAGCTCGAGGTCCATCGTGTAGTGTTCGAGGTATTCTTCACAAAGAATAGCCAGGGAATATGCTTCTTCACCCGTAGAACAGCCGACAGACCAAACCCTGACAATGTCTCCCGCCTTTTTTCCCTGCAATAAACCGGGTAACACTTTTAACCTCAATGCTTCGAAAGCCTCGTTCTCCCTGAAAAAACTGGTAACGCCGATCAACAATTCCTTGAAAAGCGCTTCGGCTTCCGGCGGAGACTTCATCAGCAGGCTGTAGTAGTCGTCCAGCCTGTTCAGTTTATTGATGTACAGCCTTCGCTGCAGCCTCCGGACGATGGTATCGGGTTTATAGCAACTGAAGTCGGCCCCCATACGGGAGTGTATGAGTTCGATAATACCTGCAAAACAGCTGCTGTTACTGTCGTCGATGAAGTTATCATTGTACAGCGGGTTTTTGGCCTTCACGCCGCCATCGGCAGTGTCCGGCCTCGGGCTTCTTCCCGGGCTTTCGGAATTGTAACCGTTTACCGGCTCTTGTTCCATGGCGCGACCTCATCTCCGGCTGCAACAACCATTTATTATATGTATGCTATTTCATTGAGTCGATGAAATAGCCGTACCTCTTTTTTACTATATCGATGAAATCATCGATGGCAATATCCTTCTTACATACATCATTGATGAGGGATTTCGTAGAAATCGTCTTCCCGGATTTATATATATTCTGCGACAGCCAGTAAACCAGCGGATAGAAGTTACCAACCTCGGTCAGGCGGAGGATGTCGGGAATCTCAAGTTGAATATGGTTCCAGATGATTGAAGAATAAATATTGGCGAGGGCATAAATGGGAAAGATGCCGAAACCGCCGAAGGCCCACTGCATATCCTGGAGGCAGCCGTCGGTGTCGCTGACGGGATAGAAACCGAACATGTCGAGCATTTTCTTTTTCCACAGTTCCGGTATGTCGTCAACGTCGAGGTTATTGTTAAACAATTCATGCTCGATTTCATAGCGAAGGATGATGTGAAGGTTGTAGGTAACATAGTCGGCGTCTGTCCTGATGAGGGACGGGCTGAGCTTGTTGATTGCCAGGAAGAACTGGTTCACATCGATGTTTTCGAGCTGTATCGGGAACAGGTAATTCAGGTGCGTTAACCCCCACTTCCAGAATTCGAGCGTACGTCCGATCATGTTCTCCCACAGGAAGGACTGGGACAGGAAGAGGCCGTAGGAAGCAGGCTGCTGTGCGAATGTCTTACCGTATTTTTTATCTATATTCTGGTAGTAGATTGCCTGTCCGGTTTCATGGATGGTGCCGAAGAGGCATTCCATCAGGTCATTCTCCTTGACCCTGACGGTAATGCGGACGTCTTCGGAGGATATGCAGGAAGAGAAAGGATGGGTGGATACGTCGAGCCTGCCCCTGTTGAAATCGAAATTCATCTTCTCTGCGATGAACTTGGCAATGGTTATCTGTTTGGAAGCTACGTATTTCCTCATCAGGAAGAGATTGTCAATCTTATCTGAATAGGAACGGAACTCGTTCATCAGAGCCAGGGTTTCTTTCTTAAGGTTGTTGAACAGGGTATCGAGCTGTACAATCGAAATCTCCGGTTCATATTGCCTGATGATGCCTTCATAGTAATTGTCGCTGAACCCCAGGTTCACTGCTTCCGCCTTCTTCAGTTCAACTAATCTCGACAGGTAGGGTTTGAAAACGCGGAACCTGTTTTCAATACGGGCATTCTTCCAACTGTCGAGGGCAAGCGTCCTGATGCTGTAAAATTCTTTAACAAAACTGTTGGGTATTTTCAGGGCTTTCTCGTGTTCTTCGATGAAGTACTTCAGCACAACCGAATCATTGATATGCGCGCTGTCGAGCGAATCCTTGATCTCGTTTGCCAGGTCGATCGTATCGAAAGAAACCAGGTGGAAATGCGCCAGTGTTTCTAAGGTGGATATTTGTTCAGCCCTCGTAATCGAAGAACCTTTAGGCATATTGGTTTCCTGGTCCCATGTAAGGTATTTTGAAGCAGCTTTGATATCATTGATTAAAGTTATCTTGGCTTTCACTTTTTCTTCCAGTATCTCCAGCCTGTTTTTTCCCATAACAACTCTAAGTTTTATTTTAAAATAAAAATTACAAGAGAAAGAAAAACAATATTTATACCAAAATAAGAAAAAACTATTCACAAAATTGAATATTTCCTAAATATTGAAAAGAATAAAACTAAAAATTAGTCAATTATGATTGATATTAATCATATATTTATTTAATTTATACCCTGATAAAATAGACAATGTATTGAAATTGTTAATGAAAGTGTGAAATGAAAAATTATGTCTTTTTGCTGGTTTATTTTCTCCTGCCTCTGTCCCTCCTGTCTTTGGACGTTGTCGTGAAGAACGACAACGGCAGCCCCAAAGGCCACGCATACAGCCAGTCAAACAACCTCTATGAAGAGTCTGCTGTGTTACAGCCTGACGGCCCCTGCACCGTCAAGAAGATACGTATATACCTGAGTGGAGACCAGGCAGGTATAGATACTTTCAGGATTTGCGGCTACCCTACTGCGGGCAACCTCTACCCTACCCAGTATATCTGGCCCTACAACCAGTTGACACCCCCTGTCGCCTTCACCTATGACGGCACCCCTGGCTGGAAAGAGTTCTCCGTCGAATCTCTCGGACTTCGCTCCGACGGCTATGATAAAATGGTAATAACACATATACTCAGAAGCAACGGCCCCTGGTTCACCTACGACTCCGACAACAGGCAGGGTGTCTCATGGATACTCGATCCCTTTACCCCCAATCCCAATTTTTACGATATCATCGGCACATTGTGGACCTATGCCCCGGGAGATTTCATGGTCAGGCTCATAGTTGAATACACCTATCCCATGGATTCGACGAGCGAACAGCCCACCCAGCCTATGTTAACCGAAGTAACCACTGCTTCAGGCCTGTCGGGAGACCGCAATTCTTCTGTTGCAGACTGGAACAACGACGGACTCGACGACATCTCATTCTCCAGCGGCCTATACGAAAACAACGGAGACGGCACTTTCAAGAAAATCGGATATATTGCCAACGGCGGCACAGCCTGGGCGGACTTCGACAACGACGGCTACCAGGACATATACGCCATACAGTCGGGAAGCTACGACTTTGACCACAGGCAGGAGATCAACAAAAACAAGATTTACAAAAACAATGGGAACAGCACTTTCACCATGCTGACAACAAATAATGCCTTCCTGAAGCCCTATCCCAACCCTTCCGAAGACTTCAACCTGACTCCCAAATTCCAGAACGACTCGATGCACAATCCCTATAATACCATTGCCCCCCTGTGGTTCGATTACAACCAGGACGGCCTGGCAGACCTGTTCATTGCCAACAGGAGGATGGAAAGCAGCCAGGGAGAGATATTCTGCCCTGACCAGCTTTGGTTGAACAATGGAGACGGTACATTTACAAATACACGTAAAGCAGCAAAAATTGACCTGGGCGAGCCGTTCACCGAAGGCATCAGCGGCCTGGACGGCTATTACGACTGCTACGGCGCTGCCGCCTGCGATTACAACAATGACCGCAAAGTTGACCTGTTCGTTGCAAACTACAGGCTCATCAAAGACAACCTGTACAAAAACAACGGTGACGGTACCTTCGAAGAAGTTGGGGCTTCGACCGGAGTCCAGGGAATGCCCACCGCCGCTTCCAATTACTTTGGACACGGCATGGGCGCCCAGTGGGGAGATTTCGACAACGACGGCCTGACGGACCTCTGTGTCGGCAACCTTGCCCACACCGACTCGAGAGGCATATACTCCAATCCTTCCCTGATTTTCAAGAACAAAGGAGCTTCTGCCTTCTATAAATTCAACGAGCAGCATTACGCCATGGGACTGAAATTCCACGAGGGCAACGCCGGCGTATCATGGCTGGACTTCAATCTGGACGGCCTTCTCGACCTGTGGCACGGTAAGTATTCCGGAGGTTTCGGGTACTTCTACATGAACCAGGGGCCGCCGGACTACAAACTGAAAGACATGACCTGGAACTACGGCGCTATAGTCAATAATTCATGGGTTGGCGTCTATCTCGACTATGACCGCGACGGAGACCTGGACATGATCGTCGAGGGAAGACTCCTTCGCAACGACATCCCTCACGAAGGTAACTGGGTTTCCTTCAGGCTCGCAGGCAGCCCTGCCAATAAAATATGTACTGACGCTTTCGGCACCAAAGTGTCCGTTCACTGCGGCAGCGACAGCTATTACAGGGAACTGATGGGCAGTTCCGCCGGTTCGCTCTGTACACAGAACAGCTCCGGGCTAAATTTCGGCATAGGGAAGCACAACACCATCGACAGCGTTGTAATAGCATACCCCAACGGCGAGACTACTGTTCTGAAATCCGTTGCCCCTAATGCTCATTACAGGATTCCTTACAAGGAAGCGCCGGTCCTTCTCGGAATTGCGACACCGGCCCTGCAGTCCCCTGCCCACAATACATCACATTTACCGCAAACAACTGTTTTCAAATGGACAAACTGTTACAGCGCCAATAAATACAGGATGCAGATTTCCGAATCTAAGGCTTTCAGCAGTTTGCTTAAAGACACTGTTGTCTCAGTAACGGAACTGACGGCAGGTACATTTAAAAACAACACCCCCTATTACTGGAGGGTACAGGCCTCGAATGACGAGAAAAATTCTGCCTGGTCGTCCGTTTACACGTTCATTGTCGGAACTGCCTTACCTTCAGCACCAGTGCCGGTAACTCCTGCAAAGGATTCGAACCTCGTCAACGTACATGCAAAATATGAATGGATTGCCTCTACCTATCCCTGCCAAAACTGCGGCACTACCAAATACCAGTTCCAGTTGCGGCAGTCCGAAACCATTGACACGACTGTCCCGACGGTCATTGACCTGAAGGGCATCGAATCCACTTCTCTGGAGCCGGACAGCAGCCTGAAACCCGGAGAATGGTACAACTGGCGTGTAAGAGGGTTCAACGGTGATACTCCGGGAGATTGGTCCGAAGTGTTTAAATTCCGCACTATACCTTTACCCCCGCAGGTTGAAACAATAGAGCCGGCGGACGATACCACCGGGATACCCGTCAAAGCCAAATTCAGGTGGAAATCTGTTCTCTATGCGATCCGTTATCATTTGCAGATATCTGCCGACAAAGAGTTTTCAAGCAATTACATCGACAAAGACAATATATTTGATACAGTATATACTACGACAGTACCAAAATTAAAAGAAGGTACAGATTACTACTGGAGAGTCAGCGCTGTTAATGACGGTGGTGAAGGCCTCTGGTCCGAAACCTTCAAACTGCATACGGCAGGAGTTTCTTCTGTCAATGACGCTATTAGTGAAAATGATATCAACGTCTATCCCAACCCGGCAGGTAATTCTTTAACAATTGAGTTTTACAATACTACTGCTTCCACAATGAATATAGCAATCGTAGATGTTCTCGGCAACCGTGTCGTCTGCATGGACAGGACACGCTGCAGCGGTTACGACGAATTTTCCCTCGACCTGTCAAACCTGGCCCAGGGAGTTTATTACCTCCATTTTAACGATGGGAAAAGCAGTGTTATTAAGAATATTTCCATAATCAAATAAACAGGTGCAGGAATGAAAGCAATCAATACAATATTCATCATTTTAATAACAGTTACGATTCTTTCCGGGACTGCCGAATCAGCAACTGTAAAAACCGACAATGGCGTTTCCGGAGGCTATTACAGCGACAAGAAGACCCCTCTTTGGGAAGAGTCTGCCTGCCTGAAACCGGCCGGGCCATGCACCCTGAAAAGCATTCAACTCTACATGAACGGTACCAAAGCGCAAAAGGATTCGGTCCTGCTTTTACAGGATCCGACCGACGGCGGCTTACCTCCGACAAAATATGTATGGAACTACACGAAACTATGCCCTGCCGTTGAGTTTAATTACAACGGTACACCGGGATGGGTTACCATCGACATCAGCAGCCTAAACCTCCATTACGACGGCATCGAGAGGATCATCGTCCAGCATATTGTCCCCTACAGCGGCCCGTACATCAGTTTTGACTCTGACAAGACCAGCAGCCCGCTCAATTCATACATTTGCAATGCAAACCAGCCGAACCCTGATTTTTACAATATCAGAGGTACCCTCTTTTACAGGGCCGATGGAGATTATATGGTCAGGCTCGACGTCGATTACGATTTCCCCGAGGGTGAAACCTCACAATCGGCTCCAACTGCGCCAATGCTCGATGTAACAGTCCAGGCCGGTATCAAAGACGGTTCCGGCAACCCTCTGAAAGCCGCCCTGGTTAGTGTTGTTGACTGGAACTACGACGGCCTGGATGATATTGCCGTAGGAAGTACATTCTTTCAAAATAACGGCGACGGCACTTTCAAGAACGTATCCAAGCCCGGCGTTGTAGCAGGCAGCACAGTCTGGGCAGATTACAATAACGACGGCATCATGGATTTCTTTGCCAACAACGGAGGTGTAGCAAGCGAGACCGTATTTGACGGCATATACACAGGGCAGGCTGACGGCAGTTACCAGCCCGATGCATACAATGAATTAACAATGCAAGCCCCTACCGTTACCCCCATGTGGCTGGACTATAACACTGACGGACTTCTTGACATGTTCATCGCCTACGGCAGGACATCCGTGAATGACGTAGAAACATATTTCCCCGATCAGTTGTTCATTAACAACGGCGGCGGCAGGTTCTCCAATGTAACGAAAAGTGCAAAGATCAGCCTTGGCGAGCCCAGCCCCTATTACGACTGCTGGGGCGCCAGCATCTGCGATTACAACAACGACTGCCTCCCCGACATCTTTGTAGCAACTTACAGACTGGCTCCCGACAAGCTATACAAAAACCTCGGCGACGGTACTTTCCAGGATGTGAGCGCTTCGACCGGAGCACAGGGAACACCTACGAATGCGGCGAATTATTTCGGTCACGGCATGGGATCGGACTGGTGCGACTTCAACAACGACGGCTTCACCGACCTGGCTGTCGGCAACCTGGGCCATCCGGACGAGAGAGGCCTGTCGTCCAACCCCTCGCTCATTTTAGTGAACCAGGGCGGCCCCGATTTCAAATTCACCGATAGGCACAAGGAAATGGGACTGAAATTCTTCGAGATGAACGCAGGCATCCTCTGGTCCGACTTCAACCTGGACTCCTACGCCGACCTCTTCCACTGCCAGTATTCATACAATCAAAAAGGAGCCGAAGCCGACCGTTTCTCAAGGATATATATTAATTCCGGCCCTGCCGGTAACTACAAACTTATCGACAAGACATGGGATTACGGCTGCCTCATCCACGGCGCCTGGTCGCCGGTACAGTTGGACTTCGACAACGACGGCGACATGGACCTGCTTGTGGCCAGCAGCAACGAAACACTGAAACTGTTCAGGAACGACCTGACAGAAAAAGGCAACTGGATTTCTTTCAGGGTACAGGGCGATACGAACCTGCATGTCTGCAGGGACGGTTACGGGATAAACCTGACGGTCTATTCCGGGACAAAGAAGATATTCAGGCAGTTGCCCGGTTCTGTAATGACGGCAAGGTGCTCCCAAAGCACTAATGAAATTTTAATCGGACTTGGAGATATTGACAAGATCGACAGTGTTACCTATAGTTACAGGTTAACAAGCGGTACTTTATTCAATATGGATATAAACCGGAAATATTTATTGAAATTGGGCGCGGCATACCAAACCATCGGTACACCCGCTCCCATGCTGACCTATCCCGCGAACGACGCTCTGCTGGACGTTGCCAATCCTGCCTGTAAATGGAAACAGATTGCAGGCGCCACCTTTTACAAGGTGCAGTACTCTGAAACTAAAGATTTTTCGACAATCAAAGAGGAAAAAATCGTAGAAGCCACAGGTTACAAACCTGAGCAGCTCGCTACAAACAAGGCCTATTACTGGCGCGTCGGCAACGGCGATTCCTGGTCTTCAACCTGGACATTCACTACAGGTGCGGTTACCGCAGTAGAGAATCCTGTACCGGTAGCGGTACAAACTCTTTCTGTTACTCCGAACCCTGTCCAATCGCTCGCAACCATCTGCCTGAACTTCGACAGGGAGTCTTATGTAACCATTGAGGTTTACAGTATGCTCGGCGTCAGAGTATGCACACTTGCCTCGACAGCAATGGAAAGCGGCAGCCACAGCCTGCTCTGGGACACCGGAGCTCTTACCCCAGGCGTTTACACAGTCGTGGCAAAGATCGGCAATGACATTTACAGGCAGAACATAGTGGTGGTGAGATAGGATGGTTAAAGCATAATACCGGAAAGCATATTCCATAAAATTCCATTTAATAGCCACGAGCATAACCCGTGGCTATTATTTTATTTTTACCACAAGAAGCTGACGTCGTCACCAGGCATTATCTCGTATGCCTCTTTGTCCTTTTCGAAGATACGCGCGCCGGTGGTGCCTTTCAGAAGCTTTGTGCCGCCTTCGATGCGGATCATCGCGCCTTCCCTCAGTCCGACAACCTTCCTGTCGTTGAAGGCAAGGTACTCCCTGATGCGGGTCTCGCGGGTTTCGCCTTTGTGTGTGGAATCAGGGTCGGGGTCCAGGTAATGGGGGTTGATCTGGAAAGGTACTAAGTTCAGAGCCCCGAAGCTGGGCGGCTGGATGATGGGCATATCATTGGTCGTCATGATTGTCGGACAGGCGACATTACTTCCGGCGCTGGTGCCGATGTACGGCATTCCGCCCCGTACACGGGCGGCGATGGGTTCAAGCAGTGAATTGTTCTGGAGCTGGCTCGCAAGCAGGAAGGAGTTGCCTCCGCCGGTGAAGACGGCTTCTGCCCCTGCTACGGCCTTCTGCATATCATCAGACTCATGTATGGACTTCAGTTCGATGCCCATCTGACGGAACCTGTCCCTCGCCTTCGCTGTGTATTCGTCATGGCTGACGCCGCTGGGCCTGGCAAAAGGCACAAACAGGATCGATTTCACATCCCCACCCAGGAATGAGAGTATATCCTGTTCACAGTGGTCGAGGTAACCGCTTCCGTGAAGCGTCGAATTGCTGATCAATAAAAGTTTCATGGCATTCTCCTATTTTTCCGATATATTATTTTTAACTACGATTCCTACTCCGATGGACAAACGCCGGGAGCACTCCGGACAGGAAAGCACGTTCCTGTTCCTGACGAGCATCACCGACGAACCGCCGCCGTCAAGGTTGACAGCATCCCAGATCTTCAGTTTCTTCATTGCAAAAGCGAAATTCTCCAGAGTACAGCCTTTGATTCCTGCATATTTATATGTAGGGCTGGCGCTGATGAGATATACTTTGTCGTGAGTCCTGTTCGTACCGATGGCTGTCCTCGGCAGTTCCTCCCATTTGAACCGGCTGCGGTTCCTTTTCTGCGGCCCTTCAAACGTCGATTTCCCCGACCTCATCATCCAGGGTGTACCGGTTACAGCATTGGTAAACACAGTTTTTGTATGTTTGTCTGTGGAATAGCGCAGTGTAATATAATCACCTTCCCTAAGCTCAGGCAAATTGCTTCCAAAGCCTGTCGTCAGCACGAAACCGTCGCGGGGAACGCTTACCGGCCCTGAATCCACCACACCGGCGACTACACACCTGATGTCCCTGTTAATAGCAGGCTTATCGAGGTAATGCACCAGTATTTTCTTCATGTTAAGTTCAATGGATGAGTCGCGCTCCATCTTTAAAAGGTTCAGCTTAAAAGATGTCGTGTCGAATTCCGAATCCGTAATGTCTTTGTAGGCCGAATCGAGAAGGGCATCCTCAAAAGCTCTCGACACCATCTTCTTAGATATGTAGGGAATAGTGTCGCCTGTATATCTGTTGTAGAGTACGACACCCGTCGAGTCTTCGCGGCGGTTGACAGCCGCCAGCGCCGTTTTCTTCCCGTGTATGGACAGGGTACCATTGAGTTTGATGTTGTCTATGAAAACCCTGTTGTTTTCATCGACGAAGGCGCTGGGCCAGGAGCGGTAAGGTTTGAGTTCAACCACTTCTCCGTCTATTACTGTCGGCCCCATCGGATAGTTATAGAATGCCTTCCAGAAGCTTCCGTTTACGGCAGTGAGGACATTGTCGCCGCTGCTTTCGTTGTAACGGCGCACCATGTCGTGGAGCTTTTCCAGTTCTGAGGAATTTTCCCGGCCCTTGAACAATGCCACATAGTTTTCAGGATTGTTCAGATCTGCTTCCACCATGTGTATCAAAACCTTATCCTTGCCGTTGCCGATCTTAAATTTCCTGTAAATTACACCGGCGGAAAGTGTATCGACGCTGACAGTTTCGAATGTAGATTTCTTTTTTCCCCTGGAACTTTTTTCTTCTTTGGGCACTACAAAGTCTTCCTCTTTTCCGGCAAGGCTGTCAGCCTCCGTTCCGGCTTCCCGATCCTCTACCGTCGCTTTTTTGTCGCCGCCGGTTTTTTTACCGTCTTTACCGACAGGCGGCTGTTCCTGCACCCTGACGTCAATCTTCTTTTGTTTTTGTTTTCCTTCTATCTTTATTTCAACAGGCCTGCTCTCCTCTTTGTCCGGCTGTTCGAAGGCCTGTTCCACAGTCTTCTTATTGTCTTCGGTTTGTATCCTGTCTTTTTTAATCTTCGGATCCGTTTGTTTGCCTGTTTTACCATTGCTTCCGGAACTGCTTTTCTTTGTACTGTCCTTAACCACACCGGTCGTTTTATTCTTAACTTTCGGGACAGGACCGGGTTTAACTTTAATTTCCCTTGTACCTTTTATTTCCTGGTTTTTATTAATCCCGATTTCTACTTTGGAGGAATTTTTCTTTGTTGCAGCAGTGTCTTTTGTAGCAGAGCCACCGGGTTTTACTGTCGTGGATTTTGGCTGCACAACCTTAGATTGATTGCCTTTAACCGTGCCTTTCGTATTCTTTCCGGAATTATTCTTTGTTGAAACCTGATCCTTTACCTTCTTAGCCGAACTGCCGGATTGCACCTTTGTCGATTGAGACTTGTCGGCAACCTTGTCTTTCTTTGTCTTTTTAACGGAGGAACTGCCTGTTTCAGGTTTTTCAGAAGTATTCTTTTTTGTTCCCGACCCATTCTTCACAGCGACACCTGATTTGCCCTTAACAGATTTGGTCGTAACCTTACCCGAAGCCGGTTTATCATCTTTTACTGAAGTACCCTTTTCAATTGTCTTTGTTTTGGTTCCTGTTTCTTTGGATTTATCCTTATTATTCTTTTTCACAGAGTCTGAAGTCTTTTTTCCGGAGCTAACCGTTTTCGAAGTCTTTACATCATTGGATTTGACGGCAGATGATTTGGATTTATCTTTTGTTTTAACGGAGGCAATCGTATCTTTTCCCTTGACGCTTTTCGTTTCTGCCGTATAGGCCTGGCTGCACAGAAGCGCCAACACCGCAACAATCATCACGGTGAATTTGCATCTGAGTATAATCCTTTTAATACAGCTCAAACAATCCCCCAATAAATAAAAGTATCTACCTCTTTTTCCTGAACCCGACGCCGATGCCGATTGACAGCCTCCTGGCTTTGTTCGGGTCCCCCCTGCCCATAACGTTCTTACCGTTAATTAACATATTAGACGAACCACCGCCGTCAAGGTTTAATGCATCGAAAGCTCCAATCCTTCTCATCGCCAGGGCTTCGTTTTGCAGCGAGGCTCCTTTCTTGCCTGAAGCAGCAACCGAGGGTTCGAAGGTAACGAGGAACACTTTCGATTTATCTTTTGAGGTACCGATGGCAGTACGGGGCAGTTCGGACTTAATGAAATTCCTGCTCTTTGTCCCTTCGAGGTCTGCTTCCTGCCGCGGCGCCCCCTTCCTGACAAGGCGGGGAGTGCCGGTTACCGCGTGTATGAATTTCATTTTCTTCAGTACATTCGTCGAAAAACGGATGAAAATCTTATCTCCGGGCTTAGGAAGAAGACTCTTCGGTACATTTTCCCCGTAGGTGAACACAATGCCGTTGTCGGGCATCGGCGCCACTCCCCGGCTGATATTGGTAACCACGAGAGGAATATCTTTGTTCAGGCAGGGCATGTCGAGGTATTTTGCAGTAATTTTAACCAAGTTTTTGTCCATAGCCGAATCCATCTGCATACCGGCAACCATCCTGTTGAATTCTTCCGAATCGAATTCCCTGTCGGTGATGTCCCTGTCGGCAGATTCTTCGCGAGCATTCTTGATTGCCCTGTTGAGTTTGTTCTTCGAAATGAAAGGCACACAGTCTCCACCGTACCTGTTGTAAAGGACGACACCCTTCCTGCTGTTTCTCCGGTTAACATTATTAATTAATATTTTCTTCTTTTTATTGATTTTAATAATTCCCGTAATTGAGAATTTATCGATGAACATCCTGTTTTTATCATCAAAAAATGCAGAAGACCATTTTTTATAATTATTAATTTCGACAACTTCGCCGTTGACAACCGTCGGGCCAATGGGGTAATTATAGAAATACTGCCAGAACGAACCGTTGACGGCAGCCACAACCCTGTACTGGCTGTTCCTGTTTGTCCTCGCCATCATGTCCACAAGCCTTTCAAGCTCGCTCGAACGATTGTTGCCCTTCATGAAAATTATCTTATTCAAGGGATTCCTGACATCGATCTCAATAACATGGGCGGACATCCTCGGGTTGTCCCTTCCGATGAGCAGGTTCCTGTATGTAACTCCCCTGGCAATGTCTATCTTCTTCGCAACAGATACGGGAATGGAACTGACGGAAACCTTTTTTTCCTTCGTTTTGGGCTTTGTCTTGGGCCTGGCGTCAAGAGCCGGCACCAGCGCCGCCAATAATAAACAGGCCACAGTTAAACAACGGAGGCCTCGTTTCAGCATATATTTTTGTTCACGATTCATCATCAACAAAGATAAGAAAAAAATAATTGTTAATCAATTAAGGCGCTTACCTCTGTTATGTTTTCCTTGTCATTGCCGGCTTCAATCATGTTTTACCGATAGTAATAAACAGCCTGCTGCACAGTAGGACTCAGCGAGGAATTCCAGGGTAAATACAAAATATTTCATTTTTCACTGTAACTTTTTCCCTTCAAAATTGTTATTAGAGTAGTTGAATGGCAGAAAAAAATTCAACATCACACAAAAAACGGTTTTTTATACAATGTGGAGGAAAAATTATGAAAAACCTCAGGTTCTTATTGCTTTTAACCGCATTATTAGTGTCGTGGATACCCAACCTGGTTTCCGGCGACTACGAGATTGAGCAGGTTAAAAAGAAACTGCCCAAAATGCTGGGCGCCAACAATGTCGGTAAAGACTTCTGGTTCACAATCCCGCCTTGTTACGAGGATGAATCCGGCAGCGAGGACAATTTCATCAAGGTTTATGTTACAACACCGGCAAAGACAATTGTAACCCTGGAGATACCCGGTAAGGGCTACTCCATCCAGAAGACATCGATACCAAACGATGTCATCGAGTTCAATGTTACACCGGTAGCAGGCTGTCCCTGGACAAAGACAGGTTCCGTCAGGCCGCCTGAAGAGAAAATATGGAAAGGAGCAGGCATTCACGTTTATGCCGACTATCCATTAGTTGTCTATGGTGTCGTAAGATACCAGTACACCAGCGACGGTTTCCTTGCCTATCCGACCTCTTCCCTGGGTAAGGAATACTATTCGGCTTCCTACGGCAGCATGGACGCCCTTACCGGCGGCAGGTATTTCCCAAGCCTTACAGGATGTGTTGCAGCTTACGACAATACGAACATTAAATTTACCGTCGGAGGCAACTCCTACACAAGGACAACGGGCGGGCTGAAGACCGGCGCGAGCGAGAGTTACAACCTGTCGAAAGGAGACGTGATCATGTTTGCGTCCGACGGCGCAGCCCAAGACCTTACAGGCAGCCATTACATCGGTAATAAACCTTTCGGGGTAATGTCGGGTAACTATTGCACCAATATACCAATAGACAATCCCTGGTGCGACTATACCGTTGAGATGGATATGCCTGTTTTCACCTGGGGTACGGTTTACAATGTCCCCAAGGTATGCAACAGGAAATATCCGTCCCTTATCCGGGTTTTTGCAAAGGAAAAAGGCGGGACCACCGTCTATCGCGACGGTTCTCCAATCATCACCCTGGCAGACAATTCCGGGAAACAGAACAAGAGCTGGATGGAATTCAGGCTCGTTTCGATGAATGAATCGCCTGCTTCCGCAGTCATATCTTCAGAAAAACCCATCTCCATTACGCTTTACAATACGGGTGTTGCAGAGGACGGGCCACCAACTCCGAACAGCGACCCTTTCATCGAAGCCCAGACACCAATCGAACAGTACCAGAAAGAGATTACCTTCTGTTGTCCCGGTGTTACCGGCGGCCTGAAATTCAACGAGAATTACCTGAACCTGGTCTATGAAACCGACTCGAACAATAATACACCGGACGACCTGGAATTTGCCCAGGTCTTCAACGGCGAATACTACTGGGAAAAAGTGAAATACAAATTCAGCGGTTCAGATGAGCTTTTTAAACAAAAAACGAGCGGTAAACAGTATGCAGTCAAGAATATTACCCTGCCGGCCGTTGGCGTTTTCAAAATCAGGGCTGCCAAACCCTTCGCCGCCTATTCCTACGGCTATGCTCACTGCGATTCCTATGGCTTCCCTACAAGCGCTGCTCTGATGGACATCGAGAGGCCGGACACTGCCTGCCCCATACCTGATTTTCATATCAATTGCGACGGTAGCGTTAAAGACGGTACGGTTAAAGATATGCCCGACGATGGTGAGATACGCACCAATCTCGCAATGATAGTCTATGACTCTGAACTCAGCTATAACTATGAATTCAGGTATGATGATTTCATTCCGGGGTCAGACAGGTCCACGTCTTGGACTCTGTCTGTCAGAGACCCTTCGGAGGATGCTAAAGCGGTTATCACTTTTTCAGACAGGCGAGGTAATGATACCACCATCATTATTGAATATACCGCAATGAAAGTTACGATTGAACCCGACATCCTCGACTGGGGCTTACTTAAAACCGGGGAAAAGGCCGAACTTCCTTTTACAGTCAGGAATTCTTCAGATAAACCGGTAATCATCATGAGGCTTGAACTCAAAACAGGTTCCACCGCTAACTTTTCACTAATCGGCGTTACGCTGCCGTTTACCATCGAAGGGAACAGTACCAGGGAGTTCAAAGCCGCTTTTACAGCTGCCAAAGAAGGCGATTACTCTGATTCGTTAGGCATTGGAGATACCTGTGTGTTCACATACAGGGTGCCTTTGTACGGAAAGGCTGGCAATCCTGTCATTTACACAGGCAGTCTCGACTTCGGAAAAGTTACTGTCGGTGAAACCTTCCCCAAAGAATTCTCCATTGAGAACAGAGGTACCACAGACCTTAAAATCACGGCTTACTCAGGTCCCGATGACGATAAGACTTATATCCCCGATCCTACACTGCACTCAGATATAAGTGCAGCCGATCCGTTAGTGGTCGTTCCCAAGGGCAAGTCCGTAAACTACACAATTAAATTCAGGCCGCAGCAAATCGGCACCTTCACCGACCGGATTGTGTTTTCGAGCAATGCAAACACAATCGACAGCATTCTCGAAATCACAGGAATCGGAATTGAGCCCGGGCTCGTTGCAAACAGTTACAACTGGGGCAGGGTAAGGATTGACAGGCCTGATCACAGAATGGGCCCCTACCCCAACACCTGGATTCCCGGACAGGACAGGGCAATCATGCTCAGGAACAACGGTACGGAAGCTGTAACAATCAGTAAGGCCAATATTAATGCAGTCAAAGGCGACGTTGGGGCCTTTCACTTCAAGAACAACGGTGAGGCTGACTTCATCAGGACGCTTCAACCCGGCGAATCATACCTGGTAGAGGTTGAGTTCCAGCCCCAATCTGTCGGCGAACATGAGATAGAGATCACCTATCTCAGTAACGCCGAGTCACCGGTAACAACACTCAAGGGAATCGGCATACTTCCGAAAGGACATACGGAAAACACAGACTTCGGCCTGACTCTGATTGACGACGAGACACAGCGCCAGGAGCATACCGTCAGGTTTACGAACGACATCTATGAATGGCAGGACACCATGGCCATTACAGGCTTCACCATGGACAACGGCAGGATTTCTGAGATCATGACTACGTACGGCACGGAAGGATTCAGATTCGACAAAGCTACAGAAATGGGAAAAACCACTGCTTCGGACGCAGCGACAGACAGGATCATCCTTGCACCCGGCGAATCGATCGACATCTCGGCACAGTTTGTTGCCCGCCACGAAGGCACTAATACCGCTACCCTTGTTACAGTCAGCGACGCAGAATCAGAGATGAGCTCCGTACTCACGGGAGAGGGCCGGTCACAGAACATCGATGGGCCGGACGTCAGCCTGTCGGAATGTGTAACGAATCCGGAGGATGAGCGCGACTTTTACACCGTCCCAATCAGTGTGTCAAACGACGCTACTGCCGATGTCAAGGTTGACAGTGTCATAATTGAAAACAAACCCGGCGTTTTCTGTGCCGACGACCCGAACCTGGAAGCTCTCGGTTTTGCCCTGAAAGCCGGCGATACCAAAATCTATAATATCCGGTTCAAGCCGCTCGTCGAAGGCACATACGAAACCAATGTATTGTTTTACAACAACACAAAGAACAAGAATCCGATGACTGTTCACGTTAATGCAACAGGCGAGTACTACACGAGGGATTGTTACATGGAACCAAAGACACGTGTAATCAACATCGGTGAAGAACATACCGTCGGTGTACATATAAAGGCCGGAGACGACCTGAGCCCTGCCTCATTGACTAATATTACAGCCGAAGTTTACTATGAGAACGACTTCCTGAAACCCGGGAAAATCGAACTGGGCGCAGCTTTGCCTTCTGATGATTACACTATGGATGCACCTGTCGTTACCGAGGAATCGGGCAACGGCCAGGGTAGGATTTCGGTAAAGATTGCAGCAAAGGGTAACGCAAATTTCAACATCGACGGAGAAATACTGAGAATTACTTTTAAGTCCTATCTCCCGGCATTTGCAAAACCTGTAGCACAGCTGACGGACACAATCAAAACCGAAGACAACGATTGTGCCGGCATAATCACTACCGGAGGCTGTACCATCGAAGTCAACCCCGTATGTTCAGGCAGCCTGATTTCTGTACGTAGGCTTTTCGGAACGAACAGCATTAACATCATCAAACCCAATCCGGCAGGAGCCGACGGAGCCAACATCGAATTTACAACTGCACTCGAAGCTTGGACAGAACTCAGGGTTTTCAATTCGAACGGGGAACTGGTAATGATTCCCGTTTCAACGATTCTGAAACCCGGCGAACACAGCTTCAGGCTCGAAACCAAAGACCTTCCTTCCGGTACATACACACTGAGAATGACGACAGGAGACTACTCACAGACCCGCAATTTCAATGTAGTCAAATAGCAATGGCTGTGACACACCAACAACAAACGCCGGAGTACCGAACCCCGGCGTTTGTATTTTTTCGGGGTAAGATGGGAAAAATGGGGAGAAAGAGCTTTTATCTATTACTTTCGACAGCCTCGTGCTTCAACTCGTGGCAATTAAATCCACATTTCATATTTTTCTAATCCCCAAATAATTAACCTGTTACTAATTTCTTCAGGAAAAGGAGCGAATAAAAACTCAAAATTTTGTCGGTTTTCCTTATCTTATATGTTAAGATTCCAGTAAAATCAATAATAAACAGAAATTAATCATTTTTAAATTAATTGTTCATACTAATGGCCTAAAATATTTAAATAGATAATACACAGCAAATGGCACAGCTAACAAGGGATTCGACAGTGACACAAAGTACCGGTTGAATAAAAAATTTCAAAAAAATCGAAAAAAATGTAAATAATTGAAAAAAAAATGATTATTAAGTGTAACTTTTTTCTGTTTAAATTGTTATTGCATAAGTTGTATGATACATAATTGAAAATTGAAGGTATAATGTTCTTTACAATATAGAGGTAAAAATTTATGAAAAAACTAAGACTATTGCTGCTTTTGGCCGCCTTGTTCCTGTCGGGGATACCGAACCTGGTTTCCGGTGACTATGAATTAGAGCAGGTTAAGAAGAAATTACCCAAAATGCTTGGAGCAAACAACGTAGGTAAGGACTTCTGGTTAACAATACCTCCCTGTTTCGAAGACGAATCGGGTGGAGCCGACAACTTTATTAAAGTATATGTAACAACTCCGGCCAAGACGGTTGTAACCCTGGAAATTCCCGGTAAGGGCTATTCAATTCAAAAGACATCGATCCCCAACGACGTCATTGAATTCAACATTACACCTGTTGCCGGCTGTCCCTGGACCAAAACAGGAACCCAGAGGCCTCCCGAAGAGAAGATATGGAAAGGCGCCGGCATTCACGTTTTTGCTGAATACCCGTTAGTAGTTTACGGCGTTGTAAGGTATCAGTACACCAGCGACGGATTCCTTGCCTATCCTTCATCTTCTTTGGGTACTGAATACTATGCCGCTTCATACGGCAGTATGGACGCCTTGACATCGAACTACATGCCCAGCCTGACAGGCTGCGTTGCGGTTTACGACAATACTAACATCAAATTCACACTTGGTGGTAACTCCTATACCAAAACAACCGGGGGTATGAAAACCGGCGAAAGCAAGAACTGGAACTTAGCCAAAGGCGACGTTGTAATGTTCGCTTCCGACGGCGAAGCCCATGACCTTACCGGCAGCCACTATTTAGGCAACAAGCCTTTCGGTGTCGTTTCCGGCAACTATTGCACCAACATCCCTGTGGACAACCGCTGGTGCGACTATACAGTTGAGATGGACATGCCGACCTTTACCTGGGGTACTATTTATAATGTTCCTAAGGTTTGTGGAAGGAAATATGGCTCACTTATCCGCGTTTTTGCAAGAGAAAAGGGCGTTACAACAATTTCCCGCGACGGCGCTCCCATTGCAACCCTTACAGATAACTCCGGCAAGCAGAACAAGAGCTGGATCGAAGTAAGGCTTGTACCTATGGGTGAATCTCCTGCTTCCGCTGTAATATCCGGCGATAAGCCAATCAGTGTTACACTGTACAACACAGGTGTCCAGGAAGACGGCTCGCCTATGCCCAACAGCGACCCGTTCATCGAGGCACAAACACCAATCGAACAGTACCAGAAAGAAA
>CAZWLN010000017.1:0-83589 GCA_964634885.1 uncultured Hyphomicrobiales bacterium | reverse complement strand
AGTCCGCCAACTCCTTGTGACTCTTAACGTTTAACAATCTGTAAATATTGTGTATGGGCTTCTCTTTCTTTAACAGTATGAAGTCGGTGAAAACTATTGATATTGTCTTGTTGAGCCTGTCGTAACCCTGGGCTTCGCCCAACTGGCCGGTAAGCAGCTTCGAGTTGTAATAGATTATCCGTTCGACGAAATGCTGTTCGCTCTGTACCTGCATCTCGATGTTGTAAAGCCTGCCGTTGCCGTCCTTAGCCTTGATGTCGATGACAGTAGCTTTGTCTGAGAGGTATTCCTTCAGGTTCATAGGGTTGAGATAGGTAATTTCCGTGATGTTCTCCTGGCCGCTGTCGAGGAAGACGGCATTGAGCAGATCGATTAGAATGTCCTGTGAGTTGTCGGTGGCGAAGACATATTTGAAGATGACGTCGTTGCGTAGATTGTACTTGGTTATGTCTATGTTATTCATACGTTTCCTTAAAAAGAAATAATACTTTTCAAATATAGTGTACAATCAGTTAACATACAAGTTTTTTGGGCGGGATTGTGCTGTTAATTGATTAGTACCGGTTAATTATTATGAAAAACATTTAAATCGTAAAATATTATGCTAATTATTTAGTCATGACGAAATATTGTTTTAATCTTGAGAAAATTGATTATGAAAATTGGAAAGTTCAATATCAGATTAGTAAATACAGGGCTTTTCGGACTCGACGGAGGTTCGGTCTTCGGTGTCGTGCCGCGAACGATGTGGTCAAAGGCATACACCGAACCTGACGAGCTGCACAGGGTACCGCTGGCGGCGGACTGCCTGCTGGTGGAATGGGACGACAGGAAGCTGCTGGTTGACACGGGTAACGGGGACAAATGGAATGAGAAACAAATCGGAATGTACAACATCGACATGAATATGTCCAACATGGACAATGCGCTGGAGCCTTACGGACTGAAGCCGGCAGACATTACCGATGTGGTTCTCACTCACCTGCATTTCGATCATGCCGGCGGGGCCACGCGCAGAGAAGGCGACAGGATTGTCCCGACTTTCCCCAATGCAAAATACTTTGTCCAGAAAGACCACTACCGGTGGGCGCTCAGTCCGACAGAGAAAGACAGGGCCTCATTCATTCCCGAAAACTATCTGCCTCTGGCTGAGGCGGGCGTACTGGAGTTTACTGACGGCGAGGGTGAACTTTTCCCGGGCATCTCGGTCATTCCCACTTTCGGCCATACGAAAGCACTGCAAATGGTGAAGGTATCCGAAGGGAACAATACCCTGCTCTACTGTACCGACCTGATGCCGACGACAGCACACCTGCCCTATCCCTACATCATTGCCTATGACCTCTGGCCCTTGACAACCCTCGAGGAGAAGAAGAAATACCTCCCGCTTGCTTATGAGGAAGGCTGGATTGTCGTTTTCGAGCATGACGCATTCAGGAAGGCAGTAAGGTTGAAACCGGCAAAGAAGGGATTTGAACCTGGGGAGATCATTCCTGCTTTTTAATAAGTGGGCTGTAGTCGCAATATGACGAAGAACAGCCCTGCAATTAGGAGTGTGGATGGAGGGGAAACCAGGGCATCCATACGGGAGAATTTGTTATTTGTAAAAGTTTTGTGAAAGAGCCTTAAATTGTGAAAAATTGTAGTTGGGGAATTTGAATAATTCATATTTTTCTTAAATTTGTATGCTGTAATATTTTAGATATATAAAATGAAAAAAATTAGTGTTGAAAATTATATAGAAAAAAAGTCAGGATGTATAATGGGTTCTAAAAGAGTATTCTCCGACGAAGAGATACAGGGCTTGGCAAGGGTCTTCAAGATCCTTTCCGAGCCGTCGAGATTGCGTATAATACAGTCGATCTTCTCCTCCGAGAAGTGTGTCAGCGACATCAGCGAAGAAACAGGCTTGTTCCAGCCTAACGTGTCGAAACAGCTCAAAACCCTCGAACGCAACGGCATCGTTTCTACCCGCGAATCGGGCCTTTTCAGGTACTACAGGGTAATCGACCCGTCCATCCTGGACATCTGCAACAGGATATGTAAGAAGAGCAAGAAATGAGACTGCTGTCAATATTGAATTATTATTACAGGAAAACGCTGATAGCCTTTAACACTGCCTATTATTCAATGAAGATCATCGTGCTGATGTCTTTCCGTTTCAGGGAACAGTTGTTTTACAGTTGCATCACTCACTGGGCGCTGAACTACATGAAGATCTGCGGCATTAGAGTGGAACTCACCGGCAAGGAATACCTCGACAGAGAAACGAGCTATATCTTGGTGGCGAACCACTGCAGCGAGCTTGACATACCGGTGCTGATTGCCGCACTCAGGGGCAGGAATGTGAAGTTCATTTACAAGAAGGAACTGGAGCGCATACCCATCTTCGGCTCAGGCCTGAAGAAGTCTCCGTTCATATCCATCACGAGGGAGGACCCCCGCAAAGCCATGGAGAGCATTGAAGCGGCAAAGGCGAAGTTTACGAACAACTCCACCGTCATCGTCTTTCCCGAAGGGCACCGCTCCGAGACAGGCGAGCTGCAGCAGTTCAAACGCGGGGCGTTCATGCTCGCTGCCAGGGCAGGTAAAGATATTGTCCCGGCGGCAATCATCGGCACATATGATGTGTTCCCTGTAAAACAGCGTAGAATTATGAGCGGGACGGTGAAAGTGGTGATTGCCGAGCCGGTGAAGGCGGCCGCTGCCAGTCCGGACTCGCGCGCCGAGAAGGAGCTGATGGAGTCGATCAGGGAGACGATTGCCGCGAGCATAAAATCGGCGAGGTAAAAAAAAATCTTGTATATTCTTTGAAAAGGCATTATTTTTGTATTCCCTTTTTGGGGACAACGTTGGTCAGGTAGCTCAGTTGGTAGAGCAATGGACTGAAAATCCATGTGTCGGGGGTTCAACTCCCTCCCTGACCACGAATTGAAAACAAAGTTTATTTGGGGCTAAGATTCAGTGAACTTTAAGTAAAAAAATTGGTAAGAGTTTAGGAAGGGATATGGAAGGTTTCATGTCCCTTTTTTGCTTTGTTTAAATTTAAAGACATTAAAAAGAATTTTGTGAGTAAGTCTTCTATGGAAAAAATATTGAATTATTTAGCAAAAGAAACTGATGGACAAAGTTATAAATCACACAAGTATTGCTTTGAGAACATTGCTATTCCTTCAATTCTATATGATGACAATAAGAACTTAACATTTAAAAAATATGGTGAAACCGAACCAACTAAAAAAACAAAATCTCTTGAAAAAAAGGCAATTGAAATTCAAAAATTCAAACCTCTTTTTCGATATTTTCTTGATGGTTCAAGGCGGACATATAAAGTAGATGATATTTCTTATGACAGAAGAATTTATCCTGTAGTTGCAGGTCAAGTATCAGTAGCCTGTTGTGAGCGTATTAATCCTTCAAATTTCAAATCTTGTATTGCTGAAAGGCATTATTTTTTATCAATCCCAGAAGTAGCAAATAAAGACAGAAAAAAAGAATTATTTTTCAATAACCTCCTTACGAAGATTAATAATCTTGATATTCTAAATAAAAGAGGAATTAAGTTCTCGAAAATTCTCGAATATGAAGATAAAGGAGACGCTGAAAATTACGAAAATAAAGGGATAGCAAAGATTCAAGATGAAATGGTTGATCTTGAAAAGAAAATAGTTGCAAACTTAACATACAAAAATCTTTTAAGTCAAGAATCATATTTGATCAAGGATGGTTCATTGGAGTATAAGACAGTAAAAACTGGGGATTATAAAGATCTTTCAATAATAAAAAGCAATTACCGATGTGTAGTTGGAGTTTCAAAATCTTTTAATCCTGAGAGTTGTAGGGATGAAACAAATAAGAGTAATGCATCTAAAATTGCACAGTTGAAAATTTTTGAAAGAACACCAGCTTTAATGTACCAATCAGATATGTCTTCTGGAGTAAAATTTTGCATATGGTATTTAAGGATAAGGGACACAAAATATACTGTGAGTCCATTTGATGGTATTGTAAAAATCGAGAAAATATTAATTTCTGATCAAGAGCAAGAAATCGGACTCGATAGTGAAGAAGTAGATTTGATTAGTTCAAATATAATAAATGAAAGAAACCCAGTTTGCTATGGAAGAGACAACCGTTGGGCAAATCATCTTTACCCAATCTATTTAACAGAAACCTTCATAAAAAGCAGATATTTGAGTGATAATAATTTTATAAACTTTTTTTAAGTAATAAAATGAAAATAATTGGTAAAGTAACAGCAACAGAAAAAAATCCTACAACAATTGATGAATTTAATTTCTGGACTTCAAAAGACAGAATTCTTAGTCCTTTTGATGTTATTAAAGTTAATCGTGGGGATGGATCAATAACATTTGGTGTAATTGAGGAAATATCTCACATTACAGATACTCCGAGCTATTTGACAAGTTTTATTTCCAATGATTTTGGAGATGTTGAATCAAAACTTAATACTGAGAGAATCGGGATGAATTATGTTAAAGCGAGAGTAGTCGGAAATAATCAGAATATCTATACACCAGTTCACGACGGTGAGGCTGTTTGCTTTGCAGAAAAGAATGAAATTGAAGAAGCACTCGGTTTAAACGATATAAAGAATAAACTGGCATGCGGTTATATTCAAATGTATGACGGAGAAAATAAAATCGACTTACCTGTCTTTTTTAATTCACATTTTTTAATTGGCCCCGAAGGTGCACATCTTAATATATCAGGTATTTCAGGTTTGGCCTCAAAAACATCATATTCAATGTTTCTACTAAAATCAATACAGGAATATTATACAAATCAGAACAACAATGAATCGATTGCTTTTGTTTTGTTAAATGTTAAAGGCAGAGATTTATTAGCTATTGATGAAAAAAATGATCTACTCACTGATTCTGAAAAAGAAGAAATTCAAAATATTTATGAAATGTTGGAATTAACACCAGACCCATTTAAAAACGTAAAATACTATTACCCATATTCTGACAATTCATCTAATAATAGCTATGCTTTAAAAGTTGACTTTGAAAATCAAATCGCATTAGAAAAAGCTTTTAAATATAAATATATCTATGAATATGATAAGGAAAATTTGGATTTATTATTTGCTAACATTGATGATCCAAATCAAACTATAGATTCTATAATCAATTTTATCATATCTGGACAAGGTGATTTTAATAAACCATTAACTTGGGATGGATTTATTAAAGAAGTTGATTCTCACTGCAAAGCTGGTACTGGAAAAAATAATGAGATAACAGTTTCAAGTTGGCGTAAGTTCAAACGGATTGTAAATAAAGCTACCAATAATTCAATTTTTGCAACCAGAGTTTCTAAAGAAAACAATGAAATCAGATTGCAAGATGCTATTAAGGGGATTAGTAAAAACGATGTTTTTGTTATTGATATTGCAAAATTAGATGAAGGTATGCAAGGATTTGTTTTTGGTGATGTAATGAGGGCTGTTTACGATTTAAAATTAGGACAATACGAAGATAGAAAAGAAGAAGACATACCAACTAAAATTGTGATTTTTATTGATGAGCTAAATAAATATGCTTCTACTGATGTTCCAAAGTCGTCTCCTATTCTAAGGCAAATAATTGATATTACTGAAAGAGGAAGGTCTCTAGGAATAATCCTATTTTCAGCTGAACAATTTAAAAGTTCTATTCATGATAGAGTAAAAGGAAATTGTTCGACGCATGCTTATGGAAGAACAAATGCAATTGAAATTTCTAAAAACGATTATAAATATGTTCCATCTGTTTATAAGAGTATGATGACAAGGTTAAAACAGGGAGAGTATATTTTACAAAATCCTGTTTTCAGATCAATGCTAAACATCAAATTTCCGAAACCAATTTACAGGCAGTTTAAATGAGTAATGAAGAAATAAAAATTGGGAAAGATGTTATTGAAACTTTAACATTAGGAATGTACGAAGACTCAAAATTTGTTTTTCGAGAATATATTCAAAATTCTGCTGATGCAATTGACAAGGCTATTAGAGAAGGATTATTCAAAACCAGAAACGAAGGTCACATTGAAATCACGATCAATTGTGAAAATAAACAAATCAAAATAGAAGACAATGCTACTGGTATTCCTACTGATAAGTTTTTAAATTATCTTAGAAATATTGCTGACGGAGTGAAAGATAGAAATGTTGATAAAGGATTTAGAGGTATTGGAAGATTAGGAGGATTGGCTTACTGTAAGGAGTTAAGATTTGAATCAAAATTTAAAGGCGAAGAAAATGCTAATATTCTAATTTGGGATGCAGAAAAATTAAAAAATATTATCAATGATAGAATCGACAAAAAAAATGCATCCCAAGTAATATTTGAGATTACAGAATATAAAACGGAAAGAAGAGAAAAGGAAGAGCATTATTTTAAAGTAATCCTGCAAGATGTTAGTCAAAGTGAATTGCTTAATCTGGAAAATATTAGAAACTATTTGTCATTAACCGCTCCAGTACCTTTTCATGCAAAATTTCTGTTCAAAGAAAAGATTTATTCCAAAGTAACCACTCAAGGGCTCAATCTTGACGAATATAGAATTTATGTAAATAATGAACAAGTATACAAAGCTTATAAGACAAGAATATATAGAATTGAAAATGGAAATAAAGATATAAAACAATCATACGACGAGATTCATGATATTGAGTTTTTTGACATCAAACAAAATGATAGAATTATCGCTTGGGGATGGTATGGTTTATCTACTTTTAATGGAGTCATTCACCCCAAATTGAATCCAGAAAGAGGTATTAGACTTAGAAAAGGAAATATTCAATTAGGTGACGAATCCACTTTGTTGAAGTTACATCGAGAAGAAAATCGTGGGAATAATTATTTTATAGGTGAAGTACATGCAATTGATCCTAATTTGATACCTAATGCAAGAAGAGATTATTTTATTGAAAACGAATCATGTAAATATATTGAATTGAAAATTAAAGAAGAATTCTATAAAATATATGACATATATCAAAAAGCTTCAATTGCAAGAAGTAATCTAAAACAAATTGAAAAATTTAATGATACAAAATTTGAATACAATGAAAAGAAGAAAGTAGGATTCATAAATAAAGAAGAAAAAATGTCATTTGACGAACGATTGAAAAAGGAAAAATCACTTGCAGAGCAGGCAAGAAAGAAAATAGATAATTTACAGCAAAATGAATCAGAACAAATTAGAAAAGTAGTAAGTTATATTTTTAAGAATAAAGATAAATCAAACGATTTTAAAATTCCAGAGAGTGAAGAAACACCGTATATCACAGATAATTTGAGTAAACTAACAAAAGAAGAAAGAAAATTTGTTTCTAAAATTTATGCTATAATAAAGAAAACATGCCCTCCAACATGCTCTGAAATGCTCATTGAAAAAATACAGGAATCTTTTATAAAATGAGGAAAGTTTTATTAATCGAACCAAATTATAAGAACAAGTATCCGCCTATTGGTTTAATGAAGTTGTCAACATATCACAAACAAATTGGTGATAAAGTTCAGTTCTATAAAGGAGAATTAAATAATCTAATTTTTGATACTCTTATAAGTCAAATAATTGAAAAATTTACATTCTTGGATTCTAATGTTTTATGGCTGAACTATAAAACTCGCATTGCTAAGTATATCAAATATAGACATAGTTGTGATCTTGAATTTATTTTTGAAATTGAGAACTTGAACCACCCAAAAGTGTACATCGAATGGATGAAATACTATAGTCATTTGTATTTGAATAAAAAATATGAAGATATTGTCAAATGGGATAGAATTTGTGTTTCAACTCTATTCACCTTCTATTGGGATATTACAATTCAAACCATAGAATTTTCAAAGAAAATAGTTAAAACGCCAAATGAAATATGGGTTGGCGGTGTTATGGCTACATTACTGAAGGATGAAATTAAAAAAGAAACTAATATTGAGCCTTATTCAGGTTTACTAGATAAGCCAGGTATTATGGACTCTAATAACATAGTGATTGACAATTTACCATTAGATTACTCATTATTATTTGAAAATGAGTATCAATATCCCATGAGTAATGCATATTATGGTTATATGACTAGAGGTTGTATAAGACAATGTAAATATTGTGCAGTTCCTGAAATTGAAAAGACATTTAAACCCAAAGTCTCTATTATTCCTCAAATAGAATACACAAAAAAAACTTTTGGTGAACAACAAAATTTATTATTACTAGACAACAATGTTTTGGCATCTGATTGTTTTTCTGAAATAATTGAAGAAATAAGGGATGTTGGGTTTTATAGTGGAGCTGTTTATATTGAACCTAATCAACTTGATATTTCAATGAAAAATCTTGTTTCTGGGATTAATGATATTGCCTACATTAGAAAATTACATATCATTTTGAATAATTTTTTAGACAAAAGAGTTAAGGGTAAAGTTGCTCAAGAATTTTATAATCTTTTAGAAAAATATAAGATTATTAATTATGAAACAACAACAAAAGATAATTTAATTTCATTATACCCAATTATTAAGGATATTTTTGAAAAATATCGTTTTAAGCAAAAAAAACAAAGATATGTTGATTTTAATCAAGGTATTGATGCGAGGTTTATTGATGATAATAATATGAAATTATTAAGCTCTATTGCCATTAAACCAATGAGGATTGCTTTTGACAATATCAAGTTTAAAGAACAATATATCAAATCAATCAGATTAGCAGCACAATATGGAATAAAAGACTTATCAAATTATTTACTTTATAATTACGATGATAAACCTGAAGATTTGTATGAACGAATTGAAATTAATGTAAAATTATGTGAAGAACTCAATTTGAACATTTACTCATTCCCAATGAAATATCATCCTGTTGGAGAATTAAAAGGTATAAAGTGGTATAAAAATAGAGACTATACCGGAAGACACTGGAATAAAAAATATATTAGGGCAATACAAGCTATTCTGAACTCGACAAAGGGTAAGATTGGAAGGGGATTGAGCTTTTTCTACAAAGCGTTTGGTTCAGATTTAGATGAGTTCAGGGAATTATTATTACTACCTGAAACATATATTATATATAGACTATACTATGAAAACAATAATAAAAAGAATGAATGGAGAAAGGATTTTAGGGCACTATCTGAATCTGAAAGAACTGAGGCTATAAACATCATTATCTCAAATAATTATTCTAATTTGAAAGACATTCAAAATAAAAAGATAATAAAATTACTTACTCATTACCTTGTGAAAAGAGAGGATGCAGAAAAACTACTTTTTAAGAGTAATAACAAATAATTTTTGATTTTAGAAATTTATCTGCAACTCAAAAAAAAGGTCTTATCCTTGGGTTTAGTTATTTGATGTCCTCCTCAACTCAACATCTCTCTCCCCTCTTCTCTCCCCCCTTACGCCACTCCCAATTAAACACTTATGCCTGTTTCCAGGCCAACTGCACCGCCCATAACCCCCTTCCGCTTCCCTACTTTTTGCACTGTTTCCGTCGGCAACGTGTTTACAGGTGTTATGTATGGGGACAAGCTAATATTTCAGGATGAAGTTACCTGCTCCATCTGTCCAGTCTTTTCTGACATTCCTTTTGGGGAAGCCTGTTGTTGATGGTCATTAATAATAATAACTTTTCCCCGGCAGTTTTTCTTGTAATAATTCCCCGCTCCGTCATTTTGTCCATTGCCCACAGAATCCCGTGATACTCAAGTTCCATGGCCTTTGCTGTCGTTCTTACCGGCATATCGCCGGAAAGTAATATAGCGCAATGCTTCTTAGCAAGGAATAGAACTGAACAGTCCGCCATCGACAGGCCGGGCCTGGTTCGTTTGATTCTCAGGCATTCCTCTAATTCATCGCCGGAAAGGGATTCAACCCCTATCTTTTTATTCTTAACCAAGGAATTGAACTTTTCTTTTATTGCCTCAGACTTAATCTCGTTACGTACAAAATCACTTGTAATAACATGAAACTCAAGACTTAGAAACCCATCCAACAGCTCCATGTCAAACAAGTCAAAGATTATATTTGCATCTTTAACGGCTATCTTAATGAAATCAGTCTCAGTCCTTTTCTGAAACTCTCTAAGTCCCGGTTCAACAGTTGAGCAGCCTTGCTTAAGGAAATAATCTCCTCGCTGACCGCCATATATACCAGCCTTTCGAACCTGCCGCCCGATTCTTCCCCCGGATAGCGCCCCCATTCTTTTTCATCCTGCTGATGATTGCGCCTGACATTAATGAAGAAACTATTGAGAATATGCTCCGGGATATAATGCAGGTTGAATAAACGATAGACGAGAGCCTGAACCGAAATGCCGTAGTATTCCTTGATCTCAATCAGTTCTTCTAATGAAAAGTTCTTTCTTCTTCCTTTGACAATGTTTATCACCGATTGCTCAGGAATTAGAAATGCTCCGGCAAAACAATGGCAAAACCTTTCAATGGCTCTGTCGGTAACAGAAGAGTCAAATTGTAAGAGTAGGTGGGCCAATTCATGTAAAACAGTAAATCTTTTACGCACGCTGTCAAGAGACTTGTTTATTACGATTAGCGGGATTGAATCCACCCAGGCAGAAAATCCGTCAAAATCGCTGTCGGCTTCAAATTCTACAACCTTGACAGCTCTTTCTTCGAGCATTTCAATGATGTTCGGGAGAGGGTTGAGGCCGAGATTCCAGGAATTTCTCAGTTCAATTGCCGATTTTTCGATGTCATCGTTGTTTTCGATTATTTGTCTTATTAGTGGAAAGGTAAAGGTATTCGCAATATTCAGAATACTTTCAATTTCTAAGTATCTTTCTAAGTAGTCAACGGCATATTCTTTTATCTGATCGATTGTCTTTTGACCTAATTTAGACTTTTTCCTGAATTCAACATTGCCAAGCCGGACTTTCGACTCCCTGAAAAAATAATCGACGGGAACCCGCAAGGCTTCTGACAAGGCAATTACAGTCGGGCTGTCAGGGTTTCTTTTCCCTTTTTCATAGAGGCTGATTGCCTGAGCAGAAATATTTACAGCCATTCTGTCCGACAAATCCCTGAGAGACAGGCCGGACAGCTTTCTAGCCGATATGAGCCGCTTTGAAAATAATTCATTCATACTTACTCCTTTTTCTATTGTTGACAAACATAATCAAATATTATTGTTTTGTCAACACCTAAAAATTTATTCTCTTTTCGCCTGCCCCCCCTTCCCCTTACCTACTCTTTACACTGCCACAAGGAATTACTATTACCTGCGAGTGAAGCAATGATACGTCGAACTTCTAAGGCATATTCGACATGAATTTCCGATATGATGAAAAATGGGAATATTTTCGACATATATTTCATTTGATCGCTTCATAGAATTTTACTTTTATTGCTTTTAAACAGATGATTTACTGACCTCCACCCAAGTTTTCATACTCAAGCAAAAACATATTACTATTACCTTCAACATCCACCATCGATATTCATTATATCTTCTCACTTTCCCCCCCCGACACTCCCGATCAACTCCTTAGGCAAAAGTCCCTGACGGCAGTTCTTGCCATTGTCGGCACAATTCCTTAATTTTGGCCTTTTGATTTGTAAGAATTGCTAAAGCAACAGAATTCAGAGTATGGGAACGGCGTTAGAACATATATTGATTAAGGAGCAGAAAACGGGGATGATTGCCTGGCTGAAAGCCAACCCGGAGTACTTCGGAGAGGCTGTCAGGCTCGCCCTTTCCGACCGCCATCCTTACAACTGGAGGGCGGCGTCGCTGCTGTGGGGCGCAATGAAAAGGAACGACCCCCGGATCGATGCCCACATCGATGACATTGTAGCGGCTATCCCCTCGAAGAAGGACGGACACCAGAGGGAGCTGCTGAAGATACTGATGGCGGTGCAACTGGACGATGAGACCGAAGGTTACGTCTTCGACCTCTGCATGACAATATGGGAGCAGCCGAACAAGCAGGCTTCAGTCCGGCATATGGCTTTCATGACGATAATGAAAACGGCAAAGAAGCACCCCGAACTGGCTAAAGAAATACTGTTCCTGACGCAGGGGCACTACCTTGAAACCTTGTCCCCGGGGGTGAAACACTCAGTCATTAGGGCTGCCGGAGAACTGAGGCAGGCAGTCGGGGATGAGGAGGCCTGATGTCGATGGCCGGTACTCCGTACAGGATTTATTGACAAGTATGTAAATGAAATTTTTGAAAAACAGGTTGGACTTTTGAAAGCAATGACTATAGATGTGCCGGAAAAAAGGCTTACATTTTTTTTAATGATTTAATAATTTTAATTACAGCATCGATATGGAAATAGAACAATTCATCCCTGGTTTGATATGCATAATAGCTGCGCTGATCATCATGATCCGCCTGATGCACTATGCTCACTTTTACGCGCCGTCGTACTTTTTCTGGATTGGCGCAATCATTACTCTTACCGGCATTGTCTCACTAATCAGGCCTTTGGAATACCTGTTCATTGCAGACCGCACAGTCGCGCTCTATGTGTTGGCAGGCGGGATGTTGACGGCCATTGCCGCGCTTCTCTATCCGGTCAGGTTAATGCATTCACCGACGAGGGACCAGAAAATTGACGCCCTGCTGCCCGATTATTCATTTAACGAGCTGCACACAGTCCGGATCAAAGCCTCTCCCGAAAAAATCAAGGATACGCTACGGGTTACAGGCGTGAAGGACATTGCCGCAGCTCACATACTGATGAAGATCCGGGGCATTGCCGACGACAACGTTGACATGAGCGATACAGCCTCAAAAAGTGAACCCGATACAAATACATTCTCTACGCCCGACTTCAATTTCTTTGTTGTTGACCCGACTGAATTCATTACTGTAATGATTATAAAAGCGGCAATGGTAACGAACAGGTCGCACAAACCTGCTCCCCCGGACATTGCATCGCTCGAACAGTTCATTGCCTTTGACAATCCAGGATATGTGAAAGTGGCGATGAATTTCCGGTTTATCGACAACGGCAGCGAAGAGACAATCCTGGCAACAGAAACCCGAGTCCATGGAACAGGGCCTAAAGACAGCCGTACCTTTGGCCTCTACTGGCGGATTATTTATCCGGGCAGCGCCATCATCCGCAGGGTTTGGCTCGATACGATAAAAAAGAAAGCACAGAAAAGCTGATGAGGGGCATGATTGCGAGGAAAAATCATATACCCACACAGATATACATGCATTAGGCCGGATTCAGGATTAATATTACATAAGAGGCCTTACTTTTCGGTTAAACCTTTCAATTCCCTTCATGAACCCGTATTATTGCTATATGGGGAGTACCGGGCTATCTCTGTTGTTTCAGGATTGAATATCCGAAGACGGCAGAAACGCTGAAGATTCCGGGCAAAAGTAATTATTTTATTAATTAAATACATGATATGTCTTTTCCGTCTCTAATAATATCAACAAGAGTAAATTTTGATTGAATGACTATTTTTTTAATATTGATTAGTGATTAATAAGAGAACGCAAATAATAATGGATTAAAAATAAATCCGGGAATAGAGGCAAATGGAAATAAGATCACTCGAGAAAACAGGCTTCGACGAACTATTCAGAGCTTTCAACCTGGCTTTTGCCGACTATGAAGTGCAAGTGAATGAAGTACAACTTAAAACCATGTTAAAGAGGCGTGGTTTCGATCCTGAATTGTCTTTTGCCGCATTTAATGATAATGATGACATTATGGCTTTTACGCTAAACGGCATCGGCCATTTTAACCGGATAGCGACGGCCTATGACACCGGTACCGGGACATTGAAGGAACATAGGGGAAAAGGATTGGCTACGGCAATTTTCGAGGCTTCACTGCCTTTCCTGAAAAATAAGGGTATTGGGCAGTATCTTTTGGAAGTGCTGCAACATAACACGAAAGCCGTATCGATTTACAACAGGCTTGGTTTTGAAATAAACCGTGAGTTTTACTATTTCATTCAAAATAATGACGAAATTGGCAATGAGATGAAAAGCTGCGATTTTACTGTTGAAAAAATTGATATTAGCGCTATCGATGAATTTTCCGATTTCCATGATTTCCATCCTTCATGGCAAAACAGTACTGAGGCGATTAACAGAGCGCCTGATGATTTCGTTGCTTTGGGAGTGTCCATGGAAAGGAAGATCATCGGCTATTGTGTATTTGAGCCTTTGTCGGGAGATATTGCACAAATTGCTATCGACAGGCCATACAGGAGAAAAGGAGCAGGTACATTGTTGCTTCGAGAAGCTGTAAACCATAACAAATACCAAACGGTTAAGGTGGTCAATACGGACATCAGTTGTAGTTCAATCACAGGTTTTTTAAAAGCTAATAATATTGATATAAAAGGAAAGCAATTTGAAATGATAAAAAAGATTTAAAGGGCTTTTGCAGTATGCAATTATGCGAATGTATTAAATTTGAGGCTATGGGTTGAAAATGCCTTCGTGAGTTTTTCATTAGTAACGCATAAACAGCATCTGTGCTGTTATGATATATAAAAGAATTCCATAGTGAGAAAAAGTGAAAGACTATTACATTGCCGTTGACTGCAAAAGAAAGTTGTCAAATCTCAAAATTAACTACCAAAATTTCCATTTCCTGAAACAATTCCTTTTCTGACTCGTATTTGGTATTGCTGTCTATGATAGGGGCTGTCTATGACAGGGGCTGTCTATGACAGGGGCTGTCTATGACAGATAATGAAAATAAAGCTGTGGACCGGATGACTGGCCCGCAAAATGAAAAAATGTTTGATATAATGAGGTTAAGCTATGAATGATGAACCGGTTTACAGGTCGGAATGTTCCTTGAAGAATTTCTGGAGCCATTATGAGATATTCCACGACAGAGTTATGTTAAACAGTGCTTTCGGTAAGTTCGAGATACCTTTTGAAAACATCGAGAGCTTCAGCCTCGCCCCCTCCGACGTGAAAGGCCTGCTCAAAGGCAACCTCCAGTTGAAAGACTTCAGGCCTGCGCTTAAACTCGACTTTGCTAATTTCATGGAACACATTGTCATCGACAAGTCCGACGGCAAAGTTCACAGAATACTATTCACCCCCGGCAATCCAGATGAATTCTTCGAAGCCCTGCAAGCGGCTTACGACAGTTACAGGAAATAAACCCGGTAGGGGATATACGTCTTCTGCCTGAAGAGTAAAGCTTATAATCAGGTTTGACATATCAGGGTAAATGTCTTATTTCGCATCAGGGTATAGCTGGCGCTAATCCTGAAAGGCGGGTAATACGATTTAGCGTCGGCTCTACCGGAATTGCGTCAGAAAGTTAAGAATTGACCTGTGTTCGATGCCCTTGTATTCTCCTCCGCTCAATTCGTCCATTGTTACAACCATTTTGGGAGAATTGTCCGGAATTCTGAGCAGGTTTCCGAATTCCCTCTCATGTGTCTTTTCGTCGGCGATCATGTATGCAACCTGGATATAGGTTTTCTTCCCGTTTTTCTCAGCCACAAAGTCTGTCTCCCTGTCTCCCTGCCTGCCTGTCATCACATTGTAATGCATGGCTTTAAGGTGATGATAGGCCAGGTTCTCGAGTACCCTGCCAATGTCTTTCTGCTGAAACGGAATGAGGGCGTGCCTCATGCCCAAATCCTCGAAATAGAACTTATCGCCGGTTTCGAATATCTTCTTACCGCCTACATCCGTCCTTTTTACCCGGTCGATGAAGAATGCCGATTCCAGGTCATAGAGATACTCGAGGATGGTTTTGGGAAGGAGGTTGATCTTCTGCGATTTGAGATAATCGCTGATGCTCTTTGCCGACACTACGTTTCCCGCATTCCCGGCAATGAATTGAATGAGGCTCCGTAGTAAAAGAACATTCCTGATTTTGAAACGTGCGACAATATCGCGAAGAACAATCGAATCGACCATATTCCTGAGGTATTCATAATATACGTCGGCGTCTTCTCTGAGATTGATCAGGTGGGGCATACCGCCAAAGAGTATATACTTCCGCAGGCTGTCATTGTCAGGAGGCAGCTTGTGGAATTTCAGAAATTCATTGAAGCTCAGCGAATATACCCTTATTTGAATGTACCTGCCCGCGAGCAATGTCGCCAATTCACCGGACAATAATGTAGCGTTGCTGCCGGTGCAATATATATCATAGCCGCCTGTTGACTGAAAATGCCTCAGCGCCTTCTCGAAGCCGTCGATGTTCTGTATTTCATCGATAAACAGGAATTGCCTTGCTGAGGTTTCTCTCCTGGCTTCTACGAAGGAAATAAGGTCGGAATGGGTTCTAATGGTGTCGAAGGAAAAATCTTCTTTGTCAATGTAGATGAAACCGTCTGAAGGATGTGTCTTCCTGATTTCCTCCATTAACTGTAAGAGTATGTAACTCTTGCCGACACGCCTTTGCCCCGTCAGTATCTTAATGAGGGAATCGCCAATGAAAGGCTCTATCTGTTGATAGTATTCATCCCGGGATATAATGTTTCTTACATTCATATTTTCCCTGTAATATAAACTTTTGCAAATATATGAAATTCTTTTATTATAAGGAAAATATTTCTATTCTGTCGATATAAGACTCAGGTTCTGATACCTGGCAATTAACCGTCTGAATTGTATTGCTTCATACTGCGTCAAACCGGGCAATCGTTGATAGTAATGGGCTTAAGAAAAGCCTGCTGATGTTTAGTGTAAATAATTATTTTGCCCTGTTACATGAAATGTCTTATTTTGCACGGAGCCTTGCTGACATTAGCAGGTATTTTGCAAATAAGAATTATTGGGAATGAATCGCTATGAAGAAAATCTTCACACTCATCGGATTAGTACTCGTTGCTGCAATGATCAACGGCTGCAACAAGGCGGAAAAGCCTGAAGAACTCGCCAAGGTCGATGGATTCGACTACGGCCGCATCGAGAACGGAAAGTATAATAACAAGTTCTTCGGATTTGAGCTAACCCTGCCTGTAGGCTGGATAGTTCTTAACAAGGATGAATTGAAAAAATATGAGGATTTGGGAAAAAAATTAGTAACAGACAATGATAAAAATCTGAAAGCCATAGTTGATGCTATGGATATTACAACAGCAGTCCTGATAGCAATTTCAAATTATGAAATCGGAGCTGCTGTTGATAACAATTCAAATTTCACCTTATCAGCGTTAAGTTTAAAATACTTGCCGGGAGTAAAAACCGGAGGCGATTATTTGTTCAATGTCAGAGAGCTGTTAAAAAACGGTCAACTTAAGTATGACTCCATGGATACAAAATATGAAAAGGTAACGTTCGGCGGTCGTGAATTCTATTCGATGAATGCTTCTTTGGCAGTTGGCGGAAAAAAGATCAGGCAGAGATGCTATGCGGCAATTCAAAATGAATTCTGTATTTTTGGTGTTGCATCCTATATGACTGACGAACAAATTGCAATTATTGAAAAAATGATGAGTTCTATGAAAAGCATTAAGTAATTTATCATGGTTGTCAGAACATTAAAGTCTTCATTTTTAACTGTAACTATAGTTTATCTGAAAATGATGAATAATTTTGCCCTGTTACGGGAAATGTCTTATTTTGCATGGAGCCTTGCTGACATTAGCAGGGATTAAGTAACTATAAATAATATAGGGACAAAAGCGCTATGAAAAAAACATTTACTCTAATTGGGCTTTTATTCTTTGCATTCGCGGTTGCCGGCTGCAATAAAAACGAGAAGCCCGAAGAACTCGCCAAGGTCGATGGATTCGACTACGGCCGCATCGAAAACGGTAAATATATCAATAATTACTTCGGTTTTGAGCTTCCGATTCCTTCGGGATGGACGGCTAAGGACGAAAACGGGATGAAGCCGCTGGCCGACAAGGGCAAAGAAGTGGTCGCAGACGGCAATGAGAGAATTGAAAAGATGATCGACGCTTCCAAGGTTACTTCCGCTACCATGCTGGGCCTCTTTCAGTATGAGGTCGGCGCTAAAGTCGATTTTAACCCTAACGCCGTAGTTGTTGCCGAAAACCTGAAAGGCCATTCCGAGATCAACACCGGAAATGATTACCTGGCGCAGGCGCGGAAGACGCTGATTCAAACCCAGCTCCAATACGACACTTTAAGCGAGGTTTTCACAAAAACCACAATCGGCGGACACGATTTCTACTCGATGGACGCCATCCTGAAAATCCAGGGGATACCTGTACATCAGGTCTATTATGCGACGATAATGAAGGGATTTGCCCTCGGCTTCATCCTCTCCTATTCAACCCCTGAACAAAAAACCATGCTGGAAAACGTATTGAAATCCATTAAATTCGCTAATTAGATATTATTAGCCCACAGCCTGCCGCCGGTGACTTAAGGGCCGGCTGAGGGAATGGCGGCTGCAATTGTAATAAATGGTGTGAGAAATGGCTGAAACGGATCGTTTGACGGAAGAATACAGGGCACGGGTGAACAAGGCTCTCGATTACATAGAACAGCGCCTGGCTGAGCCGTTGACCTTAGAAGACCTGGCGGAAGCCGCCAATTTCTCGAAATTCCATTTCAACAGGCTATTCCATTCTATTGTCGGCGAGACGCCATTCCGCTTCGTTCAGCGCCTACGCCTGCAGAAAGCCGCTTCGATGATGGTTGCCAACAGGAACCTTACCGTTACCGACGTTGCCTTTGCCTGCGGATTCTCGGACATCTCGGTTTTCTCGAGGAATTTCAGGAAGCATTATAATATCTCTGCTACCGAATACCGGAAGGAAAAAACACGGAAAAGCAATATCAGTCAAATTAATAGCAATCCCGGACAGCAAGAATCCAGGCCGTCGGTGTATATTTGTCCCGAATTGAATACTGTTAAATGGAGGACAAATATGAAGCAGAACAAAGGCGTGGAAGTGAAAGTACTTCCGCGCATTACAGTAGCATACGTCAGGAACATAGGCCCCTACGACGGAAACCGGGAACTGTTCGGGGAACTGAGGGACAGGCTGTTTGCCTGGGCCGGGGCGAGGGGATTGATCGGCAGCGGAAGTGATTTCAACTTCATCGTCTGCTACCACGACGACCCCAATGTGGCTCTGGGTGACAAGCTGAGAATGAGCCTGTGCATCACCGTGCCACCCGACACACCTGTCAGCGGGGAAATAGGGAAGATGGAGATCGAGGCCGGGAGCTATGCCGTAGCGCGCTTCGAGATGAGAGGGGAAGATTTCGCTGCTGCCTGGGACTGGCTCTATGGCCGGTGGATGCCTGCCAGCGGTTACCAGCCGGCAGACGGCCCTTACTTCGAGAAGTTCGCCGGGCCGCCGGATGACGGCAATTATATCATCGACCTGTGCATACCCGTAAAGCCGCTGTGAGACAGGTTACCGCGGATAGTAATTTTTTCGGCCCCTTCGAAGAGCCATTTCCAAAGCTACGAAGGGGCAGCTTTTTATATGGCGGTGAAAACATCTGCCGAATCAAAGCCGCTGCGTATTATGTGAATATAAGGCAAAAAATTGGTAATATTCCCTGAAAAGCATTAAATTAATACTCCGGCTGCTATTAATTATTACTGCCGGAAAGTAATGTTGTGTTAAACAAACGGGAGGCCGCTGCCGATGAAACTTAACCGCAGTTACCAGCCAGTGCCTCAGTCGAGGATTGCCACGTTCGACGTCTATTCCGTGGGGCTGCTGAGGCATCACATCAGCGCACTGCTCGAGTTCGACGTTACTGTCAGCCGCGCTAAACTCAGGGAGTTGAAAAGCAGGGGGGTCAAAGCCTCTTTCAACGCCTGGGTTATCAAAGCAATCAGTTCTGCACTTGAACGCCACCCCGAAGCTGCGGGCTATCTCAGCGGCAAAAGGAAACTCGTAACTTTCGGCGATGTGAATGTGTCCGTCGCCGTGGAGAAGGAGATCGGCGGGAAGAGGGTGCCGATACCGCTCGTCATCAGCAAAGCCAACGAGAAGAGCATAACGGAGATAGCGCAGGAGTTGGAGGATGCGAGGGGCCAGGCCCTTACCGGCAGCGACATCGTCATCAACCGTAAGCCTGCCCTGCACGAGCGGCTCTATTACCACCTGCCGGGCTTCCTGCGCCGTGCCTTCTGGAGGTACCTGCAGAGGCGCCCCGGCCTTGCCTTCAAAACGATGGGCAATGTGATGGTTACGTCGCTGACAGCGGCAGGACGCATCAATGGCTGGTTCATTCACCGTTCGGTACACCCGCTGTCCTTCGGTGTGGGTTCCATCATCAAAAAGGCTGTGGTCATCGACGACGAGGTGAGAGTCAGGGAAATACTGAACATGACGATACTGTTGGACCATGACGTCATCGACGGCGCTCCGATGCTGCGATTCATCAAAGACCTGACAAAGAGTATTGAGAACGGGGAAGGGGTGGGGTGAAACAAAATTATATTATGACTTAAAGATTTGGGCAATAAATAAAAAAAGTAATAGTAATTTAATCAAGTAAACAATTATTTTATTAATTTGTTTATACTATTTGTGATATATGATTTTTCAAGACAAATATGCAAGAATAAAATATTAAAAATGATAAGCAGGTGAATATATGGGCATATCTGACATTCTAACTATAATTACAATCCTTATAGCACTTGCTGCTTTTCTTTCAGAAAGTAATAGAAAATATATTATATTAAAGTTTTCTAGATTAAATTGGATAATACTAATATTATTAGCAATATCAATACACTTTTTACTTGGTTTTAATTGGTTTCTAGAAAGAATGCCATTTTTGAGTATATTTGTTTTTAACGATGCAATTACTTCTAATGTATGGGCATACTTTATTACTTTAACTTTTTTATCAATGATTGTTGTGAAATTTTTCTTCGGTTTTTACCCTTCAAAAAAGAGAGAAATTGTCATTAAAGAGTATATTAACCTGATATTAAAAGGAGATTTTTCGACTTTAATATATCTTATTGATAAATATCATTTTAAAGATATTATTAAATATATTCAAATTATTAAAAAGTTAAACAGTGATGAGATTGAACAGAAAAAGAAACCACAAATAGTAAAAGAATTGAAAGAGAATGAGAGTGGTCTGTATGTATATCATATTGATACGAGTAGTATATTCCAGGAAATAGAAGAATACAAAAAAAAATATAGAAAAGTTATAAAAACTAATAGATTAGAATATGCGGATTCTATATATCACAACATCGTACTACATGATTCTTTTGTCGAATATATATCAGCTAATAATCCCTATTTCTATACTCCAATCATTAAAGAATTAAATACAAAAGAGTTATCTCAGAGGGATTTTATAAATAGATATTTACAAGTTATGACTAAATATAAAAACCATTCATTCTTTAATGAAGTTTATTCAAATAGTACTCTTATCAGTTCTGATGATTATGATATTTCAGAAAACTCAAAAATTCTTTCAGCTCTTTTCAATGATATTGCTGTAATTGAAATTAATCAAGCATGGCGTGGAATAGCTGAAGAAGCCCTTTTAGAGATGGATGAAGAAATAAGAAAAAAGTTTAGTATATTAAGAAAAAATGAAAATGATCAATATAAGGATAAGGTACGTAACTATAGAATTACCATTGCAATTCAGTATTTCGATATAATGTTACGTAAAGCTATTTTATCTGGAAGTACATGTTTTATGTGGAATTATTATTATAAACATTTTGTGGATTCAATTTTAAAGAATTTAAATACTTTACCTGATAATAATTCGGAAATTAATAGGAATACTAGAAATTTCAACCTCATAGAGTTAATAATGAAGAATTTAGTAGATTGGATTTTATTAATATTAGAAACCGGGAAACTAAATTTATTAGATAGTATATGTCGTACAATTGGTTCAAGTATGTATTCAATTGCAATAGAAAAAAATTTGAATATTAATGATAAAAATGAATTAATTAACTATATGTTTGGTCCAATGATAAATATTGATCAATACAAAAAATACAATGATGAAATAGTTGATAAAATTTTTTCTGGTGGATTACATTCTTTTTTAATTCCAAAGAATTTTGAATGTTCAAAGGATCCCATAGAATTTTTGAATTATCGTTTAACAATTATTGATATCTATAAAAATTATGATAAGTATATGCTATTTGAATCAAATATAAAGAGAAGGTATAATAGTTTTAAATCGGAAGTAATTGATAAACTATAATCAATATTTCTAGGACCATGGCCATTTTCCGGCTCCAATACAATATGAAATTGTTGCAATGCTAATTATTACTGAAATTATTGATGCAATGAAACCCCAAAATTGCTTTATTGTTAAAGATTTTAAAATGGTACTTAATTTTAAATTTTCGACATCGAACGATTTATTACTATAATTGTTTCTCTTCATACTGTATTCTTCAACGGCACTTTTCCAACTTTTTATAAAACCAATAAAATTTTCTGATTTTACGATATCAGGATTTATATTAGTCCAAAATACAGACCAATCATATTTATTGTCGATAAGTCCCTCATTTTTTAAAACATCTTCAGCAATAACTAAAAGTGGCATATCAAAAGTATAAGCAATCGAACCTTCAATATGGTTCCAAGTTGTTGGAAGAGAAATATTTTCTATAATATTTTTTTGATCATTTTTAATTTCAAGTCCATTTAAAATAATTGTTCTTGTAAATGCAATAATGACAGCACCATCACATTCTCTGATGACTTTTTTAATTGCTTTTAATGGTTGTTCGTATGAAAACTCATTTTCGTTCATTATTCTTGGAGAAAGACCTAAAGTTTTTAGTGTCGCTATAATCGCATCTACAAGTTGTCCTTGCTCGAAAGATACGGTACTACCCTTACTTATAAATACTTTTAGTCCCATATTTTTTTCTACTTTTTATAATTTTGTAATTATAAAATTTATTAAATATAATAAAAAATGTAATACCTTATTTCATTGTTTATATTTCATTCCCCTAACCATTCCCGGCACAATTTTTCCTACACATGCGGCTATGAATAAAAACACTGATAAATATGGCGGGCTGCCTTACCTGCCGGTCGAAGGCAAGACCTATTCGCTGTTCGGCGACAGCACGAATACCAGTGATTATTACAGGCTGATCGGCCGGCTGGCAGACGAAATTACCGCCAGGTTTGACCCGGGTGAATTGCTCGCTGCCCTGAACAAAATCGCTCCTCGGCAGCGCTCGGTACAGAAATTAGCGTCGGCTGCCGACGACAGCTCACCCGTGGCTTACTTCATTAATCATCTTGCCGGGGAACTGAAACCTTACACAAAGAATACTGCTGCGCACCTGAGGGAACTGCCGCTCCTGAAGCGTTACAGGGACCGGCGGCTCGGCACCACCGAGGAACAATACCACCTTTATATGCTGGAAATCGAGCTGACGAACCGCCGGAACAGGGATGCCTTCCTGGCGGCGGACAGGAAAATATCGCTACAGCCCTACTGCCTGCAGGATTTTTCTGTGAAGTGCAAAGCCCTTAAGTCGGGGCCAGGCCACCGGTGCCGCTCCTGCTCGAAGCTATGCAGGCAGAACCACCTGAGCCGCCTTTTGTCTGAAAACAATGTCGAACCATACATCTGGTCGGGGACAGGCTTGCCGCAACTTGTCAGGGAGACCGTGAAAAGCGGCAGGACATTGGGTGTAGTGGGCATTGCCTGTGTGCCGGAGCTGGCCGCCGGGATGAGGATGATGGGTAAATACGGATTGCCCGTCGTGGGGCTGCCACTCAACGCAAACAGGTGCATACGCTGGTACGGCGAATTCCATCCCAATTCCGTGGATATGCAGCAGCTGGAACGACTGGTTCAATGCTGTTAATAATCAGGAATCAAACAGAATATTGATAAATGTCAAGACTTTGTTAAAATTTTAATCCTTAAGTTAACATATTTTCAAAATTAAAAAATAAATTATAAATTGCAACAATTGTCAAGATGTTAATGACAAAAAGTTAATTGTTCATCAGGTATTTGGATAGGGAAATGAAGAGAATAGTAGTTTTAATATTTTGCTTTTTCACTGGCTTACAATCAGCGCAATGCGATGAATGGAAAGTTACTACCCTCAACAATCCCTCGCCGGGCTACCTCAAATTTGACTGCGTGAATGATTCCGGTTTCTATTACCTCGATAATTACGGCCTGAAGCAATATGCGAAAACCGACGCCTACGCAATGAAATCGAAATTGTTTAAATACTTAGAAAATGGCCGTTGGGCGGCCTTCACTCCGCAGGGCTATTTCCTCTTTGACCGGGACATGAATTTCATCGATACAATTATTCCCAAAAAGCAGGCCTACATTGACAATCATGATATTATCCACCTGTCGACCGGTCACTACCTCATCCTGTATTACGATTGGTGGTATGTGGACCTCAGGAGTACATTTCCCGGTGCAGACTCCAACGCAGCCCTGTTGAGCGCAGTAATATTCGAGACGGATACGAACGGGTTGATATACTGGTTCTGGAAGGCCTGCGACCATATCCGGCCTGCCGACATGACACCCGACATCGACGTTAAGCAAAAAGTAATAGATTTCACTCATTGCAATTCCCTGATTGAAGACAGCGACGGCAATTTCATCGTCTCATTCCGGCACCTGGACGAGATAATGAAAATAGAAAAAACGACGGGAAAAATAATGTGGCGCCTTGGAGGCTCCATGAGTAAAAATAACGAATTTGTATTTACCAACGACACGGTTGACGGTTTTGTGGGCTTTTCCCACCAGCACGGGGTTGTGATGATGCCGAACGGCAATCTGTTGATGTACGACAACGGCAACCTGAAAACACCGCCCTATTCCAGGGCTGTCGAGTACAAGATAGACCAGGTCAAAAAGACCGTAACCAAGGTATGGGAATACCGGGATTCTCCCGACCTTTACATCAGTACCATGGGCAGCGCCTGCCGGCTCGAAAACGGCAATACACTGATCAACTGGGGCAATAAAAAGATTACCGAGGTCACACCCGATAAAAAAATTGCCTATGAACTGACATACTATGAAGACGACCCGGTCAATTTGGGTATCTTTTACAGAGCCTTCAAAGTACCGCTGAAAATGGACCCGGTAATACTGGATGTGAAAGGCCCCGGGAAGTATATTTTTAATGATGAAAATGCCAAAACCGGCGTCAGTCTTGACATCTCGACTTCCTGCAGCCCGGGTAAAGCTTGGATTGAAAAGCACGCCTATGCACCTCCCGTTGGTGAGTATTCGGACTCCGGCTTTGTACGGGTAATGCCTTACAGATGGGTATTCAACAACAGCTCTGATGAAGCTGTCAGCGGCATTTTAACAATTGATACTTCTGCTGTCTCCGGCCTCGAAGACCCCGCCAAAGCCATGTTTTTTAAAAGAAACAAGGAGACTGTCGGTGTCTTTGAACCTCTTGAGACACATTATGATAATGCGACAGGGCAATTATCCGCCGTGTTTTCCGGCCTGGGGGAATTTGTCGTCTGTTCCGGTGTTCTGGCAGTTCCCTCCCTTACCTATCCTGCCGATGGTGAGTATAAAATACCTGTTAAGGGAACACTGAAATGGGTAAAATTGGCAGGCGCAACGCAATACGAAGTACAGGCGTCGGCTTACGGCGACTTTTCGGAAACGGTTGTCTGTCAGATTGTCGGGAAACAGGAACTCTATGAATACGAAGGATTGAAGAATAGCACGAAGTACTATTGGCGCGTCAGGGCTTTCAACTCAAAGGACAGCTCTGCGTGGTCAAAAACATATTCGTTCGTTACAGCCTTAAAAACGCCGGCAATCATCACTCCCCCTGACAATTCCGAAAACAATCCTGTCCTGGGCTGGCTTGCATGGAGTTCCGTTGCCGATTCCGCAAAATATAATGTACTTGTTTCAAGAAATGAGAGTTTCGACGGATTTGTCATAGACACAAAAGCGATTCAGGACACAATTTTCCGCTATACCCTTTTGTCCAATACAAAATACTTTTGGAAGGTACAGGCTTACACTGACTCTAATATGAGTTCCTGGAGCACGGTTGCCTCTTTTACTACAGGTAACGGTACGGCTGTGGGAAATAATAAGGGAGAACGGAAGCTTACCCTGTTCCCCAATCCTGCCAGGGATTACTTCCTTGTCAAAGGGATTGAAGGCGAAGATGTAAAATTTGAAATTTATTCCCTCGACGGCGTACTTGTGAAAAAGGGAGTGGTAAATAACGGGATAATTTATATTAAAAAGCTTGCCGCAGGCAGCTATTATCTCAGAATTAACGGCAAGTCCATCAATTTCGTGAAAAAATGAGCTTTTGAGACTATCAATATTTCCATATCCTATCCGTTTAATTTACCTTGTGTGTAAGATTAATCTGGTAGTGTATGTTCAGGTTCAGGCGCAGGGTATATCTTGACAATAATGCTACGACCAGGGTTGACGGCGATGTCGTGAAAACCATACGTTCGGTCCTGATAAGGAATTACGGCAATCCTTCTTCGCTCTATAAAATCTCCTATGCCTCGGCAGAGCTTCTGGAGCGTTCACGTGCGACGATTGCCGGGTGCATTAACGCCAAACCGGACGAGCTGTATTTTACCGGGAGCGCCACCGAAGCAAACAACCAGGCGATAAACTCTGCTTTCGAGCATCATTTCCCCTCGAAAACGAAGGTGTTTTCCACGCCAATCGAACATCCTGCGGTACTGAGCATGTTGGATTACATCTCAAAAAGAGGTGCAGAGATAGAATTTTTCAAAGTGGACAGGTACGGAAGGGTCGATATTGAAGACTTCTGCCGCAGGCTCGACTCCCGGGTATTCCTCACCTGTGCAATGTATGTCAACAACGAGATCGGCACGATACAGGATATTAAAACACTGGCAGAAATTGCCCATTCGAACGGGAGCCTGTTCTTTACGGACTGCGTTCAGGCTTTCGGCAAGCTGCCGGTGGACGTCGAAGAGCTGCAAACGGACTATGCTTCCTTTTCAGCCCACAAGATCAACGGGCCAAAGGGCATCGGTGCTCTCTATGCCCGGACAGGTGCACCACTTACGCCGTTCATTCACGGCGGCCACCAGGAGAAGGGATTGAGGGCCGGTACCGAAAGCCTTCATAATATCGCCGGGTTTGCAACTGCTGCTGCCAAAACAGGTGCGAAACTGAAAGCAGGCGGCAGGATCAGCGGATTAAGGGACTATTTCAGGGAAGGGCTGAAGGCAATATACCCGGAATGTGTGTTCAATAGCCCGGAGACAGGCTGTGTGTCCAATACCCTTAATGTTACTTTCCCCGGTGTCGGCAATGCATTGATGATGGCAGGACTTGACTTCAGGGGCATATCCGTTTCTGCCGGCTCGGCCTGCAACACACCCACCAATGACCCCTCGCACGTGCTTAAGGCCGTCGGACTCAATGAAGAACAGGCAAGGCAGGCGCTGCGTTTCAGTTTCTCACACAAGACCAGCCTGAGGGATATTAAATACACCCTCGGCGCCGTCAGGGAATTCCTGACGGAAAAAAGCAGGGCAATCAGGATGCTGACGCCGTTCGAGTTCGACGAAGCCATGTTGTTTAACCCTGGTACATATATCCTCGATGTCCGTTTCGGCTATGACCGTAAGGCAATAAAAAGTATGCCGGGGGCGTATGAAGCAGGGTTCTGGAATATTGGTAAATATGTGAAATTGCTGCCTAAGGACCGGAACATTGTGGTCATCTGCCAGACTGGTGTCAATTCGCCTGCCGTTGCCTATTACCTCATGAAAAAGGGGTTCGGAAGTATTTCTTTCATAATGACCGGAATCTGGGGCTGGAAACTTGCACATCCCGGACTTTATTCTAAATTTGCAGGTATGAATGTAACAAAATTAACTCTATGAGGATTGGATGAGATTTCATCTTGTTGACCGTGTCGATGAAGTATGCTATGATAAATATATTGTCGGTGTAAAATGCATTACTCTTGCCGACGATGTTTTCAACGAACACTTCCCCGGCTATCCCATCTTTCCGGGCAGCCTGATACAGGAAGGACTGGCACAGCTTGCCGGTTCTTTCTTCGAAATAATACTGAACAAGCGGGGCATGCCCATGAAACGTTCCATCCTGACGGTTGTCAACAAGATGAAGTTCCGAAAGCCGGCAGAACCTGGTGACAAGCTGATCTACAGGGCTGACATACGTTCCCTGAACGAGGAGTTCGGTGTTGCAGGGGTCGTTGCCACCCTGGACGGTGAAGTCTGCGCCGAAGGTGAGATGATATTTTACTTCATAACGATAGAAGATGCCGACCTGTTGAAATCGCGGGAGACAGTGTACCGGTTTTGTATGAAAAATGCCAGGGAAATCAAAGATGAGGGTGGTCTATAAGAAATACGGGCCTGACGAGGAAATTCCCGTAAGAAATATCCTGAAGAATAAAAAAATGTTTAAGTATTATAACCGCGAGACATCCGCCGGGATGGTTTGCCTTGCCGAATTGCTCCAAAGCGTTGCGCTCGGCCCGGAAACTCCGGCCTATTACGACACAGGCATAATCGGGTATGAGAATTTCGGCTTAGACGCAATCGCTGAAGTCTCCGCCGAATTCGGAAAATTTTCACAGCAGGCTTTCATCGACAGGGGTATGTCGTCGATTTCGCCACTGACCCAGTTCAAGATACTCCTGAATATGCCCCTCTGTTTCTTTTCAATCGAGCATGGGCTTAACGGAGATAACGCCGTCGTCTATTCCTCGGCTACCGGCCTGCTGGAACACGGGCTTCTTTCGGGCTGTGAAGGCGATGTCCTGCTCGGAGCCGGTAAAGTAAACGCCGACGGTTCTGTTGAAAGCGGGTTTGCACTTATTAATCCTAAAGAAATTGCCGGGCTGGAAGGTGAATACGAAGGAATGGAAGGAATAGATATTTTCAGGAAATTAAGCTCCGGAGGCAACGATGCATAAAGTGGTGATTACCTCTGCCGGCGCTGTATCGCCTTTAGGAAGCGGCCTGGAAGAGAATATGCAGAACCTGGCAGCAGGCTTCAGAGGAATAGACAATATTGTCAATTTCGATGTCTCGCTGTTCCCCGTGAAAGTCGGAGCCGAAGCCCGAAGAAACGGTGAGGTAATAAGAACGGATACTCTTGTGGACCGCAAAGCAATGTTCATCAGGGAATCGGTTGCTGAAACCGTGCTCTCCGGCAGCCTAAGCCGCTATAAACCCGGGGACAGGGGGCTCTTCCTCGGTGCCGGCATCGATTACTTCAACCTGAAGGACTACCTCGACAGTCCCGATGCAATCGGGAATAAAGAGTGGAAACGTTTTTGCCTCAGGTCGTCCGACGTAGTGAAAGGCCTGGCTAAAGAATACGAAGTCAGGGGAGGCTGCTATACCAATGTCTCTGCCTGTGTCGCTTCCACCCAGGCAATCGGCCTCGCTTTCAGGAAGGTTAAAAGCAATCCCTCAAAAGCAGTTATTGCCGGTGGTTTCGATTCGATGCTCTGCCATCTGCATTACCTCGGTTTTTACAAGCTGGGTGCTTTGTCGAACTGGGAAGGCGACCCCAGGGAAGCCTGTCGCCCCTTCGACAAAAACAGGTGCGGTTTAGTGATAGGCGAGGGCGCTGCGGCATATCTGCTTGAAAGCAGTGAGAATGCGGATCCGGGGAAAATACTGGCTGAGGTATGCGGCTATGGGGCAACAATGGATTCTTACATGGTTACGGATCCCCACCCTGAAGGGCTCTATCTTGCAAAAGCCGCAATGAAAGCCATCAAAGAAGCAGGCATTACTCCCAACGAAATCGACTGTGTCCATGCCCATGAGACCGGGACATGCAGGAATGCGCTGGCAGAAACACAGGCTTTGAAGCTGATCTTCGGGGACAGGTACACCGAGATACCGGTATTCTCTCTCAAGGGACAGGTGGGCCACCTGATTGGAGCCTGTGGGGCGCTGGAACTGCTCGGGGTAATAGATTCACTCCGCAACCAGCGTGTCCTGCCGACTGTGAATTTCTTCGACAGGGATCCCGAAGTGCCTTTGAATGTAATTACCGGAAAACCGTTGAATATGAATATAAATTACGTATTAAAGCTGAATGCCGCTTTTGGAGGGCAGAACAGCGCATTAGTATTAAAGAAATATGAATAGGACAATAGCAATCACAGGAGCTTCTTCTGCCGTAGGCATGGCTGTGGTACAAGCCTTACAGGGAGACTGCAGCAGGTTAATACTGCAGTGCAACAGGAACCGGACGGAACTTGAAGCGTTCGTCTCCGGACCGGCAACAGAAGTAGAAATCATTACCGCCGATTTCCGGAAGGATGAAGATGTCGATGGGTTTTGCCGCCGCATTGCCCAAACCGACGTACTTGTCAATATTGCTGCCCTGACAAAAACAGACCTGCTGCCGATGTTGCCGGATGAAGACATCGACGCAATGATCAAAGTGAATGTTACGGCATTGGTTAAAACCTGCAGGGCTGTAATTCCCTACATGATGTCAAGGCGGAAGGGAGTAATCGTCAATCTCTCTTCCGTTGCAGCAGCAAGGGGAAACAGGGGCCAGACGGTGTACGGCGGAACAAAGGGGTTCGCCGAGTCATTCTCCCGTTCTCTTGCTTCCGAAGCCGGCGGCAAAGGTGTGAGGGTGAACTGTGTGGCGCCCGGCGCCATCGAAGCCGGCAGCCTGAAATCCATACTTAATTACGCACCGGAAGAAATCAAAAGCAGCATCGTTTCCAAAAGACTGGGAACACCGGCGGATGTCGCTTCCCTCGTGAAATTCCTCTGCTCGGACGAAGCAGAATACATCAACGGCCAGGTAATACACATCGACGGCGGCTTCATGAGGGGAGTGTAGCAATGGACGACTTGTACGAGCGCCTGCTGGAACTGTGCGAGCGCAGGAAGAGCCGAAGGACTTTTACCGGCAGGCCGGTACCCGACGGGGTAATTGAAAAGATTGTCCGGGTTGCAAAGACGTCCCCCTACGCTTCCGGTAAGAACAGTTGGGATATTGTAGCCATTAAGGACAGGGAGGCCCTTGGAAAGATTGCAGAGATTGTAAGATCGAAGGCACGGTCAATATCGGAATCCATCGACGACGATTACCGGGAAGGTTTCGGGCAGTATTCATCGAATTTTACATTTTTCGAGAATGCCCCTGCGGTGTTCTTTCTCAGTTTCAGGCTTCAGAAGTCGGTCTCGCTGATGGTCAAAAGGCAGGAAGAGGGTTCGGCCCTGTATTCGGAAATAGTAGAATGGGAGAGGGACAATCTGGTGAAATCCATCTCCTGCGCTGCCATGCTGGTACTGCTGGCGGCTGAAAGCCTCGGCCTCAGCGCTTGTTACATGACCGGGCCTTTAATAGCTGAAAAAGAAATAGCTGAATACGTAAAGATAAAAAAAGGGCGCTCATTGGGCGCAATTATTCCTATTGGTTATTATGAAAAACAAAAGGAAAATGAATGAGTACAGAAGACAAGTTAAGAGAACTACTGCTACCTGTCCTTGGTTTTGACACAGTGTCAGAGATCCCGGCGGAAAGCGCACTGGTAAAAGACCTTGGGGCCGACAGCATCGACTTCGTCGAGATCATGTATGTGATCGAATCGAACTTCGGGGTTGTCCTGAAAACGAACCAACTGATTGCAGGCGGACAAAACATCAGCCCTGAAGACATATTCGATGAAGGAATTCTGACAGAAGCCGGCCTGGTAACAATTGAGAAGAGCTTCCCCGGCAGCGAAGGCCGTTACAGGGCAGGCATGACCAAGGCCGATGTCTTTTCCGCCATAACCGTCAGGGACCTGGCAAATATTGTCGATGCAAAAATACAGGAAGGCGCCTGATATGTTCAAAGGTAAGAAAGTATTGGTTTCCGGTGGGACGGGCTTCCTCGGCTCGGAGATATGCAGGTGTTTTCACAGACAGGGTGCACAGGTCGCTTTTACATTCAACAGGCACAGGGAAAAGGCCGAAGCGCTCTGCAGCGAACTGGGTGGGGCCGTTGCTGTGGAACTTGACATCAGGAATGTTAAAGATATTACCGAGAAAATCAATTCATTGGTGAAAGAAACAGGCGACTTCGACATCCTTGTGAACAACGCTTCGGTAAGCCACATCCTGCCGCTGTCGATGATCGAGGAGGAAGACGCCGATTTCGTTTTCGATGTTAATATCAAAGGAACACTGTTCCTTACGAAAGCAGTGGTGAGAGGCATGATCAGGCAGAAGAAAGGCGTCGTCGTCAATATCGGCTCGATAGCGGGTCACAGGATGCTGGACGTACCCGTAACCTATGCCATGTCTAAGGCAAGCATCGCCGGATTCACAATCGCCCTGGCGTCTGAGCTTAAAAGGTTCAACATCAGGGTTAACAATGTCATTCCGGGCATGATGGAGGGCGGCGTCTCGAAGGGGATACCCGACGACCTGCAGAAAGTATTCATCAGCCACTGTGCCGCAGGCAGGGCAGGCAAAGCCGCGGATGTTGCAGAGCTGGTTTCTTTCCTTGCTTCGGAGAAGGCCTCCTACATCAATGGCCAGAACATTTTTGTTGACGGAGGAATTTAATTGGCAAAGGAAGTGTTTATCAGTTCGACGCTGGCTTTTTGCAGGCAGTGCAATGAATCGGAACTCGCCAGAATTGTTGCCCGCGACGGAAAAGTCTTTCTCGAGAGGATGTGCCCCAGGCACGGTGTACAGTCGGTGATCATTGCCTCGGATTTTGAGTGGTATATGGATCGGATGAATCTTTACAAGACATTCCCCGAGCCAAAGGAAAAGAAACCGTCGGAACAGGGATGCCCGAAGGACTGCGGCCTGTGCCAATGGCACTCGAACGCCATTGCCCTGCCGGTGTTCTCGATTACAAACGACTGCAATCTCGACTGCCCAAAGTGCTTCACATACAACAGGCAGGACGCCAGGTATTACAAAACTGTCGATGAAACGAAGAAAATTATCAATGAGATTGTCCGGCAGTCAGGCGGTGTCCAGTTGATTAACCTGACCGGCGGTGAGCCTACGCTCCATCCCGGCCTTTTTGACATCATCGATACCTGCAGGCATGAGGGTATTCAACGAATTACAATGAATACCAACGGCTTGAAAATTGCCGAAGATAAAGATATGGCAAAGAGGATTAAGGATGCCGGCGTACAGCTTGTGCTGTCGCTTGACACGCTTACGCCCGGGACAAGTAAGGTAATCTACGGCAAAGATATTGTCAGGCAGAAACTGCAGGCCCTCGAGTACCTCGAAGAACTGGATATTCCCGTAACCATATTGTCTGTAGCGGTGAAAGGCCTCAACGAAAAGGATATTGCCGGCATTGCTTCGGAGTATCTTAAAAAGGAGTTCGTCAGGAGCCTGACAATACAGAATATGACTTATACCGGCTTCAACGGCAGTAATTTTAAACCCCGTGTCCACATTACCATCGACGAAGTTGAGAATTTCCTTTCGGAAAAGGAAGAATTCAGCCCGGGCGATTTCTTTCCTCTCGCTTCCTATCATCCAATGTGCTATTCCGTAGCTTACTATTTCTCGACGGACGGGGCGTTGATACCGCTGAGGAAGATCCTGAGCAGGGATTCACTGATCGGGAAATCCTCGGAGTCATACTTCATCAATCCGGCGCTCGATTACTCCGCCGAATTCCTTAACGGCATCAACGAATTGTGGGCGTTGGGTGAGGACGACGCCGTCGTCAGGAAACTGAGGGACATGGTCGGTACGCTCTATCCGGCAGACCGTGAGGTCTCTGCTGCACAACGGGCGGAGTATATTGAAAGGCACTTCAAGATGATATACATTCATCCGCACATGGATGAGGACAATTTCGACATCGACAGAGTCAGCAGGTGCGGAGACATCGTTCCGGACGAAAACGGAAGGATGATACCCGCGTGTTCATATAATCTTTTATACAGACAGGAGGACCCAAGGTTTTGGGTAGAAGAATTATGAAAAAGAGAAATTATTATTTTTTGTTATTATTAGCGCTGATGGCGCCCGCGCTGTCGGTAAATTTGCAGGCCTATGACCTCGACAGCCTTATGACCGTCGTCGAGGCAAAGTACGCCCAGGTCAGGGACTACACGTGTACTATGGCTAAAAAGGAACTGGTTGACGGAGACTATGTAAGCTGGAAAAACGTAACGTACAAACACCGGAAGTCCAATAATTACTACATGAAATGGACTGAAGGCTCCATGGCCGGTATGGAAGTGATTTACGCCGGAAAGAAATACAACAACAAGATCAAGAGCCATCTCGGAGGGCTACTGAATGTAAAGAATTTCGACCTGGACCCCAAGGGTACACTTGCGATGAAAGACAACCGCCATTCCATCCTCGAGTCCGACCTGGGTTTTACCATCCAGTTGATGAAGAAGAATCTCCAGAATGCAAAAAAACTGAAGGTAGGAAAAATCGAATACCTGAAAGACGCTACCGTCAGCGGCAGGAATACCATGCTTTTTAAAGCTGTGTTCCCGTCCGGCATGGGTTTCTTCGCTGCCACCATTTTTATTTATATCGACAAGAGCTTAGTCCTGCCTGTAAAATTCGACATCTACGACTGGGACAAAAAGCTCCTCGAATCATACACTTTTTCGAATATGAAGGTGAATACCGGTTTGAAGGATATTGACTTTGACATTAACAATGAAGAATATAGTTTTTAGAGTATGAATAAAGAAGAACTTAAAATATGGAGGGAGAAATTCAGGGCCTTCCTTGACAGTGAGGAACCATACATTAAAATTCCCGTTGACGGCGACCTGGAAAAACGGAGAACAGTCCCGTTCAAGGTTATATTTCCAGGCCTGAAAACTCCTGCTTTCTATTTGAGGCATTGCTTTGCCAGGATCATCCAGTTCATCGATTATTCTCCCGTGAAGGTGCTGTTGTACAGGCTGATAGGGGTCAGGATAGGCAAAGGCGTCTTTATTGCTCCCGATGTAATTATCGACGTACAGTTCCCGCGTCTCGTCGAAGTGGGCGACTATGCCATTCTCGGCTGGGGCTCGAAGCTGTTCGTACACGACAACGACGGCGTGCACTATCATGTGGGAAGAGTCAGGATCGGTAAGGGAGCGGTTGTCGGCGGTTTCTCGTTCATCAGGGCCGGTGTTACCATCGGCGAAAATGCCCTTGTGAAACTCGGCAGCACCATCTTTCGCAGCGAAGATGAAAACATTGTCAGCCAGGAGCAAATCAGGGCCAGATATACAAACAAAGATTAGGTGATTAATTTGAAGCATGTTTATTTACATACACAATCCTTGTGCAACGTATGCAGGAAGAAGGTCCCGGCACGGATCACCGGCGAGGACGGCAAGGCCTGGCTCGAGAAGTTCTGCCCTGACCATTCCTTTTCCAGGACGCTTCTGTCAACCGACGAACAGTGGTTTAAGGACAGTATGTCATACATCAAGCCGCGGGAATACCCGCTTAAAAGCAATACTACTGAATTCGGGGGCTGTCCGGATTCATGCGGTTTTTGCCCTGAGCACCAACAGCACACCTGCCTTCCGGTAGTCGAGATTACGAACAGGTGCGACATGAATTGCCCCGTCTGCCTGAAAGATTTCAGCGACCTGGAGGAGATGACTGACCGCGATTTCCGGAATATGCTCGATGAACTTGCAGCTACCGAAAAGAACTTAGATGTACTCAACATCAGCGGGGGCGAACCCACACTCCATCCGGGCCTGCGCGATTTTGTCGGCTATGCGGCGGACAAAGGCGTTACACAAATAACGGTATCGACGAACGGGATGAGCCTCCTGAAAGACAAGGGACTGAGGCAGTTCTTCAGGGAAACGGGAACGATTGCCGCGCTGCAGTTCGACGGATTTTGCCCTGAAACCTATTCAAAACTTCGCGGCAGGGATATGGCCGCGGATAAACTCAGCCTGATCAGGATGATGGAAGATGAGGGCATTAATTATTCCCTTGTGGCTACCGTTGCCAAAAACATCAACGAAACGGAAATAGCGGCAATTGCCGACTTCTTCTTCGAATCGCGTGCATTATCCCTGATGTACCAGCCGATTGCCTTTTCCGGCAGCGCCCTCGGGTTCGACCCTGAGGTCCACCGCCTGACAATTCCCGACGTTGTCCGGGAACTTGGCAGAAGTAAATATATTAAAAAGGAAGATTTTAACCCGCTGCCCTGTTCCCATTACTCCTGTTTTGCTTTGTCCTATTACCTTAATGCCGGCGAGGGGCAGTTTTACAGTTTGAAGGATTTCCTCGGTGTCGGGGACTACCTCGACACAATTGCCAACAAGACACTTCCCGGATTAGACGCCGAAGGGATGAGGACAATGAAGGACCGTGTGTACCAATTGTGGTCGGCAGCAGACAGCAGCAATTTGAATGACAATGTGCTGAAAAGAATTAAGAACGTCATCTGTGAACTCGATTCCTGCGGTTTCAACCGTAAGAATGCACTGAATATCGGCATGAAGAACATGAAAGCGATTTTTATCCATCATTTCATGGATATTTACAATTTCGACTTCGGCAGGCTGGTCAAATGCTGCAATCCCTATCCGAAGAAGGACGGCAAGCTCGTGCCGATGTGCAGCCAGAATATTTTTAACTTAAAATGAACCGACAATGCTAAAGGTAGATTCGAAAGGCATCAGGTTTACCTGGGCTACCATTAGAAAACAACTGATACACCTCAACCTTCAGTTGCTCTATGAATGTAATTTCCGCTGCAAAATATGCGACTTCTGGAAGGAAGAGTACAATGATGCTCCGAGGCTCTCCCTGCAGCAGATACAGATAATTGCAGATAAACTGAAGGCGCTGAACCCGATGATCGTTTCCCTCGGCGGGGGCGAACCTCTACTGCACAATGATATTCTCGAGATCATCAGGGTGCTGGCTAAGAATAATTTTCCGGTGATGATTTCCAACGGCTGGTACGTTACGCCTGAACTGGCGAAGAATATGTTCGACGCCGGGCTGCATGAGATCAGCATTTCCATCGACTATGCAGACCCACGGAAACATGACGAACAGCGAGGTAAAGAAGGAGCATACGACAGGGCGGTTCAGGCCCTGAGGATATTGAAAGCCTCGCGGACGAAGCCCCACCAGAGAATACACCTGATTTCCGTCGTCATGGATGATAACATCGCTGACATCGAGCCGCTCATAAGGCTTGCCCGGGAGATCGGCATTACCTATCTCGTAACACTTTACAGCGACAGCAGGGGGAAGAAAGAAAAATATGCCAGCGATGAAGACATAAGCCTCCACCTGCTCAAGCTGAAAGAAAAATACAGGGAATTTGTTGTAATTCCCGGCTATATTTCCAGGTTTACCGAATCCTTCAGCAACGGACGCGGCATCAGTCCCTGCTATGCCGGCAGGAACCTGTTCAATATCGGTTCCCGGGGCGATGTCTCACTTTGCATCGACAGGCTGGACAGCCCTGTCGGGAACATTTTCACCGACGACATGACGGACCTCAGGGAGAAACTCCTCGGTATGCACGAAAACAACCGCTGCGCCAACTGCTGGACGAGCTGCCGGGGCGCCATCGAGTCCCTGATGTACGACAGGAATAAAATTTCCAATATCAAAGCATTCTATGAATCGATTAAGAATATACCTGTAAGGAACTGACCTATGAATAATGCAGGCCCTGACAAGCTTACTGCTTTCCTGAAAAAGAACGGCTCTCTGATCATGAATATTTACATTGCCGTCAATTTCCTGCTCTTTGCTGCGTTCAAGCTGTACACTTCGATGAGGCAGGGGACTGTTGACTTCACTCTTGCTTCATATACCATTCAAACGACGGTACTGATTATTTTCATTTTAATCAGGAGGCAGCACAAAAGGATCGACGACAACGCCTTACACCAGTTCATTGCCCTGACGGCCTTCTTTTCGGGAGTCATTTTTGTCTGGCTGCCCGAGACCGGCGGCGAGACAGAAAAAATGATCTCGAACATCATCATCTTCACTTCGAATATTCTCGGAGTCTTCACGATCATCAATTTAGGGCGCAGTTTCGGGATAATGATTGCTGTGAGGGAAGTAAAAACGACAGGACTCTATTCTTTCGTTCGCCATCCCATGTACGGCACCGACATCCTGCTGAGGATCGGTTTTGCCGTGAGCCATTTCAACTGGCTGTCGATTGTGCTCCTGGCGCTGTCGATCGGCTGTTACCTATACCGTGCCGTCCTCGAGGAGCGTTTCCTCTCGGAGCAGGAAGACTACCGTCAGTATATGAAGAAAGTGAGATACAGGTTCATTCCCTTAATTTTCTAGTGTTATGAATATTGTCTCCAAATATCTTTACAACAGGTTCGTACCGGGGCAGAAACGCTGGTACCCCTTCATTGCCGTCTATTACCTCAATTATTCCTGCGACTTCAGGTGCAGTTACTGCAGCGACGGTTCCGGAAAGCCCTATTACGAATTGCCTGAAGTCAGGACTACCGTTGCCGAAGCCTATGGGATAATCCGGCGGATCAGGCAGTATGCCGGCTATTTTGTGCTGACGGGCGGCGAGCCCCTGCAGTATGAAGGGATTGGTGAGCTTTTGCCAATGATTAAGAAGCTGAAATTCAGCAATTTTGTGTTTACCACTAACGGCTATTATTTCGATGATTACCAGGAACAAATAATGGATTCTGTCGATTCGCTCGTGTTCAGCTTAGACACGCTGAACCCGGCGAAGTCCGTGGCAATGTGGGGAATGGCTGAAGGGACCTTCGACAAAGTTATGTCTAATATACTATTGGCTGCTTCCCTGAAGTCAAAAGCCGGGGCGTCCGGGCCGGACATTGTCATCTCATCGGTGGTAACTCCGGAGAACATCGAAGACCTGTATGATGTTTATGAATTTTCTATGAAGTCGGGTTTCGAATTTGCAGCCTGTCCGCAGTTGATGGGGGTTAAAGCCCATCACAGCCTGTACGGTAACGAAGCATACCGGAGGTTCTATGACTTCCTGATTGGCGAAAAGAAGAAGAGGAGGAAAATCTACGGATCGTTACGGTACCTCGAGTATATGCGCGACCTGAAAACATTCACCTGCAAGCCATTTACGATGCTGGTAGTGTCCCCGGCAGGGGAGATATACTATCCCTGCCTTGAGAGAGGCCGTCCTGCCTGCAATATCATGGACACCGACAATTTACACGCTGCCAGGGAACTGGGAAGGGAGAAATACGGCCCCAAACCGGAATGCGGCAACCAGTGCCATTCAGCCTGTGCCCTGACCTTCGGGTTGATCGTATAGGTCCGGAATGCAGAGAGAGCTGCCTTAGAATTGTAAGTTAGATAAATTTTGGACCTTCGCTATTTGTAGTGGGTAAGTTGTAATTGAAAGGTACATACAGCCACCCCATCCCGGCCTTCCCCAAGGGGAATTATTCCCCAAGGGGAAGGAGAAAAGAACCTTCAATTCTGCTTTTCTATTTTCTTTACTTTATAAACTTGATGTACTTTACGAACTTGATGAACTTGACTACCCCATCCCGGCCTTTCCCAAGGGGAATTATTCCCCAAGGGGAAGGAGAAAGAAACAAGGCAGTTCTTGAAGTCCTCCCTTTGAGGAGGATTGAGGTGGGGGTAAAGCGCACCGGGCGCTCAATTATCTCATCCAAAACACCGGAAAGCCGCACCAGTAGAGACGCAAGGCCTTGCGTCTCTACGAAATAATAGAATAATACTGCTTCTTTACAACCATCATGTATCGGGGTAAAAGCTCTGTCGATAGTCCCGGCCTTATTTATTCAACTTCGTGTTCAGGGAACTTTTCAGGCTTTTATTGAAGAAGTCCTCGATGGGAGCGCTGATCTTCTTCAGCAGATTGCTGCTGTCGATGCCTAAGTTCAGCAATTTGACGTTGATGTTTTTATTCAGGGGTGTATTGTTGATTTTCACTTCGATGCTGTATCCTACATTCTTCTGTAGGTTGTTGGAATAGCCCTGTGCAGCCGGTGTCTTGATTTCGATGTAATACTCTTTTTCGCTTACGTTCAGGTTGCCGAAGCCGAAGGACTGCAGTACACCGATTACCTTGTTTTTAATTGCGTCGATGTCGGTGTCGGTTACCTTGATGATGTACTGTGAAATCTCGTTCTTTGCCGGCGTTTTCATGGACAGGGCGTTGAAATTAAGGGACCTTGTCCCGCCTTCTTCCTCTGCCATGTTCTTATCCATCTTGGCTAAATCAGGCATGTCAATGTTTGCCACCTGGCTGTCAGCCATATTGCTGTATTTACCGGGACTAACGGAGCCGGGTTTTGAAGACAGGGCGTAATTGCTGGTGCTTTCAGTCGTCGGCTTGAGCTTGTTGGATTTATTGTCATATATCGAGGGAGCCGTTTGGACAAACCTGTCGCTGCTTTTCTTTTCCTTGATGTTTTCGACACCTGTACCGTAAGAAGCCGGAGGTGAGGGCGGCCTGATGGACATTTCCGTCCGATCGGAGGATTCGGCCATAGCAATTACTTCGTCGTCATGAGAGGCGGGTGAAGATTTGGGTTGTGCCGGTTCTCCGGGTACGGCTTCCATTTCGGGTTCTTGTTCTGCCATTGCAATTGTCGTGCTGTCAATGGTTGTTTCGGCAACAGGCGCTTCTTCGGATGAATGGCTTTGGACGCTGTTTCTCTCATCCATGGCAATCGATTCACTTTTTGAAGTAACCTTCCTGTTTTCGTTAACCATCCTGACGGCAAAGACTCCCAGGACGATGACGGCAGCAGCTACAGCGGCATATTTTACCCACCTGTAGGGACTGTACACCTGTTCCCCGACAGGGATTGAAGAGAAGTCGGTGGCGTTTACTGCTTCGCTTACCATGGCATCGATGGCCCTGCTTTCTTTATCCTTTCGGATGATTCCGGCAAGCCGTTCGATCAGCTCTTCATTCTCCCTGGCAATTCCGTTATCGTTATTTGTTTCCATAACAATCTATATTAATTATAAATAACTTTCTTCAATTTTGTTCTCATTTCACCCATGGCCTTGTCAATCCTGTAATGGATGGTGGCAATCGGGATGCCGGTCTGTTTTGCAATGTCGCCGTATTTTGCGTCTTCGTACAGCCTCATCTTCACCAGCATTCTGTCAGTTTCGTCTTTGATTGCCTCAATCGCTTCTTCTATTAAGGCCAGCACCTCCTTTGTATTTATCTCGTCTTCTATCGATGTTTCATCCGAGGGCATTCTTGCCAGGATTCCTACATCGTCTCTATCTTCATCCCTATTTACGGATAAGCTGCTGAAATTTTCAAACTTAGCCTCAGGATTTTTTTCGCGTCGTATTAAATCTATCGAAGTGTTGTGCAGAATGGTGTATATCCAATTATAAACATTGCTTCCTTCGATGAAGTTACCGCGTTTTTCGAGGGCTTTGCGCCAGCCTTCCTGGAAAACGTCCTTCAGTGTTTCTATGTCGAGAGGGGGGATGAATTTCTTGTAGAGCTTGGACCAGAGCTTGTTGCAGAGGCTGTTGTAGAGTGTGTTGAACTCCACTCTGACGTTTTCGATGTCTTTGGCGTTTTTAATTGCAAGCATAAGGCTGCTTTCTTCGGCTGGTTCCAGTGCAGGCTTCCTTTTTCCTGTAGGGCCGAACGCCCTGTACACGTTCATCAGCACGACAATCAAAAAGAACGGTATTTCAGGGATAAACTTCACTAATTATATCCTTATTTTTACTCAATTCTAAATCGATATACTTACACAGGTTAAAAATAAGGAAAATTAGGGTAATATTGAAATAATAGTTAGGAGTTGGTTGCTGGTTACTGGTGGTTGGTTGTTGGTGGTTGGTGGTTGGTTACTGGTGGTTGGTTGCTGGTGGTTGGTGGTTGGTTACTGGTGGTTGGTTACTGGTGGTTGGTTGTTGGTGGTTGGTTGCTGGTTGCTGGTGGTTGGTTGCTGGTTGCTGGTGGTTGGTTGCTTTTTTCTTGATAATTATAGAAGTGTTTTTGTTATTGAAGAAAGGATTTGTATCAATTCCCGGACTTTAGCGAGATATTGCTGATAGTCAAATTCTATCAGTTCGGATTTTTCCAAAAGTTCGAGCCAGTATCCTGTTTCCCTTGTTTCTTTATATGCAATACTGATTTTTGCCAGGAAGTCAGCTTTAGACTGTGCCCCTTCCGCTTCTTCAATATTTGCGCCTATCGATGTTGCCGCCTTGAGAAACTGCTTAGACAAAACATACTCTTTCTTATTTTCAATTAAATACTTGTACGCATTAACCGCCCTGACAGCAAAATCGAAACTCTTTTTCTGAATGACGTTGTTACCCTTCATAGCATCTTCAGATAACTATTAACAATACTTTATTATTTAATTCTTATTTATAAATATCATTTCAATCAATTTATAACACTACATTTTTCATTCGTCATTCGTAATTCGTCATTCGTAATTAACACTCACTCCACTCATTCGTCATTCATAATTCGTAATTCGTAATTCGTAATTCGTAATTCTCCACACCCCTAACTCTTTTAACCGGTCACCAGCCACCAATCACTGCCTACCAGTAGCCACTCCTCACTCTTTGAACCGGTCACCACCACCAGCCACCACTCCACACTCCAAACTATTAAGAAAGATGAGACTTTTCCCTGCCGAAATAAGTGGCGTCGAGGAGTTTGCGAAGGTGCCTGAGCTCGATCTTTGCTGCTTTCCATACCAGCGATTCATCGATGCCGAAGTCCATGTTGTTGAATTTGAGGACCAGTTCGATGACGTCGTTCCACGGCACAGGCTCAGACTGTTTTTTCATGTCGTCGGGAAGTTCGTTGATGCATTCTATGATGGAAGAAAAGCTGTCCACAATCTGGATTTTCTTCTTCCTGTCGGTGCGGTAATCGTTGAAAGCAAACCCCTGCAGCTCTTCTTCGATGAAGGCTATGTGGTCCAGTATGTCCAACAATATTTCTTTTGTGCCGTTTTCCATAACTCTTAATTTATTAATTATTCTTTATATAATCGTTAATATTTTAAATTAATTTAAGGGAAATGGCAAATTTTACATAGACCGGAAGCATGTAATTAATTTACTCCATATTTCGCCGTATGAGTCTAATTGTTTTTTAGACAGCTACAATTCCATAATGGCCAGAGTAAATTAGCTATGGAGTATCAACGTACTCAACAGGTTTCCCGACAACATCGAATGATGTTTTGATTTGATGAGGTTTACCTTCCTTGATTAATTGGAACTGTTCCTGCAGCCATTTACTCCAGCTGTTACATATCTCAATTCTTTTGTCAACCGGCCAATGAATGTCGTATTCTGTTTCCTCTGCATGCCAGTCCCAGGCAACACAGGCAAATTCGTCACTTTTCAATAAAGTTATGCTGGGATCAGCTGCTGTCTTTCCATTATCAATATCTGTATTTTCTAATCCATTAACCATAAATTCCAATACTTTCCGGCTGCCGGCCAGGAACAACTTTCTCAGTATGTCCCGGTAATAGGGCCCATCAAAATAACTCTTGAATAGTCTTGCATTGATGATACCTTCGGCTAATGAAAATGCCTCGGGATTGTGAAGATTGATCAATACCGGTACGGCCTCCGGATACCATGTTGTACCGTCGCATTGTACCAGTACTTTCTTCAGAGTATTAATTCCCTCAAGATTCTGCGAATCACCATATTTCAAAAGTATTAATGATGAATACAACCTGACCCACTCGTCTGACGAATCCTGCCATTTCCGTGCAATATCAACCTGTCCTTCCGAACTTAAACGGTACACTGATCCGGCTATTTTGCCCTTGCAGGACGGCCAACTGTTGTCGGAAAAATCGTTAATTCTCTGAATAAGTATTGGTATCATCGATGTGCATGAATCCCGAAGCCCAACATTCATGCAAGTTTCAAATTCCCTCCAGTTTTTTGTGGTTTGCATGATTTCAATATTGAGTTCTTTTCCGGTCTTGTTTTTATTTGCTTCGCACCATTGCAGTACACTGTCGATTTTCTTTTTTCTGCCGCTATTGTCAAGCATTTCAAAATTGTCCAGATCTGCGAGGTCCTTATGTGAAATCCTGAACAACAAATCTGCTATTACCCAGCTTACCCTGTACAGAATTCTTTGGGAATGGAATGAACGGTGATAGCTGTATGACAGAATAAAACTTGAGTCGGCAATAAGCGGGACAAGATATTTCAATTCCCCTATACCCAGTTTCATTTTAATCAATTCACTATATGGATTTATTACCTGTAAAGCACTATCATTTATGTCCCGGTAAAAACTATTCATATCATTCATGCCTGAGTTCAATTTCATTGTCTGTGGTTCGGAATAGCTGATGCCGCCGGGTTGGGAGTATTGATGGCAGTTGAGCAGGCGCAGCCTTTTTAGAAGATAAGCAATTTGTTCATACCTTGGGAGGATTAATTTCAATGAATCCCAGCCTTTTTTGTCCGGCAGTACTAATGTCGTGAAATCCTCGGTACGATGCTTTAACTGGTTTGCCAATTCAACGGCTCTGGATTGATAATTAAAACCCGAAAAATCATTTCCCGAGAGATGTTCTGCATAGGTTACGGCCCTGTTGTAATCCCTTTTATATGAAAATGCAATTAGCATCTCATTATGATATAAATTCCCGAAACAGTTCTTTATAAGACTGGAAAAGTCAGCGTTGCTCCCCGCTGCATCGATAATGCCGACAATGATGGATGCTGCTTCCTTCGTTAACCCATAATGGTAGCACCAGGCTGCAATTGTTAATTGACGGACAAATAATTCGCCTTCGTAATAGGAATAAAACATTTTTTGATTCCAACTTCCGGTTCTCTCAACTATTTTTGTTGCTTCTGCTTCCAGAGTCGTTTCAAATACCAATGTTTTTTCTTTGTTCAGAAGAGAAACCTGGCCGGAACAATCTAACACCCGGTAGTATAATGAATCCTCCTTCAAAAGGTAACCGGTTTCATACACTTCTTCTTTCCTGGTAGAATCTGAACTGCGTACATAGTTTACGAATTTCGCATCAGTCGGCACTTCATCCAAAATCATTCTGTAAATGACGTTAAATTGCTCGTTAAGCCAGGGGGTTATAGAGTTTTGAGGGTCGAAATCCGCAATCTTCAGATTTAATTTTAAAGCATTATCCCTAACTGCATTCCGAATCTTTTTGCTGTAATGATTCTGAAGCTTTTCAATATCCGGGTAAAGATGGGATAATTGCCTGTCGGCAGCTTCGGTGATTGCCCGGGCGACTATTTTATAATCTATCTCCGGATGCTTAATGATTTTTTCTAATATCTTGTCCGATTCCGGTGCAATTATTTTTTGAACCAGCTTCATACCCTCTAACTTGTTATTTTCATTGTAGTCCTCAAATATGAGCCAATTTGCGGATTCAAGGATAGCGGCAGACGAGGCATTATTCGCGCAGTATCTTGCCAGATCTCCCCTGAAATTTGATGCTCTGGACTCCCATGTCTCATTGAAAAACGGCATCTTAACCCACTCGCTTCTCCCATTCTTTTCGTCTTTATATGATTGCTCAAATAAAGAATAAATATACTCAGATGCGCTTTTTCGTATCGAATCATCTTCGGAGTTCAGGTCATTGACAGCTTTTTTGTAATCAGGCACACTGTCTTTTTCATAGTACAATGTCAGGTCATCAAAAGATCGTTTCCCTTCGACCGTGTTACGGATGGGTAAAATGCCTTGATTTTGCGAAAATAAACTTAACGGAATAATAAAAAATAGTATAAATGAAAATTTCATTGTTATTTCCCCTGTTAATTTTTTTTATTTTACTATCCATGAGTACTATTCGGAATTTCGTAACAGCAGATACTACAATCTTAACATTATTGAAAACCGGATAGTATTTATTCTTCATTTTATTTGAATATATAAAATATAGCAAATTATAATACATATTAAAACATATATACTCAAAAGTATAAATTAACAAATTTAACGATAGCTCTTACTTAATATTTTCAGAAATTTCCCTATTGCTCATTTATCATTTTACATCGTATTATTGACAAATACATAATGCAGTATTAACGGACTGAATCCTTGGGATTACTAATCCCACAATGTACGGCACTCCTTCCGGAATGATTGCAGTGACGGCATAAAATGATAATGACGGAAAATGAGTTTTCTGCGCTTTGTTTAGTGTTCATCAGGTTTTGGGAGTTGCATCATTCAGTAGAAATAACAAAAGGTGGAAGCCGTTACTGTCTCCCACCTTTAAACTTGTAATTTGTAATGCCTGGCTCTTGATGAGGCCGGTTTCAGAATGCCTTCTCAAGTATCTCTCTGCTGACTTCGGGTGTGATGTCCCGGGTTTCGGACAGCGCCGTCAATCCGTGAGACCTGAGTTGTTCGACGATTGCTTCTATCCTGCTTCTGTCGATGCCGTACTCTGAAAGGCGGGTCCTTATGCCCAGGCTTTCGAAGAATTCCCTCGTTTTACGGATTGCCTGGTCTATTCTTTCGTCTTCGCTGCCGACTGTGATATTCCAGACACGTTCGGCATATTGCATTAATTTTGCGCGCTTCTGTTCTCTCCTGGTTTCGAGCAGGGCAGGACAGATGATTGCCAGGGTTTGTCCGTGGTCGATGCCGAACAGCGCCGTCAGTTCATGGCCGATCATGTGGGTTGCCCAGTCCTGCGGAACACCGGTGCCAATCAGTCCGTTCAAAGCCATCGTTGCACTCCATACAAGGTTTGCACGAGCATCGTAGTTTTCCGGCTCGTCGATTGTCGTTTTACCGATCTCGATCAGTGTCTGAAGGATACCTTCCGCCATACGGTCCTGTATTCTTGCATCTACAGGAAATGTAATATATTGTTCCGTCGTATGGACAAAAGTGTCCACAATGCCGTTAGCGACTTGTACTGCAGGAAGAGTAAATGTAAGTGCCGGGTCGAGTATCGAGAATTGGGGAAAAGTTAATTCGCACATAACCGGGAATTTGCCGTCTCCGTAGCTGATTACTGCACCCTGGTTCATTTCCGAACCCGTAGCCGGCAGCGTTAATACTGCTCCTAAGGGTACTGCCTTTTCCACTACATTCAACGGTACCGGCATCAGTCCGAATTTCAACAGGTCGGCTGCATTGCCTTTGTAATTGGATGCGAGGGCAATAAACTTTGAGCCGTCGATGACGGAGCCGCCTCCGACGGCAAGGATGAAGCCGATGTCCCTGCTCCGTACAATCTCCACCGCTTTCATTAAAGTTTCGAATTTCGGGTTGGGTTCGATTCCACCGAATTCGTGAACCGTCCTGGAACCGAGCGCCGATTTCACTTTGGCAGTCAGGCCGCTCCTTACGGCGCTGCCGCCACCGTAGGTTACCAGTACTACAGCGTCTGCCGGGACAAGGCCATCTATTACGTCGAGCCTGTCTTTTCCGAAAATGATCCGGGTAGGATTGTAAAAATTAAAATTAAACATAATATAACTCCATTAAGGATAATAAAATAATGGGAATCAGGCGTTTTTACCCATCTCATAAGCCTGGTTCATGGCATGGCCTGTTTTAATTTCACCTGGGTCCCAGGCGCCCGTTCCGTATATTATACCTTTTTCTTTAGTCCCTTTCAGGCATGAGGCAAAACCTCGGAATTCTTCGATGGTCCTTTGCATGGCTTGTATATTATTGTCGGCAGCGGTAACAATGTAATAGAGGTCTTTATTCTTAATCTCTGTATAGCGTGCACATGTCCTGTCGATCAGAGTCTTCATCTGTGCACACATCGTATAGAAATACACGGGTGTTGCCATTACAATCACGTCTGCTGCAATCATTTTCTCCAGGATCCCGGCCATGTCGTCCTTTTGGGCGCAGCCTTTTTTTGTTTTAAAGCACGAACCGCATCCGGTACAGTAATTGATGTTTTTCTCCCTGAAGAAAATATTCTCAGTGTCGTGTCCCGCCTCTTGTGAACCCAAGCCGAACTGGGAGGATAGAATGTCTGAATTGCCGCCTTTCCTGGGGCTGGCAGATAATATCAATACTTTTTTACTCATGATTTTCCAATAATATGTTACTACATTCTCTTAACTATCAGGATTAATTTTACTTCTTTGTTGTCTGTTCCAGCCTCGGCGTATAGCGGCTGCCAACGATGGCAATGTTGGAGAGGGCTTCACCGATCTCTTTGAGGTCTCCGGCAGTAAGCCGCAGGTCAACAGCGCCGATGTTTTCTTTCAAACGGGACAGCTTTGTTGTGCCGGGTATCGGTACAATCCAGGGCTTCTGTGCGAGGAGCCAGGCAAGGGCTATCTGGGCCGGAGTCGCATTCTTTTTTGCGCCGATGTCCTTAATTACATCGACCAGCGCAAGGTTGGCTTTGCGGGCTTCGGGAGTGAAGCGCGGCAATGTTGTACGGAAGTCGGTTGTAAGGAATTCTGTGTTTTCGTCGATCTTACCTGTAAGGAATCCTCTTCCCAGCGGGCTGAACGGCACAAAACCTATTCCCAGCTCTTCGACTGCGGTCAGGATGTCTTTCTCCGGTTCACGCCACCACAGCGAGTATTCGCTTTGGAGGGCTGCAACAGGCAGCACGGCATGTGCGCGGCGTATCGTTTCCACTCCGGCTTCAGACATGCCGAAATATCTTACTTTACCTTCGCCGATAAGGTCTTTTACCGTACCTGCAACATCTTCGATCGGCACGGCGGGATCGACGCGGTGCTGGTAGAACAGGTCGATCGTCTCGATGCGCAGCCTTTTAAGGCAGGCTTCGGCCACTTTCCTGATGTGTTCGGGGCGGCTGTTCATGCCGTCCCATTGAGGACTGCCGTCAGGCCTGATATTAAAGCCGAATTTTGTTGCAATTACCACCTTGTCCCGGAGTGGCTGGAGAGCCTCGCCGACAAGTTCTTCATTGCGGAAAGGCCCGTACATTTCTGCTGTGTCGAAGAAGTTGATTCCCATTTCCACGGCTGAATGGATCAGAGAGATCATCTCCTGCCTGTCGCCGGGGAGTCCGTAGGCATAGCTCATGCCCATGCAGCCCAGTCCTAAGGCCGAGACTTCGAGGCCGCTATTTCCCAGTTTTCGTTTTTGCATATTTTTCTTCCTTTTTCAAAATAACGACATAATTCATTTGCAAAATTAAGCTGAAGTCAGTCTGTAAAATAACGAATAACAAACAATAGATTACGAAAATCAAACATTTCTGTATTTAAGCGGACTAATGCGGATATGTTTCTTGAAGAAGTTGTTGAAATGGGTTACTTCGGTAAAGCCCAGGGCGTAAGCAATCTCTGAAACGTTCCATGAACAGCCCTTAAGGAGGATTTTCGATTCGAGCAGGACACGCTCGGTAATGATCTGTGAGGTGGTTTTTTCCGTTGTGGCTTTTACAGCCCTGTTCAGGTGGTTTACGTGTATGTTCAACTGGTTCGCAAAGTCGGAAGCAGAACGCAGGTTCATCCTGTCGTGGGCGTCGTCGATGGGGAACTGGCGTTCCAGCAATTCCAGGAAAAGCGACGAGATACGCTTGGAAGCGCCGTTTTGCTCCCTGTTCAAATTGGCGGAGGGGCTCAGTTTAAGGGCGAAGTGCGTCAATTCGGTTACGATGGTCCTTAAGACATCATATTTATACATGTAGTCGGATTCGATCTCCCTGAACATTCTTTCATAGCTTAGCTTTACCTCTTCCGCCTGTTCGTCGGACAGCTCGAAGACGGGTATTGCCCCGGGGCGGAAAACATCATAGCTGAATATGTCGCTGAACCGGTGGAAGAAAGCGCGGGTAAAGATGCAGAAATAGCCGCCCTTGATGCTGTCCGTGTTTTCCCAGTTGTAAGGAATCTGTGGATTAGAGAACAGCAGGGCGTGCTTTTTAACATCGATTACTTTGTCGGCATAGTTGATCCTGAAATTGCCGTCGATCATAGTTATTTTGAAGAAATCCCTGCGCCGGTAGGGTATCGGCCGGGCTTCCCGTCCGATGTACGGTTCCAGATGGAATACATTGAAATGGCCGATGTCGTTGCCTAAGCTCTCAGGAACCCAGTTGAGCTTCTCTTTGTAAAATTCCTCTATTGTTTCAATCTTTTCCATGATGCAAACTTACAAATATCAAACATAGAAACAAAGATGAAAAAATTATTAATATTTATGTGAGAAATATAATAGGCACACATTAATTTTTTAGGGATTAAGCAGTAAGTAAATATTGAATTGAATAGTCAGGATTTTTTACTTGTGTTTAAGTTTGAAGGAATCTATGTCCTTCTCTTCCTTGAAAAGATAAAGAATTCTATGTACTGAGACACTCAGTAATCATTGAGGCATTCGCATTATGTTTTTCAGATATACAACCCCTGACGGGGTTGGAAGTGACTCAAGATACCTATTGTTACAGACATACAACCCCTGACGGGGTTGGAGAAGACTATCTGTTCTCAGAACTCCGTAGGAGTTCAACATCTGTAACATAATACAAAAAGTACATCTCAGAACTCCGTAGGAGTTCAACATCTGTTGATAATATCGTATTACAGACAGGGTTGGCTCGTGGCAATGAAAATAATAAATCTAACTCTTCTCCCCATATTTTTCATCTGCCCCATATATTATGAACCTTCGCTATTTGTACTGGGTAAATAACGAATAAAAAACAAATTAACATATCCAAATCTTAATTGACACACCCCGGCTGCTGCCGCAGCCACCCCTCTTATTAGAGGGGTTAAGACCTTACATGACGCTCCCCCTCTGGCAAGAGGGGGTCGGGGGGTGTGTAATAGCGCTTTATTACTGTATTATTATCAGATCACCTATTGCTGCTAATACCCATGATCGTAATGATATATACTCTTTAAACACAAACTGAATAGCGAAGAGCCATAATTAATCTTCTGAAGCCAGCCATCTGACTTTTTGAATATCCTGAAATATTAAAAAAACATAAAAACTCTTACGTCTTGTTCTTCGGCAGCTTGTTCTCTGCTTTCAGCCGTTCGTAGCGCTCGGTAATCTCTATCAGTATCTTGTTGCGGACAATGTCCTCGCGTGTGAAGCCGAAGACCGACACTCCTTCGATGTCGCTGACCATCTCGACGAAAAACGGGAAGGCCACGTGGTAATTCCTGATGTCGTACTGGTGGACGTCGCCTGAGATGATGACCTTGCTGTCGAGGCCCATACGGGTAATGAACAGCATCAACTGGCGGATGTCGGCGTTCTGCGCCTCGTCTAATATCATCAGGGTGTTGTCGAAGGTGGCGCCGCGCATGTAAGCCAGGGGCCTGAATTCGATGTAATTCTTTTCGAGCAGCTTTTCGAGGTTCTCCTGTTTGATCATCTTGAGCATACTGATTCGGAAGCTCTCGTAGTAGGGATCGATCTTGCTTTCCACGTCTCCTGGCAAGGCGCCGAGTTTTTCGCCGGCTTCCTGAACAGGCTTTGTGAATATTACTTTTTCATAGAGGTGGTCCCGCAGGCTGCGAATGGCGTAGTAGGAGTCTATGAAAGTCTTGCTGGTGCCGGCGGGGCCGGTAACGACGACGACGTCGCTGTTATCCATTATATTGATCAGCTCTCTTTGCTTGTCCCTGAGTTGGATTTCACTTAGCGCTGTCTTGGGTACGAGCCTTTTTGCGAGGAATGGATCGTCCACTACAACAAGGCTGTTAAGGTTGGAATTGCCGTTATTACTTCCCGAGTCCCCGGTTGAAGTCTTTTTCTTCTTCTTGGCCATAGCTTCCGTCTCCTTGTGATTGTTCAACTTTACATTTCATTTTCTTTACAGCCTCCTGTTCCACATCAGCTTCAATCGATCTCCATATCTGCTGGCAGGGGAAATGGTTGTTGTACAGGGGCTCACCCAGAATAACAGAGTCGATGCCGAATTGGTTCAATCTGTTCAATTCCCAAAGTTGTTTTGCTTCCCTGACTCCGTTGGCGACGGTAATGCGGATTTTACCCTGCTTTCCCAGCTCTTCGAGAACTGCAGGGTCCATCGGCCTGTCCGGCTGCTCCCATTCTTCGTCGCCGAATATGATCCTGTTCCCTCCGATAGATTTCACAACATTCACATAATCTAAGACAGATATATCATAGGGTTTATTGCCTAAGCAGATTTTACCGTTCTTCAGCCAGAGATTGAAAGCTATGCGTGAAGCGGTGTATTCACCTATCAGGCCCCTGATGGAATCGGGGTCGGTGATGATGAGTTCGTCGATTATTACCCTGTAAACGCCGTTTTCGAGCAGGTAACGGCATTCATCGGCCGTGTTGAAGTACGCAAACACTTCGAAAGGAATGTCCACGGTAGAAGCAAGGAACTTGATGATGTCTAAGTTAATGTCCTGCTTTTGCTCGTAAACAGAGTTGTAATCGAGGAGGTGAAGTGTCTTGGCGTTTTCCCTACGCCACAACTGGCAGAGTTTGTCGGGATTGTTCCTGAACAATTCATACATCTCCGCCGTGTCGGCGGCTCCTCCGATGCAGCGTACCGGGAGTCCGTCCCTAAGCTGTATTTCAGGTATTACCAGTATCATCGCTTCATCTTCAATTGTTTTTAATTCATTGCAAATTTAAGAGATTTTCTGATAAGTATTTCAGCTTTATTCGCAGCCGACGGATCTTCCTCGACAGCGCGCCTGACGGCCTTCTCTGCAATGGCAGGGCTGTATCCCAGCGTTACGAGAGCCGCGATGGCTTCCTGGCGGATGAGGCTCAAAACCGGAGTCTCGTCCTTGATCCTTACCACGCCCAGTTTAGCAATCTTGTCGCGCAGTTCGACGTGAAGCCTCTCCGCCGTCTTCTTGCCGATGCCGGGAAGCTTCTGGAGGGCGTGAAGATTGTTTGTGACGAGGTATTCCTGCAGCTCGGCCACGGTTAACGAGGATAGTATAGCAAGGGCTGTGCGCGGGCCTATACCCGACACGGAAATGAGCAGGCGGAAGGCTTCCCTTTCGGTCTCGTCGGCAAAACCGTAGAGTGTGAGAGAGTCCTCGCGGGGAATTAATACAGTAAAAACCCTGGTTTCTGTACCTTCTTCGCCAAGCTGGGAAGAGGTGTTGACGGAGACAAGGACTGAGAACCCCACACCGCCACATTCGATTATTGCTTCTGTCGAAGATTTGTAAATGAGCTTTCCTCTGAGCTGGGCAATCATTAACTGCTCCTGTTCTATATTTTCACTAATTTTGCAAATTGTACCATCAGGCGCTTCTTGCCGACGGATTTGAAATCGACGAGAGCCTGCTTGTTGGCTCCGGTACCTGCCAGGGCAATTACCTTACCTGACCCGAAGTGTGCGTGGCTTACCCTGTCTCCTACGTTGAGGTCGGTATCGTAAACAATATTTTCACCGGCAGGTATCTGTGAATAGCTATCCTTCTTCGGCGCTGCTCCGAACCTGTTGGCGCTGGGTTTGGGTATGCCTGAGCCTGATGAAAACAGCGGTTTAGCCTGAGGCGGTGCCATCTTGATGCCTGCTCCGCCGCCGGGAAGAGCCTCGGGATTCTTTACGCACTTAGCGTCGATTTCCTTAAGGAACTTCGAGGGAAGCTGGTTCTGTACTTCCCCGAATTTCATACGGCGGTCGGCGTAGGAGAGGTACAGGTTCTTTTCGGCGCGGGTAATGCCTACGTAGAACAGTCGCCTTTCTTCTTCCTCCTCGTCGGGATGCATGTCTGCCCTTTGGATGGGGAAGAGGCCGTGCTCGAGGCCGGCAAGGAACACGACGGGGAACTCCAGGCCTTTGGCTGAGTGCAGGGTCATTATCTTAAGGTGGTTATGAGTCATGTCCGCCTGGTCCACGTCGGAAACGAGCATCACCTGCTGGAGGTAATCGTCTAAGCCGAGCCTCTTCAGCTCGCCGGTTTCGTCCGTGTTTTCGTTAAGGGCTTTGTCGAGCCTTTCGTTCAGGCTGTTGTAATTGCTGAAATAATTGGATATGTCGTTTAGTATCTGGTCAATGTTGTTGATGCGGTCTTCGGCTTCGTCCGTACCCAGGTCGTTGTACATCTGCAACATTCCTGTATCGTTGATGTAGTCGCGGGCAAGCTCCGAGGGTTCCTGCTGTTCGGACAGTTCCCTGTATTTATCGAGCATACCTGTGAATTCATTGATGGAATTCATGGCTTTGGCTTTCAGGTCAGGAATCATGCCTGCTTTCCCGAAGGCTTCATAGACGGAGATGCCGTTCTCAGCCGCGAAATTGGTGATGTGGCTCAGGGATGTGGCGCCGATACCGCGCGGAGGCTCGTTGATTACCCTGAGCAGGGACTCGCTGTCGTATGGGTTGATTAGTATTTTCAGGTAGGCGATGACGTCTTTGACTTCTTTGCGTTTGAAGAAGGACATGCCTCCGACGATGACGTAGGGTATCTTGTAAACCCGCAGCCAGTTCTCGAACGGCAGGGACTGGGCGTTGGTCCTGTAGAGGACGGCGAAGTCGCGGGGCTGTCGGCTGCCGTCTTTCATCATCCCGACCATCTTGTTGACGATTTTTTCGGCTTCGTTGCGGTCGTCCTTACCTTTGATGATCTCAATCTTGTCGCCTTCCTCGTTGTCGGTCCACAGTGTCTTGGGTATCTGTTTCGAGTTTCTCTTGATGACTGAGTCGGCGGCGGCAAGAATGGTTTTCGTCGATCTGTAGTTCTGTTCCAGCCTGACGATGTTCAGCCCGGAGTATATCTTTTCGAAATCGAGTATGTTCTTGATTTCGGCGCCGCGCCAGCGGTAGATGCTCTGGGCGTCGTCGCCGACGACACAGATGTTCCTGTGTTTTGCTGCGAGCATATTGAGCACGGTGAACTGTGCCCTGTTCGTGTCCTGGTATTCATCGACGAGTATGTATTTGAACATGTTCTGGTACTTCTCGAGCACGGGCTGCGAGGAGTTGAGCATATTAATCATGTTGATGAGCAGATCGTCGAAGTCCATGGAGTTGTTTGAGAAGAGGTATTTCTCGTAGTTCTCGTAGATCAGCGCCGACTTCTTGTCGGCCATTGAATCGGAGGAGTTGGAGTATGCCTGCCAGGTCATCATCCGGTTCTTGGCCCATGAGATGCGGGAGCGGACAGCCTGCGGCGGAACCTGTTGGGTTGTGATATTCAGCCTTGCCATTACTTTCTTGATGGCGCTGAGGGAGTCGTCTGTGTCATAGATGGAGAAATTGCTTTTGTAGCCGAGGACTTCAGCTTCGCGCCGGAGGATGCGTGCAAAGACCGAGTGGAATGTACCGGCCCACACGCGCGAGGCTGCTTCGGGCGCAACGATGCGCGAGATGCGTTCTTTCATCTCCGAGGCAGCTTTGTTTGTGAATGTCAGGGCGAGTATGTTCCAGGGAGCAACGCCCTGCTCCATCATGTAAGCAATTCTTTGTGTCAGGACGCGGGTCTTACCGCTGCCGGCGCCTGCCACGACGAGTACAGGCCCGTCGATGATCTCCACTGCTTTCTTCTGTTCGGGATTCAAACCCGCCAATGCCTGCGAGCCGCCGGTAGGAGCCTCGCTTTTAACTAATTTCAATGTCATTTATCTGATTCATCCAATAAATTACAAAATCACTGTTTACAAACAGGCAATATAATGAAAAAATCCATAAGGCTTTTTCATTTGGCGGGGTTGTGGAAAACTTGTAGTGGTAAAAAATTCAAATTTGAATTCAATTTTATATATATTTGGATTGTAGAATGTTGTAATAATGAATGATTATTATGGACTTCAATAATTTCCGTTTCGATTATTATTTAGCAGGAAGAGAACTTCTATTCAGTAAAGCCGCCCATGGCAAGATTTCTGATATGCTACTCGGTTATGCAATTGAGGCTTGTCTAAAACAAGGATTAATTGAGCTCGAAATATCAGGGGTTAGGCTTGATAAGAAAACCATAAATGAAAGGAACAGTAAACATAATATACCAATACTGTTTAATTATTGTCAAAACTATGGTATTTTTCAGGATATTAAAGTTTCAAAGGAATTCTTAGATGTTGTTAATAGGAATTTAAAATGTCGGTATCCTAGTCACCAGAAAAAGATATTTGAAGATGCAAATAGAATTGATCCATTTTTATTTTCTCTCAATATTGGAACGGTTATACAATACTATGATGATTTATATTGTAAATTAGATGATTCACTATGTGCATTTCATGGGGATGATAGAAAATCATCAATATTCAAAGCTGCTTATCAAGTTGGATCAGCAACTGGTAGAATTTTTTTTCATTCTAATGCCCCTGCTTTATCAAGACTATCAAAATATGCCAAAATGGTAAAAAATGAGAAATCTGAAAATGATTCTGATGTGATTGCATTAAATAAGGGTGTTGATTTTTTATGGTCTTACAACGATTTACAAATTTATGGGAAAATTAATGAAATATTAGATTGCAAGGATTTTAGATATCAAACCTTTGAAGAATCAGTCGAATATTGTGATGATGGAAGTATGATAGTACATTACTTTAGTGCAAGATTAATTGATAAAAAGGATGAAATATTAAAAAATGTACCAAAGCCATCTTTATTAAAGAAAACTTAATTAGATTTAGTAAAATTGTATAGGTTTTAGATTCTTTGAGAATAGTAGTATTGAATATTAGCATAATTACTTTGTATGTTAAATAATTGGTAAATAATTAATGGCTGAAATCCCGGTTGACATATTAGAGAAGGTAAGAAAATTCATAGAGGTCCTCGAAAAGAATAATTACAGGATCATCCGGGCCTATCTGTATGGCTCCTGGGCCTCGGGCAATAGTAACGAGTGGAGCGACATCGACCTGGCGCTCGTTTCCGATGATTTTTAAGGAAACCGGTTCTATGACAAAGTAAAACTCAAGTCATTTAAGAAATACGTTTCTATGGACATTTCGCCTCTGCCGTTCAGGGAAGAACAATTCCTTAACAGTTACTTTGCCCGCGATGAGATACTGGCAAAGGGCTTAAGAATTGTTTAGAGAATTGATTCATATATATACGATGATTACGTAATGCTTCTTGCTTCCACCCAGAAAGATTTAATATTATATTCTTAATTCCCCTTCAAGGCCACATCACCTGATTCTCACGAATCGCACCCTTTCCACCCTGTTGCCGAAGTTTACTGCGATATAATAGACGCCTGCAGGGAGTAGGCCCAGGTCCAACCCTATCCTGTTTTCGCCGGTTGAAAGAGTAACGGGTATTGAGTTGATGGCAGGCAGGCCTATGGAATTGAAAATATTAACTGTAGCGTTGGTTTCCGTTTCGGAGTTGATACACAGAAGAGCGCTGCCCGCAAGCGCCGGGTTGGGGATTATCATTGCAGAGGCCTTGCCGGCATGGTCTTCGCCGACATCTTCAACATCCACAACCGCAACGGCTTCTGCTGTGTATCTGACAATGCATGTGTCTCCCACGCCGATGGAATCTTTGTATTCGCCAATAAAATCAGCCCTGAAGCTGATTGAAAATTTTCTTGACTCACCGGCCTGGAGGACGAAGGGCAGAGAGACATCATCAAGATGGAAATATATGCTGTTGTTTTTCAATTGCAGCCTGTTGACAGTCATTGCTGTCGTTGTCGAATAGTTGGTAACGGTAAAGGTATCTGTTACCGTAGTTCCGGACAATATGTGATTCTTGTAGATAAGTTCAGGCTCGATTTTTACTTTGAATGCCTGGTAATCGATTGTAATTGTTGTGTCGTTGCCACGCCTGTCAACAAAAGTAACGACGGCGCGGGCATCCTCGCCGGGGTCGATCACCGCCAGGCTCCAGGAAGCAGAGGAATCCACCCCCGGTAGAAAGTCATTATAATCAAGTTTGTAGTTATTGCTAAGCGAAGAGTCCAAATAGATTACGGCCATATTTGAACGAATGTCCTCATCGGCGGGCCTGTCCTGTACATCTCCCACGACGGAACCGTCGCAGTGGACTTCCCAGGCCGGTAGAGGCCACAAAGTGTCCGGGTCTTCGATGAAATAATAATAAGCGCCCGGCACCGGGTTGGCATAGGAGTGCGATTCATCGAAACCGTAGGAATAGGCCATAAACGGGTCGTACGCCTTGATAGCATAGACGCCTGCCCCAGGCAGCTTAATGTTCTTCACGGCATATTGTCTGCCTTTGATCCGTTTCGGGAATAGCTCGCTGGCGCCGGGGTAGGCATCTTTTACTTTTTCCCATTTGAACTTATTGTCAACTATCCTGCAGATTTTCAGGTCGTCCGGAATGTTGCCGCTGCTGTCGGTACAATAGATAAGGTTAATATAATTGTCGGTAAACTGAGCGCCGGAGTTATAACCCGGAGTAGCGAATTTCATTGTTTGGGTGAACTGCTCTTTACTAATCATCATACAGGCGGAAGGTGCACCTGAAGGGTCAGGATAGCCGTCTTCCCGTATGCCGGTGTTGTATTGGATGACGCTGATGGGTGCGCTGCCGGTAATAATTGCAGAAGCAGGGCTGTCGCCTAATGGTGTCAGCCTCATTTCCAGCCAGCCCTCACCCTCTTTGCCGCTTGTAAGGGGCAGTGTAGCTATCTGTACGCTGTCCCGGAATATGTTGGTATTCTTTTCTTTAGCAAGTACCCTGATGACTGATGAATATTTCCTGCCGGGGATTTTGGGTACAGGATAAACATTTCCCCATGATAAGTATGGGATATCCGTTTCCACAGTGTAAGCTCCTTTGCCGTTGTCGGAAGGTACAATCGCATTAGAGTTGCCTGATATTACACAGATTGGCTTGTTTGAGGACCATGTACTGCCGGTGAGGTCGAAACCGTTGCTGTCGCAGGCAAAAGTCAGTACGTCGCCGCGATTAAGTGCCCATGCCTTTGATTGGCCTGAGGCTAAACCACCAGTGGTCGTTGTTTTGGAATTGCCTCCCAGCTTGAATATTAAATCTGTTTCATTGTAAACTGCAACACAGGCGGTTATTGCGGGCATCGACGCCCCGCTTTCAACATGTGAGCCATATGTTGAAACAACATATGATTTTCCCAAGGAGGATACGGGCAGGGCTGTGAAGCTGTCGGAGGAGTAAACCTGTACGGCAACGGTGAATGCATACTCGGAAGAAATATGGATTCCGGCGTCTCTATATATTTTATCTTCGGGAGTAAAACTTGTGCCGTTTTTTTCCCAGGGACAGGCTGTAGAGAGAGGGATGGCGAAGACCGCTGTCCCTGTTACATCCGTCATTTTGGATTCTTTGTAGGATTTGCCGGGAATCTCCAGCAAAACAGGATGATTGGCTGAGCAGGAAACGAAGATTCGGACGGAATCTGAGCTGTAGTCTCCACTCTTGTATGGCGGAGGTATTGTAAACCAGAATTCATTACCGATAGCATTGGCATACTGGATTACCGGTTGTTTGTTCTTATTCTGTTCCTGACCGTTGCTGTTGTATGTGATTGTAATGAACAGGAGAATAACGAATAGCTGAAAATGCCGGTATAAAAGAGTAGAGAACTTTTCCATATTGACTCCTGTTAATGGGTTAATCATTAAATCTACAATGTCTTGTGTCTTTAACGAACAATTTAATTGCTAATTTAAAAAAATTATAAATAAATGATAACGGCTAATTACAGCAATTGATTGTAAAGTTTAAAAAAATATCGTCGGAGCCATTTAAAAAAAATGGACTCCACCTTAGGGACGGAGTCCGTCTGCTTAATATCCATCCGTAGGACGGGTGGCCTCCGGAAGAATTAAATATATCCTGAAGGCAGAGACTATCTGCTGCCCCGGTGATTATTCGAAGAAAACAATCGTATTCGGAACAATCCCCGTTGTAAAACTGAATTTAAAGGCCGGAGAGGGGCTAAGTGAATAGACCAGGACTTCTCCTGCCGACATGAAGTTTTTTGCGTTGCCAATCCACAAAGTCCCGTCGAACGGTGAAATTGCCAGGCTGTACCATGTATTGCCGGTAGATGTGTTGGTGAGGTATTCCTTATTCATCGTGGAGGCTTCAATGTCGATGATGCCGATACCTTTGCTGTTTACATAGAACAGAGTGTCGCCGGTCGAACTGAATTCCATTGTCTTTGCGGAAGAGCCGTAACTGTCCCTCCAGTCGTGAAGAGCTTCCAGCGACGACAGGTCATATTCCACGATGCCGCCGAGAGAGTCGGGTTTTGAGTACAGGTGATGGTATTTTGCATACAGCCTGTTGTTTTTCGCATTAACAACTACATCGATGACATTGGGGCCTGGTGTGAGTTTTTTCTCGAGTTGCAGTGTAGTTTCATCTATTACATAGACAGTGCCGGCGTCGGGTTCATTTGCTTTAAGGTCTCCGTAGCCGGAATTGGCAACGAAGAGCCTGCCGTCGTGGTATGCAATGCCTTCGGGAGCAGGGCCTACCTTAATTTCATCGATAATAGACATTGTCTTGGTGTTGAATTTAATTACCGAACTTTGATTCAGGTCTGTGACATAGCCCGTCGAGTCATTGACAATGACAATCCTGCGTGGCTGCCTGTCGCCGTCGAGAACCAGCCTGCCGGCAGATTTGCCGGTTTTCATATCTACGGCTTCGACGGTTTTGCTTGTTGAAACGGCAATATAACCATAGTTGCCGTAAATTACCATGCTGTTGGCCAGGTCGCCGAGAACCAGGCCGTTATTGGCGTAGGAATAGTAATTGCCGATGACTTTTCCGTAAGTGAAATCATAGCGTGAAAGGGTCGAGTTGTTGCCGCCCCAAGTGCCTTCGCACAGGATGTACGCAGCTTTGACGCCGAGAGAGTCTGTCGGTTCCGGGTTGTCAACAGGTGTATCGCTGCATGAGTTCAATAGTCCGAGAAGGGCAAAAGCCATTAACACAAATACTTTATTGAAATTTTTCATTATTCTTTCCTTAATTTGATATTATTGATCTTTATAATTAAAAATGAGGCTGAGCCTGAATTGTATTCCCGGCATGGGGTAATTCAGGACAACCTGGTATTGTTTGTCGAAAATGTTCAGTGCGTCAAACCTGAGATTGAATTTCATCGAGTCGAAAGCCGGCTTCCATGAAGCGAATGCGTTGACAAGCATATACTCGGGAAGGACAGAGCTGGTCGAATTGCCGGGCAGTGTGTACCTGAAGCTGCAATATGAGGCATCGGCGCCGAACTGAAAATTGCCGGGGGACAATTGTACCATTACATTCAGCATCTCTTCCGGGACATAAGGAATGGTATATGAACCGTCTTCGTTGCTGACGTCCTGAACGGACTGCAGTGTATAATTGAAGCTCATCTTCATCATCCTGTCGAACAATGCAGCTTCGGCAGCCAGTTCGACGCCCCTGGTGGCAACCTCTGAGAAATTGGATGAAGTCCAGGCGGCAGGGCTGACCGGTACCGACTGTATCTGGTCTTTTGTGTCGATTGCGAACCAGTCGGCAGCCATTTTCAACCAATCCGCCGGTGTCCACACAAGCCCAAGGTTGAGTGAGGAGGACTTCTCGGGTTTCAGGTTACGGTTACCGAAGTTAAGGTAATACAACTCGCTGAAGTTCGGAGCCCTGAAGTTGCGCGCCCACTGGAACCTCAGCGCCAGTTCGCCGTCCCAGGCGGAAAGGCCTGTCGAGAGAACAGGGGAGAGGGCAGTAAAGGAACCGACGTAATCATCGTAGCGCAGGCCTCCCTGGAAGCCGGCCTGCAGGAAATCTGCCAGTTTGATTCCGACAGTTTCAAACCTGGCCGAAGCAGACAGGGCTGTCCTCTTATTGTAGTCTCTTATGTTATTACTGTATTTATAATCGACATCGTTGAAAGAATAGTCGGCTGTCAGTTCGGTATAGGCCCATTCCAGTCCGGTGTAGTAATACCTGAAACCAAGGTAGGCATATTGCTCGGTGAAGTCGTTTTCAGTAAGATAGCCGGCAATCGAAGGCGACCTGTAATTCATGCCAGACACTTTCCCTGCAGCAGATATGGAATAGCCGGAGCAGGCAAGGCTTTTAGCGAAGCTGAATGAACCTGTCAATTCATTTTCTTTAAGCCTGTCGTTGCTGTTTTCGATGTGGTTCTGTACCACAGGCCCCGGAACGCCCCTGTCAGTGAACCGGCTAAGGATGTTCAGCTTAGCAGCGGCATTATCGAAAGTCCTGCCGACAGTAAGCATGGAAGCAGCATTACGGAAATCGGCATTCTTACGGTAATAGGTGCCGGTTTTACCGAAGTTGGTAAATTCGAAGGGGTAATCCCCGTCAGAATCGACATATTCGGCGTTAACACCTGCAAACCAGTTCCCCAGGGGAATCATTACCCCGCCGGAAACTGACTTCTCGCCGTATGAACCGATTCTTGCCGCCGAATTGACTGCGAGTTTACCGCCGCCGCTGCCCGTCGAGAAATTGATGACTCCGCCGAGAGAGCTGCCGCCGTACAAGGCAGATGAGCCTCCGCGGGCAATCTCGATGGCGTCCAGGAGGAACAACGGTATGACACTCAGATCGACGCTTCCGGTCTGGGCCGTATTGATCCTGATGCCGTCGAGCATATAGACAGCCTGCTGGCTGGTAGCGCCCCGCAGAGATACGATCTTCACGCCGCCGGTACCGCCGAAATTCTTGATGTACAGGCCGGGTGTCGTGCTTAGTAACTCATTGACCTGTATGGCGCCGGATTCGCGTATGGCGCCTGTGCCGATGGTCCCCACCGGACTGTATTTGTCGCTGCCGACGACGCTCAGCCTGCCTGCCTTGACTGTAATCTCAGGCAGTTTAGCGTCGATCGTGTCGCTTTCAGCCGCCAGGCAGCAGTAAGTGCAGGCGAACAGCAACAAAGCAGACAGTATTTTGCACCGGCAGCTCATAAGCGCATGTTTTCCCGGAAAAGCAGGACGGGAGAAGTAGTTGCCTGTAGTACAATTCTCATAAATACCTCCAATAAATAAAGTTATAAAAATTATAACTTACTAAGCAAAAGGGAATACATTGGGAGAGTATATCTGTCAACAGACACTGCAAACAACGATGTATTTCCCCACCGCATTCGTAAGCGCGAATGTCCCATGCTTGTTCGGAACATGGACCAATGAGCATTGACAGGCAGGTCTTCTGACTTCGGACGATGTGCCTTCCCACCCCTCAGGGGGCAGTGGCAGCCTTTCGGCTTTTTTACTCCGTTACAGCGGCGCTACCGTGCCGGACTTGCACCGGCTTCCCTATTCTCCCGGAATAAGTTGTTAACTTACAACGAGCACCTGCAATGTGCCCGAAATTAAATATTTATTTTGTATAAAAAAAATCTTAATGGAGAAACAGCAGTGCGATGCCTGCCACGGCGAATATTGCTCCGGTAACCGACACGAAAGAAAGCTTTTCCTTGTCTATCAACACTACCAGCGGCAGCATTGTCACAGGCATTATCGACATGAGAGTGGAAGCGATGCCGATTTTCGTATGGACGACGGCAAGGAAACTTAGGGTAATGCCGAGATAGGGGCCAAGAAACGAAGCAAGAATAATGGTCCCGAGGATTTTTATATCTTTCTTGTATATCTCAAGTGGGTTCTTGTACTGCCTGATGATCATCCCCATCGGTATCAGCAGTACAGTTGCTGTAGAAAGCCTGTAGAAGGTTGCAACAACAAAATTGATGTCTCCGACATTGTTTGCCATCTTGGCGAACACAAGGCCGACAGCCTGGCCGGCAGCGCCGATGAAAGCGGAGACAAGGCCGACGGCGTTTATTTTAAACTTGCTGTCGTTCTTTGGCTTTTCCAGCAGGACGACGAAGATGCCGGTCAAAGTGACGGCAATGCCTGTAATGCTGAGGGCGTCGAGCGTCTCCCCGGCAATAATCCAGGCAAGCACGGCAGCAATGGCCGGGTTGATGGACATGACAAGGGTGCTGATGCGGGGGCCCACTTCCTTAAAGGCTTTGAACAGGAAAGTGTCGCCGAGGGCAAGCCCGAAAAAGCCGCTGACGGTAAGATAGAGTATCTGTTCAGTGCCGAGGTAGAAACTGATGTTGAAAATGAGCATCGTAACGACCAGGAACACCGTCGCGAATATCATCCTGTTGATGTTGAGCTGCATGGCTCCCACTTTGATGGCGGCGGAGGTAAAAAGGAACGACGAAAACGACCAGATTACCGCAGCGCTCAGGGCACTGATCTCACCAATAAACGGCATATATTTCCACACTTTCCAAAATTTTCACTTCAAATAAGAATAAAATTAATAAATTTGACGGGTAATTTATGGAAATAATAAAATGAATTGGAATTTACCCGAAGTGTAAATAAATTTGTAGTTTGTATAAAAAGGTAATTTAGAAATAAATAATAAATTAATTGATTTAATAGGAGCTAATTAACAAATGGGAACATTTGAAAGAATCAGAAAAACCTCGCCATATATACTTGGCCTGTTCGTGTTGGTTTTCGTTGCTTACATGGTTGTCTCAGACATGGGCAACACTGCGGTAACTTCCCGGAACAACAATCCTTCGTCCGATCCTGTAGTCACCATTAACGGAGAAGACGTGATCTATGCTTACTTCGAGAGTGAAGTCGAAAGCAGGATCGAAGACCAGAGGCTGCAGAATGAAGCTTCGGGCCAGGCTGATGCGGAAGTTGACGATAGGGTCATCAAGCAGGGGCTTTGGCAGGAAACAATCAATAATGTAATCACCTCACAGGAATGTAAAAAAGCCGGCATTACTGTAACAGATAATGAAGTTCTTGATAAATACATGGAGAGTTTCCCGCAGATTGCTGCACAGATATTCGGAGACACTAACACAGCTGATCTCGGTAAACGCCTGGAGATGTGCAGGGTAATTGTCAGCGATCCCAACCGTTTTCTTAATGAACAGATTGAGAAAATCAGGAAAAACAATCCTAATGTGCCCGACAGTAAGTTGCAGGAATTCGCCGAACAAATCGGCAGAATCAGGAAATTCCTCGTCAAATTCGAGATGCAGATTCCTGACCAGCAGAGGAGATCGTCTCTACAGACTCTCGTCAATACTGCTTCGTCGATGATTTCACCCCTGTTCGCACGTAACTCATACATCAACGACAACAGTTCCGCCAGGGTTGACATGTTTTTCTTTGACCCGAAAAAGATACTCGACACTCTCGTTAACGTATCTGACCAGGAAATGAAAGACTATTATGAGAAGCATAAGAAAAACTACAAACAAAAGCCTTCACGCAAAGTAAGGTACGTTGCTTTTGCAATTGCCCCTTCGACGGAAGACTCGGTTAAAACAAACAGGACGATGAATTCCCTTCAGAAGGATTTCCTCAAAGCTATTACACCCGGAGAAAAAGACACTCTCTTCTCCAAGAAATTCTCTGAATATGAAGGCGTATCGGTACCTCTGACCTCTGCCGACAAGATTGACAGGAAACTGGAACCCTACCTTCTCTCGATGAAACCCAGGGATGTCCAGGGACCTCTCGCTCTCCAGGACGGCTATTATTTCTTAAGGCTCGAAGAATTGAAAGACAGCGCCGATAACGTCAAGGTCAGCGCCAGCCACATCCTCTTCAAGTTTGCTCCTGACAAGAACAAAGACAGCCTCATGAAGGAAGCCAAAAAGGTACTGGCGATGGCTAAGAAACCCGGCGCCAACTTTGCCGAACTGGCAATGAAATACTCCGAAGACGGCAGCGCACAGTCCGGCGGCGACCTTGGTTTCTTCGGCAAAGGACAGATGGTTAAACCTTTTGAGGAAGCTTGCTTCAAGACTGACAGCGGCAAAGTTACCGGCATCGTCGAATCAGAATTCGGTTACCACATCATCAAAGTAACAGGAAAGAAAACTGAAAAATCATACGCTTACAGTTACATCAAACTGGCTCCAAAAATCTCCGACGCAACGAAGAAAGCACTGAAGAACCAGACTCAGCAGTTTAAACGCCAGGTCGAAGAAGGCGCCGATTTCATGAAACTGGCTGCCGGGAAAGGCCTTAAAGCAGAGGAATCTCCTTTCCTCGAAAAAGAACAGCCGCTTATCAACTCATACTATTTCACGGCTCTTGCTTTCGAAACTGAGAAAGGCGAGATACTGGACCCGAGCCTTACCATCTCCGATGATGAAAAAGTTTACTATGTAATACAGGTTACCGATTCGAGAAACGCCGGCATTACTCCTTTCGAAGACATGAAAGATATGCTTAAAGCAAAAGTCAGGTTCGAAAAGAAACTGAACCAGCTGATGACCGACGCAAAAGCCTTCTACGGCAAAGTTTCCGGTACAGGTTCTCTCGCTTCCGTCAAAGCCATCGATTCGACAAGGTTCAGGTCATTGCCCGACATGAAGAATAACGGTACTGTTTCCGGCATCGGCCAGGACTTCATTCTTACGACAAAAGCCTTTACGGTACCGGTTAACAAGGTCATCGAGCCTTTCATCGGTGAAAAAGGGGTCTATATCATCCAGGTTAACAACAGGAACATTCCTTCCGATCCGAACTCCATCGCTCAGGGTACAAAAGAAAAGATGAAGGCAATGAGGGAAAGCACCCGCAGTAACGCCTTCTACAGCTGGTTCAAACAGGTAATGGATGACTCCGAGATCCTCGACTACCGCATCAGCAAGTGGCGTATGAGGTTCTAAACAATGGCAGATAATAATCAATAGGGAAAATAAAGTGGGGATGCCTGTTAGTTCGGGCATCCTTTTTTTTAATAGTATGGCAAAATTTACTTTAACGGAATTGTTGGAACTGACTTCTGCGGAGGGTGGGCGTTTTGCTGTGGGCAATGCCGACGCCGCCGTCGAATTCTGTCGTCGCCTTGCTACGTCGCATTACGAAAACTTTCCCGTCGGCTCTCTCTTAGTGGGGAAGGCACGGAGGAAACACTTTTACACCATCTATTCCTTTGCAAGGATTGCCGACGACATTGCAGATGAATTTACAGACGACCCCGTTACGAGGCTCGAAGCCCTGGAACGCATGGCTGCCATGCTGGAGCTTCCTGAGGGCGCCCCTGTTACCAACCCGGTATTCCTTGCGCTGGCAGTAACGGTGAAAGACAATTTCATCCCTGTGGCAACACTGAAGAAGCTGCTGACTGCTTTTACCGACGACATCAATTTTGTGCAGCCGCATGATTACGACGGCCTGGAGAGTTACTGCAGCAATTCTGCAAACCCGGTGGGCGAGTTGATCCTCCGGCTCTATTCCCTGTACAATGAAGAGACGGCTCCTCTTTCTGACGCCGTTTGTACCGGCCTGCAGCTTGTCAATTTCTGGCAGGACCTGACGCGGGACATACCCGTGGGAAGGATGTACATTCCTGTTTCCCTGATGGAGAAATACAGTCTCACACAGGATGAGCTGAAAGCGCCGGACATTACCAATCCTGCACTTTCTGCCCTCCTGGAAGAGCTATGTGAAAAGACTGCCGGGTATTTTACCTTCGGCCGGGGTCTGTTGCGTTACCTGAAGCCACTGAGCCTCAGGCTGGAAATAGCGCTGACCATCAGGGGGGGCATGATGGTGCTGGACATGGTGAAGCGCTTGGGGACGGCAGTTTTTACGAAAAGGCCAAAATTAAGAAAAATAGATTACATAAAATTGTTTATATTCGCTGTGATTGATGGATGCAATATCGAAAATAGAGCTGGCAAATTACGAAAAGGTTGAACCACCGAAGATGGTCAACTCCAACTTCATGTATTCCTTTTCGCTGCTGCCGAGGGAAGAGCGCAAGGCAATCAACACCATTTACGCTTTTTGCAGCTACATCGACGACATCGTCGATACCGAATCGTTCGACGAGGACGGTGTTGAAAAACGCAAGGAGAGGCTGCTATACTGGGAGAATGTCATCGAGGACATCTACCGGGACAAGGTGTCAAGCCCCCTGTTACTTCCCCTGGTCCATGTCGTACAGATGTACAACCTGCCAAAGCAGTATTTCCTGACGCTCATCGACGGGGTGAGGCGCGACCTGGTGCAGAACCGCTACAGTACTTTCGAGGAACTGAAGCAGTACTGCTACGGTGTTGCCGGCGTCGTGGGCCTGATCAGCATCGAGATTTTCGGTTACAAGTACGAGGAGACAAAGAATTACGCCATTAACCTCGGCTATGCACTACAGCTCACGAACATACTCCGGGACGTGAAGAACGACAAGGACCGCGGCTATATCTACCTGCCGCAGGAGGACCTGCAACGGTTCTCTTACAGCGAGGATGAGCTCCTGGGCGAGGTTTACAACGACAATTTCATCGAGTTGATGAGGTTCGAGGCCAACCGTGTACGCAATTTCTACCATACGGCGCGCAAGGCTCTGCACCCCGAGGAGCGCCTGACTATAGTGACGGCAGAGGCTATGGACGCCATCTACTACCGCCTCTTAGAGAAAATCGAACTGTACGACTTCAACGTGTTCGGCAAGAAGATACGCGTGTCGAACCTGCACAAGATCATGATCGCCATGAAACACTGGATGTCGGTCCGCGTCTTCGTCCGCAGGCTGAAGAAGAAGTAGGGGAGAGAGAAGAGAGATGAGTTGGTAACTTCCAATAAAGTGAATTGTATATGATTCTATCTAAATGAAATTGAATTGTAGAATGATTAAGCTTCAATAGACTTATTATATTAAATATTAATATTTTTCTGCTTCAAGTATTCTATTTCTTTGAATCACTTCCTTTTTTAATCTAGTTACTTGATAGAATGGTGTTTTATCAGGAATTTGATATACAATGTTCATTATTTCTTCCTTATTCTTTGAATCTATCATTATTTCTTCTCTAGCTAAATTTAAACTAGCTAACCAAAAATACTCTTTATACGTCAAATGTTGTGTTTCGTTAATTACTTCTTTATATAATTGACGACCTAATACATCATTACCCTTTCTAAATTGAATCAAACCTTTTGTCGCCTGAATACAATACTTCCAGGACTCATTATTATATTCAATATCCTTTAATTCGATTAATTCTTCTGCTTCATTTACTCTGTTTAATAAAGCGTATTGATAAGCTAAATTATTAATGATAAAAGAATCCTTAGGATGAGATATTATTCCAAGTTCGAGTAAACCAATCGTCTTATTAGAATCCTCAAGCATGTTACTGGAAATAAAGTATCCCAATTTGATTGGTCTTATAGAAAATGGTAAATCTAAAAACCATCTGTAAATCATTTCTATAGAATCATGATAATTTTCATTAAAAAAATAAGCTAATGCAAGTGCTTCATAATTGTTTTTAACGTTTTCATAATTTGGATTAATATCGAGAAGCTTTTCAATATTATTTAACCACTGATATTGAGCGAGTGAATTATCATTTGGAGAAATTAATGATGTCCTTAAGAATTTTTTTGTTTTTTTTATACTACCATTAAAGTATTCAAATGTTGCTAAAGATGAAGATAATTCAGTAATTTGAAAAGGATGAAAATTCTTATTTATAATTAATGCATTATAATTTTTAATATATTTTGATTGTTTATTTAAAATGGTTGCTAATGTAATCTCAGCAGATGCAATCCAAGGATCATGTTTTACTATATCTCTTTTTGATAAAAAATCATGGATAAAGTTCTGTTTCTCATAATGTGTAAATAAGCGAGTTGCAGCTCGAAGAATAAATCTATTATCAGGTGCTAAATTTAAAGCAATTTCCATATTCTTTATGGCTTTTTCTTTATTTCCTATAATCGTATATAATCTTGATAATTCGGCATAATTGAAAGGATCATAGATGTGATTCGAAATCTTTGGTTTTATTCTAGTTATTAAATTTCTAATAATTATTTTTAATTCATCTTTATCATTAATATTATTTATTGAATCATTATTGGAAATATTATATTGATAGCTAATTACTCTTTTAGCTAAATCAACTAATAACAACGTTGAATCATACTTATTTTTTAAAATAAAATTTGCTGCGTCTATTACTATGTCGTTGTTAATTAAATTATTTACTAAAGCAGCACTTAATAAATCACCTGCTGTCGCAATTTTTTTTTTATTTGAATATGAAATTACATATTCATCAATATTTAAATCATATGGAATATTTTCAGATTCATTTGAAAAATTCAATTCATTAGATAATACAGTATCGGAGAAATTTCTCCAATTAGGGATAACCCTTCTTTTATTATTCTTTTCAAAGATATTATCCATGATTCAATCTTGATAATTGAACAAATGTTTTATTATAAAGTACATCCAATTTTGTAACAAATCTTTCCAAACTAAACTGTGCATTAGTATTCAATTCTTTTTTGTGTCCCCTTTGAGTAGGATTTGGATTACATAATTGTTCAACAAGGTTTCTAAGTTCAATTTTTAAGAAATCTAACTCAATACATTGTGTAAATTCATCTAATGCATAGTAAAAAGAATGAGATAGGTAGTCTTTAATTTCATTAAAAGTACCAGTCCAGTTTTGACGATGAAATCGAAAATCTAAATTCTTTGTTAATAAAGCATTCATACTTAAACCGGTAAAATAAAATACAATTAGACTCCCCAATAAGTATGTATCTATTGCATATGTCCGTTTTTTCCAATCATTTTCATAATAATTATATAAGATTTCAGGGGGAGCATAATTACAATCACCAGAAAATGATAAATCATCATAAGGAGATTTTAAATCAATACATAAAGCTCTTCCTAAATCACCAATTTTTGTATTTTCATTAAATAACAAAATATTTGATGGCTTAATATCTTGATGTGATATTTTTAAACTATGTAATTGTTGAATACCAACAGCAACTTCATGAAGTGATTTTAACTTCCATGTATAATCAAATATATTAGTAAATTCAATGTTATTCCTAATGTCACCATCCGCCAAATCAAAAATTAGATATGGAACAATACCTATCGAGTATCCATTTAAATGAATTTCACCTGATTCTTTCACAAATGATATTTTAGATGCATGATTATCTTGGCAAATTCTGGATAAATCTTTCTCATACTTGTGAATATTCAACATTTCTCTTATAACTTCGGCAACATCTTTTCTACCATTATTATTAGAAAAAAATGCACCAAAATTTAATGCTTTTAAAAAACAAAGCTCCGAACCTTTTTTTACTTTATAACATACTGAAAAAAAAGAACCAGTTGATGAAGGAGATTTTTCGATTTTTTCAACAACTTCCCATCCATTTTCTAATGTATGACCCTGTAGAGATTCAGCAGCATTCTCAGTCATAATAGACTCATAAGTTAATAATCAATACTAAATAAATTTTCATTTTAAACAGTTTTGATGTTACATGAATATCATAAACTTACATAAAATTCCTGATAAATCAAACAGCTAATTTGAATTCTCATAAATCACAGCCTGTTATGATCTTTCACTTTTCTTCTTTATTCTTCCCATCATTTTATACATTGTCCCGGTATTCATGCCAGGCTGTCTTCGGCCTGTTTGCCGGGTAGCCGTTTGCGAGCCTGTACCTTTTGCGCTCTCCGGTGAAATCCCACCAGTTCTTTGTCGTGTCATGAGTGCCGGCAAAGTAAACAGCCAGGCGGAACTGGTCTTCCACACAGGGATCGATCCAGTAGCCCTTCTTTTGTTCAAACTCATCGGTCAGTTGGGCGCCGTCCCTGCCGCGCAGCTCTTCCAGGGAATAGAAGCCCAGGAAAACGAGGTCTTCTGCAAACCTGATGCCAATCGACGGTACCGACTGGAATTCTGCCAGGGCATGGATCAGCCGGGCGCGCTCTGGTGTCGTTTTCAGCAGTTGCTCCAGTTCGTCAGCGGCATAATCGATGATGGCAGCAATTCGTACGCCGTTCTTTTTCAATTCCGCCTTTTCTGCAGGGGTAAGAGGCAGTTTGATTGCTTTTTTGGTTTTCATCTTCAATTATAATATTGCTATTCAACAAAATACAAAGTTAACGAAAAAGTGTACAGTTCATGCCTGTCCGAAACGTGAAATTAACAGGTTTACAGATAAAAGCCGAACTGAAGCAGTGTAAGCTCAAAACACTGCCCGCTGTACAAACCAAAGCTGTAACCCAATTCCAAAGCCGAACCGATCGCCCGTTCATTCCCGAATCTTAAAGGTGCAATTCTCAGGCCGAAGGCGGAGACCGGTGTAACCGGCCTGGTGCCGTCACTGGTCAGTACCTCTGTTCTCGAGCCCCACAAAAGTGTGTAATTAGCATAAACAGCAGGAGACCATGAGCCTGGAAGTTCATAGCCTACGGACAGCCTGGTAGTTACTGTGTTTCCGTTGATCCAGTACAGGTTCATGTCAATCTGTGCCAGCCAGTTCTCACCTAAACCGGCGTTAAGTCCGATGCCGGTACCGTAGCCTGCGCTGGTAAGCTTGTCGGAAAGGTAATATATGCCGCACTGCTGGAAAAAGGGCATCAATTGCATACTTTCACGGCTGAATAGATTGAAGCCGGAACATAGGAAAACCAGAATTACTAGTATTTTTTTCATGGCTGTACCTCCGCAATAATGGCTACGGCTGCTGCAATTAACTTAGTGTTGTTTGAAAGGAAATCCGGGTTCAGTGTCTCTGGAAGGTCGGTAGGTTTGTGATAGTTCTCATTGCGTGTTTCAGCGCCGTCAGAGAAGAGCAGGCCCTTTTTCCCATTGTACCACATGAGTCCGTGGTCGCTGCGGGTGAAAATCGAAGACAGGAAGTAATTGGCTTTGTCCGGTGCAATGATCCCAACTGTCTTTGCAATTTTCGATGTTCCCGCAAAATTGACAATCATCTGTACCTGATCTGCGGAGTTTGCATTGCCCGCAACTAAGATGTAATTTGCCCGATCAGGAACTTTGACGCCCATCAGATTGCTCTGGCTGCCGGGTTCTTCAGAGGAATACCCGAGCATGTCCATCATTATGACGTCAACAACATCGTCCGCATAGCCTGCTTCGACATAGCGTGTGCTTCCGACAGAGCCAAGTTCTTCCAGGTCGAAAGCGACGAAGCGGATTGTTCGTGCAAATGAGAACTTCTTCACTGCCCTCGCAATTTCAAGAAGGGCTGCAAGAGCGGTAGCGTTGTCGTCTGCGCCACCGTAATAGGCGTCTAAGTGAGCCCCGACAAGTACAACTTCTTCAGGGTACAGCGTGCCCTTGAGTTCCGCTGTCAGATTGCGCGCAACAGGCTTTATACCCAAATCGACCGTATCGACATCATAGCCCATGTCTGTCAGAGCCTTGCTGATAATACCAAAAGATAAAGTATTTGACAGGTGGTCAGTCGGCAATTTGTCTTTCGGAGGATAGCCTTCATTGTCGATGGGCTTATCAATCAGGTAATTTTCAGAAAGAAGCTCAACCCATGGGAACAGCTTCTGACAATCGACTGCCATGGCTACTTTGAGGACATCTTCCGGGTTTGAAACCACGGCTATATCCTCGCGGCATGACACCGTAAAGATGACTGCAAGAAGAGGGAATACCAGTTTTATTTTCATTTTCATATTATTTCAGATCAAATGTTTTACAAATACGAATAATGTTGAGATTGAAGCGAAGGGACGAACCGAAATCATTGAAATGTGTACCAATGTCAACTTCGAGGAAACTGCCTGTCCAGTTGCTGCCGAAGCAAAAGGCCAGAGGCTCGATGTGTGAAGCAACGTAGAAATTGCCCAGGTCTTTGGTCATTGCCTCCCTGGTTTCTTTCATCAGATGGTTAGAGTCATGGAAATACATTCTGTTAGTATAGCCGGATTCAAAGCCAATGGCCGGTTTCCACACACCAAAACTGTTTGTGAGACAAAACCTGAGGAAAACATCGGGCCTGGAAGGTGAGAATCCCAGCCTGAAGCCGGCTTCTGCTTTAAAGGGTACTGCAAAAGGCCAGCCTGATACGATTTCCAATCCCGGGGACATACCCAGGCCGTACCCTGACTGGCATATCAGAAGTCCATAGCCTGCTGACAATTCCAGAGGTCTTGTACCATCCTCGGCAAAGCAGCGATTGAACGGCAGATGAATGAATAATGCTGAAAATAGTAGAATGAGAATTAGTTTTGGATTGATGAAAAAGGCAAATTCAGATTTCATGAAGTCCTCCTTTTTTGCATAAATAATATATTCCCTCCCAAACGGAGGTTTGTCTTCCTGATCGTCCGAAGGGACGACGTCGATGTGTATGGCCGATGAATTAAAACGACTCTCATTATTACAAAATGCTATTGATCAATGATTAATATTATTAATCCCATTTAAAAAAAGTCGAATCATTATCATGTAAATTAAAGAAAATGTAGTTTATTTTCATAATACTTTGTTTTTAATGCATATATATTTTTTCCAAAATTAATACTATTCTTATATTTGAATATGTAATATATTGCATAAGAGAAAAGAATGAATGTGGTTTTTGAAATATTCGGTTCGGTGTTCTATGTAGCCCAAAAGTGGCAGAACATCTCCGACAAAACGATTGTCCCCATGATGGGCATGACGGTTAAGCAGTGGATGCTGATTGTCGTTCTCGAGAAATTCTTCCCCGACTATCCGCCGACCATCAACCAGGCCGCGGAAGCTTACGGTGCATCCAGGCAGAACATTAAACGCATGGCCTCGGACATGCAGAAAAACAAATTAGTCATCCTTGCCCCCGACCCTGACGACAAAAGGATTCAAAGACTGGTGCTGACAGGTAAGCACAGGCCGCATTTCGAAGGCGAGGAGAACGCCCGTCTTCATTCGCAGTTTATTATGGAATTCTTCAAAGGCGTGAGCAAAACTGAAATGGAACGTTTCAACGCCACACTGAAGAAACTGACAACACAAATCGAAGCCATCGAAAATAAATCGAAACAATAGGTAATATATTACGTATTATGTTTTGTGTAGGATTTATTTTTGGAAATTGAAAAATGGAAAATGTAGGAACAAGTATTGTTAAAGGAGCTTTCATCATGGCAGTGTTTACATTACTGAGCTGCTCATCGACATACAATTCATATACCGAAAAGGTAAAGGCCGATTTCGTAAGGCAGCCAGCAGGGGAGGCAGCGGTACTGCAGCCGTCAGACTTAGAGAGTCTGCCGCTGCCGGTCAGGAAGTACATTGAATTCACAGGAGCTGTCGGTAAGCCTGTACCCCGGAACTTTCGGATTGAGTTTAAAGCGCAGATGTTCAACGATCCCGGTTCGTCGCCGATGGAACTGGTTTCGGAGCAGTATAATTTTATTGCTGACCCGTCGCGCTATTTTTTCATGAAAGGCAGCATGTTCCTTCTGCCCGTAAGGGTTCTCCACTCATACAGCGAAGGTACTGCGTCAATGAAGGTGAAGCTTGCAGGGCTTGTCAATATTGCCGATGTGTCCGGTGATGAACTGAGCAGGGCGGAAACGGTAACCCTCCTGAACGACATGTGTTGCTATGCGCCGGGAGCTCTTGCCGACAAAAGGATTGCCTGGGATTCCACCGGTACCCACTCTGTAAAAGCCACGTTTACCAACGGCAGACATACCGTATCAGCTGTTCTTTATTTCGATGAAGAATACAGGCTGGTGAATTTTACGTCTGACGACAGGCCTGCATTGAAAAACGGCAAGTTTCTTCATTACCGCTGGTCAACACCCATCACGGGCTATGTCGGGATCGACGGCATCAATTACCCGAAATATGCCGAGGCAGTCTATGACTACCCTGAAGGTAAATTTACCTACGGTAAGTTCTGGTTGAAGAATGTGACATATAATCTTGACAGTATGAATTGAAAAGCAGGAAAAATAAATTGGTTTATCAATTATCAGGAGTTAACAATGGATATGCCTTTTACAACAGAACAGTTTTTTGAAATAATTGCAAAGTACAATTCTGCAATGTTCCCGGCACAGATAATATTGCTCCTGCTGGGTGCCGCATCGATAGCGCTTCTTCATTCAAAAATGGAAATGAGGAACAGGTTAATCGGGCTTTTTCTTGGGGTGCTGTGGCTCTGGGCCGGCGCGGCCTATCACCTGGCCTGCTTTACAATCATTAACAAAGCTGCCTGGGGCTTCGGTGTGCTGTTCATCATTCAGGGCCTGATGTTCACAATTGCATCATTTAAAGGCGGCCTTGAATTTGAATTCAAAAATCAAGCGTCGGACTGGGTGGCATATTTCTTTTTACTCTTCGGGCTTGTCGTTTACCCGGTGCTGCTCTATTTCATCGAAGGCTCCCTCGATTATACAATCGTCCTCGGGCTGCCCTGCCCATCGACGATATTCACTTTCGGTATGCTGATGATGGTGAAACCGCGAATGAAGAAGTATTTGATCATTATACCTGTAATATGGATGGCAATCGGTACGACGGCAGCATTCAACTTCGGTGTCTATCCCGATTATATGCTCGCAGTTTCCGGATTGACAGCGCTCGTTTTTACATTCATGAAGCCGAAGGCTGTTCAATAGGCGGGCGCTAATCTGGCCCGACAGGGGAAAGCATTGTTGAAACTGAAAATATTTCTACTGCCGGACTCATGTTAATTTAGCTGATATAAAAAAATTCGATATATTGCTTTGTGTTGGGCATGATTTTGATGAAAATGGCAGAATGAAAGAAAGAGAATACGACATAATAATAATCGGTGCAGGCCCTGCCGGGCTGTTTGCCGGCGCTTCCGCGAGGAGAGGCCTGAAGGCGCTCATTGTCGAGAAGAACAGTTCGGCAGGCAGGAAGCTGCTGATGTCCGGCACCGGTAAATGCAATATTACCCAGGGCGGAGCCATCGACGATTTTTCGGGCCATTACGGCAGCGCTTACAGGTTCATTGCCCCGGCGCTCAGGGAATTTACGAACACTGACCTGGTCGGGTACCTGAACGAATGCGGCCTTAAGACGATTGAAAGGAAAGGGAAAGTGTTTCCCGCCTCGGAGAATTCCCGCGATGTGCTGGAACTGCTGCTTAACGAATGCCGTTCCAACCGCGTTGAAATAAACTATGGCGAACCGGTGGTTAAGATTGAAAAAGACGGGGGCCGATTCATGATTGGCACCGCAAGAGGCAGCTATTACTGCTCAAAAGTGCTGATTGCCACGGGTGGGATGTCCTATCCCACGACCGGCTCCACCGGCGACGGCTACCGTTTAGCCCAGTCCCTCGGCCACACCATCGAGACTCCGAAGCTGGCCCTGACACCTGTCTATATCGAGAACTACGGATTTGCCTCCATTTCCGGCGTATCGATTGCCGACAGTAAGGTTGCCCTGTACCGCGACAGCAAGCCAATCGGCAGCAACACCGGGGACATCGGCTTCACGCACCGCGGCCTTTCCGGCCCGGGGATATTAGACCTGTCGAGGGACATCGAGGTAGGCGACACGCTGAAGGTGAATCTCTGCGGCGAAAGCCCCGGCGATTTCAGGGAGGCGCTCAACAGTACTGCCGACGCCGAAGGAAAAACGACAATCAAGCGATTCCTGAAAAGCCTTGCCATTCCCGAGAACCTGATCCGGCTTGTGCTGGCAGAACTCAATCTCGGCGCTGCCACCCACCTGGCAGATATTAACAAGGCTATGAGGGCGCGCCTGACAGAGCTGTTCTGCAGCTATCCTTTTGTGGTGAAGAAGACGGGCGGCTTCAACACGGCAATGGCGACAAAGGGCGGTGTGTCTCTCCGTGAAGTGTCGCCGAAGACGATGGAGTCGAGGCTTGTGCCGGGCCTGTTCTTCGCAGGCGAAGTGCTGGACATCGACGGCGACACCGGCGGCTACAACATCCAGGCAGCATTCTCTACAGGGCGCATGGCAGCAAAGGGGTGGTGAAGAGGGACAATTTATTACAACAAAAATATATCTGAAAAAACAAGAAATTTTTGTAATTTACAAATATTGAAGTATTTTTTATTTCAGTGTTTTGAATGTATAGTATGGATGGTTTAGCACTTAATAAAACACAAGAAAAGATTGGCTTGGAGCGGTTAAGAGCAATAATCAGTTCTGTCTTTTCAAGCAACCATCAATCACTAACCAATGACCGGCAAACAGAAGCCAGCATTTACTTAATTTCCGACGAGCTTATTTTTAATTTGTCAGGTTCACTGGCAACAATGATTGACGATATGCTCAGTATTAAACCAAAAAATGTAATAACACCCGTTAGACAAATTAAAAATGACAACCTGTTAAAAACTAACATATTCCGGCAATTAACAGATGCCGGAGTGGATTTTAAGACGGTGTAAAAGGTGGAGAATATGATAAGTAATATACATTTTCATAGTTTTAAATCAATAAAAGAAATTGATTTTGATTTGAAGAATTTAAATGTTTTAATTGGAGCAAACGGAGCCGGTAAAAGTAATTTCATATCATTCTTTGAGTTCCTTAATAATTTGTATAATCAGAATTTACAAAATTATGTAACGGAGCAAGGTGGTTGTGAGAACATTTTACATTTCGGTACAAAACATTCATTTCAATTGTACTGTAAAATAACCTTTGAAAATACTAATTTTTATGAATTTATACTTAAACCTACTCAGTCGAATAATTTCTTTTTTGAATATGAAACAAGCGCTTTCAACTTGAATTATAATTTACAGTCAACAACACCTGATTGGCGACGTGATCCTTGGATTAAAGGAAACAAAGAGAGTTTAATTAAAGAATCGAAAACCCGAATCCAGAAATATATCAAAGACTATTTTCGTAGTTTTAAAGTATTTCATTTTCATGATACAAGTAAGACCGCGGCAGTGAAAAGGATTTGCAACATTAATGATAATTCGTATTTAAAAGAAAATGGAGAAAATTTAGCCGCATTTCTCTATTTGTTATCTGAAAAGTATCCATTAAATTATAAAATAATTGAACGAACCGTCAAATCAGTTGCTCCCTTTTTTAAAGAATTTGATTTGAAACCGATGGCTCTCAATAATGACTTCATTAAACTTGAATGGAAAGAAGAAGGAACTGATAAATATTTTGATGCATATAATTTATCTGATGGGACACTAAGGTTTATTTGTTTAACTACATTATTACTTCAACCTAAATTACCATCAACAATAATAATCGATGAACCAGAACTTGGGCTACATCCTTTTGCAATCAATAAGCTAGCAGGGATGATTAAAAGTGCATCAACAAAAACTCAGATTATAATATCAACTCAATCAGCGAATTTAATTGAGCACTATGAACCTGAGGATATTATAGTTGTTGACAGAAAAAATAAGGAGTCTATTTTCAATAGGCTTGCGAAAGAACAATTGGAAGAATGGCTTGAAGATTACTCGATAGGTGAATTATGGGATAAAAATGTCTTCGGAGGAAGGCCATGATGAAAAGATTATATATTATTGTTGAAGGCCATACTGAAGAAGAATTTGTTAAGAATGTATTATTCCCATTTTTTCTGGATAAGGGGATATTCGATGTACGTGCGATAAAGATACAAACATCCAAAGGCCATAAAGGAGGTTTTGTAAATTATGATCATTTGAAAAATGATGCATTAAAATTACTTAAGAGTCAACAAGATATTTTTGTAACTACATTAGTTGATTTTTATAGAATACCGAGAAGTATTCCGAATTATCAGAATGCTATGAATGAACCAACGTCTTTAGGAAAAGTAATGAAATTAGAAGAATCAATATGTTCCCATATTGCAGACAGTAGATTCCAACCATATATTCAATTACATGAATTTGAAGCTCTTTTGTTTTCTTCAATGGATGGGTTTAGATCATATTGGCAACAACCTAAAGTTTTATCAAAAATAGAAAAAATAATTGAAGAGTATTCAAATCCTGAGGATATTAATGATAATCCAATTACAGCTCCCTCCAAAAGATTAATTAGTATTATTCCGGAATATGATAAAATTGTCTATGGGAATCTAATTGCTTTAGAAATTGGTATTCATACTATAATAAGTAAGTGTCCACGATTTAGAAATTGGTTAGAAAATATAATATCTAAGGTAACAAATTAAATTAATATCTACTATTTATATATTATAAAATTTAAACTTATTCATTCCGGCAATTCAAAGATGTGGGTGTAGATTTACGAAGGTGTAGAGATGAGTAATAATAGTATATCTGAAGATACTAGGAGAAAGATCAGCGATTTATTAGTTGTATCGAAAATCTGGTATAATGGAAATATTGATGAACTGGATTTTTTAAGTCGGTTATACAATTTAAAAGAATTGCCATCAAGTGATAGCAGGTACAAAAATGCTTTTAATGATATCAACCAGCATACAGTGAATTTTTTTGACTGGAAAGATGATTGGGTGTTTTATGATTCAAGATTCAACTTAATGAATTGTAAGGATGAAGAGTATTTGAAATTTTTAATTGAAACACTTCACCCAAGAGTTAGATCTGACATTGAACAAATTGAGAAATTATTTAAAATTTATAATGATAATTTAAAAAAAAGTGGCTGGGAAATACAAAAATCTAATGAATATGATACTTTTCCTGAATATATTTATGTTAGAAATGGAATTGGAAGTATTATTACCAGTGAAAACTTAAGTAGTATTAAAAATCACTTTAATTCTGAATATGTAAATAATAAAGTTGAGTTAATACAGAAGTCCCTTATTGAGAACTCTGAATTAGCAATAGGCAATGCTAAAGAGTTGATAGAGACGATCTGTACTTCAATATTAAAAACAAAAAGTATTGAAATGGATAGATCATGGCCATTATCTAAACTATTTAAAACAACAGTATCTTCATTGAATTTTTCGCAAAAAGAATTGTCTAATTCTGACGAATTTGAAAAATCATTAAAACAAATGTTAAATGGCCTTTCCAGTATAATTCAAAGCATTTCAGAAATTCGTAATAATTTTGGTACCGGGCATGGCAAATCTCCAGAATTCAAACAAATTGATTATAAATATGCTAAATTAATTGTTGGAATAGTTACAGAAATTTCTGTGTTTTTACTAGCAATAGAAAATGAAGAAAAGGAATTAATTGATAAAGAAAATGATGATATTCCTTTTTAATGGCATCTATTTAACTATACTCCCAACTAACCCAGACCACCAATTACAAGACAATAAGACGATATTTGACGTTTTTGAAGAACAGCCAGTGGCTTTAGGCGCTAACCATGATCAATCCCCCCCGAACCCACCAGAAAACTGATTTTTAGCATCACTTCTTTCCCTTCAGTCTCTTGATCTCTTTGTCAAAATCCGATGAGTAGTTCCTGTCCTGGATTACCCTGTATTTATCATATTCGGCTTCCGCCTTGAGCTTGGCTTCCAGTGCGCTGACTTTACCTTTGTTTTCAAGGATCGGATAGTCTGAAAGCTCGAGAAACTGATTGAGAAAACCGACCCAGTCCTGCATTTTCATGATGATGTTCCGTTCTGCCCGGTTCTCTGCCAAGTCAAGATATGCGGATACAATTCTGTTCAACTCTTTGATGTGCTGCTCATTCAAATAATTCTTCGCAACCGTTACGTCGGACTTCATTATTTTACCGTCCGGAGCGTTTTTCCAGGATGTCAAACCCATATATAATTTTGTAGCGTCAACATTCTCGTAAACTATCTCAGAAGCAGTTTTTCCTGTAATTGCCCAATGCAGCTTATTCTGTACGGTGGCAAAGAAATCCTTTGTGATTGGCGCATCTTTATCGTAATCGACAGACAGAGCGTAGATATCAGTGATTTTCTGGTAAAAACGGCGCTCGCTCGCCCGTATTTCGCGAATACGCTCGATTAGCTCCTCGAAGTAGTCCTTACCGAAATTCTTCCCTTGTTTCATTCTCTCATCGTCAAGAATGAATCCTTTGATGATGAACTCCTTCAACGCCTGTGTAGCCCAAATCCTGAATTGTGTCGCATTGTAGCTGTTCACCCTGTACCCTACCGCAATTATGGCGTCGAGGCTGTAGTATTCGATCTTTCTCTTGACACTTCTAGTGCCTTCCTGTTGAACTGTTTCCAAAATGGAAATAGTTGCCTCAGGTTGCAATTCGCCGGTTTCATAAATGTTATTCAAATGCTTGCTTATTGCAGGTACTTCCACTCCGAAGAGCTGGGCCATGGTTTTTTGCGTCAGCCACAATGTCTCGTCGTTGAAAATGACCTCGACGCTGACATTTCCTGCCGGAGTCCGGTATATTATTATCTCGGAAGATTTGTTCTCGTCCATCTCTCAGAGCGCCCCTTCAAAGTATTCAACATCTTGATTTACCATTGGATTCATCTCAATGTAAAACAATAATCGACAGCGCTAATTTACTCAAAATCCCTGTAAGTTACTCGGATTTTAATTGTCTTGTTCTGAAATACGTTGACCACAAATTTTCCATTCTAAGTTTTCAACACTCCTCACTCTTTTAACCAGCCACTAATCACCAACCACCAGCCACTAGCAACCAGCTACCAGGACGAGAGGCCGACTTTTTTACAGGTCAGTCGGCAGCACCTGTTACACAACATCAATTACAACATTTCCCTTTTTATGGCCTTTATCGACATACCTGTGTGCTTCGACTATCTGATCCATCGTGTAACGCCTGTCAATTACCGTTTTCAACTTCCCGGCCTCGCACAGCTCTTTGAGATAGTTCAGGTCTTCGACCTTCAACTTAACGTTGCCCGACAAAGCAAGAGCCGAGAGAAATACCCCCGACTTTGCAAGGGATTTCTTGCGCTTCGAAGCTGCAATCTTGCCGACAGCATCAAAAATGACGTCGTAGGCCGCGCCGTTCTTTGTAAAATCTTCCTGAGTGTAATCGATTGCCTTGTCTGCTCCCAGCGATTTCACCATTTCCAGGTTCCCAGTGCTGCACACCGCAGTGACTTCGGCGCCAAAATGCTTTGCAATCTGTATTGCATAGGTGCCGATGCTGCCGGAAGCGCCATAGATCAAAACCTTCTGTCCCTGTTGGATGTCTGCCTTCCTGAGATTGATCAGGGCGGTTAAGCCGCCGTTGGAAACCGGCGCTGCCTCTTCGTGAGTCATATTGGCAGGTTTCAACGTAAGAGGCCCCTTTTCCGGTATGCAGCAATACTCGGCATAGGCGCCAAATCTGAATTCGGTAGATGCAAAAACACTGTCGCCGGCCTTAAACAGTGTCACATCCTTTCCTACAGCTTCTATTACTCCTGACAGTTCCATCCCGAGAATATTTTTCCTCGGCTTGCGGAAACCAACGATGAACCGCATGGCAATCCGGAAGATGAAATCCTTCACAGGCCCTAATCCCGGCTCGAAACGCCGTATCTTTGTATCCCCGATATGTACGGTAGTAGCATATACTTTAATCAGGACCTCGTTGTTTTTTGGCACCGGTTTTTCAATTTCTCGAATCTGAAGGACTTCGGGAGGCCCGTATTTTGTGCAAATCACTGCTTTCATTGTATTCCTTAATTTTTCTTACAAAAATCCAATATTCATTTACCAGGGTTTTCACTACACGGTAAAAGTCAATAATTCTCAAGGAGATATACGAAAGCTGTTTAATTAAGTTGCAACTATATTAATAAATATAAAGACTTATGGTGTTTGACATTATGCTGAATTCTGAGCCGAGCGCAGCGAGACCGGCGGAGCCAATGCTGAATTATGAATTTTCAACACTTCCAACTCCCAACTCCACACTCTTTTAACCAGCCACCAGCTACTAATCACCAGCCACCAGCCACCAACCACCAGCCACCAGCCACCAGCAACCAGCCCCCAGCAACTAATCACCAGCCACCAGCCCCCAATCACCAGCCACCGACCACCAGCCACCGAGCACCAGCCACTAATCA
>CAZWLN010000016.1:0-85796 GCA_964634885.1 uncultured Hyphomicrobiales bacterium | reverse complement strand
AAGGAGGGGGCAGGGGGTGGTTGGACTTCTTCAGTTCGTCAAGTTCACAAAGAATTCTGAATTCTGAATGATAAATTATAAATTATAAATGCTGAATGGTGAGCCGAGCGCAGCGAGACCGGCGGAGCCAATTCTGAATGCTGAATTCTGAGCCGAGCGCAGCGAGACCGGCGCAGCCAATGCTGAATGTAAGAAAAAGCCGAACCAAAGCGGCTTTCCCCTCCTTGGATAAGGAGGGGGCAGGGGGTGGTTGGACTTCTTCAGTTCGTCAAGTTCACAAAGAATGCTGAATTCTGAATTCTGAATGATAAATTAAAAATAATAAATGTAAGAAAAAGCAGAGCTGGATGGCTTTTTCCTCTCCCAATAGCCACGTCATTTATGGCGTGGGCCGGATAAAGGAAGAAACACCCACTCCGTTCAGGTAGCGTCCATCTTTCCCTTCGCAGGCAGCGTCTTTTTCCTCTCCCAATAGCCACGTCATTTATGGCGTGGGCCGGATAAAGAAAGAAACACCCACTCCGTTCAGGAAGCGTCCATCTTTCCCGTCGCGAGTAATTTAATTCCCACGAATTCATATGAACCATAATTTCTTTATTATTAATAAATAGGTTAATTTTGACTCATGAATTTGATTGAATATGAAAGTATTTATTCATATTTATTTTTTAATGTTTAATAACTGAAAACGGAAAACTATTTTTCCGGGGAAGGTGATGGAGATGAAAAAGGTGATAATTCACGACGTGGGAATGCGGGACGGTTTACAGGTAGAAAAACAGGTAGTGCCGTTCGAAACCAAGATAGAATGGATAAAGAAACTGGCGACTTCAGGTGTGGATATAATACAGGCGGGATCTTTTGTCCATCCTGAAAAAGTGCCCCAGATGGCAGATACAGACAGGCTGTTCAATTACTTCAATGATGAATGTAAGCTCACGGGCGTAACTTTGTCGGGCCTGGTACTGAACGAAAAAGGCCTCGACAGGGCTGCTGCCTGCAATGTGGGAATGGTATGCCTCGGCGTCAGCGCCAGTGAAACACACAGTAAAAAGAATACGGGAATGGGTGTGGAAGAAGCCCAGGAAAGGATCATTAATACAGCGAAAAAAGCGTTGTCGATGGGTAAGACCGTGCAGGGTTCCGTACAATCCGCTTTCGGCTGCGGCTTCGAAGGAAAGATCGATGAAAACAAGGTAATGGCAATCGTCGCGAGGTATCTCGACGCCGGCATTAAGAAAATCAGCCTGGCAGACACAGCGGGCCATGCAAACCCGATGCAGGTGGAACGTATGTTTACCGCAATACACAAAATGGCTCCCGACGTAGAAACTGCCTGCCATTTCCATAATACCTATGGCATGGGGCTGGCTAACTGCCACAGCGCACTTAACTGCGGTGTCAGCTACTTCGAGTCAGCTTTCGGCGGCCTTGGCGGCTGCCCCTTCACAAAACTGGCTGCCGGCAATGTCTGCACTGAAGATTTCGTGCATATGATGAAGAGCTTCGGACTCTGTGCCGATGTCAATTTGGAGACTCTGGTCGGCATGGCGAAAGATGCATCTGCATTCTTTGGACGCGACCTCCCGGGCTATGTCTATAAGTCCGGCGGGATTCAGTGCATACAGTAAAATTTTGAGGAAGAGAATGATGCTCTGCCGGGAATCTATGATTCTTCCGTGCAGGGCATTTTTATTATTGCATAATCAGATGCTACACCGCTGCCGTCACTGAACCTGTTGACTGTGACGTTGATTGCTTCGCGGGAGCTGTCCATGCCGATCCATTTCCTTCCCAGAGCCGACGCTTCAAAGAGAAGGCTGCCGGAACCGCTGAAGCAGTCCATCACAAGGCTTCCTTCGTTTGACGAGGTCCTGAGGATGAGATTGAGCATTGCCCTGTTCTTTTCCGTAGGGTAGAGCGGTTTCTGCGAATCCTTGTATTCCCAGATGTCCTGGACTCTTTTCTCGCCGTAATCGTTTGCATAGATTATTTTCCTGGGGACATTGTTTTTTGACCATTCGATCAGTCCCTTGCGGTCCAGCTCTTCGAGTTCCTCCACGGGGTATCTCCAATGCCTGCCTTTGGGCGGGAGGATGCCTCTCCACGGTTTGCCGGTGTTGCCTGTCCTGGTTTCGCCGGGAGCGTGCAGAGGGTTCGTGGTGTACTTTCTTCCGTTGGAGTCGGTCAGGGTAAACAGTTTGTCAATGTCTTCGCCTGACATCTTATCTTTAGGTTCGTTCCAGGTGAAGTCAGCCGTTTTCGTGTAAAACAGGATCATGTCTTTAATGTTGCCGTAGCCCTTACGTGAGAAGTTCTTCGGATTGCACTTTATCCTTGAGATGTCGTTCCTGTAATTGTCAGGGCCAAATATCTCGTCCATCATTATCTTAATATAGTGGCCAATTTTGTAATCCGTATGCAGGTAAATTGACCCATTGTCCGACAGCAGTTCCCTTGCCAGAATGAGCCTTTCACGGAGGTATTCGATGAATTCGACTCCGGTGATGGCGTCGTGGTAAGCAACATTGTCGCTGTAGCTCAAGCTGATGGAATTTGCCCTGTCGTTGCCGATCCTGAAAGTGTTGCCGGAGGCAAAAGGCGGGTCGGTGTATACGAGATCGACCTTCCCGGCGAAACCGTTATCGAGCAGGCATTGCATGGCCCATGTGTTGTCGGAAAAGAACAGGTAATTGTCAGACCGGGGGAGGGTACAGCCTGTCTTTGTATAGCTGAGTATTTCGTTTTCGGGCTTCTTGTGATCGTATGAAAGTATCAACTCCACCTCAAAGTTCATTTGATAATGATTTCAAAAAACTTTGAGACGGAGACAATGGCCCTATGGTGTATCAGGCCCTGAGATTGTTTCCCACCTGCGAGTTGGAGCCGATTGGAATAGAAGAAGCTGCTGTAGTTAACCTTTCGATGGTTCCGAACCGTCGGAAGATTTATTGCACTGCTTCTTCTTACTTTATAAACTTTATGAACTGAAGAAGTCCAACCACCCCCTGCCCCCTCCTTATCCAAGGAGGGGAAAGCCGCTTTGGTTCAGGCTTCTTCCTTTTTCATTTTTCATTCGTCATTCGTAATTTGTAATTGTCTCCGCCGGTATCGCTGCGCTCGGCTCTGAATTCTTTACGAACTTGACGAACTAATAACCCCATCCCTGCCTTCCCCAGTGGGGAAGGAGTAAGAACAGCGTACCTTCTTCTTCTTACTTTATAAACTTGATAAACTTTATGAACTTGATAAACTGAAGCAGTCCAACCACCCCCTGCCCCCTCCTTATCCAAGGAGGGGAAAGCCGTTCCAGTTCTGCTTCTTCGGTGTCTCTCCGGTGGTGTCGCAAGCCTTACTTATAGTATTATGGATATTGAGACAGGCATGAGGCCGGTCTCTACGGGATTTCCGAACCGTCGGAAGGGCTGTAAACCGCCAATAGCTTTAATTATTGTAATTTACAACAATGTCGATCTTCCTTTTTTTCTCGTTCGGGGCAGCTTCTTTCAACTCGCCTTTTCCTTCTATCTTCCATTTGATCCTTCCAGCGAGCTTCTGGTACCGGGCATTCTTAGCGAGCGCCGTCCTGATGTGCTTAGCGGTGAAGTATGCCCTGAGGAGGGACAGGGAATCATTGCTGACGGCAGCGCCTTTGTTGAAACTGATGGCAAACTCCTTGTCGTCGATGTTCTTCTCGACAAATTTTGAATTGTCTTGTATGGGCCTTGGGTCAGAGTAACCGCTGACTGTGATTTCGAGGCTACCCCTGCCTTTCCTGTCAATGTATTCGAGCCATTTCAGCAGGGTGTTGTCTAAGTTGCCGAAGTATTCGCTGACCTGGAGTGAATAGGAGTCGTAGTCGATGGGTTCGCCGCTTTCGTCGTAGTCGTTGTTCGGGTCTGCGACATAGTCGTTGGAAGCATTGGTACCGAAGACCCCCATGAACATCTTCTGCCTCAGGTCAGACAGGTTCGCCGGAGTGTTGGGCCGGTAGTATCCGGTTACGAAGAAGTTAATTGCCGGTGGCGCCTGGGGTTGGGGCGGTAAAGGGTCGGCGACATAGCCGTAGATGTCGTACCCGGTTTTGTTCAGGGGGTCGGGCCTGTCGTAGGGCTCGAGCCTGTCGGAGACGATGTAAAGCATTGTGTCTTTCCATACCGTTGCCCCAATCTCGTTGAATTCGGTGTTGAACGGAGCCGGAAGCATCACAGGATTGGCGAAGGGTTCGGTGTTGTTGCCCGTAGGTTCTGCTTTGATGATGTTATAATTGATCTTTTCCTTGATCATGTAAACGTCGCTCAGGTTTTTTTTCTTGTTCCTCTGCTCTCCGGAAAAAACGATGTTGACGTTGTCGCGAGTGTAGCCCTTGGACGAGAAGTAAAGGGAGCCGTCTGCAGCGATGAAAGGCGCCAATTCATTCTCGCCGGTATTTATCTTTTTTCCGAGGTTCTGCGGCTTAGCCCAGGTACCGTCGGGCTTCCTGTAACTGACGTACAGGTCGAGTTCTTTTTCCCTCTCGCCGGAGCCTCTTTTCTTTGGCCTGTCGGAAGCAAAGACTATGAAGCTGCCGTCCGGCGCCATTGCAGGATGGATGTCGTTATACTCTGAACTAATGCCGAAATCGAGTGTCTGTGGGTTTGCCAGTTTGTAGATATTGAGTTTGTCGCTCGTGAAATTATAGAATCCGGGAGTCGAAGGGTCCGTCTTCATTGTCGGCCTGGTGGAAGCCCTTTCGTCCACCGGTTGTGAGCTGTTCTGGTATTCGCGGGTGTTGTAAACAGGAAGTACCGTAGGTACAACCGCTCCGGACAGTGCAGGGCGGATGTCCCCGCAGGCAATCCTGCAGATCTCATAGGCCATGTTCCTCTGTCCCGCCGCAGTAATACGCCTGTAGTACAGCGTATCGTTGTAAACCACAGGCAGGAACTCGTCCTGGGGCGTGTTGACCTGGGGGCCGAGGTTCCTGAATTCGTACATCTCCTGGGCCCGGGCAGTGAACGGGGCCGTTGCCAGCAGAAGTATTATAATTGTATTCTTAAGCATCTTCACTATCAGTAAATTCTTCCATAATATTTTATTATACAAAGAGATATAAAATCTGTGCCAGATGACGCAGAGATTAATACCGCAATCGCTATATGCCAATAATATCAATAGATTACGCATATATAAAAAAACGTTTTTCCGTGTTTGCAATCACCGGAATTATGTTCAATATTCTTCCGGTCAGGATATTAGCCACAGATGCAATGTAAACAGCAGGGGGATTGAAGCTGGAAAATTAGTAACTTTACATTACAGACTTATTAGGGAATTTGAAAATCATATTATTCGATGGGTTTAAAGAGCAAGGTAATCACAGCGTCGAGTTCAAAAAAGACAAACTTCCTACAGGTGTATATATCTATACTCTGGAAACGGGAAATTCTAAAATTTCAAAGAAGCTGCAAATAATAAAATAGTTATTTGTTTGTCTATTATTGTGTGAATCATCGGGGGCTGCCTACTCAAAAAAGGCAGTCCCCCTGAATAAAAAACCGGAGTCATGATGGTATTTTTGATAATAATAATGATTTTGCTTTCACAAGCGCTGTGCTCTGCCGGGGAACAGCCGACACTGGAACCGTTATACTATCCGCCGGAAGGCACAGCCCTAAACTTTCTTACGGACAATGACGGCGTCGTCTATCTCGCATCGCAGAACGGCTTCTTCAGGTCAACGAACAGCGGCGACAGTTGGGAGCATATCCTCGACAGGGGCTATTCCCCCAATATGTTCCTCCACTCTGGTAATAATCTCACCGCCGTGGTCGGAGGATATGATGTAGGTACTAATCCATACTTAGGCGAAAATGGCTATTACTACACTACAGACAAGGGGCAATCATGGGAATTTACCAGTGATGATACAGTGGGATTTATTGTAATAGATACTTTCCATAATAATACTTACTACAAAGTGAAATTTATTGACCCTCAATATAATATCAGGAGGTTCCAATTCAGCAAATCGGAGGACAGAGGCAAAACCTGGAAAGTAGTAAATGAAGTTGTTTTGAATCAGAAGACATATCCGAGGTTTTTTAGTTTTCTTTCTGACAGTATTATAATTATTTGTTGTGATGATGATTCGGGGTCTCATACTAAAGGACTTCTTATTTTTTCATCTGATTTGGGAAAAACATGGTCTGCTCCGAGGCAATTACCTCAAATTGTAACACAGTTAATTCTTTATAACAAGAAATTTCTATTAAGTAAATCGTTAGATTCTTTACGAATATCTGCCGATTACGGAGAGACATGGCAATCTGCAAATTTACCCTACTGTACCTGGCATATGAAATATATGAATGACGGTTCCTTCTTTGCAGCCTGCGACAGCGGTTTGTTTTACTCAAAAGACTCCTCTTTTCAATGGAAAAAATTGTCAGGCAAGGTTTTCGTAAAAATTGTCGTACTGCCAAATGGCAGGATCATCGGCAATAACGGATATTGCAATTTTATTTCGGACGACAGCGGAAGGACATGGCGTTCATCGATGAAAGGCTTCAATGCTGCTGAGGCAATCTCAATATCATACAGCCCCTGGGGGGATATTTACTGCATGGACTATTCTTTTACCTACAGGTCGGTGGACGGCGGAATGACCTGGGACACTCTTCCGTTCAGGTATGTTGCTGCGGTTGCCTATGGCCCTGACGGAGCCGAATATCTTTGCGAAGGTTTATATCAGGCTTCGAATTTGTACAAGTCCTTAGACAGCGGCAGGACCTGGGAAAAACTCAATAAAGATTTTATATTCGGCCCTTGTGGTTTCCAGGGCAGCATTATCTTTAGCAAGCAGGGCGATATGTTTTACAATGCGGGTAATGACCGGCCCGGCATCTCAGTCTCGAAAGACTGGGGCAGGACATGGAAAGACATCAGTTATATCTACTCAAACGGACTTTGCTTCAACACCCTCGGCCATCTTTTCGCTGGAGGAGCAGGCGGGTGTATCAGAAGGTCCACCGACGAAGGAGAAAGCTGGGAGCTTCTGCACAAAGACGACTACAATACCCCCGATGACGTTACCGGTTTCGTTTTCCATCCGACAAAACCCTACGGCTACGCTTACGGTTCCGACATGTGGTATGGTTCCTGCTTAGGGATTACAGGTAACTACGGCGCTACCTGGTCTTTCTCGAAGTACAGGTTTTATCCCTGCACAGCCGGCGCAGTAGATTCCTCAGGCAATGTCGTACTCATCGGCCGTTACTATTGCTTCGTCCATCTCAAAAACGAGGATACCCTTCGAATATATAATCATGGTTACAACCGGATCTTCAGGGACATGGAAACGGCGCCGGACGGCAGTATTTACGTTACAGAATACCGCGGAGGCGGGGTGTACCGTTTACACCTCGACATACTTACCGGCGTCAGCTTCGAAGAAGTCCGCCCTTCCCCCGTGTTTGCTTTCCCCAACCCGGCGTCGGAGAAGGTAACCCTCAGCTACGAGCCTTGTGCGCTGCCTCCCGTCCTTCGCGTCTGCGACATACTCGGTAACAGGGTGACAGAGACGGCGCTGCCTGACGGTTCGGGGAGCTACACCCTTAACATCGACGGCTACGCTCCGGGAGTCTATCTCTACACAGTCTCGTCCGGAGGCAAAACCAACGGCGGCAAGTTCGTAGTGCAATAGTCTAATGAGATGTTTCAAGATGGACTCCACCAGCGAGGTTGAGTCTATCTCTTAAAGAAACTGCAAATAATAAAATAGTTATTTGTTTGTCTATTATTGTGTGAATCATCGGGGGCTGCCTACTCAAAAAAGGCAGTCCCCCTGAATAAAAAACCGGAGTCATGATGGTATTTTTGATAATAATAATGATTTTGCTTTCACAAGCGCTGTGCTCTGCCGGGGAACAGCCGACACTGGAACCGTTATACTATCCGCCGGAAGGCACAGCCCTAAACTTTCTTACGGACAATGACGGCGTCGTCTATCTCGCATCGCAGAACGGCTTCTTCAGGTCAACGAACAGCGGCGACAGTTGGGAGCATATCCTCGACAGGGGCTATTCCCCCAATATGTTCCTCCACTCTGGTAATAATCTCACCGCCGTGGTCGGAGGATATGATGTAGGTACTAATCCATACTTAGGCGAAAATGGCTATTACTACACTACAGACAAGGGGCAATCATGGGAATTTACCAGTGATGATACAGTGGGATTTATTGTAATAGATACTTTCCATAATAATACTTACTACAAAGTGAAATTTATTGACCCTCAATATAATATCAGGAGGTTCCAATTCAGCAAATCGGAGGACAGAGGCAAAACCTGGAAAGTAGTAAATGAAGTTGTTTTGAATCAGAAGACATATCCGAGGTTTTTTAGTTTTCTTTCTGACAGTATTATAATTATTTGTTGTGATGATGATTCGGGGTCTCATACTAAAGGACTTCTTATTTTTTCATCTGATTTGGGAAAAACATGGTCTGCTCCGAGGCAATTACCTCAAATTGTAACACAGTTAATTCTTTATAACAAGAAATTTCTATTAAGTAAATCGTTAGATTCTTTACGAATATCTGCCGATTACGGAGAGACATGGCAATCTGCAAATTTACCCTACTGTACCTGGCATATGAAATATATGAATGACGGTTCCTTCTTTGCAGCCTGCGACAGCGGTTTGTTTTACTCAAAAGACTCCTCTTTTCAATGGAAAAAATTGTCAGGCAAGGTTTTCGTAAAAATTGTCGTACTGCCAAATGGCAGGATCATCGGCAATAACGGATATTGCAATTTTATTTCGGACGACAGCGGAAGGACATGGCGTTCATCGATGAAAGGCTTCAATGCTGCTGAGGCAATCTCAATATCATACAGCCCCTGGGGGGATATTTACTGCATGGACTATTCTTTTACCTACAGGTCGGTGGACGGCGGAATGACCTGGGACACTCTTCCGTTCAGGTATGTTGCTGCGGTTGCCTATGGCCCTGACGGAGCCGAATATCTTTGCGAAGGTTTATATCAGGCTTCGAATTTGTACAAGTCCTTAGACAGCGGCAGGACCTGGGAAAAACTCAATAAAGATTTTATATTCGGCCCTTGTGGTTTCCAGGGCAGCATTATCTTTAGCAAGCAGGGCGATATGTTTTACAATGCGGGTAATGACCGGCCCGGCATCTCAGTCTCGAAAGACTGGGGCAGGACATGGAAAGACATCAGTTATATCTACTCAAACGGACTTTGCTTCAACACCCTCGGCCATCTTTTCGCTGGAGGAGCAGGCGGGTGTATCAGAAGGTCCACCGACGAAGGAGAAAGCTGGGAGCTTCTGCACAAAGACGACTACAATACCCCCGATGACGTTACCGGTTTCGTTTTCCATCCGACAAAACCCTACGGCTACGCTTACGGTTCCGACATGTGGTATGGTTCCTGCTTAGGGATTACAGGTAACTACGGCGCTACCTGGTCTTTCTCGAAGTACAGGTTTTATCCCTGCACAGCCGGCGCAGTAGATTCCTCAGGCAATGTCGTACTCATCGGCCGTTACTATTGCTTCGTCCATCTCAAAAACGAGGATACCCTTCGAATATATAATCATGGTTACAACCGGATCTTCAGGGACATGGAAACGGCGCCGGACGGCAGTATTTACGTTACAGAATACCGCGGAGGCGGGGTGTACCGTTTACACCTCGACATACTTACCGGCGTCAGCTTCGAAGAAGTCCGCCCTTCCCCCGTGTTTGCTTTCCCCAACCCGGCGTCGGAGAAGGTAACCCTCAGCTACGAGCCTTGTGCGCTGCCTCCCGTCCTTCGCGTCTGCGACATACTCGGTAACAGGGTGACAGAGACGGCGCTGCCTGACGGTTCGGGGAGCTACACCCTTAACATCGACGGCTACGCTCCGGGAGTCTATCTCTACACTGTCTCGTCCGGAAGCAAAACCAACTGCGGCAAGTTCGTAGTGCAGTAATCTAATGAGATGGACTCCAGCTCTGAGGTTGAGTGCAGCGCGACGCTCCCGAAAAGGAGTAGATTGTTCCTTTCTTTAACCGGCCCACGCCATAAATGACGTGGCTAATGGGAGTGGAAAGCCGCTTTGGTTCAGCTTCTTCATTTTTCATTCGTAATTCGTCATTCGTAATTCGTAATTCGTAATTGGCTCCGCCGGACTCTCAGCCTCCCGGCTTTTTGTCCTTCTTTTTTCCCTTCTTCTTTTTCTTCTTGCACAGGCCGAGGCAGTGTCCACCGCCACAGAATCTGCATTCTTTCCCTGCCTTGCCTTTCGCTTTCTTGCCCACGTCTGTGCCCCCTCACAATCAATGTTTCTTTAAGCCGCTGATAAATATGAATATAGTCGGCGTACAAATAAAATTCATTTAAATTTCTTGTATTTACTAATAAAAAATACTTTTCAGACGATAAAAACTAATTATATAATGATATATGTGATTATCGATCATTAGTTTATTAATGATCCTTTGTTCAGAGGTTTTATGACTGTTGGCAACAAGAACAGGGATGTCGGTTCAGATGTAAAAAAGGGTATAAAAGAGATTAGCCGGGGGAAAACCACCCGGAAAACTTATGTTAAACATAAGGGAATAGATGAGTTGAAGGCAGTCTTTGACTGCTGCAGCGATCCTATTATCATTGCCGGGACAGACCTGGCTGTGAACTATGTTAACAAACAGTTCTGTACTGTGACGGGAATTGCGTCCGAAGCAATAATTAATGCCGGGCTTGCCGAATGGATACACCCTGACGACAGGGATCTCCTGGCAGGATACGTGAACGGGCTGAGGGAAAACAACGGCCTTGGCAAGGCGGCCCCGGATGGCCCCGGGAAAATCTGCTTCAGGTTAACAGGCAGCGCCGGGAAAGAACTCAACCTGGAAAGCGCCGGCACAATTGTAAACGGCAATCTGGTACTGAACTGCAAAGTAACGGATCTGCCGCCGTCTCCAGTCCCAGGTATTATGAACGGCTCATCAGAACTGCAGAGAATGATATTCGATTCGTCGAACGATGCCATTATATACCTTGACTTGAAAGGCGCCATCTCAGAAATCAACGGTAAAGCCCTGGAATTGTACGGCGCCTCGAAGCAGGAAGTGCTTGGGAAGCATTTCAAAGACCTGAAACTCTTCGACAGGCTCGAGCAACTGAGAATACTGAAGGAATTTAAAGAGATATCCAGGGGCAAAGAATTAGCTTTACTACACATTGTCCGAAACAAAAGGGGAGAAACCCTGCATCTCGAAACAAAGGCAAAAGCAGTAAAAACGGACGGTCACATTGCCGGGGTACTGATCATTTCTAAGGACCTGACAGAAAGGACACGTTACAGGGATGATAGGGACATGCTTTTCAATCTCTCTATCGATATGCTGTGTATTGCCGGGTTTGACGGAAGATTCAGGATGCTTAATCCGGCATGGACGAAAACACTTGGCTGGACCAATGAAGAACTGCTGGCAAGCGATTGGTTAAACTTCGTCCATCCTGACGATGTGGATTCTACCATCCAGGCCGGAGAAAGCCTGTTCAAAGGGCAGCCTGTCTATGGATTCGAAAACAGGTACCGCTGCCGGGACGGCTCGTACAGGAACTTAGAGTGGAATTCGATGCCGTTCATCGAGGAACAACTGATTTTCGCCGTAGTCAGGGATATTACAGTTCAAAATGAATCTCTGAAAAAAATAGCCGAACAACAGAAAAAATATCATCTCCTTTTTGATAAAAACAATGACGGGGTAATAATACATGAGCTGAACGGAAAGATAATCGACGCCAATCCGAAATTCAGTGAAATGACCGGATATTCCTACGAAGAACTGCTGTCCAAAAAAGTAAACGAACTTTTGAAACCATGTGACAGGAACAGCATCATCAATATTCAATCTACACTGGCCGAACAGGGATATATGAATTATCCCATGGAATTCTCCACCAAATCCGGCGGTTCATTCCAAAGCGAAGTGTCTGCCAGTTTCTACGAGATTGACGGCAGGAAGTACATTCAGCAGTTCATCAGGGATATAACCGACCGCATCAGCTCGGGAGAGACAATCAGGAACAGCGAGGAAAGGCTCAGGAGCATTGTTGACGGCACTTCCGATTCGATTCTAACCATGAATGAAGATTTTGTTATTAATTCGTTGAACCTTGCCACGACTGTCATTTACGGCTATGAGAAGGAAGACGTGATAGGTAAGAAAATAACCAATTTCATTCCCGCTGACTCAGTCAATGATCAGATTGAAATATATCACGAAGTCGGAAGAACCGGAACAGGAAAAAAGTTCGAGTCTTTACGTGTAAAAAAGGACGGCACGGTCATCCCGGTGGAAATTTCACTCAGCCCGATGAAGAGAGCCAATGGTGATACAATTGGTTTTTCTTCGATTACAAGGGATATTTCAGAAAGGGTAAATGCCGAGAAGAAGATCAGGCAAAGCGAAGAAATTTTGAGGCTGATAATCGACCTTGTACCACATTTCATATTTGCGAAAAATGCCGAAGGCAGGTTCCTTCTGGCAAACAAATCTGTTGCCGATGCATATGGGACAACCACCGGCGCTATCGTCGGAAAAACGGACGCCGACTTCAACAGGAACAAACCGGAAGTGTCTCATTTTATTGAGGATGACAACAAAGTGCTTCTCAGTGGTAAAACACTGGTAGTACCGGAAGAAATCATTACCGATCACGAAGGCAATGCCAGGTATCTTCAGACCACAAAGATACCCTTCCCGGCCTCGGGGCTCTATGAACCCGCTCTTCTGGGGGTGTCCGTCGATATTACCGATATTAAAAAAGCTGAAAGAGCGCTGAAAAAAGAAAAGGACTACATTTCACTTTTAATGGACACTACACCTGTCAGCATCGTCAGGCTTGACAGAGAAGGCAATTTGATATATGCCAACAATTACTCCGTCAATACTCTTGGCATAAATAAGGATGACATTGTCCAAAGAACATTCAACGATGTTCAATGGGTAATCCTGGATGAAGATCTCAAACCCTTACCTGATGAGCGACTGCCGTTTTCTGTAGTCCGAAAAACACTGAAACCGGTGTACAACATACGCCACACAATCACCCTTAAAGACGGTACCGTTCAATACCTTTCTGTCAATGCCGCTCCGTTTTTCGACGACAACGGTGAGTTTGACGGTATTGTGGCAGCGCTGGATAACATAACCGAAAAAATACTAAGAGAAAAAGCCATAAAACAAAGCGAAGAAAAACTTCGCAGCATAATTGAGTCACTGCCGATGGGTTTACATATATATACGGTAGATGAAAACGACCGGCTGATTTTCTCCGGAGCCAATCCAGCTGCCGACCGGCTGCTCGGATTGGACAACAGCCGGTTTGTGGGCCTATCTATTGAAGAGGCTTTTCCCCCTCTTGCCCGGACAGATGTCCCCAATAAATATAGGCTGACCGCAAAAACCGGCATATCCTGCTCCTGGGAACAGATAAATTATGAAAATGAAGACCTGAAAGGATCATTCGAAGTCCATTGCTTCAGGATATCCCCGGGAAAAATGGTGTCCCTTTTCGCTGAGATATCTGAGAGGTTGAAAGATAAGGCTACTATTATCAGAAGCGAAAATCTGTACAGGACGCTCTTCGAAATGAACCAGGACGGTATTATTCTTACCGATACCAGTGGGAAAATCGTCATTAACAACCGGAGGATGTCCGAACTGCTCGGATACAACAATGCTGCTGAACTTGGGAGCAAGAATATTACAGATTTGATCTTCCCGCCCGACAGCAGGGAATTCAGCAGTCAATTCCGCGATATTAACCTGACAGGTTTTATTGTTAACAACGGTGTCCGTTTCCAAAGGAAATCAGGAATGGCGATTTTTGCGGAATACAACGCAACCCTGCTCTATGACAGTAATGACAGGCCGTACCAGGTAATGAGCGTCGTTAAAGACATTACCGACAAAAAAATTGCCGAGATGGCGCTGAAGGACAGCGAACTCAAATACCGTACCCTGACCGAACAATTACCTATGGGTGTTTTCAGGATCTCGACGGGTGGTTTCTTCATCTTCACAAACAAGTCTCTGGCAGATATGCTGGGTTTCAACGACCAACAGGAACTCATCGGCAGTAACATCGTTGATTTTTTTGGAGAATGCCCCTATTATGTTAATAAAGAATATCTGAACGAAAACAGACAGGATATTATCAGTAACGAGTATAGTATTACCGGCAGGAATGATGCAATCTGGGTCCAGGACTATTTACGGGTCATTCGCGATTCCTCGGGGGCAATCATCTATCTGGACGGAGTAATCGAGAATATCACCGAAAGGAAAATGAACGAAGCCGAAATACAGAAGCTGAACTCCGAACTGGAAATGCGTGTCATCGAAAGGACCGCACAACTTGAAGACACGATGGAAGAGTTGAAAAGGGAGAACGAGGAACATATACTGACACAGGTAAAACTCTACGATGCACAAAAAGAGCTCTCGGAGGCCCTCGATAAAGAAAAGGAACTGGTAAACCTGAAAACCCGCTTCATCTCGATGGTCTCCCACGAATACAGGACACCTCTTACTGTCATCCTCTCTTCTGCCTTCATCCTGGAAAAGTATTTCCACAGCCAGAATTGGGACAAATTCAGCAAGCATATTGATAAGATCAAAAATTCGGTAAATGTTATGACAAGGATGCTTGAAGAAATTCTCTTCCTGGGCAGGAACGAGTCTGTCGTTACGGATTTCAGCAACGAAACCTTCGATCTGACGGATTTCTGCAGGACAACAATCTCTGAAATTAAAGAAATTGACAATAATGCCCATGAAATTATTTTCAACCACCCGTCCGACTCTGTTTTGTCAAATACGGACCAGATGTTGCTCAGGCAGATACTTACAAACTTATTATCCAATTCTGTCAAGTATTCATCGCCAGGTACGAAAATAATTCTGGAATTGATAGAAGAAGATGAGAAAATGAAATTCATGGTCAGGGATTTCGGTATCGGCATACCCTCCGACGAGATGGAATACCTCTATGAACCTTTCCACCGTTTCAGCAATATTGGTGTCATTCAGGGTACCGGCCTGGGGCTGGCAATCGTCAAACGCTGCGTGGACAAGCTCTTCGGGAGGATATCTGTCGAATCAGTGTTAAATGTTGGTACTACATTTACCGTTGAACTGCGGAGAATGATATAATTCTATATATTAGAATTACTATATACTATTGATAAGCTTTGATGTCAATTCGGCTAATTATTTTGTAAACTACCACATAAGACGTAGGAAAAACAAATATATACATGCTTTTTTCCCCAGTCTGTTTAAGTAATATTTCAGTATATATATGAACAATTATTAATCTGATATAATGCATATTCTTTTAGTTTTGTATTTGTATCTGTTTGCAGTGCATTGATTTATAATAATTAAAGGGGATGGCATGGAAAACAGTAAAAAGAAAATGCTGACTTGTCTCTTTACCATAATGCTGGCCTGGTCTTCGACCGCCTGGGCACAAGATAAAAATTGGAAGCTGTTTAACTCAGAGAATTCATGCCTGCCTTCAGACACAATATACTCTGTTGAAATTGACGGGAACAACGTCAAATGGATTGGCTCCGACTTGGGGCTGGTAGAGATCGGGAACTGTGTTTGCGGGAATTCCCCGGAAACCGGCCCTGTCAGTTCGATGGTACTCGATCGCTATTCCAATCTCTGGATGTTGAATAAATCCGGCAACGCTGTCATTAAAAAGGATACTGAGGGACATTTTACCCGCTTCGACCTCGATGGAATTTCGACAGGTGCAATATGTACCGACAGCCTTGGAAATGTCTGGATCGGGGGATGGGGCGACAAGCTGTGGAAAATCAGGGGAGAGGAGCTGGTAACCTATAGTTCTGCTAATAATAAATTCCTGAAATGGATGATCGACAGTGGAAGTATTGATTCGAGTGCAACCATTAACTGCATCGAAGCAGATTGCGACACGATGTTATGGATTGGGGTGAACTGGGGTAGTCTCTCAAGGGTTGATCCTGCTGATTTCCAAAATTGGAAGCATATCCCTTTGGGAAAGCTAACTCAGTTGTCGGCGGAAAATCAGTCATTGTATTCCTTAGCCGTAAATGATTCATGTAATGTCTGGATTGGCCTGAAAGGTAAAATGCTCGGCTATTACGATAACCTGAAAGACACTTTGATTGGCTATTCTAATGGAACTGTTTTACAGGGAATAATTAAAAATATAGTAATAGAAAATGAAAAACAGATTTGGTTGGGTATTCAGGATCCCGGCGAAGGGAATTCCCTGCTACTGTTCCACGGTGAAGGCGGCGCCATGGAAGCCCTTGACGGCCTTTCACCGGTTGATTTTGGCCGGGTATTCGATATTAATATTGACAGGCATAATAACAAATGGATTTGTACTGACAGAGGTCTCCTCGTTTACAATGAAACCGCTGTGGTAGAAGATTTTGTTATGAAAACAAAATATCGGGGACTATGTTACGGGCCATTCAGGGACGGGCAGAATCCTAACGAGGGAAGCTTCCCATCGGCGCAATCCATAGAAACGGATATAAAGCTGATGAAAAACTGTTTAACCGATACTATCAGGACCTATGGCATTGGCGAGACTTTTTACGTAATACCCGAATTGTGCCACAAATACGGACTGTTTCTGTACGCCGGCGCATGGCTGGATATGACCAGGGCAGCAGTCGATCAGCCTGAACTGGATAATATGGCCGCTGTTGCACAGACCGTGAATAAGGACATTATCAGAGGATTTATAGTTGGAAATGAGATTCTTTTAAACAATTTCAACAACTATAATTACCTGCTGGATTGTGTTAAATATCTCAGGCAGAAGCTAAACACTCTGGGCGTGAAGATACCGGTCGGTGTAGCTGAAACCTACAACAGTATCCTGAACAACAAGGCGTCTATGAAAGAACTGCTGGACAGTTGCGATTTCATAATGGTCCATATATATCCCTTCTGGGAAGGAAATAATATCGAAGGGGCAGCAGATATACTATCTGCCATCTTCAGGACTGTCAGAGATGCTTTCCCTGATAAGCATATTATTCTGGGAGAAACAGGCTGGCCCAGTGAAGGGTCAGCCGTTGGTTCCGCCGTTCCGGGACAGGAAAACCAGAATAAATTTGTTAGCGAATTCCTTTCCCTGTCAGAAACAGAGGACATTCCCTATTTCCTCTTTGAAGTCTTTGACGAAGAATGGAAAACAGGGGAGGGAGATGTTGGGCCCCATTGGGGAATATTTGAGTCGGAAGGTAAACCCAAAATCGATACATGCCTGATCCCGTCCTGTGCGAGGGACACGCAGCACCGCCTTTCTTTCAAAGAGCTACCTGAGAACGATGCTGATACTTATGTAATTCCTATGCCTTTTGACAGGACTGCAAGAATTTATTATTACTTCAAAAATCCTGGTGATGTCATCCTAAAAGTATATGACTGCATGGGAAGGCCTATTCTTGAAATCAATCAGGATAACCCGTCCGACACAGAGAACTATTTCGTTGTCGATGGCAGCAAGCTGGCACAAGGATTGTATTTCTACTCCATTCAAAACTCCAATAGTGTTACATATGGGAAAATGATATTAATTAAATAATCCACGTACTGACAACATGTGTTCTTCAATATGGAAAAACAAGTGATTACACTTTTATAATATACAATTTCCACAAATATCCGGGAAGAGAATACTTGTTTTTTCCCCTGCCTTAATTCAATCTTTTCTTTAGGGCCGATTTATTAATTTACTATATTACTAAGATTGAAAATTTCAATTTTGGATAATTTGGAGTTGGTTAATGAATAGAATATATTACCTCGCACTGCTGCTGATAATGATGTTGCCGGCCCATTCAAGGGATTTTGCCGTATATGATTCCAAAACAGGCGCCAGGCTCGATATAAATGCTTTTGCAAAAGAAGTCCTCAAAGCCGATCTGGTTTTCTTTGGTGAATTTCACGACGACAGCGTCATTCATTCCATACAAAGAGATTTACTTGCTGCAATGTACACACTCAATCCCAAAACAGCCGTGTCTCTGGAGATGTTTGAACGTGACGCCGGACCCTTCCTCGACGACTATCTCGCCGGAAAGATAACCGAAGCGGAATTCCTTAAAAAATCGCGTCCCTGGCCCGATTATGAAAAATTCTACAAGCCACTGGTCGAGATGGCAAAAACTAATAATGCTCCTGTGATTGCAGCAAATGTACCCCGGAAATATGCCGCAATCTATTCCGCCCAGGGAATGACAGGAATCCGGAACCTGCCTGAAAATGAAAGAGCCTTCACCGCTCGCCGGGTTAATGTCAAAGAAGACATGTACATGGAGAATTTCTTTAAGACTATGGCAGGAAACATGGGAATGGATGCTTCCGATTCGGCCGATCCCAACACAGGCAACACCCTGTTCCTGTTCTACGGCGCCCAGGTGCTCAAGGATGAAACAATGGCGGAAAGCATTGTCGATTTCATGGATAAAAATAAAGATTACAAGGTTATACACTTCAACGGTGACTTCCATTCGAATAACTATCTTGGTACTGTCCAGAAAGTTGCAGACAGGAAGCCGGATATGAAAATTGCAGTGATTACCCCCGTATATGTCAAAACAGGGGAGAAGCCCGGCTATGATCCTCAATACAAAGAGCAGTGCGATTTTGTTATTGTGATGCAGGAACTTACCAGGCCTGTGACACCACCTATGATGATGCCCGGGATGCATACTCCGCCGAACGGCGCTGCTGTCCATACTGTGAGCATTACTCTTGACCCTGATAAACACCGGCTCGAAGGCAGAGATAAAGTAAAGATGAAGAATCCTGTCGTCAAATCTGCCCGGTTTAAAATGCTGAAAAGCGTAAAAATCAATAAAGTCAGCTCCCCGGACGCTGAGTTGGAATACAGGATCGGCGATATCAAAGATGATGAGTTCTATTCATCGATCGTTGTCAGGCCTAAGAGCAACGAATTGAACGAAATCATATTCGAATACGGAGGCGAAGTCCGCAACTCACCGGAAGTTACCCTGCTCAACCAGAGGCACTCGAACACACCGGGCATTGTCTCCGACTCGGCAGGCGAAGGCATTTACCTCCCTGCCGGCAGCTACTATCCATATACTGAAAATGATATGGCAGACTTTGACATAACGGTTTCAGTACCGAAGGATATAACCGTAATTACCAGCGGCAAATACATTCCCATCAATTCTGGCGAAGGTGCCAATCACACTGTCCGTTACACTTCCGAACTTCCTGCCGATGAGTTCATCCTCGTGGGCGGGCGCTATGTCCTGAAAGACACTACCGTTGACGGCAGGAAATTCGGTGTCTATATGTTCAAGGACAGCCCTCTGGCCGTAAAATACCTTTCGGCTGTAGTGAACGACTACCTGCTCTACACAAAATTGCTGGGGCCCTATCCGTACAGCAGCTTCTCGATTGTCGAGAACTTCTTCGCCACAGGGTTCGGTATGCCTGGTTACACTCTGCTTTCGAACAAACTGATGGCAATGCCCTGGGTTACGCTGATGCCCGGTTCGCTTCCGCACGAGTTCGTCCACAACTGGTGGGGCAACAGTGTCTATGTAAATTATGACATGGGTAACTGGTGCGAGGCGCTGACCACCTTCTGCAGCAATTATTACCATAACATACTGACGGGTAAACCCGACCAGGCACTCGACTGGCGTAAGAAGGCGCTGATTGCCGTGAACGAACTGCCGGAGTCGGCCAATTACCCTGTTGCCAGGTTCAAATACCAGAAAAACAACGACGACGCTACCATCGGTTACCAGAAAGGCGGTTTCATCTTCTATGAACTGATGAAGCTTACAGGCGAAAAGACTTTCTTTGCCTCACTGCAGAAATTCGCCGCTAAGTATAAAGGGAAAAGAGCCGGGTGGATGAGCCTGCTTTCTACCTTCGACGCACAGTGTAAAGCCGATTCGTCTTCTGTTCCGGCAATAAAAGTTTTGAGCCAGTGGCTGAACAGCAGCTCCGTCCCGACGCTCACCCTCGGTAAAGCGCTGCAGGAAAACGGGAAACTGAATTTCTCGATCGACCAGGATGGGGTTTATTTAATGTCGGTTCCAATTGTAATGGATTACGGCGACAGCAAGGAAAAAGTTTACTTTACAATCAGGGAGCAAACCAACAACTTCAGCGTTGACCTGAAGAAGCCTGTCCGGTCTGTTACCCTCGACCCCGATTACGAATGCCTCAGGAAGCTTTGTAAGTGGGAAATACCTTACACCTTCAACCTGACACTCACCGACAAGCCCCTGCTCGTATTGCCCGGCAGGAACACGCAGGCATACCCGCTGATGGAGCAATTTGTCTCTTTGATGAAGGAAAGCGGGTACGACTTCGAAGCCAGGCCGGCGGATGAACTGAAAGATGCCGACTGGAAGGAAAGGTCAATTGTCGTTGTAGGCGATCAGTCTGCCAATCCTTTTTTAAAAAATATTCTCAACAAGCTGCCCGGCGGCGTCGCAATCAATGACACGGCATTCCTGGTGAACGGCAGGAGCCTTAGCGCTGCCGACAATATGATGCTGTTGAACTATGCCCATCCTACAGCAAAAGATAAGTTTATGACCGTTATTTATATCAGCAACCCGTCAAACGTTGACCCGTTCAGGCGCCTCTTCCGCTATCTCAGCTATTCCATGCTGGTTGTCAGCAAGACAAAAGCTGGCATGCCACAGGCACAGATGGAGCTGTTCCCCACCGTTGGCAACAAAGAAAAAATGGTGGTTGAGTTTTAATTGGTTAGTGGTGAAGATAGTTTATCAAGTACATCAAGTTCGTCAAGTTTATAAAGCAGGAAGAAGCAGAACCGTAGCGGGTTTGCCCTCCCAATAGCCACGTCATTTATGACGTGGATCATCTTAGATGGACTCCACCTGCGAGGTGGAGTCCATCATACAACATTAATTCCCAGAGCTGCAACAAATTGCGAAGAGCCAATATTCTTTTATCTATTCATTTACTTCATTTTTTGCGACTTTCTGACTTCTTTAGTGTTTATTGTTTAAAAGCCGGCTGATTGATAAAGGCTTTAATTGTATGTAAGATAAGTAATTATACTAACGGAGGGTAGAAATGAAAACAATATATTTATACTTAAAAATAGGGTTGATCGCATCTTTTCTTTTGTTGCCGACCTTCAACGCATCTTCGCAGTGGAGCAATGACCCGGCCGTCAACACAAGGATCTGTGACCTGGAGGATGAACAGGTACAGCCGAAAATTGCCGGTACATCCGACGGCGGATGTTACATCTCCTGGTTCGACAAACGTGCCGGTAGCTACTGCGTATATCTGCAGAAGCTGGACAGAAGGGGCAATAAACTCTGGAGCGGAGACGGGCTGCTCATCAGCGACCAGCAACAGGACAGCTGGTTGACAGACAATTGCCTGATTGCGGATAATCAGGATAATGCAATAATCACTTTTACAGATAAACGCATTGGATGGAACCAGTGCGTCAGCGCCTACAAAATTACTCCGTCCGGAGAATTCGCCTGGGGTAATTCGGGTGTTTTGCTTTCGGAATCGGTAAATTTCGAACATACACCGAAGGTGGTGCAGACAAGTGACGGCAACTATATGTTCGTATGGGAAGTGATCGACGAAAAGGACGTCAGCCACATCCTTGCCCAGAAGCTCTCAATTGCCGGTGTAAAAATGTTTACTAACGGTAATATCACTATCGACGGCTCGACAAAAGGCAATACATACGCCCGGATTGTACCTTCGGACGACGGTTCCGTACTGGTAGGGTTCATGGAATATGACAGCGCCGAGATGGTGAAGAACGACAATATGTGGCTCACTGTACAGAAGATTTCTAAGGACGGCACAATCATGTTTCCGCATAACAATGATCTGAAGCTCGGGATCAGGATAAACAACACTCCCGGAATCGTCTATTACATCAGGCCTTATATGGCCTCCGACGGCAACGACGGCGCCTATCTTGCCTGGTACGACATACGGGACGGCGGCCTCCGTTTCAGGTCATATATTCAGCATATAAGCTCACAGGGAGTAATGTCTTTCCCTGAGAACGGTGCAAGCGGTACTTTGCCGGGCCAGAGAGCGGAAGTAGCGCCTCAGGTTGTTGTTAACCCGGCAACAAAAGAACCATACTTCTTCTGGATGGAACACACAATGGATATGATCGGCAGCGACAGGGTCATGTGCCGGAAATTCAACAGCAGTGGCGAAAAGCAATGGGAGGATGCTGTCGTTACAATGTCATGGAATAAATCCGATGATGTCTCAGGATATGGCGCTGTACCGGGAAAGAACGGTGTTTATATCTTGTTCATACACTTTAACGGAGGCGATAAAAATATTAGAATTGAATGTAAATATATGGGCTGGGACGGGAAAATGCTCTGGAGCGAGACGCCTGTTACAATGTCGGTTGGGGCAGACAAAGCCTATCTGGGCGCTGTTGTCGATGGTAATGACAACTGCATTGCCGTATGGGTCGATAGCAGGCAGGACTTCGGCGGCATCTATGCCCAGAATATCAATTCCGACGGTACACTCGGCGACGGGACAAACGGAGCTGACGACGGAAACGGCACATCTTCCGGCCTTTACAATTCACCGAATCCTTTCGGCGATTACACAGTAATCGGTTATACAATACCGGCAGATGGCCATGTTACTCTGAGGCTTTTTACAATGGACGGCAGGGAATTGATGAAACCCGTCGATGAATACCTAAGTGCGGGAATTTATAATTACAGGTTGGACGCTGACGGGTTCCCTGCCGGAATTTATTATTACACCCTATCGATCGGCGCCAGGGTGTTGTACGGAAAAATGGTCAGGGCCGAATGATAATTAATTTTTGTGTAAGGGATGTTAAAATCTTCTTAGGATGGGCTCCAACTCGAAGGTGGAGTCCATCTTTTATCTCACGGAATAGAGTAGAATGTTTCTTTCTCTATCCTGCCCACGCCATAAATGTCGTGGCTATTGGGAGCGGGGAAAGTCGCTCCGGCGTTGCTTTTTCTTGCATTTATAGTTATTAATTTATCATTTATCATTCATCATTAATAATTCTTCATTCTTCATTCAGCATTGGCTCCGCCGGTCTCGCTACGCTCGGCTCAGAATTCAGAATTCTTTACAAACTTGATGAACTAAAGAAGTCCAACCACCCCCTGCCCCCGCCTTATCCAAGGCGGGGAAAACTTCTTTTATTCAGAATTCAGCATTCAGCATTGTCTCCGCCGGCCTGACTTCGCTCGGCTCAGAATTCTCCATTCGTAATTCGTAATTCGTAATTCTTCATTGGCTCCGCCGGTCTCGCTGCGCACGGCTCAGCATTCAGAATTCAGAATTCAGAATTAATTATTCCGATTTCTTCGCCTCGTCCCAAAGTGCATCCATCTCGCCAAGGGTCATATCATTCAACTTTTTACCTGCTTCGGTAACTTTCCTTTCGATGTACTGGAAACGGCGGATAAATTTCTCGTTGGTATGCTGCAGAGCATCTTCTGCGATAATATTCTCGAAGCGGGAAGCATTGACGAGGGCGAAAAGCAGGTCGCCGAATTCCTCGAAGGCAGCGTCGGCATTATTGTTTTCAAGTTCGGCCTTAAACTCTGCCAGTTCCTCCTCGACTTTTTTCCAGACATCGGCTTTGTTGTCCCAATCGAATCCGACGTTGGAGGCTTTTTCCTGCATTCTTTGGGCACGGAGCAGCGCCGGAGCGGAGCGGGGAACCCCCTGCAGAATCGATTTCTGGCCTTCTTTCATTTTCAGGCTCTCCCAATTCTGAAGGACTCCTGCGGTGCCGGAGACGTTTACATCCCCGAAAACATGGGGATGGCGGCTGACGAGCTTGGCATGGCTTCTCCTCATCACGTCGATCATGTTAAACGAACCTCTCTGCTCTGCCATGTATGCATGCAGGACGATGTGGAGGAACATATCTCCCAGCTCTTTTGAAAACTCCTCGTCGTTGCCGCTTTTGATGGCTTCTATTGTCTCGTAGCACTCCTCGATCATCAGGTAGGAAATGGAATCATGCGTTTGTTCCCGGTCCCAGGGGCAATGCAGGCGGAGCAGTTTAACCAGTTCGTTGTAGGCTTCGAACCAGTCCCTGGCGCTCTTGTCGTCAGCCGGCAACGGTACCGGCTGTCTTCCGTTATTTATGTCTGTCTCCATGCTCTAATACTTTAATTTTACAAACGGTTCAAAATTAAGATTAAATCGACAGGGGAAAAAATTAATTTTACTTGAATATATTTAAAAATCTGAGTAGTTTTAATAGATTAAATAAAATTATTTTCATAAATAGATATAATAATAATAAATAAATGTTAAGTGTTGTAAATCATTTTGCACAATTTAAAACAATTTAAGGAGACACTATGTCGGAAGAAAAGAAGTTTGTCCCATTTGTCCCACCCGAATCGAACATGGCTGAGTTTACGATTAAAGCGCTCATCATCGGTTTAATACTGGCAGTAGTGCTTGGCGCTGCTAACGCCTACCTGGGATTGAAGGCGGGTATGACGATTGCCGCAACCTACCCCGCAGCGGTAATAGGTATGGCATTATTGAAGTTAATGAAAGGCTCCATCCTCGAGGAGAACATGACCAGGACCATCGGCTCCATCGGCGAGTCGGTAGCCGCCGGCGCTATATTCACCCTGCCTGCATTCTACATCGCAGGCATCTGGAGGCCGTTCATGTCGGATACGAATTACATTACTGCATCCCTGATCCTCGTATTCGGCGGTATCCTGGGTATTATGTTCGTTGCCCTGTTGCGTAGGGTAATGGTTGAAGACACTGACCTTCCGTTCCCCGAATCTGTTGCAGCTTCGGAGATACACAAATCCGGCAGGTCCGGTGGTGGCGGTTCTTCGTTCCTGTTTTCTGCAATGGCAGGTGGCGGCCTGGTAAAAGTGCTGACTCATAACAGCTTTATTATACCCAATATCTGGGAGAAATTCATTGCCTTCGGCAAACAGACAATTACAGGTACACCAATACAGGGACAGGGCGGCATCCTCCTGAGTTCTCCCGGCATCAGCCCTGCATACATGGGTGTCGGTTATATCATCGGCCCTAAGCTTGCCGCTTTGAACTTCTCAGGCGGCATGTTGGCATGGGGACTCCTGGCTCCGATAATTCTTTACTTCATTTCTCCCTTCCTGCCCTTGGCAGAATGGGCTCAAGCCCTGACTACATCAAGAGGGTTAAAACTTGAAGAAGCTGTTCAAAAAGTTGCTGACCCACAATTCCAGATTGGCGAAGTATGGCGCTATATCGTCAGGCCTATCGCCATCGGCGGCATGCTCGTCGGCGCCTCGCTCACATTGTGGCGTATGCGTAAGAGCCTCATCGCCGGCATCGCCCGCTCAGTAAGCGATGTTAAGAAAGCAGCTTCCGGCTCAGGCCATGTTACCGAGAGGACAGAAAAAGACCTTCCTTTCACATGGATTATGGTTGGCATCGTCATCGTTGCTATTGCAACCTTCCTGATTACCTTCATGATATTCAAAACTTCATTTATCATCGCATTCGTTGCTGCAACTGTAATGATCATTCTTGCATTCTTCTTTGCAGCCGTTTCCGGTTACCTTGTCGGCATCATGGGCAGCAGTAACAATCCTATCAGCGGACTTACCCTGACAGCCCTTGTCGTTACAGCCCTGATCCTTGTTGCACTCGGTGTTACTGCCGACGAAGGTGGTGTTGCCGCAGTCCTTGGCGTCGCTGCCATTGTCTGCGTCGCTGCAGCAGTTGCCGGCGAAATGCTTCAGGACCTGAAAGCAGGCCACATCCTTGGCGGTACTCCCTGGAAGATGCAGATCGGCGACATCATCGGTGTTGTCCTTTCAGGCGTCGTTATGTTTGCCGTTCTTGGATTCCTCAATGACGGCGATATTTTGAACGGTTTGAAAAACGGATACGAAGGCGGTTTCGGCAGCAAGAACCTGTCTGCACCACAGGCAGGCCTGATGGCCCTCCTGGCCAATGGTATTGTCGGTGGTGAAATGGCATGGCCCCTCATCATCGTCGGTATGCTCATGGGTATCGGCTTCGTCCTGATGCAGGTAAAAAGCCCGATGCTCGTTTCCGTCGGTATGTACCTGCCGCTTGAAACAACATTCGCAATATTTGTCGGCGGCCTCATCAAAGGCATCGTTGAAATGTTCGTTGAAAAGAATCCCTATTCATTGGAAGAAAAAGCAAAGATTGAAAATGTCGGCGTCCTGCTCGCATCAGGCTTCATTGCCGGCGAGGCTTTGATGGGATTGGTCTTTGCAGGCCTGGCATTAGGCGATATTATACCTACTGCAATCTGGCCGGACGCTCCGTTCGCTCTCAGCCTTGTCGTTCTTGCAATCATCGGCTATGTGCTGGTAAGAATTCCTCTTAAGAACGCCCGTACGAATACAACAGCATAGAAACACTAAGTTTCAATAAAAAAAGGCTGCTTTTCATTGCGAAGGGCAGCCTTTTTTTTAGGTGCGCCCGGCAGGGCGCAATTGCTAAGGAGTGGAAGTCTCCTACGAGCCCGGTAAGGGGAATCGTTAGCTTAAGGGCAAGGGTGTCCGTTGCGAAGCGGAATCTGAAGGAAGCCTCAGGCAAAACGTTGGTCTGACGAACAGAAATCACATACGAGGCATTTATATCGGACGAGGAGTCACTGATCTCTAAAGTCCAATACTTACACGGAAGGTATAGATGTATATGTGGCAGACATAAACGTGAAAGCAACTGCGCATTACCCGGGGAGATCTCATACATTGCCAAGAGCTACCGACATCGAGAGGTGCCGGGATGATGAATGAGAAGTCAGCAGAAGCCATAGTAGGCACGTGAAGGCCATGTGCTGAAGGGCAGAACCGAAACATAAGGAAAGGATACTCAAACTGTGCAAGTGAAAGTAGTCATAGAAAAGCGAGCTGGGAAGCTCAAATCCCAAAGAAGAAGTATCGGACGGAATCCGGGAGTTAATCTATGGGAATGACAAATCACACATCGGCAGAGATAATACCAATCCACGACGGCAACACGATAATCGAGCAAATGGTCTCGAGGGACAATATGCTCAAGGCATACGGAAAGGTACTAAGCAACAAAGGCGCACCGGGCATCGATAAGATGAGGGTAGAAGAATTGATGCCGTATCTTAAGAGGCACTGGGCAGAAATCAAAATACGATTGTTGAACGGAACGTACCAGCCACAAGCGGTAAGACAGGTAAGCATACCCAAGCCAAACGGCGGAGAACGTATGCTTGGCATACCGACAGTATTGGATAGACTGATTCAGCAAGCGTTACACCAAATACTCAACCCATATTTTGACCCGACATTCTCCGAAAACAGCTACGGTTTCCGAGCAGGCAGAAGCGCACAAGGCGCGGTCCTTCAAGCAAAGAAATACCAAAGCGAAGGCAAACGTTGGGTGGTCGATATGGATTTGTCAAAATTCTTCGATGAAGTCAATCATGATCGCCTGATAATGAGGATAAAGCAGAGAGTGAACGACAAAGGTTTGCTTCAGTTGCTACGCAAGTACCTAAAAACAGGGATAATGATGGACGGAGTTGCATCGGTCAGGGAAAAAGGGACACCGCAAGGCAGTCCTTTATCACCACTTTTATCAAACATAGTCTTGGACGAATTAGACAAAGAACTCGAACGACGTGGACACTGTTTCTGCCGCTACGCAGATGATTGCAATATCTACGTAAGCAGTAGGCAAGCCGCCGAGCGATTGATGAAATCAATAACGAACTTTGTGGAAAAGAAACTAAGACTTCGTGTTAACCAAGAGAAAAGCGCCGTAGGCAGACCGTGGGATAGAATTTTCCTGGGATACTCATTTACTTCCCATAAACAAACGAAGATACGAGTGCCCGAAAAGAGCGTTAAACGATTCAAGGCAAAAGTCAAACAAATCTTCAGAAAAGGACGAGGTAGAAATCTGACCAGATTTATCAAAGAGGATTTAAACCCTACGATAAGGGGTTGGATAAACTATTTCATACTGACAGAGGTGAAGAAATTTACCGAAGAGCTTGATGAATGGATTAGACATCGCCTAAGAAACATCATTTGGCGACAATGGAAAAAAAGCCGAGAACAAGATATATGAAAATGCTTAAACTCGGACTCAAGGAAGACAGAGCAAGATTGTCGGCATTTAACGGCAGAGGAGCTTGGTGGAACAGTGGGCAATCTCACATGAATGCCTGCTTCAAAAAGAAATATTTTGATTACATTGGTCTTATTAGCTTGCTTGATACAGTCGTGAAAAGCCAGAGGACATGATTATGTTTTGGAACCGCCGTGATACGTGATCCGTACGTCCGGTGGTGTGAGAGGGCGGGGGAGGCAACTCCTCCCCCTACTCGATTTATAAAGTTCGTCAAGAATTCTGAATTTAGAATGCTGAATTCTGAATGTAAGAAAAAGCTGAGCCGGAGCGGCTTTCCCCTCTCTCAATAGCCACGTCATTCATGGCGTGGGCAGGATAAAGAAAGAAACCATTTACTTCTTACCCGAAGGGCTTTCTCCTTCCCCTTGGGGAATTATTCCCCTTGGGGAAGGCTGGGATGGGGTTATTAGTTTATCAAGTTTGTAAAGTTTATAAAGCGTGAAGAATCAGAGCTGGCATGGCCTCAATAGCTGTGAAAATTATGAGAGTTCTAACCTTCCGAAGGTTTCCAAACCCTTCGGAAGGTTTCACCCTTGAAGCCTGATCAGGCTGTTATACGATCTTGCTGTGTTTCACCACCTTGAGGGTGTTGTGGAGCATCTCGTCGATGTTTCTGGTGTGCGGCCTGTCGTGCCCGGTATATATAGTATTGATCTTGAGCTTTACCAGTCTTTCCATTACCTCTACATATTCCCTCGAGTATGAACCGCCCGATGTTTTTATGTTTACCGGCGTGTCCCCGCTGAAAAGGACTCCTTCCTCTTCGCAGTAAATGCAGATGGAGTCGTGAGAATGGCCGGGGGTGTGGATGATCTCGGCATTCCTGTTGCCGATTTTAACCTTCATCCCGTCGTGTGCCCTGTCTGTAGTGTAAGGGAAGGCAGAGAAGGAGATGATCCTGGGAGAATATTCCTCAAGAATGTAACGCACGCCGCCGGAATGGTCAAAATGCTCGTGTGTGAGGATTATCTGTTCCACACGGGATTTGCCGATGCCTGTGGACATTTCTGCAATTTCTGCCATGATGAATCCATCGACACCGGTGTCGATCAGTGTATTTACATCGTCGATGGCATTCCAGTCTCCCCTGACAAGGTATGCATTGCAGGAATAGACCGTTGGGCTTTTTTGGAGTACTGTTACACGCATAGTTTAACTTATTTTTTGGTAAACATGGGCGTCGGTAGCAAGGGACCTGAACAGGTGGGAACACTCGTCAGGCAGGTTCTGTGTCTGCTCCGTAGTGAACAAACCGTTGGGACTCAGCACCTGGTGAAACATTTTTACTACTTCAATTCTTTGTTCCTGGCTGAAGTGTAAAAGTACATTCTTGCAAATGATGAAACAGTAACCTGTACCCGTAGGTTGCAACGTCAGAAGGTCATGCTGCTGGAAATGGACCTTTTCTCTTATCGTCCCGATGACACGGTATTTGCCGTCCTCCGAATACTTCTCAAAATACTTGTCAAGTATGCCTTCCGGTAACCTCGACAGGTCGCCGGCAGGATAGACCGCCTCTGTGATTATATTCCCGAAACCGCCGCTTTCGTCTATGTCCGTGGCGTCGATGCGTACCTTTTTGAAAGCCTGGGGAGACATCCTTTCCGCCAGGATGATAGTAAAGGTGTAGGTCTCCGGTCCCATGGCGCATCCGGGATTCCATATCCTGACGCTTTGCTGGCCGTCTGTCAGCGGCAGGAGGAAATCGGTTGCTCGCTGCAATGTGTGGCTGTCCCTGAAAAAAAATGTAAATGCCATCTTCACCAATCTATTAATGTTTAAAATGCCTGATCCCCGTAAAGATCATTGCCATATTATTATCATCGGCAGCTTTTATCACTTCTTCATCCCTGATTGAACCGCCCGGCTGAATGATTGCTGTGGCGCCTGCTTCGGCAGCTTTGAGCGGGCCGTCGGCGAATGGGAAATATGCATCGGAGGCTACAACGGAGCCTTTGAGGCTCAACCCCATCATCTTCGATTTTTCGACTGCAATCCTGGCAGAATCGACACGGGACATCTGCCCGGCGCCGACACCGAGGGTGCGGTCGGAGGCTGCATAGACGATGGCGTTGGATTTGACATGTTTAACGATTTTCCAGGCAAAGAGCATGGCTTTCAGCTCTGCGTCCGTCGGCGGCCTCTTGCTTACGACTCTGTAACCTTCTTCAGAAATGAGGGTGCGGTTTGAAGACTGGATGAGATAGCCTGCCGTTACCGATTTGATCTCTACTCCGAGAGAACGGGCCAGTTTCAGGTAATCGGCCCGGATGAGGCGGCGGTTCTTCTTCTTTGTAAGGAGTTCCAGGGCGTCATCTGTAAAATCGGGTGCAATTATCAATTCGGTAAAAATTTCATTCATGGTTTGGGCATCCTCAAGACTAAGCTGCCTGTTGAGGGCAATAATCCCTCCGTAGGGAGATTCGGTGTCTGTTGCGTAAGCCTTGTTCCAGGCGTCGCCGATGGTGTCGGCCACGGCTACGCCGGACGGATTGGTATGTTTGATGATGGCTACTGCCGGTTCTTCGAATTCGATGATGAGCCTCGCAGCAGAATCGATGTCGAGAATGTTGTTGTACGACAATTCCTTGCCATGGAGCTGCTGGAAAACATTGTGGAAGTTACCGTAAAGAGAGGCTTCCTGGTGCGGATTCTCGCCGTAGCGTAGTGTTTGTGCCAGCTTCATCGGCACAGAGAAATTCCCGGCTTTTGTGCCGGTGTAATTCCGGAAGTATTCAGCTATAAGGCTGTCGTAATAGCCGGTGTGGGTGAATACTTCGGCGGCCAGTTCCGCCCTGAGTGAGACAGGAAGAGCGCCGTTGTTTGCCTTCATGGTTTCTATGATTGTATTATACCTTTCGGGGTTAACGACCGGAGCAGTCCACAGGTAGTTCTTCGCTGCAGCCCTGAGCATCGTCGGCCCGCCTATGTCAATGTTCTCTACAAGCTCTTCATGGGTGGCTCCGGCTTTTTCGAGTGTCTTTTCAAAGGGGTACAGGTTGACAACAACCAGGTCGATTGACCGGAGGCCGTGCTCGTTGAGGGTATTGACGTGTTGCTCGTTGTCGAGAACGGCGAGGATGCCGGAATGTATTGCCGGGTGGAGAGTCTTGACCCTGCCGTCGAGAATCTCCGGGAAACCTGAAATGTCGGAAATATTTGAGGCTTTAATGCCGGCGTCCGCCAGCGCTTTGGCTGTACCGCCGGTGGAAAAGAGTTCCACTCCCATTGCTGACAGTTCTTTAGCAAATTCGACGATGCCTGTCTTGTCGGATACCGAAATGATGGCCCTGCGGATAATGTATTGCTCTGGTTTATTCATTATTCTCCCCTTATCAAAGATTATAATACATTTTAAAAAACAAAGTTAATATTTTTTTGTATTAATTTTGAAATACTTTATAATTTTGATCTTTGAATTTTTGAAAAGTGAATAAACAGTGGAAATTTTCTCATGTAATTATTCACATAGGCTGTGCCGGGCATTATTCACCGGCCAATAGTATTGCCGGGAACGGATAATTCGACAAAAAATGATGGAAATATAATGAACAATAGAAAAATAATCGGGATTGGGAGTTTATTACTTGCGCTGCTGGCCCTGGCGGGGATTGCCCGGGCGACCGGCAGCAGCCCGGCAAACAGGATAATCGACGGTGACAGGTATAAATATGTAAGGACATCTGCATCGAAGCTGAAGGTGTTCACTGCTTCCAAAGGCATGACGGTGAACCAGTTCGTTAAGAAGAACAAAGAGATCGTCGCGGCAATCAACGGAACATTCTTTGACAAAGACAGTGCCTCGTTCTACCCCTCCGGGCTGGTCGTCGAGGGCGGCAAGCTGCTGTGGAAATCCACTCTCGACGTTGCCGCAGGTAAATGCAGGATAAGGAAAAGCGACTATCTCAGGGGTAAAGCCCGGTCCGATTCCAAATGGTTCCAGGTGTTTTACACTACAAAAGACGGCAAAGCCGCCATCATGCCGATAGATGAATTCCAGGAAAAGTTCATAGACAAAAAGAACCTTGCTTCGGTTGAACTGGCCTTCGAAGCTGGACCCCGCCTGCTGAAAAACGGGAAGATACAGTACGACGAATTCAAGAACAGGCCCTCACGGGACAAAACCGTACCCCGCAGCGTCCTGGGTTTGCTCAAAAACGGCGAGGTCATCATGTTCTACAGCGGTAAAGGCTATACCCTGCCCGGCTTGTCCGAGGCGCTGCTCGGCCTGGGCGTCGTAGATGCCATTAACCTCGACGGCGGTTCCTCCTCCAGCTTTGCCGGCCCCGGTTCCAAAACAAAAAATGTTAAAGTAAACACTATCTTCTATGTCGATAAATAAATATTGCGTAAACGTGCTGCCAACCAGTGAAAAGAAGTATTGCCGGAAACCCTCCATACTGATACCCGGTAAATTGCCGGTGTTTATCGCCCTGCTCACTGTCGCTTTTACATTCTGCACAGGCGAGAGTCCCAGGGCTTCTGTCCCTTCAGAAATAATGGTGAGCCCATCCACTGCCGGTTCCGGTACCAGCATTAATAAAATCATTCCCCCCGGTTTGCAGTACCTGAAAGAGTCCTATCCCGGCTTTGTTGCCCGGGTTACCGCCGACAGCCTCATTCTCGTGGACGGAACAAAGATGGTGTGGGATGAAGGTATTGTAAAAAACAGCTTCGGGGAGTTGCTCGACAAAGCTTCACTCAAGGACATGATGTCGCAGAGATATGTAAAAGGGAAGGACTACGAAGTACCTATCCCGGAAAATTTTGACCCCGGTAGGATCAGGCACGAGGCTTTCTTTTACGCCATGTACGGGAAAACCAAGGCGGATGTGCTTTCCAACTTAGTTACAATTGACTGGTTCGGCAGGAAACTGCGGGTTTCGCGTATTAACGGCGTCAACAAACGTCTCGATTCTGTTAAAGCAGAACTACAGCAATTGCCGGAACGTTTCCATAAGTATTTCACCAAAACGGCAGGCTCATTCAATTGGAGGAACATTGCCGGGACAGAGCGAAGAAGCGCCCATTCTTTCGGGATTGCCATCGACCTGAATACTGAATATTCAAACTATTGGCGCTGGGAGAAGCCTGACGGAAACGGAAAATATGGTTACAGGAACAGGATGCCCCTGGAGATTGTCCAGGTATTCGAGAAATACGGTTTCATCTGGGGCGGTAAGTGGTACCACTTCGACACGATGCACTTTGAATACAGGCCTGAGCTTCTTTTGCCCTAATGTGGCGGCTGTCCGTTACAACCTGCCGGCGGCCATTACCTCGCCTATGAGGTAGAAGGAGCCGCAGATTATCAGCGGTTCGTTGTACAAGAGAGCTTTTTCCAAAGCTTTTTCCACCGACGGTTCACGGTCGATCTCCGGAATGCCGGCGGCGGAAGCAATTGAATAGAGTATATCTGGTTTGAAAGCCCTGTCGATTTCCGGTTTCGTAATTATCAGCCGCTTACACATCGGTTTCATTATCTCAATTACCCTTTCTGCATCCTTGTCGTCCATAAGTGCAAACAGTATGGTCCACTGCAAGCCTGAAAAGGCCGAATCCTGGATCAGTTTGTACAGGGCTTCGACAGATTCCGGATTGTGGCATACGTCAGTGATGAGAGGGGGGGCTTTCCTGACGAGCAAAGCCCTGGAGTTAAGGCCTGTGTTAACGGCGACATTCTTAATGCCGTCGGTGATGCTGCTTCTGCACATTTCCAGAGTCTCGTCCAGGGTTTCGACGGTAAGGATGGCTGCCTTGATGTTGTTAACCTGGTGTTTTCCTGCCAGGGGGCTTTCAATGTCAGAGTAGGTATTCTTTCCTGAAAATATATCGAGTTCCATCTTCAGGCCGTCGGTAATCCTGTAATTGTCGTGCTTCAATTGCGCGGTATGAATCAGCTCGGCTGCTTTGTCTGAAGCTGCTTCGGCCAAAACGGCGAGGGCGCGGGGATTGCTCTCGGCAACGATTGCCGGTACTCCGGCTTTGATGATGCCGGCTTTTTCAATTGCAATTTTTTCGATGCTGTCGCCGAGGTATTCCTTATGTTCCAGGCTGATCGACGTAATTACAGATGCCAGTGGAGTAATGATGTTTGTAGAATCGAACCTGCCTCCCATCCCGGTTTCTATTACAGCGAAATCTACTCCTTTCACAGCAAAATAGTGAAAGGCCATTACGGTAGTGATCTCGAAGAAGGTGCATCCCAGCCTGTCGGATTCGGGCATGAGCATTTCGGCAATATCTGCAAGTTCTTCGTCGGAGATTACCCTGCCGTCGATTCTGATTCGTTCGTTAAAACGTTCGAGGTGTGGCGAAGTGTACAGCCCGGTTTTGTAGCCTTCTTCCATCAGCATTGAAGCAATGAGCGAACAGACGGAACCCTTGCCGTTGGTACCGGCCACGTGGATGGTACGGAACTGTTTATGGGGATTGCCGGCAAATTCTGCCAGTGCCAGGGTCCTGTCGAGGCCGGGCATAATGCCGAACCTGTGCAATGCAAAAAGCTTATCTAATATTATTTTAGATCTGTTATCCATATATCTGTCTGCAATTATTTGTAATCAGTCCCTGGGTGCCAGTTTGCCGGCAAGAACGAGCACGGCGTCCACATATTCATTGCTGCGGTTGTAGTGGAAAACGGCGCTTCTTTGTTCTTTTACTGTTGTACCCCAGCCGTTAACTTTCAGGTAATTGGCCACGCTGAAGACAGCGTCGTCCACGTCGTAAAGGTTTACTTTGCCGTCGCCGTTGCCGTCCACAGCCCAGCTTATATAGCTTGTAGGGATGAACTGGGACATGCCGAAGGCGCCGGCCCATGAACCCTGAAGGCTGAAAACGTCGTAAGGCGATGTCCTCCTCATCTTTTCGAGAGCCAGGAGTTGCTCGACAGCCCATTCTGCTTTTTCTTCCGTACGCTCTTTAAGTTTCTTCTCTAAGTCGGGAATTTCACTTTTAGAAGCAGAGTACTTTTCGAGCATGGCCTTTCGGTTCATTTTTACGATCTCCGGCTGGTCTGCCATTGCGAGGCTTGCGTAAACACTGATGATGTGATTGTCTCCCATGAAACTGCCGTGGCGCGTTTCAATCCAGAGTATCGAAGTAATTACTTCTTTCGGTACTTTGTATTTGGCTTCTGCCTTGCTTAAGCTCAGCAGGTTGTTTTTTATGAATTCTTTCGATTTGCCGATTGAATAATTGTTGAAATTATCCGCATATTTGCCGGAGCGGTTTTCGAGGGTATATTCCCTCATGCCCGAAGGGCTCCTGTAAACGCTGATTCGGGCGTAACCCTCCTTAAACCTGGTCCTGGTGTCGGCAATCATCTGGTAAACAAATGCAGAATCTGCTCCTTTGCTGATCAATTTGCGGATTACAGGCCTGAATTTCTCGAATTTAAGGGAATCCTGGTTATTCTGGCTGAAATCGAAAAGGCCGACAAACCATCGTACCGCATTGCTGATGAAGAAGTCGGGCTGTTTGACTGCCTGTTTGTCGGTTGCGAATAAAACCGATGTAAATAATACTGCCGCTATTAATGTTTTCATCACTAGTAAATCTCTTAATTCAATTTCGTTAGACAAAACTGTGTTTACTGTTTTGCCTTTTGTCGTCTTCCCAATACAAATTTCGGCAATAGTCGAACAATATTAAGACTCAAATGTAATAATTTTTTTACTATTAACGAATATTTCAATTGAAAATTATACCTTCAGTCGCATATTCTGCCGTACATTGCCCCCCGATCCTCCGCTGACCGGCCTTCCGGCCTGCAATTACCCGGGAAAGCCTGTCCGGCAGGTACCCGGCGGAATAAAAAAATGTTTTGGCTTAATAATTGCGTTAATTAATATTTAAAAATAAATAATGAATATTTGTTAATTTAATTAAAATTTATTAATTTTACAGTTCGGCTGTAAATGAAATTTGAAGAGATTATGGAAAATCTATTTATAAAAAGAACGAAAAATACGCCTCAGATCAGCTTTGACGGCAAAAGCGGCGTATGTGAGATCAGCGGGTTTGCTTTCCCGAACAATTCATCGAAGTTCTGGAGGCCGGTTTTCCAATGGCTCAACGAATATGTAGAAAAGGGCAACGAAGAGATCACTTTCAAATTCAAGCTTTCCAACCAGAACGTCGGTACTACAAAGGCAATATTCGGCATCCTGTCCCTGCTCGAAAGTTACAAGTGCAAGGGCATCCGGACCAGGGCCTTCTGGTACTGCAATGATGACGACATGATCTTCAAGGACATCTGGAAAGAACTGACGGAAGACCTGACGATTCCCAATTTCCTGATCAGTTACGACAGCATTGTGGCCGGAGAAGAAAAAATCGGTACCCTGACCGGCAATAACCTTCAATCTTTAGACAGGTTTTTCGTTTAATAAGAAAAAATAAACTTGGTTATTGATTGGTAATTTTATGAGTCTCAAAGAGCATGAAGTTTTGCTTCAAATTGATAAAGTACTGAATTCCAAAGACGCTGAAAACAACGATATTTTTGAGTCCTACACCCGGCTGGCAAAAGACTACAAACTTCTGCTCAACCAAACCAAAAAACTGATCCGCATCAGCGACGGCACACAGCTGAAAATCAAACTGGCGCAGGAAGCCCTGGCAGACCAGAATGCGAAGATCAATGCAAAAAACAAGGAACTGAAGAAACTCAACAGCGCCATCGAACGATACCTGGCCATAATCAACTCCGAACTCGACATTGCAGCCGAGTATGTACGCTCCATCCTGCCAAAACCCATCGCCGCAGGAAATGTACTGACAAACTGGCGCTATGAACCTTCCCGCCAACTCGGCGGCGACGCTTTCGGCTATCATTGGATCGACGAAGACCATTTTGCTGTTTACCTGTTCGACGTCTGCGGCCATGGTGTCGGGCCTGCACTGCACTCCGTTTCTGCACTCCATGCCCTTAAATACCAGATCCTTCCGGTGGCTGACTTCAGGGAACCGGCGAATGTTCTCGCCTCGCTGAACGAAACCTTCCAGATGAAAGACCACAATGATATGTACTTCACAATTTGGTACGGGGTTTACAACATGGCGACCCGTGAGGTAAAGTACGCTGCCGCCGGCCACCACGCCGCTTTCCTCGTACTGTCCGACGGTTCGCAGAAGGAACTGTTCACCCGTAACCTGATGATTGGTGTGGACCCGGATTTTGAGTACCGGCAAAGTTCCGTTACCATCGACACCCCTTCGTCGCTATACCTCTTTTCAGACGGTGTCTTCGAATTCGAGATGGAAGACGGCCTGATATGGACCATTGAAGAACTGCACAAATTCATCCTCGACAACCGTCCGAAGTTCTCTGCAAAAGCAAGTACCGTGTCAAAGAATAATATTGCCGAACTCGACGATATTTACGACTATGCCATCGCCTCATCGAAAGAGAAAAAGCTCAGGGATGACTTTTCTTTGTTGAAAGTATCATTTCTTTAACATAAATTTTACTAAATATTCTTGAAAATAATTATTAAGTTGAATAATTATTTAGAATTGATTATTTAGTTGGTTAAAGAATGGGCAATAACCTTTACAATACGACCGGTAAGAAACCGCTGATACTGGTTGTGGACGACGTACAGAAGAACCTGCAGGTTGTAGGTACTACATTGATGGACGAAGGCTATGAAATCTCAATGGCAAATCATGGGGAAAAGGCGCTGCGGCTGCTTGAGAAACTTACTCCCGACCTGATACTGCTCGACGTAATGATGCCCGACATTAACGGTTACCAGGTCTGTGAACGCATCAAACAAAACGAGGCTTTGAAGAATATTCCCGTGATTTTCCTTACGGCCAAAACCGAACTCGACGACATAGTCAACGGCTTCAAACTGGGCGCCGTGGACTATGTTACCAAGCCATTCAAAAAAGAAGAATTGCTGGTCAGGATACACACTCATCTCGAAGTAAAATTCGCCAGGGAATTAATTGAAAAGAATGCGCAAGAGATAGGCGCTTTCAACGAAAAACTGAAGATCATCAACAACGAACTCGAAGAGTCGAACAGGCAGAAACAGAACCTGCTTGCCCTGCTCCAGTCAGAACTGGATAAGGCAGCGGAATATGTACAGTCCCTGCTGCCCAGGCCCATTGCCGAAGGCAGGCTCCAAACGACGTGGAAGTTCATTCCTTCGGCTGAACTGAGTGGCGATTCCTTCGGCTACCACTGGATCGACGAGGACCATTTCGCCATGTACCTGCTCGACGTCTGCGGGCACGGCATCGGCTCCGCCCTGCTCTCGGTTTCAGCCCTGAATGTGATAAAATTCCAGACACTGCCTGACTGCGACTTCCGCTACCCGGAGCAGGTACTGAACTCGCTTAACAGGTCATTCCAGATGATTGACCACAACGATTCCTATTTTACCATCTGGTATGGTGTTTACAACAGGAAGGACGGTACAGTCCGCCATGCTTCCGCAGGCCATCACGAGGCGCTGCTGATCGGCGGGGGGGGCTCTGTCGAAACCCTCCTGCACAACAATATTCTCATCGGCCTCGAACCCGACACGGAGTATTTCAGCTCCGAAGCGCCGGTACCCGTGCCTTCCAAACTCTATTTGTTCACTGACGGCGCATTCGAGATTGCCGGCGAAGGAGAAAAAATGTGGACAAAAGAAGAATTTATCGATTTTATTGCTCAGCAGCCGTTCGATTCGGACGGGGAGATTGACAGGCTCCTCTTGTACATCAGGGCATTGCACGGCAGCGACAACCTTGACGACGATTTCTCAATGTTAAAGATAAGGTTTCTGTAGCTTTCTGAATGAATTTTTTAATAATTCAAAAAAGTAATTATTATGAAACTACTCAAAATCCTGATATGCAGCCTCGCAGCGATGATCGTAGCGGGGAACAACCCGTCTTCCGGCCAGGTCCAGGACCGCGACAGCCTTCTCAGGCTGCTGAACGGCAGAACTAATGTCAATAAAGTAGAATTGCTGTTCCGGATTGCCGAGTCCTACAAAGCCACGAACAACATCGATTCGGCTCTGTACTTTGCCGACCTGGCGCTCGGGCACGCCCAGAAACAGGCAGACCGTAAAACGGAAGCTCTTGCCCTTAATAAATACGGTAAATTGATGAGGCTGAACAATGACTACCAGGGAGCCCTGAAGTATTACAGCAAGGCTCTCGAGATATATGCCGCCATCAGGGACGACTTCTCATATTCCGTTACCCTTAACAACATCGGTGAAGTGTATGAGAAATCCGGCGACTCCAAATCTGCCCTCGACAATTTCCAAAGAGCATTGAAAATACAGGAACGCAACCGCGATACCTTCGGCATAGCAAGCACCTATGCAAACATCGGGAATACATACAGGACAATAAATGAACTTGGGAGAGCACTGGAATACTATTTCCAGTCGCTGAGAATACACGAGAAAATGAATAATAAGGCTGGAATTGCCGGCCTGATGGACCTTATCGGTTCGGCCTACACCCTGTCGGATTCACTCGACAAGGCATACAAATACCTTGACCAGGCACTGAAAATCAGGGAGGAACTCGGCAACAAGAATGAGATCTCCATCTCACAGACAAACCTTGCCAAATTCCTCTTCGACGTCGGTGAATACGAAGCTTCTCTCAGCAATTACAATAAAGCCCTGAAGCTGTACAGGCAGATGAACGACCTGTCGGGCATCTCGAACTGCCTGAACAGCATTGGTGTGATATACTCCAATAAAGGTGAACTTAAAAAAGCGCTCGAAGTGCTGCTCGAAGCCAAGAACATCCAGTTGGAGATAGGCGAACTGAACGCGCTTAAACTCATCTATTTCAACCTCCAGGATGTCTATTTCAAAATGGGCAATTACAAAGAGTCCCTCGAGAATTACAAGAATTATACCGGGACGGTTGAATTGCTGCTCGACCAGGAAAAGCAAAAAGCGATAATGGAAATGGACATCAAGTACAAGACTGAAAAGAAGGAAAGAGAGAACGAGCTCATCAGGAAAGAGAACGAACTCAAGGACCTGAAGCTGTCCCAGCAGGATTCCGACATTCAGGAGCAGAGGAGCATCATCATCTGGATTGCCCTGATCTCGGTGGTTTTCATTGCCCTGTCTGTCGTTGCCTACCGTAGTTACCTCCAAAAGAAACGCATCAATAAGCTGCTTGAAGACAAAAACAACGAACTGGAAGAAGCGCTGACGAAACTGAGGCTCTCTGAGAAATCGCTGATGGAAAGTAACTCGCGGTTCTCTTCGATGTTTAACCTGAACCCGATGTCCACAACACTTGCGACCTTCCCGGACGGCAGGTTCATCGAAGGCAACATGAGCTTCTTCCATATGTTCCAACTCGACCCGCGCGAGGTTCTCGGGCAGAAAATCAAGGACCTGCCGATCTGGGCTGACCAGGACGAGCGGGAGAGAATGGTTAACCTGATCAAAGTGAACAAAGGTTTTCCCCGCTATGAGATGCGGATGAAAAACAAGAGCGGCGACATCATCGAAGTAATGATGACTGCCGAAGTAATCGACCTGAAAGGCAATCCGGCCATCCTGGCCATCATCCAGGACATCACCGAGCAGAAGAAAGCCGAGCAGGCAATCATAATGGCAAAGGAAGCTGCGGAAACTGCCAACCGCTTCAAGAGCGAATTCCTTGCCAATATGTCTCACGAGATACGTACTCCGATGAATGCCATCCTGGGATTCAGCGAATTACTGCGCAACAGGATCGAAGGCGACAAAAACAGGGAATACCTCAATTCGATTGTTTCCAGCGGCAACAGCCTGCTGAACCTGATAAACGACATCCTCGACCTGTCGAAGATTGAAGCAGGAAAGCTCGATCTCGAGTATGCACCTTTTGACCTGCGTGTCCTCGCCGAAGAGATACGCCAGATATTCTCACTGAAAATCTCGGAGAAAGGCCTTCTGTTCAAGGTCCGGATCGACGGGAACCTGCCGGACGGCGTACTTCTTGACGAGCACAGGCTGAGGCAGGTAATAGTGAACCTTGTGGGCAATGCCGTCAAATTCACAAGCACCGGTTTCGTTGGCCTTTATGTTGATGTATTCAGCAGGAATGATGACAGGCAGGAGGTTGGCATTGACATTAAAGTGGAAGACACCGGCATCGGCATTCCTGACGACCAAAAAGAAATTATATTCGAATCCTTCAGGCAGCAGAAGGGCCAAAGCCACAAGGAATTCGGCGGGACAGGCTTAGGCCTGACAATTACCCTCCGCCTCGTTAAGAAAATGGGCGGGGATATACTCATCGACAGCGAAGCCGGCAAAGGCTCTGTCTTTACCGTGAGGATACCCGGCGTGAAGATTACCGAACTGATTGGCGAAGAAGAAGCCGAAGCCGCAATTAATATCGATGATGTAGTATTTGAACATGCCACTCTGCTCGTTGTTGACCAGAAACCTGAAAACAGGCAGTTGGTTACCGACTATCTCGAGGAAACAAACATCAGGGTGCTGGGCGCCACAAGCGGCCAGGAAGGCTGCGACATGGCAATCGCTGAGAAGCCGGACCTGGTACTTATGTCCCTGAAGATGAGGGGCATGACAGGCTACAATGCTAAAGACGCACTGAACGGGAACGCCGTCACCAAGACTATCCCCGTTGTAGCCTTTACTGCTTCGGCCATGAAAGAAGAAGTGGAGAACATCAGGCAGAAGTTTGCAGAGATATTGATCAAGCCTTTCAACAGGAAATCCCTCTTTGACATCCTCATGAAATTCCTTCCCTACAGGCTGAAGGAGACAGAAACACTCCAGGTGGAAGAACTGTCCAGGGTGGATGAGTTGTCGGAAGAACTAATGGCCAGCATTCCCCACATTCTCGGATTGCTCGAAGGCGAATACAAGGCAGAAAAAGACGACCTTATGGATACATTCATGATCGGCAGCATTAAGGAATTTGCCGAGAAGCTGAGCGGCCTGGGTAAAGACTACCGTTTCCGCGTGCTGTCGGATTACGGAGAAATGCTCCAGCGCAAGTGCGACAGCCTCGAACTCGACGCCATTACTTCCCTCATGGAGAACTATGACAACCTGATCGAAGAGATAAAGTCGATAGCATCAAACTTTGTAAAGAGTTGAAAGGGGAAATTGAAAGGGGATGACTAAGAAAGCATATATTTTCATTGTTGACGACATTGTAAAGAATCTTCAGGTATTAGGCAGTATGCTGATGGATGAAGGCTATGAAGTAGGTATTGCCTCCAACGGTGAAGAAGCCCTGCGTTCGCTTACAGGAGACCTGCCGGACCTCATACTGCTCGATGTGATGATGCCGGTAATGGACGGCTTTGAGACCTGTGAACGACTGAAGGCAGACGAGAAGACAAGGCACATCCCGGTAATATTCCTGACGGCAAAGACAGACCAGGCCGACATTGTCAGGGGATTCTCGGCCGGTGGAGTGGACTATGTAACAAAGCCCTTCAGCCGGGAAGAATTGCTTGCAAGGGTCAGGACCCACCTGGAACTGAAATATGCAAGGGAGGAACTGGCCGGCCTGAACAGTGAACTGGAAGATAAACTTAAAATTATCAGCGATGACCTGGACAAGGCTTCGGGTTACATCAAATCGCTCCTTCCACGCCAGCTTGATAGCGAAGGACTCAGTATCAACTGGAAATTTGAGCCATGCTACAAACTGGGCGGCGATACTTTCGGCTATCACTACCTCGACAATGAGAACATTGCCTTCTACCTGATAGACGTTTGCGGGCACGGAGTGGGATCTGCGCTGCATTCCGTGTCGATATTGAACACCATCAGGTTCGGTACCATGGTGAATATCGATTACCACGAACCGGGCGATGTACTCGACCGTCTTAACGGGCTCTTCCAGATGGCAGACTTCGACGACATGTTCTTTACAATCTGGTACGGGGTTTACAACACTGTCAGCGGCCTGCTCCGGTTCTCTGCCGGGGGCCATCACCCCGCTATTCTGCTTACCGGCGACGGCAACCACAGCCAGACAACTATGCTGGAATGTAACAATCTCGTTACCGGTGCTCTGCCCGATTACAGTTACAGGGAGTGCAGCATTAAGATCCAAAAAGGCTCTGTACTCTATGTCTTTTCTGACGGCGCCTTCGAGATCAGGAAGCGGGACGGTACGATGTGGGACCTCCGATCGCTTGCCCTGTTCCTGGAAAAGAACCATGCACCGGGTATTACTGATCTGGAAACGCTTTACTTCTACCTCACCGAGAATTATTACAAAGAAAAGCTCGACGACGATTTTTCAATATTAAAGTTATCGTTTATATAAAATCAAATTATTGCTAAATTACATTATGAAAAAACTCATTTTCATAATGATATTATTTCCTGTCGTTTTACTGGCAGGCAATGAACTCGACAGCCTGAAGAGGCTGGTGGAAGGTGTGCCTTTGGCCGGAAAACCTGCTGTCCTGAACAGGATTGCGTACCTGTACCGGGCCATTTCGCCGGCTGAAAGGATTAAGTACGCCAACCTGGCGCTTAAAGCCTCGTTGACCCTTAAGGACACTACGGCAATTATCAACTCCCTGTACAACCTTGCACGTGGCTTCGAGGACAACGGCAACCCCGAGAATGCCCTCGACAATTACCTGATGCTGGCAAGGCTGCAGCAGAGGACGGGCGACAAACTTAACCTTTCTTCTACCTATACGGAAATCGGCTGGATATTGCACGATGAGGAGAAGTACGATGAGGCTCTGAGATACTACTTCCTGGCTCTGAACCTGAAGCAGGAGACCGGAGACAGGAAGGGCGAGGCCACTGTCCTTAATAACATCGGCAGCCTCTATTACAAGAAAAACAATTCTTCACTGGCGTCGGAATACTTTCTCCGGTCGATTAAACTCAAAGAGGAACTGAAAGACACAGCGGCAATGGCTAAAAGTATTAACAACCTGAAGGCTATCTCCGAAGCTGCCGCCCCGGGAATAAATATCAGTAAACAGTTGGAGAATATCTTAAGTTCCAGCGACTCCGCTTTCAACAGGAAAGTAAAGGAGATGAGTGAGCAACTGGAACAGAAAAACAAGGAACTGGACCGGAAAGAAACCATCATTGAGAATTATACGACTGAATTGGGCAGGAAGAAAAGCGAGATTGAAGAACGGGAAACACGGATACGCAGACAGTCGTTTACCATCGATACCCTGCTGGAGAAGAAGCTACGCGACTCCCTGAGGATTGCCTGGCACATCAACCAGGACCTGATTAAAAATGAGAAGATCAACAGGCTCATTCTCACAATGCAGTCCACTTCAATCGACCTGAAACAGGATTCCATACTCCAATTGAACCAAAAACTGAAGATCGATTCTCTGTCTTTGGTCAAAGACAGGGAACACAACGAGAAATTGCAGGCCGACGTGGAGTACCAGAAGGAGCTTACCCGGAGGAAAGAAGAACTGCTCAGGAACCAGGGCATACTCTATGGTTCGATAATCGCCTTAGTGTCGATTGTTGCACTGTTCTTCGTTTACAGGTACAACATCAGGAAAAAACACTCTGAAGCGCTTGCAGAAAAGAACACCGAACTGCAGGGGGAAAAAGAAAAAGCAGAGATGGCGAATAGTTTCAAGACAGAGTTCCTTGCAAACATGTCCCATGAAATACGAACTCCCATGAATGCCATCCTCGGCTTCAGCGACCTGCTGAGCAAAAGGATTTCCGACCAGAAAGACAAAACCTATATTTCCTCGATAATCGCCAGTGGCAAAAGCCTGCTTACGCTGATAAACGACATACTTGACCTGTCGAAGATTGAAGCAGGTAAACTGGAACTGGACGTCGAACCTGTCAACCTGAGGGATTTGTTTGAAGAGATCAGGAGCATTTTCGTCCTGGGTATCAACGAGAAACGGCTTCATTTCGAGATGGCAACAGACGACGCCATCCCCCATGCGCTCATGCTCGACGAGACGAGGCTCCGCCAGGTCCTTGTCAATTTGATGGGAAACGCCGTCAAATTCACCCAGACAGGAAAAATTGCTCTGAAGGCTGACATTACCTCCCTGAAAGATACGGAAGTATCGCTGGTGATTAAAGTGATTGACACCGGCATCGGCATTGCTCCCAACCAGAAGGAGATAATCTTCGAGGCCTTCAGGCAGCAGGCAGGCCAGAAGAATAAGTTCTACGGCGGTACAGGTCTGGGCCTGAGCATTACCAAACGGCTGGTAGAGATGATGCATGGCAGGATTGAAGTCGAATCCGAATTGAACCGGGGCAGTACCTTCAGCGTCATTCTCGATAACGTGAAAATTGCCGACATGTTAAATTCCGACACCAATGGAGTGCCTGACTTCGCCACCGGGTCGGTTGTCTTCCGTCCTTCAAACTTACTGCTTGTTGACGACGTCGATACCAACCGGCAATTAGTGGTCGAATACCTCAGCGGTACCGGCTTGTCGATTCACGAAGCCGACAACGGCAGCAGCGCCATCGAAAGCGCCGGCAGGCTGCATCCCGACCTGGTATTCCTCGACATCAGGCTGCCGGACATGACCGGTTACGACGTAGTCCGAAACCTGAAGTCCAGGGCTGAAACTAAGTCGATACCTGTTATTGCTCTGACAGCGTCGGCAATGAAAAGCGACGAAAAGAAGATCAGGGAGTCGGGATTTGACGGATACCTTACGAAACCCGTCAATAAAAACCTACTGATGCTCGAGCTGATGAAATATATCAAATATGACAAACCGGCGGCAATAGAGCATGGCGAAGGGGCTGTCCCGCCGGTGAAACATGAAGCAGAGGACGCTGTCGATCCCCTGAAGCTGAAGGAAGCGCTCATTGCAATCGAACGCGACATCGTTCCCGAGTACAATTCCCTCCTTAATGTGCAGCGTATCGGTTCCATCAAAACATTCTCCAATAACCTGGCTTTAATTGCCGAAGCCTATGAGATCTCATCCTTAAGCAGGTATTCCATGCAGCTTAAACTGCATACGGATAATTTTGACCTGAATAATATCAAGTCCACCCTGGCCCGATTCCCTGAAATCATTGAGAACCTCCGGGCTAAGATATTGTAGGGGAAGTAACGGGAAAGCCTGTCAGAACGAGTTTCCGAGGGCAATATGTATCTGGTAATTTGAGAGAGCAGCCTGTCTGTTAAATATCCATCCTCCCGATTTGTTTGTAGGGTAATGAACGGGAACGGCAAAGTCAAGCCTGACAGGGCCGACGGGTGTGTCGTAGCGTATGCCGAAGCCGGCAGAAACGGCGATGCCCTTGATGTAATCCAACAGGCCGGGTTTGTATTTGCCGAAGAAAGTGTTGGACGAATCCTGTATGGAAGCCCAGCTGAAAGAATTGCCGTAGTCGAGGAAACAGGCTACGCCGAAGTTCTCAAGGGCGTTCATCAGCGAAGAGGTCGAGCCTGCCGGTTTGATGAACTTGAACCGCCACTCGAAGCTGCCTTCGATGATGCTCAGTCCGCCGACAAAATCATAGCGGAGAAAAGCCCGCTCCCTTTCGGCTTCGTTTGCAATGTCGTAGAATTCATTGAGGGGATTGTAATGAAGGCGTCTCGAAGGCCAGCCCCTGACGCTGTTCGCACCGCCGCAGAAGAACTGCCTGTCAAAGGGTATATAGCTGTACTTATTGTTACTGGAATCATTGTTCCAGATGATGTGTCCGATTCTGAGCTTAATGGCGTAAACCACATTACGGCTTCCGGGGATGAACCAGAAACCGGTAAACGAGAGTTTGTGGAAATTCGCTGTACCGAGCCAGTTCTTTTCTGTGGACCTGTCGGCGCCGAATGCTTTTAATGCTCCCAGCAGTACCGGATTGTAACCTTCGTAGTCGATGGAAGTAAAATGGCCTTTCCTCGGAGCAAAAGGGTCATTGCGGCTGTCGCCCGTAACCGACACACCCAGCAGGTTTGCCGTCAGGTATGTACTCTGCCCTTTGAAGGCTTTGTCGAGCCTCTCAGCCATTTCAAGCGAGCTAAGGGTTGCGAGAGTATCCCTGTAAGTGGTACCTGCTTTCGAAAGCGCCGTACTCCTGATGGCTGCCAGATTCTTAGGCGTCTGGCTTTCCAGGATGAAGTCAACATTCAGGTTGTTGAAGAAAGTGTTGCTGTGTAGCTTGATGGGGAACCTGACCGGTACGGAAAAAGTGTTGATTATCAGTCCGCTGCTGATTCTCTGGTAATACCATGAAGGCTGCACCACCATCGACAGCCTGGCGCCGTCGATGACGCTGATGAGGGGCTGGGCAAAACTGAAGCCTGCCTGGCCTTCATAGTCCAGGTTGAAGCCCTTGTCGAGGATATTGTTGATGTCCTTGCCTGTAATTCTCAGGAAGGGCTTGAATGTTTGCGCTGCACCGAATATGTTCCTGTGAAGGAAGCTCGCCTCGATGCCGGCGTTGTATGTATTCTCTGTTGTTACATTGGCAAAAAAGCTCAACCCCCACTCCTGCTGTTTACGGTATTGCAGGAAGGCTTTCAGGGCCAGTGTCGAATCGGTCATCGGTTCAAACAGTGAAGAGGTGTCGATGGAAACGACATCGAATGTTCCGAGTGAATAGAGGTTGCTCTGGGATTTATTAATATCGTTGAGGCTGTACCAGTCCCCGGAGTCGATCTCCAACTGCTTTCTTTTCATGGCAGAACCGACCAGATCCTGTCCTTTGGTACTGTCGATGAAGTTGACGGCAGAGATCTTCATCCTTTTGCCGGGATAGAAATTGACTGTAATCGAGTCAAGATGTAAGTCTTTATTGACCTTTACAGGCTGGATTTCGAGATTGCTGTAGAAATAACCGTTGTTTTTCAGTATCCTGTATATCTGTGACACTTCTTCCAGAAGCAACTCTTCGCTGAAAGGCTTTCCCACTCCCAGTTTTCTCCTGTCGTCGATGCTTTCCAGCAGTACTGCGGGCAGGGTGTCGATGCCGGTGTAGTTAATGGACCCGATGAGGTACCTTTGTTTTTCTTCGATGATAATCACCATGACATTGGTCCTGTCGGCAGAATCGCCCCTGAAGAGGTAGCTGACCTCGGCATCGTGGAAGCCGTTCATGTTGTAGAACTCTTTGAGGGAGATCATGTCCTGTTCGATGAGCCCTCTTTCGTAATAGGACACTTCGTTTTCCATGGTTTTGACGATAGACGCAAAAGAATTGACTAATTTCGAGGGTAGTGGAGTTTTTTTGCTTTCCTTGTAGAACGTAAGGAAGAGATTGTGGGGGAAACTTCTTTCGGTTTTACGCGTCAGCATCCTGTCAATCAGTTCATCGTAGCTGTAGTTGTTATTGCCGGTGATGATGATGTCGTTGATCTCATACTGGTGGGGTTTGTCGTAAGACTGGAAAACCTTTTCGTTCAGCCCCCTGATGTATATCCTCTCTTCTGAAAGGGCGGCAGAATCCCCGGGTTGCGCCGACATTTGGTTGCCTGTCGCCATCAGTAAGAGAACCGTGATTATGAGTTTATCAAATATTTTTCTTAACGACATAAAACGATTATTTATACAGAGCAATTCAATTTTTACAATAATATCAAAAAATAGTGAAAACAAAAAAGGCTGCCCTTAGACAGCCTCCTTCACCGTGGAAATTTATAATTTAGAAGTATTGTTCTTCTTCATCGTCATTGTAGAAGTATTCCTCGTTGGAGATGTCTTCATACTCGGGCCACAGATCCTCCATGCCTTCGATGAGTTCGTCGGTATCATCCAATTCGGAAAGATTATCCAATACCTGTTGAGGGCAGCCGGTTCTGCTTGCATAGTCAAACAATTCTTCTTTTGTTGCAGGCCAGGGAGCGTCTTCCAGGTAGGCTGCTAATTCAGGTGTCCAAAACATAATGACCTCAGTTCATAATTATTGATAAATATTATTTTTCTTTGTTAATCAGTTCTTTCTTCAAAAATTCCGGCAAAAATACTACAGTTGCTGCATTATTGCAACCCATTTCATTTATGTCAAAGAAAAAATCTAATTTTCGGTATTAATCGAATATGGAATAAAACTATTTTAGCATATTATATAATAAGTGAAAATTTTTCAAATTTTTTACAAATTTTTTGTTTTATTTTTATCTGTTATCCGGTTAATGCCGACTTTGTAATGAATTGTGCCCGAGGATTGTCTGTTGCCGTCTATTCGAGTTTCCTGAAGGCGGTGAACATTTCAAACCCGATACGAATTTTCAGGATGAAGCCTTTGGGAAAGTCCCAATCCAGGTCTCTGATCTTTCCGGTGCCATAATACCAATGTTCTGAGGAAAAGAAATTGTAAGACGCATCGACACCTATTGTCAGATAGTTCTTGTTGATCAGGTTGTATTTACTGAAGCAGGAACATGAATCGAATTTGTAAATTGTGTCCCTGATCTCTTCATTTGTTATTATTTTGTATTGCAGAGACAATCCGGCTCCTATCGTAAAACCGTTCATATTCAGTTCCTTCAGGTTAACAGTGTCATTAAGGGCTTCGCCGATGGATTGGACGCTGTTACTTCGCCTGCTCAAAACCAATTCGGCATTGTTGACGCCCAAAATTAAATAGGGGTGAAGAGAGAGTGTTTCGAAGATATTTATATTAAATCCTGTGAAAAAATTCAACGAATTGCCGGTAATCATTGAATTGCCGAGATATGTACCGTTCTGCCACAGCTCACTCTTTTTTTCATCGAGCGATGTCGTAAAACTAATCCCGACTGTTGAATAGGAACTCCCGTCTTTTGAATCGAATGTTTGTAAAAAGCCTCCGCGTAGTTGCGAACTAATTTCGAATAGATAATACTGCTTTTTAGGCAATGCCGGGTAATTACCTGCTGTCAAAGAGTTGTTAATGGCGTTGCAATCATAGGATGGCATGCCGACAGCTCCGTTTAAGCAGCCGTAAAAGTAATAATCCAACGGCTCGCCGGCAGTGGCAGAAACCGGTATCATCAGAGTGCAGATGATTAGCACGGCAGCAAATAAAGTGTAATGTGTTTTCATAGGTATCCTGTCTCAATATTTACATAATAGTTTCATTTCTTCATTATAACAGTTCACCAAAAAGGTATAACTTACAATCTGTCAGGGAACGACTGTCAGGTTTTTCATATATAATAGTTGAAAAATGCTGACAGATGTGATGGATAAATTAGTGCTGTCATCAGCCTGATTGCAGCATATGATGTTGTAATTCATTAACTTTCCAGTTTTTATCAGTTTAATAAACTTAAATATTCTTCAATTAATATGCCATTTTGCTGATGATGACAGTACTTCCTGATGGAGTAAAAATGGCTCTTCGCTGTTTTGTATGGGTTAAAAGAATATATTATTACGAAAATGGGTATTAGTAGCATGAGGTGATCTGACAATAATACAGTAATAATGCGCCATTACACACCACCCGACCACCTCTTGTCAGAGGGGGAGCGTTGTGTCAGGTCTCAACCCCTCTAAAAATAGGGGTGGCTGCGGCAGCAGCCGGGGAGTGTCCATTGAGATTTGAAAAAATATACATTTGATTTTCTTAACTATTTACCCACTACAAATAGCGAAGGTCCGTAAAAACGGAAATGGGTAAGGGTTCGGATAATATTACCTAATCTATTGATGCGTTACGCTTTTGGCCTGTGCCTCGTTGCGCAGTAAGGCAGAGGAGCAGGCCCCCTGCCGATGAGGCTACGGTCTCCCACGCGTCAATTGGGACAATGCAATTGGACCTGCCGGTTGCCGCAGTTCAACTGTTTACTGCCTGCGGCTGCCAGCAAAAAAAAAGGCAGCTCGTGCTGCCTTTAATACTATTATGATTTATTCAACTCTATTTTTTCTTGCGTTGATTCTTTGTCTTCGTAGAAGTGTACTGCTGTCCGGGGACGCTTCGGCCCTGAGACTTTGCGATTTCCTCGGCTTCGCGCATCTTCTTCTGCAGCCATCCCTCCTTTTTGGGCATTCTCTTCAGGTCGGCAAGGGTCGGCTTCTTTTTCGAGAACTTATTCATGTATATCTGCTGTGCAATGCTGAAAATGTTGAACATGAAGTAGTAAAGATTAAGTCCTGAAGGCAGGTTCGAGAACATCAGCGTAAACATGATCGGCATCATGTACACCATCATCTTCTGCCTGGGGTCGGTTACAGTCATTTTCTGCTGGATGTACATTGTAACACCCATCAGGAGGGCTAAACCGGACAGGTCGGATATGCCTAAGATTGCTACCGGGAAATGTATGATATAGTCAGGCAGTGAAAGGTCTGTAAGCCAGAAGGGCAGAAACTCGGCCTGGCGCAGTTCGATTGCAGTTTTCAGTACATTCCACAATGCGATGAGGATCGGCATCTGGAGCAGCATCGGCAGGCAGCCGCTTGCGGGGTTGATGCCGTACTGGCTGTAAAGCTTCATTGTCTCCTGCTGCTGTTGCTTGGGGTCATCTTTGTACTGTTCCCTGAGCTTGGCAATTTCCGGATTGATGAGCTGCATCTTCTGGGAAGACTTAAGCTGGCCGATCGACAGCGGGTAGAGAATGATTTTTATGAAGAATGAGAAGATTATAATGCAGATACCGAAGTTTGGCACAAAATGGTTGATCAATTTGATGAACGGAAGAAGGACATATTCCCCGATGATCCTGAAAATGCCGAAACTAATTGTTTTCTGGATACCGAGTTTCTGTACTATGTCGTATTCCAGTGGGCCAATGTAAACCTTGAAACTGTTTTTAACGACGCCGCCTTTGTACGCCATTTTAATCTTCATGTCGTACGATTCGAGCATGCCTTTGTCCGGTAAAGGCGAACGTTTCCCTTCGCCGGAGACTTTGACTTCGAAGGCGTTTTTGGGATAGGGAATGAAAGCCACGGTGAAGTATTTTGATTTTACTGCTGCGAAGTCGATGTTGCCGTCGATGACAGGATCGAACTGTACAGGGTCGCTTCCGCTTGCGTTGATCGATTCGGACTCATCGTTTTTAACAACCATAGCTTCGGCGTCGTCCGATTCGATGTCGGAGCGGTATTCCTGGTATTTCAGGCCGTTTGCCCAGTTGATGCTGTAACCTGTAAGCTTAACGTATTCGTCCATATTCCTGACGACAAAATCGGTCATCATGTGATAGGTATTGCCGTAGAAGGTGTATGTCCTGACAATCTCCTTGTCTGTGCCCATCGGCAGGCGGAAAGTAAGGGTAACCGAATCATTGCCGGTTACTTTGTACTGCTTCTGCACTGCGGACGAAGTGAAGTACAGGTCGCGGGTGTCGATGGCCTTGTCGTCACGGGAATCGAACGAAAGGAAGTAATTGCTTCCCAGGTCATTCCTGATGAGCTGTGTGGGTACCCCGTCCCATTTGGTGTATTTCTTTAATGTCCATTCGACGATGGCAGCGCCTTTCGTGGCAATCTTCGCCGTCAGCAGGTCATTGTCGATTGTAATAGTGTCATTGGTGCCTTTGGCAAATTTGGAAAAGTAAATGCCCAGCTTATCAACGGCCAGGAGCGAATCCCTGTTGAGGGGAGCGGTCAGGCTCAGGGTTGTTGTCGTATCCGCGGCGGAAGCCTTTGCGGTAAGGGAGTCAGGTTTTACTTTTTTGGAAGAATCGGCGACGAGCGTCGTATCGGCTTTGGCGGGTTTTACTTTCGAAGGTTCAGGCGCCTGTTTGACTGAAGAATAGAACAGCCATCCTACAACAATAACACCTATGAGACTAAACCCGATAATTGAATTTCTATCCATTTTTTGCACAGTTAAATATTACTTAAAACAACAAATTTCATTGGTTTTTTTTTCCGGCACCGGATCGTATCCGCCGGGATGGAAGGGATTGCACCTGCCGATTCGTTTGATTGCGAGCCAGGAACCTCTGAAGGCTCCGAATCTTTTAACTGCTTCCAGTGCATATTCGGAACAGGATGGGTGGAACCTGCATGATCCTGCAAAAAGGGGCGAGAGAGTTAGCTGGTATAACCTTATCAGGAACAGGACTATGTATTTCATCCTTCTTTCTCCCTCGTTTGTGAACATTGGCCGGCCAGGAAACACTTCAGCAGGTTCATGATCTCCGGTTTAACCCGGCTGAGCCTGACAGCCATGGGGTGAACGGGAGCTTTCCTCCAGATGAACACCATGCTTTCGATTGTATCGGCAGGGAGTGTTCCTTCCAGTTCTTTCAGAGACTGCCTTACGCTTTCTCTCATCAAGCGCTTAAGCCTGTTCCTGACCACAGCTTTTTTGCTTGTCCTTTTGCCGACCACCACTCCCAGGTATATTACCCTGTCTTTTGCGGTCTGGTCTTCAACGGACGGTTCCCTTTTCCTGAAAATGGCAAGGGAGTTCTTGTCGTAGCATCTTATACCGTTATTATAAATAAAGGAAAAGTTCTCTTTTCCTTTTAATGACTTAAGTTGGTTGACAGCCATATACTTACGGTATATTACATCAATTGTGCGGGAACAGCTCCTGCGCAAGAGAACTAATTGGGCTTCTTGCCTTCGTCGCTGACTGTCAGTTTGAATCTGCCTTTGGCCCTGCGGGCTGCAAGCACTTTCCTGCCGTTCTTCGTTGCCATTCTCTCTCTGAAGCCGTGTTTATTAAGCCGTTTTCTGCGGCTCGGCTGATATGTCCTTTTCATTTTTAAACCTTCAATTTATCAAAATATAATCTTTTTTAATACTTCCAAATAAAAGAACTACAAAGATAAAAATTTTTATTGGGAAAATCATAAAAATATTTTTTAATTTGTAATAAATAAACTAAGTATTTATTAGTTTTAAAGGTTAACGGCGGTCGTAATGAAAATATTTCTCAAAATATGAAATTATTTTTCAAGAAAGCTGTGACCTTTTTACTGTTAATGTGTCATTGTAGTTAAGAAAAAAGTAAAATGAAAAAAATTGATATGAAAAAGGGTTTACTTTTTAAAAGATTGAGATATATTGCGTTCTTTGTCAACTGGGTACTAATTTGCGGATGCGATCCATGTGAGCTGAACGGCCCGACAGAAGAAAAGGACTATGACATATACTACGATGCCATGCCCTTAGGCAGCAGCAGCCCGAACATCTACGGTGTCAACTACGGCGGTAACGGCCCCGGTGCCATCGTCGATAACGGAATGTTGTTTTCACTGCCCAATTCGGATGATATGATGGCTTTCTTCAGGATGTCGGAGACGGGAATCGACACATTAATGTATAAGAAACTCGGTGTCGGGGGTGTTAAGATGAGCCTGAACGAAGTTCCTTACCCCGGCCTAGGTTTTGTAATGTGCAATCCCAAACGGAACTATATCCTCTTTGCCAGCGGTTCCAGGCTCAATTACCTGACAATCACCGGAACCGGCGGAATCGAGATCAGCTCCGTCTTTAACAGGAATACACTCCCTTCGTTTGCTCCCGACGGCGCCCATATCGCCTACTATACGGGAGACAGCACAGGGGCAGCCATGAAGCTTGTCGTCGTCAGCACTGACAATATTAAAGACAGTGTGGCGGTCAGCCTGCCGAACGGAGTTAATACAGGGGCCGGTAAGATTTCCATTGCCTGGTCTGCCGACTCTAAGTCCTTTGTGTTTGCTGCCTATGAGAACGGTTCCTCTAACGACATCATCATCAGGAGCATCGACGGCAACAGTGAAACAATTGTTGACGACGACAGCCTGGTAGCGATGATGCCCATTGTGTCGCCGGGCATGGATTCTGTTTGCTTTGCTGCTTCTGACGGAAACATCTGGCTGAAGAACATACGCAACGGCAAACTTTGGAAGATTACGAACTGCAGCCAGTCGGACTATTATTCCTATCCGCGGTGGTCTCCGGACGGAGGTAAGATAATGTTTATCAGGTATCCGAGAAACACCGGCGAATTCAGCGGCACTTTGGAAGTGTACTCAATGAAGAGTTCCCGGAGGAGTGTCCTGGGTAACAATGTTTCGAGAGCTTTTTGGAGCGTTAATTAAACTATATGAAGAATTACGGTAAATACAGCGACAATGAATTATACGCTTCACTGAGCGGAGAGAAGCCTGTGGCCGAAGCTGCGTTTGCCGAACTGTACAAGAGGCACTCCCAAAGGCTCTACGCCTATGTACTGAGAGTCCTGGGCAACCCCGAGGATGCCAACGATGTCTTCCAGGAAGCCATGCTTAAGTTCTTCGACTCGGCGAAGGAACAGAAAAACCTGGACAGTGTCGGGGCTTTCCTGATCACCATTACCAGGAACCTGTGCCTGAACTTCAAGAGGGACAAGAAAACAGGAGTCAACATAGAGGACTTCCTGCCGTACACCAACGACAGAAGCTACGAGCAGAAGGAAATGCTCGACCTCATCGCTTCATCGCTGGACCTGCTGGACTTCGAATACAGGGAAGCCTTCGTCCTTCGCCAGTACCACGGTTTCTCCTACAAGGAGATTGCCGAGATCATGGGCGAGTCGATTGCTTCAAGTAAAAACAGGGTGTGGAGGGCAAAAGAAAAGATTAAAAGCATTTTAGAACCCTATTTACAAGATATGTCTAATTAAATAAATATATATTGGTAATGAAATGAGTTACGCTAAACTAATACACGATTTCCTGGACGAAGGCCTCAACGGGCCTGAAGAGGACTCTTTGTTTGCCGAGCTGAACCGGAACGCAGAATTGCGCAACGAGTTTAACCAGCAGGTGAAGATGCATGTCCTGACACAAAACGACATGGCAGGCATTGCCCCGCCCCTGGCAACCACTGCCGCCATCTTCTCGGCGCTTGGTTTCGGCGCCCCTGTCGAAGTGCCGGTTAACCCCATGCCCGTTGTCGTTACCAATCCAAGGCTTAAGTCAGCCTTTGGTCGGAATATTACTACGATCATTGCTATCCTGCTTTCTGCAGCGATTACTGCTTTCATCGTAATGATGCTTAACAACAGGGCTGAAACCACTGACTATGCTATTAAAAGTACCGGCGGACTGCCTGTCTTGAAACTGAGCAGCAATGTGACGGACAACACTTTGCAGAAGGGACAATATCCTGTAATGTCCAGTGTCGAGACACAACCCTCAAGGCAGTCCACCCTACCGGTGAGGAACTACAGGAGAGCCGTACTGGTGAACGACACTGACAAGGAACTCCCTAGCTCGCCGGTCGAGAAAGTCGTTGCAAACATAGATACTTACATGAGCCTTACACCGGTCGAAGTAGGTACGCCCGACCTGACGGACAAGAATAATATTGAAGGCGGTAACAACGCCTCCGCACTGGCGGAACCCGACAACGGCGACTATTTGAAGGCAATGGCTGAAACGAGCGAAGGACTGGCCGACATTACACGCTATGAAGCCCACGGAAGAGCTGCTTCGCTGTTCAACACAGGCAGCGGCAATGAAACACCTGCCGGGCTGAAGAAGTCGTCGTCACTCGAAAACTATTCTGCCGGCCTGTTCTATTCCATCGACAGGAATTTTTCCGTTGGCGTCGAATTTGGTACTGAGACATATATCCTAAAATACCCTTACATGGAAAACGGAGTCAGCTACACCTGGACACAGAATCCTTCGATGTACTGGTATGGAGCTTCTTTGCGCTATGCCTTACCGGACCTGCTGGTTAAAGACGTCGTCTATCCATACGCCCAGCTCACTGCCGGGGGTACCGAACTCGGATTCCTTGCCAAGACGCAGGCCGGCCTGACAGTATTCCTCTGGCAGGGCATCGGTGTTAACATAGGCTATGAATACGGCGCTACTTTGTACAGCGTCCAGGGCAATCTTCATCCTTCGGAGAAAAGCGGCCTGACAATCGGTGTAAGCTACAGGGTAAAATAGACAGTGAATGTGATAATTAACTGAGCCATGAATAAATAATTATAGTTATTATCGAAGAATTTTTTTACTTTTAAAGAAGATTTTTTCGCTTTGGAGTTTAAAAATGAAGAAAATACTGTCATTATTTATCATAACGCTTAGCATTCTCATCTGCGCAGAGCCGCTATCCGCAAAGTGGAAGGACCAAGGCAACTACCAGAAGGTCACAGTGTCCGACACGACTATTACCCAGTACGTTTTCTCTGACGACGGACAATCTATCTATACCCTCGACGCACGAAATGTCATTAAGAAGTATGATATTGCTTCCGGCAACCTGGCCTGGCAGAAAGACATTGCGAAACGGGATTACGGCAGTTACAAACTTGGCTTAGTGACACTATCTATTGATGGTGATGAATACTTAGTGGCTACAAAGAATTATGATTCATTGTTTGTTACTATCAGGAATTTAGAGGATGATGAAGTGGTGGCATCTCACATGATAAAAAATAATAATGAATATATCTTTGCTCTTACAAAAGACAAAATGTTTTATCATAATAGAATTCAAAATGGTGCGGAAACAGGAGATCGTTTTTGGTACTGTTTGCAAGGATACGTTTCTGTATTTAAAATAGAAGATACATCATTGACATTAATCTATTCTTATGAAACAGGCTATTTTAATAAAGATCTTTTATCATATAGAAATAATTCATTTTTGGGTTTTTTTAAATATATCAACTATGAAATTCAAAATGAGGAACTTAATCATCGTGAATTTACAAATATGTATTCCATTAGTAATATAATACTGAAGAAGACCAAATATTTATATATAGATCGGGATTTTCGTTCAGAGTTTAAGTTATTTCCGGATCCGGATGATAAAATAGCATTGTCTGCGGATGAGATGTATTCAGCCATAAAATACAATGGTAATCTACATATATTTAATAATTTTAGAGTAGTAAGTATTGCAGAGAGGACGTTTAATCCCATTATAACAGCCATGATGTTCTCTCCGGACAACAAGAACCTCTTTGTTGCCTCAGACAGCATTCTGTATATCAAAAAAGGCGCTGACCTTTCCAATAACGACTCTGTGCTGTTTCACGGTTTGTCCGGCGCTGTTTCAGCAATGAAGACCATCCCCGGTTCTGATTATGTATATTTTACTAGTTCTTCTTCTTTGTGCAGGTTCCAAACAGTGTACAATACCAACTCTCTTAAAGCAAATTTCTACTACGACTCGACTATAATACAGGAAAAAGACACTATCAGATTCTATGATGCTTCAACCGGCAATCCCGATTCATTCTATTGGGACTTCGAGGACGGTACTTCTTCTACCGAAAAGAATCCTAAACATGCTTATTCAGAATCCGGCTTCTATACGGTAAGACTGATTGTGACAAAAGGTTCTGTCAAAGACACTGCTGTCATTACAGAGCCAATAAAGGTTATGCCGGAATTGACGGGTAATTTCAGCTATAGTTTTAATTATAATTACTGTCCGCCTCAGGTGTCATTTTCAAATACTTCCACCGGCATCGTTGACAGCGTTTTCTGGGATTTAGGAGACGGCACGACAAGCAGAGAAAAGAACCCGGTTCATGTTTTTAAGTATGACGGTTCTTATACAGTAAAGTTGAAAGTATATAGTTCAATATTCAACAACGAAAATATAGACTCCATTGATGTAGAAATTGATGAATTCCCCCTCGATGGTACAAAATACGGATTTGAATTTACTTATAATACCGACAGTGTCTCATACGCAGCGCAAGGGTATGAACTTACCGACGGGTCGATTGTTTACAACAGAGTTAACCCGTGGTTCAGCACAATATCAAATGTTCATGTGAATGGCGATACAATACGTGAGAGCAAGTCAGAAGGGGTTGGAATTCTTAAAGCAAGGAATTTCAATGATTTTGCTTTCGGTATTAACAGGAATCTTTTCCTGCTGGATTCAAAACTGAAAATCAAGAAGAATGTTACTCTGCCGTTGAATCAGCAGTATTATGTTTGTAAAGAAAAAATAAATTCATTGGAATATCAAGATAATGGTATTGCTTTGGGGACGGCTGAATCAGATTATAATTATGCACAATTCACGTTCCTTTTATTAGATTGTAATGGTTCAATTAAAAAAGACACGATGATATTGAATACAGATTTCCCCTCTTCATATGGTTTAGAGTCCGGAAGTAAAATCTATATCAATAATACAGATAACCATCTTGATTTTATTTATAACTACTACATCAAAAATAAAAGGCAGGTTGGGCGATGGGAATATGAAGAAAATCAGTATTCCGATCTGGTCATTAACAACATTTCCATAAGTAAAGAATACAAGTCCGCCTTTTCATGCTTTACAAGGTTGAACGACAATATGCTCATAGGATTCTTTCCCGATTATACTTTACGGTCATACAGCGATTCGGTCAAACTGCAGTGGTCAAAGAAATTGACTGACGACAAAGTATGGATAAATTGCTTAATGAGGATTAGCGACAACTATTTCGTTGCAGCCGGAAGCATCGACGGCAACCCCGGTTACATAATTTTCAACGACAAAGGAAATGAAATTGACAGAGGTGTCATGGATTGCCGTTACGGCGCTTTCAACCATGTCTCCGTTACCCCTGACACCAATCTTCTGTTCAGCGGCTACAAATTACTGAATATCACAGGTTCAAAAGTACCCTACATTGTAAAAACCAGTTCGAAATTAGTGTCGAGCCTCGTTCAGTGTATGATGACCGGTATTCCGCAGGACCCGTATTCTGTCGAAGGGGTCCTCTATCCCAACCCCGCCACAGATTATATCGCAATTGACGGAAATATCGGTGCAGATTCTGAAGTTTCCATTCTGACTGTTAACGGCATGGAATTATACCGGGGGAAATATACCGGGTCAATCGACGTAAGCCGCTTGTACCGCGGAATGTATTTCCTGCGTGTCGGCAATAAGGTGTATAAGTTCGTGAAGATATAAGACTTGTAATAGTAACGGCACAAAACCTGATTGCTCTGTAAGCGGACCATATCCTGAACCCAGATATTGCGTCAGGAGTTGTAAATATCACATTAGTAATTGATATATAGCAATTTAACGATTTACCCCTCCTTGGATAAGGAGGGGGCAGGGGGTGGTTGGATATTCCGTGTTTTGGAATATCTAATGCACAATCCAGGATGAATATATATAATTACTACCGGTTCAATCTTCAACTACTTTACTATGCTCCCGAACAGCGTTGCCGAGGTAAAGCTGTTGATTCGTACGTTGATTGTGTCTCCAACGGCAATGTCGCCGTTTCTGTTGTCGAAGATCACGACCTTGTTCGTGTCGGACCTGCCGCGCCACTCTGACTGGTTCTTCCTGCTCGGCCCTTCGACCAGTACCTCGTGTGTCCGCCCGATCTCCCTCTCGTTCAGGTCTTTGGAGATGGCCTGCTGCAGTTCGATGATCTGGTTCAGGCGGCGTATCTTCTCGACTTCCGGTACGTCGTCGTTCATGTCGAAAGCGCGTGTACCTTCCCGTGGTGAGTACCTGAACATGAAAGCGCCGTCAAACCTGATTTGGTACAAAGCCCTCAGTGTAGCCTGGTGGTCTTCGATGGTTTCGCCGGGGAATCCTGCAATAATGTCCGTAGAAAGCGAGACGTCCGGTATTAACTCCCTCATCCTGTTGACACGCTCTATGAAATGGCTGATGGTGTATTTCCTGTTCATCTGGTGCAGTATCCTGTCCGAACCGGACTGCATCGCCAGGTGAATGTGCCTGCACAGGTTACTGTGGCCGGCGATGGTGTTAATCAGCTTGTCGCTGAGGTCCTTGGGGTGGGATGTCGTGAAACGGTATCTCATGCCTGGAACTGTTACCGCCGCTTTTTCCATCAGGTCCGAGAAATCCGCACCTGTAAATTCGTCGTAATAGCTGTTGACGTTCTGTCCAAGGAAAGTAATCTCGCGGAATCCTGCTTCCCACAACTCTTTTACCTCCCCGATTATCGACTCGAGCGGGCGCGAGCGTTCCCTCCCTCGTGTGTGAGGTACAACGCAGTAGGAGCAGAAGTTGTTGCAGCCGCGCATGATGGAAAGCCAGGCGCTGATTCCTTCTTTGCGCAGAGGCTTGATGTCATCGTAAGTCTCGGCATTGCTGAGGCGTACGGCCAGGCCGTTGTTGCCGTCGAAGGCGCCGTCGATCAGTTCCGGCAGCTTTCTGTATTCATCGGGGCCAATGACCAGGTTGACAAGGTCCCTGGCGCCGATGAGTTCATCGCGAAGCCGTTCGGCCATGCAGCCGAGGACGCCTACGATGAGGCCGTTGTTCGTTTTCTTGTACTGCTTCAGGTGTGTCAGCTTTTCGAAAATCTTATTCTCGGCATTGTCGCGGACAGAGCAGGTGTTAAGAAGAATGATGCCTGCCGTTTCCAAACTCCGGGCTTCGGTGTAACCGGAGGCAGTGAGGATGGACGAGACAATCTCCGAATCGTTCAGGTTCATCTGGCATCCGTAAGTTTCAATGTAGTATTCCGGCAGCTCTTTCTTCTTCATATCGTATTCTTCATTTATTCTCATTTTTATTATATCTTGCTATATTAACAATTCGCTGTAACGCTGAATGGTGTCTCTCAGTTCACCTATGCTGAAATTGCGTGCAAACCTTCGGGACTCTTTTCCTTCGGTAAAGACTAATACTGCCGGTACAACAAAGACATTGTAAACAGCAGAAGCTTCGATTGCAGTAGAAAGATTGATCTCACATGCTTCAAGCCCCGGGAATTCCTTTGCCATTTCTTCAATCCGAGGTTTCAGCGCCCGGCACAACGAACAGTCGTCCGCTGAGAAATACACCAGGGCTAAAGTGGAGCCTTCCGTAAAACCATTGATTTCTTCCGACGAAGTAAAAAGTGTCAATAACAAATTCCCAAAAATTTAACATAATAATAGGTATATAACTATTTAGTTGCAATTGTATTGTTGATGAATATTTCATTGGGTGCTACAAGCTGCCTGTGACAATAACAGCCGAAGAAATTGCACAATGGCGCCTGCGGGACGGCGCCATTATGACTCTTACCGGACTGTTTCCTCATGTTGTTCGGATCCTCATTGGACTCCAAATTCCAGTTCGGCAATATTGACAACTTCTTTTCTTTCGCTGAGCCTGAAGGTAATATCCCTTCGTGTTTCCCTGCCTGTACCGTAATTGAGATAGACGGAAGCTTTCAGGTTGACGGGATTCCATTCTGACTGCTGTCTTGTACCGTAGTAGTTTGCCTGTATGAGGTATTTTCCCGGTACAATGTTTTTCATCATATACTCTTCAGGCCCGTATCCTCCGGTGAAATCCCAGGATATTCGCCCGCCCGCTTTTGTGTATTTGTAACCGTAAAAGCATTTTTCGCCGGACGGTTCTGTCACCCAAAGGTCCATGTCGCAGTTGTCGCTGTCCCAGGTCAGTACAATCCTGATTGAAACCGGGATATTAGCAATCAGCGCCGGGTCGTAGTTTTTCATGTCGATCATATCTCTGTGAGAATTGATGAGTCCGTTGAAGTCATTGAGTGCAATGTCTGCAATGCCGGGGAACCTGCTGTCCCAACTCGTTGTGATTATTTTATACAGAAGGTCGGCAGCTTCCTGGTAAAGGCCAGTCTCAATGCATGTGAGCGCCAGGTCCCGGTATGACTGAGGTTCTTCGCCGCGAATCTTCAGAACCTCGCGATAAATCAGTTCGGCGTATTTGTAATGCTGGTGGCGGTAAAGCCTGTAGCCCAATGTCCTGAGTAGTGAGGAGTTCTCTGTTTTCAGTTCTGCCAGGTTCGACAGTACGACAATTGCTTTTTCGATGTTCCCTTCTTTCATGTAGAATTCACAGGCATCGAGGTAAAACGCCGGGTTGTTCCCATATTTCTCTTTCATTTTCAGGTAGTTCTGTTCCGGTTCATCATTGTCGGAGCCGGCCAAAAGTTTAATGTAATCCGCATCGAAGCCGAATTCAGTGAATGACAGCCCTACAGTGGGCTGTACGGCATCATTGCCCTGCCCTGCAATACTGAAATCTCCGGGTAAGGATTTCCTGTCCGATGTTCTTGTCATATCGGCAGGTATGTCTTTATACTCATTGGAAAAACCGCCTGTAAACTGGTTGCCTATGTCAGCGCCATCCGGCCTTATCTGTGTCTCACTGCTGCGGGCACCCCTGATGGACCAGCCGGGGCCGGTAGATATGATTCCGGAGCTGATTCCGACAACATCAAATACACTACCGCCGGGTTCCCGCTTTGGAGTTGGGTTCGCTCTATTGGTGCCTGAGTTTCCTGAGCTTCGGGTACTGCCGGTCGAATACACAGGACTCCTGTTGGTACATTCTTCGGTGATAGTTCCAATCTTCCGGCTTTGATCTGTTCTTGCCATTACGCAAACCCTTTCTATCTGGTAATTATCTAATTTTATGTCAGGCAATTCGACAGTAAAACCACTGTCGGCTTTGACGCTGATTCGTTTTTCTGTGAAGCCAAGCCCGGAAAATTTTACATCGTATGTAGCAGGTAGTATTTTGGTAATACAGTAACATCCATTTGCATCGGTATATGAACCCCTGCCTGTACCAATTACTGAAACAGAAATACCGGTCAGGGTTTGGTTGTTGTTGTCAATGACTCTACCCGCTATTGCGCAGTATATCCCTCCTTTATAGGTAAGCGTAGTGTTAAGCTTGACCTGTTGTGAAGCAAGCGATGTGTTAGTAGTGGCCCCGTTCTGTTGTTGAGGTTGAGGCTGAACCTGAGGTTTTGGAAGTATCAGCTTAGGTTCATCTTCTCCACTCCACCATGAGAGTAAACGATTGTAACTGGTTTTGCAGGCCGACAGACAAGAGGCGCTGTCGTCGAATGCAGGAGCGGGAGTGTTCATTTTCATGGACTGGAATTCTGCTTTTAATTCCTCAGGCGGTTCAATTCCGTACCTGATATAGTCCGAAACGGTTTCCAGGACGATGAGTGATGTGTTCCTTGTGACAATTGAGAACTCTTTGCCGAGGGCAGTAATTTCTTCTTTATTTAACTCATACCTTTTGTCGAGCTCGGTCAGTTTCTTCTGTGCCCAGATGGAAGGAATGATCCCGCTGTTGACTGTATATTTTCCCCTGTCGAGGTCGATCGTTTCTCTCCTGGTAATAGTGCTGCCGTAACCGAAGTTTAGTGTCAGCGTTGCTGCGCTGCTGTTAAGGATTCCTGCGAAACAGCCGTTTGAGGGCACAATCGAACCTGCCGGAGGATAGAGGCTGCCTGCACTGCCGCCGTCACAATCTGCCGAGAGTAACCGTAGCGGCTGCCTGCTCATAATCGAAATAGCATCACTGGCAGCGATGGCAGACAGGTTGACGTAATTGCCCCCGGTAGCGTCTGCAATGTAGTTCAGGTATGAATGGTCCGCAATCTGGGATGAATTGACCACGTAAACGGGCCTGTCGGGCAGGTCGAGTTCCTTCAGGCCGAAGTTGGACATGCCGTCGCTGAACAGGAGATACTCATCGCATTCCCTGTCCTTCATTTCCAGGGCGCCGATCTGTGTACCTCCGTCGTAGTGAAGGCTGCCGATATATTCCTTCAGTTCCTGCCAATCACCGTCAACTACGGAAAATTCCCGGGGTTTGTATGCCTCAATGTTGAAAGTTCTGAAGCTGACAGTACAGTTGCCTATGTGTTTGAAATAGGAATCGAGCAGTTCCATCTCCTTTTCGGGGTCTCTGCCGGCAGCCGAGGAGGATATGTCGTAGAAAACCGAGATGTGTGAAGGCAGGGGCTTGTCGATTGACTCATTAAACGGATCTAACGCTGCCAGAAAATATGTTTTACTGCCGAAGTCTTCAATAAAGATCCCTGTTCCGTCACCCCTGTTTGGGAAATGGATTTCAAACCGGCTCCGGGCGGTATAGTCCCGGTAACTTACCCTGACAGCAAAGCTGTTTCCCTCTTTTTCGAAATCGGCGCCTTCGAAACCTTCCGCTTTCAGTTGCGGTTTTACCAATTCATTGTGTACTATGGCTTTAAGTTCGAACTGGCTGAGTTCATCCGGGAAATCCAGCGGCAGCCCGTAAACGAGTCCCAGGCTGTCGCTGTTGAGGCTCTCCCTGTAAGACAGGACGATCCTCTTTTCCCGGCCGGGCAGGATAGGGTAAACTCTGGCCCTGAAAACGTTGCCGGCCGTAAGTTCCAACAGACCGGGGTCGACGCCTCTGCGTACAATTGACTCAAATGTTTCTCTTCCCTTGTCTTTTTCGACAATGACACCTTCTCTCAGCCTGCCGTTGATGTCCATTGCGAAGCGGGAAACGTAGCTTCCCTCAGGGAGCGGGAAACTGAGTTCCCCTTCGAGTACACGGTTTTCCTTGTTGTCGAAGCTCAGGTCCATTGTCGTAACGGCAAAACCGCCTGCGACACTAACGTTGACTGTTACATTTGTAATCTTAAGAAAAAACGGTTTCCCGTCTTCACCGTAAACTTCGATTGCCGGGGAGGCGGATTGCCTGATGCCTGTCTGTCCATGCAAAACAGCAGCCGCAATTAATGTTAAGGCAATAACCAGGTATGAAGATATTCTTGCCATATATCCTCCGATAATACTATACTCTTATAATTACTGAATTAGTGTGCTTTGATGATCCTTTGTATTACTCTTTCGTTTCTATTTGTTGTAATGACGATGATGTACATGCCGTCCGAATAGTCGGTCATGTCGAGCGCTACATTGTGTTCGCCGGTTTCAAAGGCGCTGTCCGTTACGAAATCTTTCCTGTAGTTGCCGCAAATGTCGTACATTGCAATGTTAACGATTCGCGATTCGTCGAGCCTGAACTGCAGGGCTCCTGCGTCGCCAGAGACAGGATTGGGTCTGATCATGGCGGAAGCCAGGGCTCCGCTGAACATCCTGTACATATCCGTATAGGCCGGCTCCCGGGCATTTACACCGGCGCTGTCAAAAACCTCTGCCATAAGTTCCACCTTTTTATATGTCGGTAATAGCATAACCAGGTCATCCGTGCAGTCATACCAAAGATAGACAACGCTGCCGGCTGTTTTGTTCCTGCTTGTCAATTGTGCATCGATTCTTACACAGACTAAGCTGTTGACATCGACCGGCGATTCCATGTCTTCCGGTTTGTTGAAGTATGAACAACTGCCGTTGGAAAATTCGTTGACGACGAATCTCGGGTAGCAGTTCAGGCCTGCGGGGGCCGGGGACTTGCACGAGACGACGTCGATCTTGCCGGATTTAATAAGCAGCTTTGTCGTTTTTGAAATATGTACTTCCAGGTATGAGCCCGATACTTTAACACCAATCCTGTTCAACTGGCTGTTGTTCAACGACAGGGTTTTAACTCCGGCGTATTCCGGAGAATCTGCTGCGTAGGCATTGAGCGCCAGTAAAAAGACGGTTGCAATGATAGTAGATAGAGTTTTCATCGTAGTTCCCCTTTCCGATCGTTCTACCTTTTAGTATTGAATGTTTGTTTTCCATCTGTGCGTCTTTTCAATTATTCTTTTATCTTTAAGACAAAAAAAACAATGAAAAAGTTACAAAATATTATTTTCAGCGAAAGATAATTGTATATTATCATCAATTATGTAGGTTAGAAGCAGAAAAGGGGGTAGCCGGGGCCATAAAAACAGGGACAATTACAGATTCAGGCTAAAAGTTTAAGAAAATGTATTAAAAAAGTAAAAAATATTACCGAAATTTAGTAATATATAATAAGTTGTAAATGAAGATTATTAAAATAAATTTGGAATTGCGAAGTGTATTGATGAAGATAAAGATATTAATCCCGGTATTTTTGATGATCACTTCTGTCTTGTCTGTCCAGGCTCAAACGCAAAAGTCATTGGAAAGCCTTGAAAGTTCAGTTATTAAACTGGAAGGGAAAGAGAAAGTTGACACGCTAAACAGGCTGTCCTTCCTTTACAAAGACTTTGACACAAAGAAAAGTTCCGACTATGCGGAAGAAGCGAGAACCCTTGCCAACAAGATCGGATACCGTGAAGGATTTGCCGACGCCCTGGTAAACATCAATCTCGGGATGCCCCGAACACCTTTTGAATTCTCTTCCGAGATGAACTATCGGGAAGCCTACAAGATATTTAAGGAACTTGGAAAAAGGAAAAAAGAGGCAGAAACTCTTTTGCGGCTGGCGTACTATAACTTCGAGAGGCATGAGATCAACAAAGCATACCAAGGCCTTCTCGAGTCTTTCAGCATATTCGAATCATTGGGGGACAAGTCCGGTAAAGCCTTGTGCTATCTGTACTATTCCCGAATTTATGAGAGAATACAGTATTTTGATATAGCCCTCGAATTCTCCAATTTGTCCTACAGCCTGTACCGGGAGGTGGACGACAAGAAGGGAATGGCCGACAACCTCGTGCAGTCTGCTGTTCTGTACATCAGGTCCATGAAGAATGTGCAACAGATTATGCCTAACCTTCTTAAAGCGGAGAAGTATTACAAGGAAATCGAGGCATACAGCGCCCTCTCCGACGTTTACAGGTATTTGTCTTCTTATTATATCGACGTTGATCCCAATTTCCGGAAAGCAATCTCATATATCGAACTTGGCATTAAAAACGCATTTTTCTATAAAAATATGCTTGTCTATTCATCAGTGTTGACTCATAAAGGTTTCCTGTACGCTAAACTGAAGAATGACTACGAAACGGACCTGAAGTGTAACCTGGAAGCACTGGCAATCAGGAAAAAGCATGATTTCCTTCTTACTGTCAGCAGTTCCTACCTGAATATCGGCTATGACCTGATCAAGCTGAAACGCTATGCAGAGGCAGATACCAATATCCAGACCGGATTGCAAATGGCCCTCAAGGCCCGTTCACTTGTGTTTATCCGAAGGGCATACCTGATGCTCTACGAATTGAACGAAACCTCAGGCAATCTTACCGATGCCATCAAATACCTTAAATTGCATCAGGTTTACACCGACAGCATCTATGTAGAAGAGTCGAAAAGCAAAGTGCAGATGATGCAGGAACTCTCCCTCTCTCTCCAAAAGGACAAGAAGATTCTTGAACTTGAGAACAAAGAAGGCAGAACAATGCTGATATACCTTGTGATTTTTTCCGGTTTGGTGTTAATAGCTTCTGTTGCTTTCTACCTGCTTTACCTGGGAAAGAAAAAGGACAACCTGCTGCTGCAAAAACAAAAAGAAGAGATCGAGAACAGGGAAGAACTTATCTATCATCTGAACGAAAACAATCCGTTGCCGATTTTCATAATCGATATTACGGAATGGAAGATGATATACCAGAACAACAGCTTAGTCAAATATTTCGGTACAAAAGCCTTCGAGCCGAACAGGGAAATCAATATTGAAGGTTTATTGAACTATATTCACGATGAAGACCGGGACTATATCGAACGCCTGCTGTCCACAGAATACTTCGTTGACGAACTTCAGTCCGGTTTCACTCTCAGAATAATGAATGTAGAAAAGAAATGGAATTGGGTCTTCATCAGGGGGATTGTTTTCCACAGGTCAGAGTCCGGAGCCCCAAAAACCATCCTGGGGTTCCTCGTCGATATCTCTCAACAGAAAGAAAACGAATACAGGATCATCCAAAAGTCTGAGAACCTGAAAGCCATTAATGAGTTTGCAATAAAAATTTCCTCCATTGACCAGAACGAGGATATACATAAGGTCATTGCCGACTGGCTTAAGCAAATGTCTAAAGCCGTCGCCGTTTCCGTCAGTTCATACAACAGCGCCGAAAGTTACATGCAGATCCGATATATCTCTACGGACAACTGGCTGCTTGAAAAGGTAAACAAGATCATTAATTCGAACATCTATGAACTGAAGATGCCGGTTTCTAACAACACAAGGCAGGAAATGCTGGAAGACGTCGTCATGACATCCAACGATTTCTCAATGCTGACCTTCGGCGAGATTTCCAATACCCTGGGAAAACTGATTCAGCAAACACTCGGCATCAAAGAATTCAAAGCTCTGTCGCTTGCTTTCGGCAATTTACTCTACGGTTCGGTCGTTGTGTTCCTGTCAAAGGATTCTGTAAACCTGGATGAAGGGATATTGAAAATATTCGCAAGCTTAGCCTCCGTGGCTGTCAGGAAAAGGCTCGCCGAAGAGGAACTCGTCCTCTCGGAACAGCGCTACAGGGAGCTGATCGACAATTCGCTGGTAGGTATAATGATTAGCGACAAAAACAGGCTGCAATACTGTAACAACAGACTTGCGGAAATATTCGGCTATTCCACCTACAAAGATATTATTGATAAAGATGTTACTTTCCTGGTAAAAGAGTCTGACCGCAGGGAATTTATCTCATATGTGAGCATGATACAGTTCAACAAGTCTCAGGACTCTCTCCGGCAGTTTACCGGCCTCAGAAAAGACGGTTCGACAGCGTACCTGAACGTCCTCTGTAACAGGATCAATTACTTTGGTAAGCCCAGCCTCCAGTTCATTGTCCTGGACATCAGTGAAAAACGTATGGCTGAACAAGCACTGAACGAGAAGGAAATACAGTACAAAACCGTCATCGAGACTTCTCCAGACGGCATCATCGTACTGGATATGCCCGGTAATATCCTTACCTACAACAAGAAAACTGCCGAGATGATGGGCTATCATGATAATGATGACCTGACCGGCATCAATATCTTTGACCTTATTTCACCGGGCAGTACGTATAGCGGAAAATATTCTGCCGATTCCATCGGCGATCTGAAGAAGAATTTCAAGATGGAGTACACTTTCCTGAGAAAAGACAGGACTACCTTCATCGGTGAACTCAACACCGGTCTTGTTTTTAACACTGACGGCAACCCCGGTTCGATCATCGGTGTCATCAGGGATGTCACCGACAGAAAAAAGGCCGAGGAGATGGTCAAAGACAGTGAGATGATCCTCAGGACCTTCCTCGACGCCCTGCCTGAAGCTGCCTGCCTGATAGATACCCAGTACAAACTCGTTGCCTGCAACGAAAAATTCATCGACAATATCGGCGCCACCGGAAGGATCATCATCGGCGAGAGCCTCCTGGACCTCATACCCATCGGGCTTCTGATGAAACTCAAATCGAACATCGACCTGGCAATCAGAACCAGGGAGCCCCTCTCTTACGAAGACAACAGCAAGTCCAATTACTACATTTGCTTTCTCAATCCGGTCATCGGCAATGACAATAATATCAAAGGCATTACATTCCTCTTCATAGATATTACCGACAGGAAGAAATCCGAGTCGGCGCTTCAGAACATGTCCAGGCTCCAGTCCATCGGTACGCTGGCCGGCGGCATCGCCCATAACTTCAAGAATATGCTTACGTCTATGCTGCTCAATGTAGGGTTGGCAAAAGCAAAACCTGAGAAATCAGAAAAGTATTTGAACAATATTCATAAAGCAATTGAACAGGCAAATGCTCTGGCAACAAGGTTCCAGACATTTTCCGTCGGGGGGGACGTCATCAGGGAAACAGTAAATATTAACAGGATCATCGACGATTCGATCAGTGTGGCTTTGAGTGGATACAGTGTCGTCTGTAAAACGGATTACTATGCAAAAGACCTCTATGTTGATGCAGACCCGAAACAAATGAACGAAGTATTTACAAACCTGCTGATGAATGCAGTCCAGGCCATGCCTTTCGGAGGTTCCATCCATGTCGTTTCAGACAGGATCAACCTTGACGAGATGAACAGTTACAGGCTCTCTGCCGGGGACTATGCAAGAGTTGCCTTCAAAGACGAAGGTGTCGGCATTGAGGAAGAAAACCTGACGAAAATCTTCGATCCGTTCTTTACCACAAAGAGTGATGGGAACGGCCTGGGGCTTTCAAGCGCCTATTACATACTCCAGAACCACAAGGGCAGGATCATCGTCCGTTCGGAAGTGAACAAAGGAACGGAATTCATCGTTTTCATCCCGGCAACAAAAGAGGCTGCTCAAACGGAAGAAGATGAGGCTGAAGCACTGTACTACGGAAACGGCGAAAGAATTCTGATAATGGACGACGATGCCGACATCAGGGATTCCCTGGCTGACATACTGTCGATACTCAATTACGAGACTGTCTTTGCCGTTGACGGGGATGAAGCCGTGGAAGTCTATCGGCAGAACCTGGCTGCCGGACAAACCTTCAGCGCCGTCATCCTCGACCTGACGATCAAAGGCGGTGAAGGCGGCGAAATGGTTTTGAAGATGCTCCGGGAGATAGACCCGGAAATCGTGGCCATAGTGTTTAGCGGCCATTCTGCTACTCCGGTGTTGTCCAACTTCAGGGATTACGGTTTCAGGGAATGCCTGATGAAACCGGTTACCCTGCACGAGATCAGCAGTGTTTTGAAGAAGGTGATTGAGCAGTAAAGTACAGGATTATGCTTTCTGCTCAGGTTCCTTCCACATATCCACGACAGCGATTTGCCCCTTGTGAAGACAGATGGCGATATGGCATTGGCCCGGTTACGGCAATTACTGACTGATTGTTAACCGGCAGCCTTAAAGACACTGGTGTCTTTTTTTATGAAACTTATCACATTATTTCACGTAATCATAGAACTATTTGTTGTATGAGAGCGATGAGGGAATATGAACGGCATTAACAAAAACACAGGTTCAGGTAAAGTGTTCTGCACCGCCGTCGCCACATTACTCCATGCTAATTCAATTCACACAGATACTTTTTAATATCATATATATCATTATTAGTATGTTTCATAAATTAATGGATTTAGAATGAACCGCAGAATAGGCTTAGGCATTTTATCGGTTGTAGTATGTATGTCAATAATTGCTACCACTGCTGCTGCCCAGGACTTCAGCAACCTGAAACAGAAAGTGGCGGTCGATTCTAAGATTAAGACGGGAACACTCCCGAACGGCCTGAAGTATTACATCCTTGAGAACAAAACTCCGGAGAAATACGCCCGTTTCAGGCTCATCATACGTGCCGGCTCCATCAATGAAGACGATGACCAGCACGGTTTGGCCCATTTCACCGAACACATGGCTTTCAACGGTACCAAGCACTATCCCAAGAACCAGCTCCTGGACTTCCTCCAGAAAACCGGGCTCCAGTTCGGGGCACAGATCAATGCAGGTACCGGACTCGACCAGACAATGTATGAACTGCCGATGAACATTGAAAACCCGGACATGATCAAAAAGGCAATTGAGATACTGGAAGACTGGGCACACAACATCAGCTATGAGGATGGAATGATCGACACCGAAAGAGGGGTCATTGTCTCCGAATTCAGGCAGGGCAACAATTCCGGATTCAGGATCAGGAACAAACTCAATGAATTCATGTTCAAAGATTCCAAATACTCCAAGAGGAACATCATCGGCGACACGAACCTGTTGAAGAGCTTTCCCTACAGCGCCATTAAACGTTTCTACCATGACTGGTACAGGCCCGACCTGATGGCTGTGGTTGCTGTTGGCGATTTCAACGCCGCCGACGTTGAAAAAATGATTATTAAACAGTTTTCAGGCCTTACCAATCCTGAAAACGAACGTAAAAGAGACATCTTCCCTGTTCCCGGGAACAAACAGACGATTGTTGGAATTGCCAAAGACAGGGAGATGGTTTACGACATCGGCCGGATTTTCTTTAAGCTGCCGCGGTTTGACGAATCCACTCTGGAAGGTTTCAGGGAGTCAATCAAAAGAACCCTCTTCGACAAAATGACGGCTGCCAGGATTGCCGAAATCCAGAACAAACCCAATCCGCCCTTCTCCGGCGCCTTTGCTTCGGAAGGAGAACTGGCAGGTGACAAACGTTCCTATTCTGCTGCCGTTCTCAACCAGAACGGTGAGTTCGAAAAAGGTTTCAGCGCCCTGTTAACCGAATTGTTCCGGGTCAGGCAGCATGGTTTTACTGCTTCCGAACTGGAAAGGGCGAAAAAAGATTACCTGAGCGTTGTTGAAAACGCCTTCAACGAAAGGAACAAACGCCAAACCGACGAAATCGTCAACGAAATTACTACTAATTTTACAAAAGAGCTCCCCATTCCCGGCATAGAATATGAACTGGCTGCAACAAAGTATTTCCTCAATACAATCAAGCCGGACGAAGTCAATGAACTTGCAAATATGTATATGACCAGGGACAATTGTGTGATTACCCTTGCAACCGTTGACAAAGAAGGTGTGAAAATTCCCGACGAAAAGGCTATCCTTGCCCTTTACAACAAAGCCTGGGAAACACCTGTCGAACCCTATGTGGACCTTGTCGTTGACAAACCGCTCTTCGACAGGAAGACTGTTGACGGAAAAATCGTTGAAAAAAGGTATGACAAAAAGCTGGGTACAACAGAGATGAAACTGTCGAACGGTATGAAAGTCATCGTCAAGAAAACCGGTTACAAAGATGACGAGATACTCATCCTGGCTTCCAGCCCGGGTGGAACATCGCTTGCTACCGACAAGGAATTGGGTTCTGCACAGGCAGCCGCCGGAATAGTAGGCAATTCGGGACTTGGTAGCTTCGACTTCCAGTCATTGCAAAAGCATCTTACCGGAAAAGTACTGGCAATTACTCCTACCATGGACGAATTGTCCGAGGGATTCTCCGGTAACTGCACACCAAAAGACCTTGAAACAACGCTTCAGATGATCAATCTGTATTTCACCGAACCGCGTATGGACGAGAGCGCATACAGTTCTTACATGAGCAATTTCAGGTCCTGGGTCGCCGGCAAAAGCCAGAACCCGGACAATGTCTTCGAGGATACGGTACAGTACGTACTGGGGTCATACCATTTCCGCAGGCAGCCGGTTACTGAGGCTTTCCTGAATTCCATCGACAGGATCCAATCCTTCGATTTCTACAAGAAAAGATTTGCCGACGCCGGTGATTTTACTTTTGTAATTGTCGGAGACATCGACACAACGATAATAGACAAAATGGTTGAAAAGTACCTCGGCAGCCTTCCCGGTATTGGCCGCAAGGAAACCTGGAAAGATCCCGGAGTGAAATTGATTGCGAAGCCTGTCGAAAAGAAAGTCTTCAATGGTAAAGAAGCCAGGAGCCACGTGCGCTTAGTCCTGAACGGCAAATTCGATTTCTCAATCAGGAATACTTTCATGCTTCAGGCGCTGAAAGAACAGTTCAACATCCTTTTTGACCAGGTCGTCAGAGAAGAAAAAGCCGGTGTTTACAGCGGCAGGATCTTTGCAAATACACAAAAATACCCTGGTGGAGAATATTCGATTGTCGTTGACTTCATCTGCGATCCGAACAGGATCGACGAGCTGACACAGGCGGTGAAAGACATAATGACAGGGCTGAAAAACAAGGAGAATCCGGAAACTGCCGAGAAAGTAAAGAAAGCACAGGAGTTCCAGCAGAAGTTGAACTTCGAGCGCAACGGCTACTGGGCAGGAATGCTTAACAGGTTTTACCTCCTCGACGAAAGCCCGGAACAGATACTCGAGATCGGTAAATGGACAGAAGAAATTACGCCTTCATCTTTGAAACAAGCTGCTAATAAATACTTTAATATGGACAGGATTTCGAGATTCGTATTGCTGCCCGAAGTGCAGTAAACAAAAGGTTATTGCGACAGGGGGCCCCGGCTCCCTGTTCTCATTTATTCATCAGGTCGAGAATTTCCGTAACTCTCCAGCTAACCATATCCTCCACTTTTTTGAATTCAATCGATTCGGGTTTGTGTTCTTTTCCCTTCTCGTCAATCATCAGTACCATCATCTGTTCGAAGTAATAGCACTTTTTTGTAATGAATTCTTCTTCGTCTGGCATTTTCAGTTTAATTACGACAAATGTCAGTTTCCCTTCATTAAAAAAGAACTCATTGTCGGAAATTGCACCGTTGTCGTTCTCGTACGAATCGACAAGAACGATGCTTTCGCCGTTAAAAAAGGCGTCGATTAACATGGAGTAGTTCTCTTCGGTGTTTTCGAAGAGGTTCTTTTTCATGTAAGAACTTTTCAGGTCTGCTGTTTCGGCGTATTTCATATCAATGTCAAAAGCATAGGCATGGGCGTCGAAAATTGTTGAGACCGGGGCCGTCGAGTCGGCCTCACGCGAATAGCCGGGAATGGCAATCAAAAAAAACAGCAGTATTGTAAGGCTTCTCATCAAATTCTTCCTCTTTCTGATTATAGCTTAATCCAATTTACAATATTTATTCTTAATTTGACAATGAAATTAAGAATATATTGCTTAAATATTATGAAATGGGAAACAATTATTGGTTTGGCGGGAGCCGCGTTAACAACGGCCGCTTTTGTTCCACAGGCCCTGAAGACCCTGAGAGAGAAGTCCACAGGGGACATCTCGCTTGCGATGTACATCACGATGAACCTCGGTGTTGCGTTGTGGCTGGCCTACGGCATTGCCATCGGCGACCTGCCGGTAATTATTGCCAACAGTGTAACGATTATTTTTACGGGTACAATATTATTTCTAAAAATAAAATATAAATGATAATTTTGGATAAAATATAATACAGTGATGAGGTATGTATGAAAATCGGAAAAATAACTGTTTACACAGCGTTGGTGGCGCTTTTTGCCGTAGTTTTAATTACCCCTGCCGGTTCCGAACAGAAGGAACCAACAACTGCCGACAGGCTGAACGGCTATGTCTCGGCTCTTGCCTCCGGCGAAATGGCCGGACGACTTCCGGGTACGGAAGGCAACCTTAAAGCAGCGGAGTACATTGTCAATATGTTCAGGACTTTCGGACTGGCACAGGCCGGCAGTTCTTACAAACAGGAATTTAACTATGTTTACGGGCTTAAAGCTGAAAGCACAAGTACACTATCATTTGACTGCCTGATTGAGAAACCCGGTGTCCCCAAAGAAATGTGGAAAGTACTGCCCAGGGCCTGGCAGCAGGGAAAAGAGTGGATTGCTCTCGAATTCAGCGCCGGCGGCAGTGGCTCTTCACCTCTCGTGTTCGTCGGGTTCGGCATTACAGCTCCTGACTTAAAATACGATGATTACCAGGGGGTTGACGTAAAGGACAAATTCGTCGTTGTCCTTACCGACGCTCCCTATGACCTTAAGAAGTATAAATCAAAATATGACAAAAAGACCTACGAAGACTTCAAAGAATATGCTTTCCTGCCTCACAAGCTGAAGAATGCAAAAGACCACGGCGCTAAAGGCATCATCCTGGTAAAAGTCCAGAGCGACTCTGCCGATGTCCTGGAGCCGATTGCCCCAACAACCGAACTGCTTAACTCCGGCCTGGTCTGCATCCTTGCAACACGCACCGACGCAGCAAAGCTTTTCCCCCGTGAAAGGCAAATGTTCCCTTCCGAAGAAGCTATCAATACTACACGTAAACCTAACAGCTTCCTGATGGACAATGCAACCCTGAAGTACGATGTTAAAATGTCTGAGAATGTAATACCCATCCCCAATGTTGTTGGAATGGTTAAAGGTACGGACCCGGCACTTTCCGGCGAATACCTGCTGGTTACTTCCCACTTCGACCACATCGGCCGGGGAACAGAACAGGGAAGGTTCACTTACAGTTCGAGGGTGTTCTTTACATTCAGGGGTGCCGACGACGACGCTTCCGGTGTCGCTGCCATGCTGGAACTGGCACAGAGAATTGGCGCAAACCCATTGAAAAGGACTGTGGTCTTTGTTGCGTTCAACGCCGAAGAAGGTAAACTCCTCGGATCGGGCTATTATGTTAAAAACCCGGTCGTCCCGCTGGATCGGACTGTCGGTGTAATAAACCTGGACATGATCGGCAGGATGAAAGGCAAGCTGAATGTGAACTCCATAGAGACCTTCAACGATTACCAGTCGCTTTTCTCCCTCAAGACAGGTACCGACTCCATAGCGGTCGTACAGAATCCTAATGTACCGGAGCCTTCGAGCCATCAGCCTTTCCTTGCTCTGAAAAAGCCTGCAATGGTATTCTTTACCGACCCTCATGAGGACATTCACACAAAGAATGACACACCCGAGAAGCTGAGATACAACGAAATGGCAAGAATTGTAAACTATCTCGAAGCTGTGCTTCAGAAGCTGGGTAACTGACGCAATGAACAGTCTTAAGCAAGTGAAGTTTGAACTGCAGAACGAGAGCGGAACAGTCATCAGCGGCGACATCCGCTATCCGTCGGAAAAGCAGGGCCTTCCTGCCGTATTCATCCTTCATGGTTTCAAGGGTTTTAAAGACTGGGGCTTCCTGCCCTATGTATCTGAGCGTATTGCGGAAGCCGGCGCTGTGGCCGTTTCTTTCAATTTCTCTTACAATGGAATGGAGGGGACCTCTGACATTGTAAAGTACCCTGATAATTTTGCCGGGAACACAATCGGCAGGCAGCTTGCAGATGCCCTGCGGGTTGTCGGCGAATTCCCCGGCTATGCTCCACAGGAAGTTACGGCAATCTGGAACGGCTCAAAAGCTCTCCTCGGCCATTCCCTCGGTGGCGCCATTTCTATCCTGACCGCTGCCAGGCACGGCAATATTGATAGAATTGCACTCTGGGGGGCCATCTCTACTTTCGACTGGTACAGCGAAAGGCAAAAAAAAGAGTGGAAGAAAAAAGGCTTCATGGAGTTCGTTAACATGAAGACGGGCCAGACTTTGAGGCTCAATAAATCATACCTCGACGATTATGAGGCGAATCGGGAAAATTACGATTTACTGAAAACATTGTCCGGACTGGCCAAGCCACTGCTGATCGTTCACGGTGGACAGGACCTGACCGTACCTGTCCGCGAATCGGCAACGCTTGCTGCGGCTTACCTGTCGGGAGAAGGAAAAACCGGAAAGGCCCTGACAAAAAGAATAATTGAAAACACGGGGCACACTTTCGGTATTAATCATCCGTTTGAAACGTCGAACATTTTTTTGGATGAGGCTATTAATTGTACATTGGAGTTTATAGGATTGGCATGAAGAAACGGATAATCATATTCTTTTCCGCTTTGGCGTTGCTGGCAGGCTGCGAGATATTTGTCATCGGCAGGCCCGATGCAAAAGTTAAAACCGAAAAGGCCGAAATCGACCGTTTTACTCCCAAAGGCTCCCTCCTGCTTTTCAAAACAGAGCTTGACAGCAATAACATTGCCGCTGCCGCCCGTATGCTTTCGGACAGTACCGGAAGGAGGCTGTCTGCCGTCGATCAGTACGAACAGTACAATGAAATGCTCAGGCTTAAAAACCTGATTGGTTTGAAGAAGATTACTTCACTTGAAGAAGACTCGCTCTCGCCCTACCATTACGCTATCAGGATAGAAATCGACAGCTTCCGCAGGATGGATTTCAACCTGACAAAGATTGAGAATTACTGGTATATATCCAATTATAAATAGTGAATTGTATGAATGATGATTCCTGTCCTCCGTCTTTCCTCTACCGTATGTATATACGGCTTTGTGTGACGGTTGCAAATAATGCCCGTGCCCTGCAATCCGCAGAAGGACAGGATCTTCAAACAGATATATGTTAGAGATTAATTAACCGGACAAAACTCAGCGGCAATGATATGATGAAAAAATTGATTTCAATAGCGGCATTATTCCTGCTCCTTTTCAATCCTGTTCATTCGCAGGAGAAAAGCTATTTCGGGCTTTGTACGGACATGGCCATTGGGTTTTACAGGCAGTTCCTTTCACCTGTAAGGTCGCCTGTCTCGAGTTGCCGTTTTACTCCTTCCTGTTCTGAATACGGCAGACTGTCCGTACATAAATATGGAATAGTCCCTGGCATCGTAATGACGGCAGACAGGTTGACCAGGTGCAGTGGCAGTAGAGCTTCGGCCGATGACTATCTCATCGTTGACGGCCTGGGCTATGACCCTCCCGGCGGCTATCACCCTGTCCCGGCCCTGATGTGCTTTTCACTGTTCTTTCCGGAAACCGGCAAATCTGCTCAGGTTGACAGCAGCCTGAGGTTTGCCTATTCTTTGTACCTCGAAGACGACTATGAGTATTCGGTACTGAGCCTGAAAGAGGCGCTGTTCAACAGCAGAAACCCCGATTCCAGGAATAGGATTAACCTGTTGCTGGGTGTAAACTATTACTGCCTTAAAAACAATGCAAAAGCGATGCAGTCGCTTGGCAATATCCCGGCCGGTTCGGATGAAAAAACTAATAAGGACAAATTCCTGCTGTCTTTCGTCATTTCGGATAATGACAAGACCTATGATTGGAGCCTCAAGCTGTGCGACGGCATTGCAGGGCTCTATGGCCCCGCGTTTTACACAGATACTGCCGCCATGCTGAAGATTTATACCCTGGTGAGGGAGGGCGAACCCGTTAAAGCAATAAGCGTACTCGATGATGTACGGGCGAAAAAGCCCCTTTCTGACGCCGATTATGGTGAAATCAACAGGCTTATCGGCGAAATAGATGAGACCGGCAGCAAGTCAGCTTTGCTGGCCGGCTGCCTCGGAGCAGTGCTGCCCGGCAGCGGCTACTTTTACTGCGGCAGGATTAAAGATGGCATCTCAGCCCTGACAATTAACGCCCTGCTTGCCTGGGGCATCTATTCCCTCTTCGACAACAAAAGCTACGGTTCGGGAGCCCTCCTGTCGATGATTGCCACTCCCTTCTATCTCGGTAATATTGTCGGCGGGATTAACTGCGCCAATGTTATTAACAGCACTGAAAAAGAATTGAAGATCGGTGATCTGATAAGGACACTGCACATCGGATTCTGTTTCGATACTGCTTTCCTCAGTTCTCTGTGGTTCAATTAAGATTTGTAACATACTTCATTTATTTTCGTAATTAGTTACAATTGAATTGACAACAATTGGAAATTACGAATAAGAAATGGAAGCGATTACCTACAAATTAGACCGTGGATTCTACGATAAACTGGAAGATTTCACAGCAGTAATAATCGACGCTGCCGATTACCTTCTCGGCAGGAGTGTCGAACAATTTATGCAATGGATTGAACGGCGCGGAATTGAAAGGCTGCGTTCCCGCGATGAGTATATAATCGAAATGATAATGGCGGGGCTTTACTGGAACATCTATGCCGCTAATGCAATGATGCTTCCCCGTCGCTATTACTACATATTCAAATACCTGTACAGGGTCAGGACCGATTACATTAAACTGAAACCGGCTGCCGACAAAGTCCGGGGTTACCTGGCTTCCCACATTCTTACCAAAAAAACAAAGGATAGGGTCGAAGCCAATAGTAATAATTTCTCCCAGCTTGTTGACTGGCTGGAAGCTGCTTGTGAATTTAAACAGGAGGTATTCAGGCTGAGACAGTGGGAGCACTTCATGAACGAATTGCCGGCGGCGGACAGTTCGGAGATAATTCGTAAAGCAATTGAATTTGCACGGATATATAAAGTTGAAAGCAAAAGGTGCCTCGGCTCCTATACTGCCAATGTCGGCAATTTCCTTAAGACGGCGCCTCAATACTACCAGAAAAGGGAGGATTACATTTTCTGCAACCGCCATGAAGAAGAATACCACCTCAACATGGCTGCTGCCCAGGTGATGAACACTGCCCTACGGCAGGCGTTCGACAAGACGGAAAAGAAAGTGCTGCTGCTGCCGACCTGCATGAGAAAGAACAAAGACTGCAAGGCTGAACCTTACAACGGCAATTATATCTGCCGCAGGTGCAACAAGAACTGCAATATATACAAGACTGCTGCCGGTCTCGATCAAACCGAAGCAGAAATCTACCTGATTGAACACTCATCCAGTTTCAGCACGATTCTGAAACAGTGGGAGAACAAGCCGGAGTACGGGCTGATCGGCGTTGCATGTGTCCTGAACCTCATCACCGGCGGCTACGAGATGAAAGGTTTCAATATTGCTTCGCAATGCATATTCCTCGAAGGCTGCGGATGTCGGAAACACTGGCATCAGGAAGGTGTTGTAACGGACATTGACAGGTTGAAACTGGAGTCGGTCCTGCTACGGTTGCCTGAAACCGGGAACTGACGACATAGCCCAGGACGGCTCAATGCAATGAATAGGCCGGTAAAGAGAATGTAAAGGTGCTGCCGGCGTTGGGCTCACTTTCGACGGAGATGGTACCACCGTGTTTCTCGACGAATTCCTTGCAGAGGATCAGACCCAGGCCGGTGCCTTTTTCATTGTCAGTACCCGGTTCCGTGTAATTCAGGTCAATCCTGAACAGTTTGGCCAGGGTTTCCGGGGCAATGCCTATGCCAGTGTCCCTGACAGTAATGATTGTAAACCGGCTGCCGGTTTCGGTGCCGGCAGTAACAGTGACAGAACCGCCTTCCCGGGTGAATTTAATGGCGTTGGACACTAAGTTCCTGACAATTGCAGAAGCCATATTCAAATCGGCAAAACAGAGCACGTTGGAAGGAGTATTGTTTATTAGTTCAATTCTTTTATTGACGGCGTTTGTCTTTAACAGGGAGAAGGTGTTGTTTACGACGGTACATACCGAAATGACCTCGGGAAAATATTCGATGGTGCCGCGCTGAAGCCTGGACCACTGGAGCAGGTCTTCGAGAAGGTCATAGATGTTCCTGGAGCCTTCATGAAGAATGTTGAGGAAATCGATTATTTCCTTGTCGCTTAGGTCATTGTATTGGGAAGTGAGGAATTCCAGAGACATCTTGTAGGCTGCAAACGGATTCCTCAGGTCGTGGGCAAGGATGGAAAAGAATTTATCTTTCGAGGCATTAAGCTCGATGAGTTTCTGCTCATAGTTTTTCTGATGAGTAATATTACTGAGGATAATTGCTTTGCCGTACAATTTTTTCCTCTTGTCGGCAATGCTGCTTATGCTCGCTTTGTAAAACTCCTTGCCCTTTCCTGCTTCCATTTCGAAATTTACAGGGGATTCGGCGCCGCTGTCGATCAGGTCCGCCAATTCGGAAGGAGCCGGGACAACTTCACAGAAAGAACGGCCGATGGAGACTTCGGTAAGCGATTTCAAAACCATCTTCGCAGAATTATTGAAGTCAACTATTCTTCTTTCCGTATCGATCAGTATTACCCCGTCGTTCATGCTGCCAAAGACATTTTCCAGGGCAATCGGGACAAATTGCAGTATTCCGTACTGGAAAATGCCTATAGCGAAGAGAATGCCGGTAACAGCAGTAGCAAAGGGATTGAGATCGATGCCGTAGGGGCTGTATCCGGCAATATAGATTGTATTGGTAATCCAGGGTACCAGTGAACCGGCTACCATGATCCAGGACTGGGCCCTGTATGGCTTGGGTTTGATAACCAGCATTTTTATGAACAGGTATGTACCAAGTACAATCGTTACGTTGAAATAGCCTATATGTATCCAGTACCAGCCGCCCCGGTCTATTGCAGCCAGGGTAAGGCTGTCGATGAAATTCAGTGTGAACCCGTGGTAGAAAAGGTGGTGTTGGTCATTGGTCAAATGTAGCAATAGGGTTGTTAACGAAATGATTATCATTGGAATTACAACCACCGGCCTGAGCCATTTCTTGCGGTTAGTGTACTGCATTGCAAACAGCAGCCAGAGAGTTGGAATGAAAGAGATGCCGGTGTATTCGACGTTGAGCCAGAAAGAGACGTCGTTTGCTGTTCGGGAGGCAATCTCAAACGCATATCCGAATGAATATACGGCAGCGGCAAACATCAGCAGGCAGAAACTGACGGCTCCGTCCGACCTTCGGTAACGTATGGAATAGACGGCCAGAAAGGCTGCAATCAACGATGCCAGTAATACTATATAGCTTATGATGCTCATAGATTCTTCTTCAATTATAACTTTACTATAAACCAAATTTACAATCAATTTTCAAAATAGCCAATTTAAATGAACATAAAGCCCGAAGACGCCGTCTTCTGTGCTCAATGCTTTTCCGCAATCGACGGTAAGAATGAAGTTGTCATTGAGCGCGAAATACAACCCGGCACCGGCAGAGCTGTGAAGCCTGCCACTGCTTTTGGTACCCTCTGCCTTGCCGTATTGCGATGTTATGCAGCCTGTGTCGAAGAAAGCGCCCAGGGCGCAGTACAGATCCTGCCTGAAAATCCGTGTGGTCAGGTATTTCCACCGGAATTCCAGATTGGCGAAAAACACAGCGTCAGCTACGATCCTGTCTCTTAGTACGCCCCTGACGGTACGGGCGCCGCCGTAACCGTCACGCGTCTCGGTGGTGTTGAAGTAGAATGGAAGCATGAAAAAAGGAATTTCTCCCCATAGTTTTGTTGTGTAAGACAGCCTGTAGGCAAATACTGCTTTCTGGCCGGAGAGTGGGAGGTAGTGCCTGAAGGTGGCACAGAACTGTGAGTAAGAGAAATCGTTGGCAAAACCCGGAGCTGCCTGGATGAACGCTTCTGCCCAGAGGCCTGTCGAAGGGAATGACTCCTTGTCCCTGCTGTCGGCAACCACACCCAGACGGAGAAGGGAGACAAAACCGCCGTCTTTTTGCAGGCGATCGATGAAACCCTGCTGCAAATACTGCTCGTAGAGGCCAGGAACACTGTCGATCGAGGGTAGTTTGTCGCTTTCATCTTTTCCTTCGTTCAATTCATCCACATCCACAGACGATATGCCAATGTCAAACAGGCCCAGGCCGGCAAACCAGCGGAGTTCACTCACCGAAAGAGGGCCGTGTACGTCGGCTACTATACGCAGCATACTGCGCTCCAGCCTGTAGTAGGCCCTGCTTCTGTAATCGGGGCTGTCTTCGTCTTCGTAGCCGGAGTAGTATCCTGAACTGCTGCCGTTGAATCCATAGAAATCTAGAGCTTTATCCGTTACATAGTTGATTTCGCCGATGAGGCGCATCTCAGAGCCGAAGATTCCCCTGGAGTCGTAGCATAGCTGGTGAGTGCCATTGCCTCGTGTTGTGCGAGAGATTTCGAGGTAGAGTTTCTGTTTGTAGTCGGGCAGGTATTCACCTTTCCCATAATCATATACTTCAATCATGCCACCGTATTTAAAACCCAGGTCAGTGTCATAGGCCAGTGTCGGGAGAATGCCGCCAAGCTCCCAGCCGGTTTTTGAGGGCCTGAGGCTGTCTTCGCCTGCTGCGTACAGGTGTGAGTACGAAAGAAGGAAGAATAGCAGCGCTGAACGTAGAACAGACGCAGCTGTCGGTGTCTTCCGGGCGACAGGTACAGTCGTGCCGCCTGCACATTTGTATTCTCTGATTGTCAGCAGCTTTCCTTTCTGTTAATTATTATGGTTATTATCGGAGCTTATGAGCTTTTCCGCAGCTGGTACTGTAAAGAAAAGGCGCTGAGCCGCATAATCTGCAGCCGGCCCGTATGTTAAGCGGGTGCTGAAGTCTGTCTGATATATGAAAAAGAAAGGCCCCGAAAGGCCTCTATATATTAGAATGTATGCTAAGATTGCTGTTTGACGTGGCTCCATCGCTGTGTGTACATTATTGGACAGATGGTCCGATTCAGCCAATCGCGATGGCGTTTATTAGCTCGCGCAGGGATGAATGACTATCTTGTAGCCCTTACTTTTTCGAGCAGTTTTTCCAATTTGACCTGCAATTCAGCGAGTCTCTCGAGTTCTTCCAATATTTTCATTGCTGTCTCCATTTCTATCCTTATTATCAATAATACTATTCTTTACGCAAAAGTAATGCCATCTTACAATGAATACCTTCAAAATACGCACTGTTACTTAGTTTACGGGGATTTTGGGCTATCTGATAAGTAGTTCTACTTATAGATAATTGATAATATATATATAATAAGGATAGTAATTCGCAGTTCCGGAATGTTGCACATTTCTCCATAAGGGGCTACAGTAGCGGTTAGACGGTGTATTTTAGTGACTATGAGGGGGTGTGTAATCATGTTTACACATTGCTGGAATGGGCTAATAGCAAAGGCTGACGACATAATGATCTGCAAGTGGGAGTCTTGAACGGGGTAACGGCAAGTAGTGGTAAAAGCGTAAGAACGCAGGCCTGGTGGGAGTCCTGAGGTAGCCGGTAAGATGGAATTCTATGGATTGGTAGTGAGGAGTGAATGAAACACTCAGATAATCATCCTGTAAGAGGGAGTATTTACTTCCCGGTCACAAAAGGCAGTAAAAAACTTCTCCAGCCGCAATGGTAGGGGCATATGGGGTATAGGTCGAGAAATGCAGGATGCAAGAGAAGCTGGCAAAAAAGCATGTAAACCCTCATCTGGTCTGGCTTGATGGGCATATCCGATGGTATTGCATGACTTTTCCGGTCAAAAAGCCTTAAGCGGTACAAATAATTATATCGTCGTAGAAGCAGTATAGGAGCGGGTATAAGAAGGATACATTAAAATATTTAAAAAATATTTCAATAATCACACAATATAAAAACACGATAATAGTCAATACATATCTTTGAAAATTGGGAAAGTGAGCTAAAAAGTGTACGGAAACTTAAACGGTTGGTAACACAAGTGTTTAAGAAACTGTACAGCAGGCTGAGAGAAAAAAGTTACGAGAAAATTGGTAATTTTGAAAAAAAAGCTTGCATAGATTAGAAAATAGTGTTAATTTTGATGCTCGCTTTGAACGGCGAAATTGAAAACTGAAACAAGAGCAAGAAATTGCAGGTAAGAAAAAAAAATTGAAAAAATTAAAAATTTTACTTGCATATCTCAAAAAAAAGAGTTAATTTTGAAGTCCCATTAGGGAACGTTCTTTGAAAACAGGAAGCACAAATAAAACGAAAGCGATCGAGCCACAACGATCAACTCGACAAAGAGTATATAACATATACAACGGAGAGTTTGATCCTGGCTCAGGACGAACGCTGGCGGCGTGCCTAACAC
>CAZWLN010000015.1:87455-92388 GCA_964634885.1 uncultured Hyphomicrobiales bacterium | reverse complement strand
TGAAGTCAGGTGCCGGTATGTCCTTTCGAGTGTCTGCCACATGTCGAAGCCCTGGTAACCACCAAAACTTTCGATCATTGCGCCGTCCACCGTCTCGCCGCCGTTACCCCAGTTGATCCAGTAAGGGTTATAGACCGTCGTTACCATCTGATCGACGTTGGGAATGACGAGGTAATCCTGTCCTTCGGTGTGGAAGGCGTCGTATATCAAACGGAAATAGGAGTGGTATGATGAATTCATCCACTGGGCGAAGTCCTGCCTCGTTTTACCTACGTTTTCGAAACTGCCGGGGTGATGGGGAGTCTCCCACCAGTTGAAATTGCCCGGTGAGGGGTTGCCTTCTTTCGGGTTGTACAGGCTGCAATTCGTTTCGACAGCTACGTCGAAAAAACAGCCTTCGTTGCTGTTACCTTTCATCCAGGCCACTGGTATTGCAGTCATATAGTTACGCCAAAGAATGTTATTCATGTTCATCAGCCAGGCAGGGTCGCTGTGCCATACCCTGTTTCCGGCAAGAGTCGTGTCGTAGTGCTGGAACATGGACTCATACTGTTTTGAGCCCTCGGCAATGGATTGTTCCTCCAGCCATGGAAGAAAATAATTATTGTACTCGGAGACATAGCCGTCGGGAGCGACAACACCGATGTAATCGTCGCCGGAATTGTTTTTCGGGTCTGGGCAGTCGCTGTTCTTTGCCGGGTTAAGTCCGGCAGCAAGGTGATAGGTCAGTATGAGGAAATTAGGGTTGAAACTGCGGAATTGTTCCGCCTGGTACGAGAATATCTTCTGTGTGCCGATGTAATTCTTTGCAGCAAACTCGACTTTTCGCGGAGTAACCCATTCCGGGACGATCTGGTCGGCCCAGACGAGGTTCCATTTTTGGGTTGAAGGCAGGAACCTTCCGCCGGGCAGTTTTTCTGCGCCGGCGAAGACGGCAGCTTCAAAGCCTTCAGGTGGCCATGTCGGCACCTGGGACAAAAGTGTACTTGTAAAGGCCAGGAGAATTGTCAACGGCAGGCTGATATGGTATTTCATCGGTTTGCCCCTAATGTTCATAAAAAAATGAAAAATAAATAATAATCCTTATTAAACCAAAGAGAAAAAATGGCGACAAGGCCTGAAGTATCAACAAAAAAATCAGCTATAGCATCTTATGTGGCTTGGAGCAGAGAAGAAATTGCACAGGAAATGGAAAGGGCAGAAAAATGAAAAAAAATTTAAAAATTTCGGAAAGCCTGACACAATGTCTTTTGCGGGATTCTCTTTTTTTCTTAATTTGAACTGATGTATTAATTACAATATGCGAAAGTATGAAAAAGAACCTTTTGCAAAACTTAGTCAACCTGCGGGATAACCTGATTTGTACCGGGATCATCCTGTTTATTCTTTACAACCTGAACATCATTTTCCAGATTGACTTTCTCGACGTAGTCCAGAACACAGTTGACGACTTCTATATTACCGACTATGCATCTTCCGGAGGTTTTGACGATGTTGGCAAAGATACGAATGTCGTAATGGTTAATATCGGTCATCTGAACAGGCGGGAGATTGCCGAAGAGATAATGATACTTAGCAGTTACGGCCCTAAGGTGATTGGAATTGACGCTACATTTCCGTCTCCCAAGATACACTATGAGTATTCCAATGAAACCGACAGCCTGCCTTCTGAAGTCTTACAGGTGGTAGGTGAGGAGATAACCCCGATACCGTCAGAGTCAGTACCTGAGGAATTAAAGTTTAAAATCGACGAGGACCCTGTAACAAAGCAACTCGACACTTTTTTCTTAGTAAAAGTATTTGACACACTGGACGTTTACTTAGAATATGCCCTTGCAAAGGCAGGCAATGTAGTATTGGTCAATGAATTGAAAGATAACTCGGGAGAGTTTACTTTCGGCCGCATACAGAATCCAGCACAGAGGTTCCTCAGGCACGTCAGGACAGGTTTCGCCAATGTTATTACCGACAGTACCGAGGATTACAGGACCGTACGCTATTTTGCACCTTTCAGGATTGTAGGTAAAGACACTGTCCTTAGCTTTGCCCTGCAACTGGCAAAACAGCTCGACCCGGCAAAAGTCGGGAGGCTGATGGCAAGGAAGAACCTCAAAGAGATCATCAGGTACAGGCGTAACACCGACAAGTACACCACCCTCGATTACAAAGACGTGTTTGCTCGACGGGACAGCCTTGGGTTCCTAAAGGACAAAGTGATAATAATGGCTTTCCTCGGTACCGACATCGACACCAGGGTTACGGAGGATATCTTTTACACACCGATGAATGATCATTACTACGGCAGATGCTACCCGGACATGTACGGCGGTGTAATACATGCCAACATCCTGAACATGATACTCGACGAAGAATACATCGGTTCAATGGACCTGTGGCCCGAATGGGTCAAAGTGTTCCTGATTGTCGGCCTCCTGGTATTCTTTAACATGATATTTCTGAACTGGGTCAGGATCAGGCATGAGAACTGGTATGAGCCTCTAAGCCTTGCTCTCACTGTTACAGAGCTGATAATGACTTTTGTCCTGGTAATCGTTATTTATAAATATTTTAATTTCGAGGTCAAACTTAAGGCTTTGTTCTATGCGATAATACTTTCAGGAACGATGTTCGAGACCTATCACGGTTCGTTTAAGCCCATTTTCGTTACCTACTACAACAAGCTGTTAAAAAAGAAAAAAAAGGGAGAAGCAAAGTAGTATATGAAATTCTTTAATTTTGATAATATAATTACTACCATATTAGTATTCCTTGTGTTGCTAATAATGCCGATTTTTTCCGGGATTGAATTTCTTAAGCCCTTTTACGTACATTTAATTAATTTTGAATTAACAGATATTAACTATAAAGAAATTGGAGGAAAAGAACACGGGGACAACAGGATCATAATGGTAAAGAACTATGGATTAAGCCTTGCTCAGCTCGATTCGCTGATAGAAAAACTGAATTCAGGCAGTTCGAAGCCTGCTGTTATTGCCCTTGAGACCATAATCGGCAGGACGGACGGCAGCGAAGATGCTGTGAAGCTAAAGAACAACATCGCCGGGTACGACAATATCGTCCTTGCCGACAGCCTTGGCGGCTACAGTGAAGACAGCGGCCAATTCGGCTATCGTGTTACCAATTATGCCTTTCAACCGGGTAAAACAGCCTCCGGATACAAGAACTTGCTCATCGGTTTCGACAAAGAATTCTACACTGTCAGGGATTATAACCCCTTCTACGAATTTGAAGGAAAGGAAGCCGAATCCTTCTCAACGGCAGTGATAAAGAAATACGACAAAGCGCTCTATGATTACCTGAAGTCCAGGGACAACGAGACTGAAACCATTAACTTCAAAGGCGGCGGGTTCACCGACCTTGACTATGAAGACATTATCAGTGAGAATCACAAGGTGGACTTCAACGGGAAAATCGTCCTCATCGGTACCTACGACGAAGAAAGTAAAGACAACCCCTGCAAATTCATCGATCTGTACTTTTCACCCCTTAATGAAAGGTACAGCGGAAAATCTTTCCCGGACCAGTATGGGGTAGAAATCCAGGCAAATATCATCTCGATGGTCCTCGACAAAGATTTCTACACCAGGGTTTCCAATTATATTAATTATCTTGTTGCCCTGCTTTTTGTTTACATGAATATGGTGGTATTTTCGTATATTACCTTTAAAAACAAGAAATTATATGAGTTGATGAATTTGATAATATTTGTTATTGAATCGGTTTTTATCTTCTATATCTCGGGATTGCTCTATTTCGGGAACAACATTGAAATGGACTTTACCCCGACAATCTTCGCACTGATATTATCAGTCTTTGCTTTTGAAGGTTACAACGACTCACTCAAACCATTAGCAATTAAATCATATTATAAATTTATTAAAAAGAGGTGACCTATGAGAGTGGTTAAATCTTTACTCCGTACTGTTCTGATTGTCTTTGCCTGCGTCAATATCGCCTCGGCAGAGAATTATGTTTTCTATGTGCTGAATTCCATCGGCGACGTAAAAGTCAAAAAAGGCAATTCAACGACATGGGTAAAATTGAAAACAGGCGAGAATCTGTTTGATAAAGATAGAATTAAGCTCGCCGGCTCCAATTCCTTCGTAGCGCTCCGCCACCAGAACGGCAATACGCTCCAGGTGAGAGACAATAAGGAATTTGCCGTCTCCGAACTGGTTAATAAGATTAAATCTTCGACAGTAACCGGCAGGATGACGAGGTTCATCCTCGACGAGATGAAGAACACCAACAACCTGTTCAGTAATAAAAATTACAATATGGACGTAACCGGCTCTGTCGAGAGAGGTTCGGAAGGGTTGCCTTTCGTCCCCTCGAAGGGCAATTTCAAGATTAACTCACCCAGGAAAGTGAGCTTTTCCGGCGCTGACCTGCAATTCAAATGGTTTAAATCGACTGATGTACAGAAATACAGGCTGATTGTGTCCGACCGCTTCGACAAACCGGTTTACGAAACGGAACTGACAGACACGTCAATCGATCTCAACGCAGATAAGATAAAGCTGCAAAGGGATCAGTATTATTTCTGGCGCGTAATAAACAGCGAAAACAAAGATATAAAATCAGATGATGCATGTTTCCTGGTTCTCTCCAACGGTAGCATGAAAACTGTCAATGACTCCCTGACAATACTCAAATCAGAACTTGGGGACGTTAATGATCCTGTCAATCTTGTTTTCTTGGGCTATTTCTTTGAGCATAACAACCTGGTGTTCGAAGCAGCCGAATACTTCAGGCAGGCTTTCGAGAAATCGGGCAAAGACGAGAACTACAAAGAGATGTATGACGATTTCCTGAAAAGAAACAACATCTCTCTGTAGAGTTTGTAAAGTTCGTCAAGTTTGTCAAGTTCATAAAGTAAGCAGAAGCGCTACTTTAGCGGCTTTCCACTGTT
>CAZWLN010000015.1:0-87355 GCA_964634885.1 uncultured Hyphomicrobiales bacterium | reverse complement strand
TGTCTCAATATCATTCAACGTGTTCCAACGCTGCTTCTTTCTCCTTCCCCCTTGGTGAAGGCCGGGATGGGGTGGTATAGATTGTTAAGTGTATAAAGTGAGCAGAAGCGCTACTTTAGCGGCTTTCCACTGTTCGTATGTATTATATACCGGTAGAGACAGGTCTGAGACCTGTCTCAATATCATTCAACGTGTTCCAACGCTGCTTCTTTCTCCTTCCCCCTTGGTGAAGGCCGGGATGGGGTGGTATAGATTGTTAAGTGTATAAAGTGAGCAGAAGCGTTTCTATATCGACTTTCCCCTCACTTAAAACAGACTCTGCCAAATATATTTGTTAAAACAAAATCGGCAAAAGGTAATTAACTTACTCTTACGCCGATGATCGTGAAGTCGTCAGTCTGCAATTTCCGGTAATTGTATTTCTCCAATTCGGCAATAATTGCATCCTGTTGTTCATAGAACGGCATGGAACCGACTTTCAATATCAGGTTAATCATCTGAAGCGACTCGATATGCTCGTCGGGGGATGCCTCTTCGTAATTGAAACCTTCGCTGGTCATATACAGGACAAGGCTGCCCTTGATGTCAATCTCGTGATCCCTGAAAGGTAAGAGTTCATCGTTCTCAGTTTTTGCCCCGATAGCGTGGCTGTCGCCTTCCAGTTCCCTGAATTTCCCGTCATTAACAAAATACAGGGAATGGACAGCTCCGGCGTATCTTATCTTTCGGGTGTCATAGTCCACCATGCACAAGCCCATGTGCATTATCTCTTTACCGTGGCTGTTTTCACCCATTCCAGACAGCAGATGGGATATCTTTGTATTAATTCTCGACAGAATCTCCGAAGGAATGAACAGCTTCTCCTCATTGATGATCTGGTTCAGGAGCGTATTGCCCATCATAGAAAGGAAGGCGCCCGGAACGCCGTGCCCCTGGCAGTCCACCACAGCGAGGAATATCTTGCCGTTAACGAGGCTGAACCAGTGAAAGTCCCCTGAAACCATCTCTATTGGTTTGAAGATGATGAAAACATCTTCGAAAAACTCCTGTAACCTGATAATATCAGGAAGTGTTGCTTTCTGTATTCTCCTGGCGTAACTCATGCTTTCGTAAATATCCCTATCGACGGAATTCTGTATTTCCTTTGCTGAACGCTTCATCCTAAGCAGTTTCCGTCTGGTAATTGCAAGAAAGACGGCCAGTGTTACTATTATCCCGGATAACAGTATCTCAGCGGCCAGTTCCATCCCGGAATTCCCGGCTATCATTCAGTTACATCCGCTAAAGTAATACATCTCATATAACAAGAATTCTCTCTTTACATCCATATATATCGTGCAATTTATGATTTTCATCTCACTTCTCAAGCCTTTCTTTAACAATTTTACAAAAAGCCGGTAATAATTGATGTGGCGCTTAATAAAAAATTGATTATTTTGTTAATAGTAATGATAATGTTTTTCAGAAAGTTGATGAATACAATGTATAAAGATATTATGAAAATACTGGCAGTCTTCGTATTGCTTTTAGCTGGTTGTGGTGGCGGGGAAAGTAATGAAAAGGAAGGCTCTCAGGTACATGACCAGTATGTAATAGACTATATACAAAACATGGGCAGGCTGCGGCAGAATGTCGAAAGCGCCATCACTACCCTTAACACCTCAATTCAGTCCGGGGACACAGTGCTGATGAATACGGACTATGCTCGGCTGCTCAGTACTATCAGGGAATCGATCTCCGGTGCACAGGCAGCAGGCCCCCTCTATGAAGACTCTGAACTCCAGCAGTCCCTGTTGAAGCTTCTGAATTTCTATGACGTTACTATGTCCGGGCCTTATGTCGAATCGCTGAACCTCCAGAAAAAACCCGATGATAGGTATTCCGACAAAGACCTGCTCAGGTCTTACACAATTCTTGATTCGATCAGCAAAATTCAACAGAAGTACTGTAAAGAGTTTGAAGACCAGCTCGTCAAAACCGGCAATAAATTCAGGACCATCATCAGGTACGAATAATCGGTAACAATACAATGTCGTTAATACAAATAATCATATTCATAGTAGCTTTCTTCTACGTTTTCCTCTGGACAGCGCTTTTTTTCATCAATGCCGGCAATAAACCATACCGTTACACAATGGTTGCTCTTAAAGGCGCCATCCTGGTACCTTTCTGGTTCCTGATTGTGCTGAACACAGTCAATTTATTCCTGCCTTTAAGCTTTTCAGGAAGCGAAGAAACAATGGCAGTCAGGGTATCAAACACCGGCGGCCAGGCTGCAAAAGTGGTTTTCCTCGGGCAGTATTACCAGGATCCACAATGGTATATAGTCCATCCCTATCCCGAATCGAAAAACAGGGCATTATTCGAGGCACCTGCACGAAAAATGTTCGATTCCATCACTGTCAGCCGTGCAATTGAAAGAATTTTTGCGCTTGATGTTGAAAATACACACTCCGGGATTATGCTTAATACTGCCGACTCTTCTTCCATTGACCTGGCTTCCGCGAAGCTATCCGCACCGGATGTCGTCAATACAAATTTTGAGTGGGAGCAGTCGATTCTTTACCTTCTGGCTGTCGTAGGACTTTGGTATCACGTAGCAGCATACAAGGAAAAGGAATCGAGGGTGAAATTCATTGCCGGAGCAGTAATTGCCTCAATATTGTGTGCATATATAATATATAATTACCTGAATATTGTCATCCGTTTATAATCTGAACTACTACATAATCTATTAGTAAAGAAGGTAACGGGAACGAATCGCTCTGTATCTGTCTATTCCTTTTGAAGCTGCCTTCATAATATAGCCGTCGGTAGCCCTTTTAAGGAAGGCGTTGAGGATTTCTTCGGTGCCGGTGGCTTTACAAAACATTGTTTTACGGTTTTCATCTTTTATTACTCTTGGAAATATATCGGGATAAATCTTTCTGATGGCAAGCATAAGCCTGATGCCGGAAGTGTAAGGACAGAATGCTGAATCGGGTACAAATCCAAGTTCGAGGGCTTTGACTGTCTTTCCTGTGTACATACCCCTTTGCGGGCTGTACACAGTGTCTTTAATTATCATCCCGGGGTATTCACTGCCGTCAATTACCTTCATAAGTTTTTGAGTGTTGAAATCAGGTTTGCCTATGTATTGGAATGGCTTCGAAGAACCTATGCCGATTCCTGCTATTGACAGTTCGCCGAAAACACCAAGGGCCGCTGCTCCACGAATGGCGTCGGGAGTAGGAATGTTAGGGGAGGTAGGAATCCAGGGCAGTCCGGTGTCTTCCCATCTCATCGTCCTGTCCCAACCCTGCATTTTTATTACGGAAAGGCTGCATCTGCGTGGTTTGCCGTCGGCTCCGGCCGGCAGCCACCCTTCGCCGTTTGCCATGGAAGCCAGTTCACCGATTGTGCAACCGTGAAGATAGGGAACAGGTATGATTCCGATGAACGACTGCCATTTCATTTCAAGGACATTGCCGTCAACAGCAATTCCATTGATGGGATTGGGCCTGTCCAGGATGATCATCTGTTTACCATATTCGGCACAGGCATCCATTATCTTAAACACCGTACTGAAATAGGTGTAAGACCTGATGCCTATGTCCTGAATGTCAACCACGACGACGTCGCAGCCACTCAATTGCTCCCTGGAAGGCCTGCGGTTGGAACCATAGAGAGAGCAGGTCCTGACACCGAACACCGTCGAGTCTGCAACTTTCTCACCTGCCGGTACCGCAGCGTAGAATCCGTGTTCGGGTGTAAAGACTGTAACAAGGGTGAAATTCGTGGCTTTGCTGAAGAGTTCTGCTGTAAGCTGTCCGTTTGAAGTGCTGCCTGTAATATTTGTAAGCAGAGCAACCCTTTTGCCTGCAATCAGTGAATAGTCGGATTCGACAAGGACATCGACGCCGGGTTTAACTTTGGCAGAGAGTACTCCGGACAAAAAAGCGAATAATAATACATTAATTAATGTTCTTTTTATATAATACTTCCAATCCATCTGCATCCCTATTCAACAACACAAATCTGACGTTACGAGCAAAATTAGTGCCATTAGCAAAGGGTGCCACATATTACTACCCTTGGGTATTATTTATATGGATTTTTAAGGTATCTTGTTGCAGCTTTATGCGAACCTTCATAGTCTTTCAGGTCGAGAACCCTGTTGTAATATTTTACTGCTTCTTTCCTTTTTCCTGTAAGGTCAAGGATCTGGGCAATATAGAGGTTGGCCTTTACTTTGAAACCGGTGTCCTCTCCGTTGTCAACGGCATTACAAGCTTCATCGCACTTTTTGAAATACTTGAGGGACATCTTGTAATCGGCCTTTCTGAACAGGGCGCTTCCTATGTAATACAGGGCTTCCCTGGCTGTCGATGGGTCATAGCCTGCCTTTTTATTGACATAGCATTTTAATACGTCGCGCCAGGTTTTTTCCCACATGTCCATATTGCCTGTAGTAACGTAGCTTCTGCCTAAGTAACGATGGAAATATGGATTGTTTGGGTATTGCTGACAGAGTTCCCTGGCTACTATCAGAGATTCGTTATACCTTTCCTCAAACTGGTAATAAATTTGGAGAAGTACTACCTTTGCTTCAGTTGCAGCATAGCGTGCATTCCTCGACGCGGCACCAAGCTGCTGTATTCCCAGTTCTTTGTCGCCGTTCGGCAGGAAGGCCATCAGGGGTTTCAGGGCCGGGTTCTGTTCCTGAAATGCAACCACGAAATAGTTAAACAAACCGGTACCCAGCATTATGTCATGATTGGTCGGCGCCAGTTCCTGGCATTTCTGAAAGATGTCGTATGCCTGTTTCCCGTCTAAGGCTGCTTTCAGGTAACTCTCCCGTATGACATAGAACCGGCCGCGGTAGCCAAGAGCTCCGCCCTTGAAAAAAAGCGCTCCGATGTCATAGTCATTCTCGCTCAATAACTTATCGCACAGGCCAATGACTTTGTCAATTTTGGAAAGGAATGTCTTGTCGTAGTTCCTTGAATTGCGAAAGATTGTGATTTTCCAGTATTCGATCATTGCATCAAGAAAATAGCCGGCAGGGTACCTGGGGTTCCTATCGATCACTTTTTTGAAAGTGCCGGCTGCTTTGTCGAACTCGACATTGTAAATCTGGTCGGAGCCTAATTTAATCAAGCTGTCGGAGTCTGTTTTAAGGACAGCCCACTGGGCAAAAGCGCTGATGGAACATGCAAAAAACAGAACTGTTGTTAAAAACTTCTTCTTCAATTCTTTTCTATTCATAAATAAGTACCGCAAATATTAATAATTATTAATAATATACGATTTTATTCTGAAAATTTTTAATATTAATCTTCGATACTCTGAATATGTTCCTCGATGAACTTTTCCATTTTTTCTTTTACTTCTTCGTGTTCTTCGCCTTTGACGATGCGGTTAATCTGTGGGCAGTACGAAGCGTAATCATAGGTGCCGCGTTTCCTGATGAGGATTTCGTATGCTTTAGGGTCCTTATTTGTCGATTTCTTAATTTCCATTTTTCACCATATTCTAAAAAAACGTACACAATTTATGTGTTAAGACTTTTAACAATTGATTTAATTTTTCGATTAATAGCTTTGATTAATAATAAATATAGAATATTTTTGTTATTTTCATAAAAGAGGATTCTTTTTGAGCATACTGACAAAGATGAAACTGGGAATGAAACTGCCGCCTTCAATGATAATAAAGAAGGGGAAAAGTATCATTCTGAAAAGCTTCAAAACAAAGCAAAAACGTAAAACTGCCTTTACAGGCACAACATACGTCAGCTACCCATCTTTGGAAATGCACCTTTCGAATTTGCACAGCAATAATGGCATTCCAGGCTATTTTGAGCCCCCGTCCACCGATGTTCTCAAGGGATACAAAGAACAGGTGTTTTCGGTTGCTGACAGGATTGTTGCCCATGAGTTCAATGTCCTTGGTTCAGGGTGGACATACGTTGGCCATAACTCTGACTGCCCGGGTTTCGAGGGTTACAGGTACAGTCCTGCTGACAGGGCAGTTGAAGAAGAGAACCTTTCTTTTAACAGTTTCAATGATGAGCCTTCATCGCGGATACTTGAAGCTCTCGGAAACAGCTACAACAGGATTGACTGGCAGCTGGATTTCAGGAGCGGCTATCAGTGGAACGAGTATCAATGGTATAAGGACATTGAGTACGGCAATGTACCCGGAGCAGATATTAAAATACCGTGGGAGCTCGGCAGGATGCAGCACCTCATCGTATTGGCATACGCTTTCATTCTCTCCGGCGGTTCAGGAAAGGGAAAATCCAAGAACGTTTACGCTCATGAATTTGAAAACCAGGTGATAGACTTCATCGGTTCCAACCCACCCGAATTCGGTGTCCAGTGGATTTGTGCAATGGACGTTGCCATCCGGGCCATTAACTGGCTCATATGCTATGATTACTTTACACAGGCAGGCTATTCTTTTCCTGATGAATTCAAACGTATATTCTGGGAGAGCATATACCAGCACGGATGCTTCATCGCTTCAAACCTCGAATGGGCTGACGGCATGAGAGCCAATCACTACCTTGCCAATATTACCGGGTTGATGTTCATTGCTTCCTACCTTGCTGTGGACGAAGAAATAAGCACCTGGCTTGCTTTCTCGATCCAGGAATTCATCGTTGAGTGCAGTTACCAGTTTGACGACGACGGAAGCAACTTCGAGGCTTCCACCTGCTATCACCTGCTTAGCTCTGAACTGCTCTTGTTGTCCTTTATGCTATGCCTTGCGCTGAAGAGTGAGAAAGTCGAATCGCTGAAAACATATATATCAGGACTGTGGACTCATACACCGAAATTAGGATTGCCGGCGAGTAGAAAATACAGGATAACTCAAAACAATGCAATTATTTACGGCGATGATATAATAAACAGGTTGAACAGGATTTTTACCTTTGGTTACGACCTTGTCATGGAAAACGGTAACGTCGTACAGGTTGGCGATAACGACAGCGGCAGGATTGTTAAGCTGTCGCCCTATGATATTGAAAATAATAGGGATAAAACATATTACCGACGTTTACTGAATGGCCTTAAGGATGGTTGTAAACCAGATTCGGTTGAAGAATTTTTTACAAACCGCTTCTTCGATTTGTTCAAGGACAGGTATGATTTCAGCTTCACCTGGGAACCTGTTGACCGTAACGAACTCAAATCTGTCCTTTTCATACCATACAAAGACTTTGGCCTGTATCATTATATCACAAGGTATTACAGCGCTCTTGTCCGCTGCGGCAAAGTAGGCCAGAAAGGCAAGGGAGGCCACACTCACAACGACCAGCTTTCGATGGCGCTCAGCGTCAACGGCAAGGACTTCATTGTGGATCCCGGTACCTTCAACTATACAGCATTACCGGAACAAAGGAACAAATTCCGCTCGACGAGATACCACAGCACACTTGAGATCGTCGGTTCGGAGCAGAATGATATACCCCAGGACCCGAAGGACGGCCTTTTCTGGTTACCCGGGGACAGGAGCAAAGCCAATGCCCTGAAGGCGTCGGCTTCCGGTTTCATCGGCGAGCATTTCGGTTTCAGGGCGTCGCACAGGCGAACCCTTAATTTTGATGTGGATAAAATTGCCGGCTTCGACTATTGTAACATAGGTCTTGAAAAGAATGTCTATTTCTATCTTGCCCCCGAGGTTGAGATTGATGACAATGAAAAGAAATCCATTTTCCAGAGAATCACCCTGAAAAACGGTTCCGCTTTAATCGAGATTAGTACGTCAACGGATATATTTGAATTGAAGCCTTATTATTATTCTCCCGAGTATGGAGTGAAGACTGAGGCTAATGTTTTGGTGATGGTAATGAAAGGTATAAGTTCGAGTTGGAATATTGAAATCATTTCTGTTTAGGTAAGCAATTGAAAATACAGTCTCATATTGATAAGATAACCTGGTCGGCCGCGGATAAGATAATATATGTAGTATATGGCTTCGTATCATTGTTACAGATCAGGGCAATGAGTCCTGACGAATACGGCTTGTTCTACCTCCTGATCAATCTCCATACCTGGATATTCATCATTAGTGACGGCATGGGCCTGCAAAGCATTATCCAATTCGGTATGAATGAAGATAATCAGCCTAAAGTCAATATGCTTGCGTTAATTTTGCAAATATCGATTTCAATTTCTCTTGCCCTGATTGTCTTCTTCCTGAGATACCCATTGTCTGGCCTGTTCACTGAGCCCAGGTTCGTTCATGTAGGTGAATGGCTTCCTGTGTTCATTCTTCTTACATTGCCACGAACCTATACAATTAAGCTTGTTGTGAGGGATCGTGAATACCGTAACCTCTTTCTGATTGACCTGGCGTTTTTCGGAACCATGTCTCTGGTTACTTTTTATATGATCTATTCATTGAAGGAGATACAGTTCCACAACATGATTAACATGTATCTGTGCGGCATGACCTGCAGTTCGCTGTTGGGTATCCTGCTGGCACGGAAAAAGCTCAGGTTCAGCATTAAAGGTGCAATCAAGCTCAGGGAGATAATGAAGTTTACCATTCCCTACGGAGCCTACGCAATGCTCCATTCTGTCCCCCGTACTTTAGACATATATATAGTCCAGTATTTCTTCCCAACAAGTTCGACAGGCATCTATCAATCGGCAAAAACCCTGTACCGGTTCTTTGAAGAGATACTCAACACTTCCTATTCCCTGGTCTATTCACCGGCTGTCAATCTATATGAGCGAAAAGACATGAAAGGCCTTCATGACCTGATGACAAAGTCAACATCATTCATCTTTCTCACCTTTACTGCCATGGTACTGTTTTTTGAATGTGGTGCAAGCCAGTGGCTCATTACAACATTCCTGCCTGTGAAATGGCATCTTGCCGTTGGCCAGTTCAACCTGATGATAATCGGCGCTGTTGCAATGTCGTTTATGATGCTGTCGGTGATAATCACAGCTGTCGGACGGCCCAAAATTGTACTTTTATTTGTATCGATTTCTGCCATATTGTCCGTTTCCACCTATTTCATTGTGGGTGTGCTCGGAGAGAGTTCTTTAATTGCTCTTGGTATCATTGTGTATAACTTCTCATTCGGACTGCTTTCCTTCTTTTACGTAAGTAAAAACCTGGGCTATGAGATTAAACAGCTCTTCAGGGCTATCGGCGACAGCCGCAATTTTATTAAAAAAGTATTGTTAAAGAAATCAGTATAGTGGTGTAAGCTTTGATATTCAACATATTAGACAGGTATATACTCAGGCAGTTCATCATGACATTGCTTTTTGCAATAGTTGCCTTGTGCGTGATTTTCCTCGTCGTTAACCTGATTGAAAATCTCGATGAATTCCTTGACAATAATGCTACGTTCGAAGTCATCTCAAGCTATTACCTGTCATTCTTTCCTGAGATATTAAAGAACCTGACACCGGTAGCGACATTGCTTGCCACACTGTTTACTGTCGGCAGGCTGTCGATGAACAACGAGATTACAGCGATGAAATCCGGTTCACTGAGCCTGTACCGCCTGATGCTTCCACTCGTCATCGTGTCGATCTGCCTGAGTCTCTTCCAGTTGTATTTCAACGGCTGGGTAGTGCCGAGAGCGAATACGAAAAAGATTGACATCGAGAGTGTCTATCTCAGGAAGGGAAGGGCTGCTTCGATTCATAACCTATATTTCCGCGACAACCCTTTCCGCAATGTGAATATGCAGTTCTACGAAGCTGAAAAGAAAACAGGCAACAGGGTTACAATCGAGGACTTCAACTCTGAAACGGAACCCCGCCTCGTTTCCAGGACCGAGGCACGTTTCATGGTCTGGGATTCCACGGACAAAAACTGGAAATTGGTGGATGGCTACAAAAGGCAGTTCAGCTCTTCAGAAACCTTGATTGAACCTTTTGATACCATAGATATTACTCTAAGGATTACTCACGACCAGATTATGAAACTTAAGCTCTCTGTCGATGAAATGAATTTTGACGAGTTAAGAAGCTACATAGATATGCTGCAGATCGGGGGTAAGAACGTTTCAAAGAGAATGATAGAGTATTACGGCAATTATGCGTTTCCCTTTGCCAACTTCATTGTCGTATTATTTGGCGTACCTTTTGCTTCCGTAAGGAAGAAGAGCGGGATCGCCATGCAGATCACGGCAGCGATGGTGGTGAGTTTCCTGTACCTGGTTTTCACGAAGCTAAGCCAGTCTCTCGGGGAAACTCTTGCACTGGCGCCGGAACTTGCCGGCTGGTCAGCAAATATAATATTTTTGATAATTGGTATTATTGTTATGTACAGAACCAAAACATGAGAACCGGGCTATGAGAACTATCGATACATTATCGTCAATCGAAGGCAGGCGGCTGTTGATTGAGATATTTCACGAACTGAAGTATGAAAAGCAGCTTTCGACCTTCTCTACCATCCTGCTTTGCTGGAGGATATGTACCCATGAGAAAGAAATATTCAAGTATGTGAAGAATGAAGTTACGGTCATTCACAAACTGGGTTTCTTCAAAGGTACAGCCCTGTGGATGGAGGAAATTGTCAACAGGTTCTATTTTTCAACAATCAACTCCTTTGTCTATTTCGGTGCTGCCATTTTGCTGGTTCTCATCGGCGTACGCAGGTTCACCGAGGATGTAAGCGATACGGTTGTATTTGCCGGCATTGCCTTTGAAGCGCTGATGCTTGTGTTCCTGTTTGTGGTAATGTTCTTCTCTCCGCAGGAAACAGATTACAGCGACAGCGGGGACACAGGTGAAGACGCTTCGATGAACGACCTGATAATCGAGATAGGCGAGTTGAGCAGGGACTTTGCTTCTGCCGTCGTTAAGCTCGAAAGGGTAGAGGAAATGTACGGTAAGCTCATCGACAAGCAGGAAGTGCTGATTGATTCGGTTAACAAGGCAATCGACAATACAATGATGGCAGTGTCGCCCAACACGGAGATGCTGCAGATAATGAAGGAGACAAACAATTCTCTCAGGGAATTCGGGAACAATATTGCCAGCCTGAACAATTCCGTCGAGACAATCAGGAAAGAACAGGTGGAACTGGCTGTGCGCAAAGAACTTGAGAAATATCTGTCGAACAGGGTAAATCTTTGATAAAAATGAAATTTACAAAAAGAAGACGGGTCGTCGAGATATATTTTATACTGTATCTTGCTGCTTTAATCTTCCTGCTGCCTGACAGGAAGGACAGCCAGCACCTGCCTGACACAGATACGAAGGTATTCCAGCTTCCTTTTTCACTTCAGCCCGAGAAAGCTGCCCTGATTTGCAGGATGGTCATCGATTCGACAGGGCCCGCGATACTGTCGATAGATTCTGTTAATACCATTTTTTACAGCGGCAACGTTCGCGATGTGGAATTCGAGTTTACTGTAATAGACGAATCGGTACAGGGGTCGCTTGAACTGAACGCCGACAAGCCTCTGTCGAGAAACTTCCGTATGGAAGAACTGACAGGCAAGCAGGCTGCTTCATTCATCTGGAGTCCTCCTGAAAACGTAAGTACCAATAAAACATACATAGTGAAGGTTAAAGCACGCGCTTTGCCTACCGAAGAGATGAAAAGTTCCGGCATTGCCGGCAACAGTCTCGAATACCAGACGCAGTTCAGCCTGAACATACTGTTTGTGTCGGATACGTCGGTTGGTTCAGGGAACCTTGCGGTTGCACCTCAATCTGGTTTTAATCCTTTGGGAATACCGAACATCTTCGGCCAGGTTCCGGCCCTTTCGGGTGATTTCTCTCTTGTCGCGCTCTACCCGAAAATTGAAGAGATTGCCTCCGGCTATTGGACCAATTCCGTTTATGCAAAGAACATAGACCTGAAAAGAGATGTGCTCAGGGGCCCATTAATTACTGTGAAATGTGTTCCGGAGAATAACGGAGGCTTTGCACAGTTGCTCGAGATGAGGAGCGACGAACTGGTACTGCGCGGCAAAACTCCACTGTACGGTACAATGAACGTCGAGATCAGGCTAACCCGCAAAAAAGATATTGAGGGCATGTCCAGGGAGTATATGACTTCGTTCAAGGTACAGCCTAAGATGATTGAGCAGCCGAAGTACGACAAGTTTATGTATCCTGACATGGCCTATGAGATCAATCCCAGGCTGCCGCTGATGGGTAGGGCTGCTAAGGCTTACCTCAAAGTTGACAATGTCGTCAGGGCCCAGAGCCAGGGTGAGAGATTCACCTTTACGCCGGACGTCTCCGACATCGGCAGGGTGGCGTACCTCGAAAGATACATCGATACAATGCTCTTAGACAGGAATAAAATTACAATCATGGATTTCCCCGACCCCGACGTTGTAAACCTCGTAGAGATTAACAGCGATACCGTCCAGGTGGTTACGCGTTCTTACGGCTATTTCAACAAAGCTTTCAACGAAGTGGTCTATTTCATCGTCGAAGGTAATGCAAAATTCAAGGACCTGAGGGGATTCATCAACTACAACAGGAAAGACAATAACACAATCCAGTATTTCATCTTTACTGCCAAGGACTTGTCAAAGCCACTACGGTTCACTATCAGGGCTGTGGACAAAAGAGGCAGGACATCGCTTGTGAAGAGGTACGACGGATAAAGCGGCGGAGACCGCCCGATTCAGCCTGCTTTGACAACTAACATGAGTTGGAGTACAGGCAGTGCCTTCCGTAAAGCAGCAGGATTGGTTACGCGATCAATCTTACATGGCAGAACGCACCACCTGAATAATCGACTAATTTCTCATTTATAATAGCATTTCCTGATTAGAAGGTTGTCGAAAGTGACTGTGCCTTTTCCAGCTACCCGCAGGCCGGCCCTTCCTTTTGTGAGCTCGAGCGTCTCTTTCCAGTTTAAAACGTTTTTATTGTCAATCTGGTAGATTACTTCATTATTAGCCAAATGCAGACTGAATTTGTAAATTGTTCCTTTTTTGAAATTGTATGCATCTTCTCTCAGTTTCTGTGCTTTGTCGTTGCCGTCGATCTCCCAAAGTTCGACGTTTCCTTTGATCAGGCTGTGTATCAGGACATAGCGCGTAGAGTTGGTTTTTTCTTTCTGGGCGAAGAATACTATTCCGAAATTGTAGGCATCGTCGGTTTCAAAACGGAAGTCGCCCGAGAATGAATACTCTCTCCATTCAATGTCGCCGGTAAGAACGAGAGACTCAGAATTGCCGCCGGATTCGCATTGCATGCGGCTGTCCTTTGTTTTCCATTCGCCGTCGATGACGAACATCTGCGAATTGTCGATGGTCCGGTTTCCGTCGTATTTGTCTCGGGACAATTTACTCTTGTCCGCGTAGTCGTCGTTGAAGAGGGTGTCGCAGACGATAGATTTTGTTGGGCTATCGTCTTTCTTATCTTTTTTGCCGTTGTTAATAATTACGATGGATCCGCTTCCGCTGCCTTTTGGCTCCGGGTCGGGAGGGAAGGTTTCTTTTGTCCCGCATTTGGCCGCTTCGCCTGCAAACCTGGCCTCATATTCCTGACCTGTCGGCATATTGGCGTCTTTGCCGTTCAGCCCCGAACGGCTGATGGACTTGTCTTTCCAGGCTAAGAGGCCGATGCTCAAAGTTGCCAGGTATGTTTGGTCCTTGTTCACCTCCTGCCATATTTCAGTGTAATTTTGATGGTTGTAGGAAGTGTCTTCAATATATTTATAATAGTCAACCTTCTTAATGATTTTTCTTTGCGTTTCCTGTTTGTTCCAATCGGGTATATCTTTCATCCCCATAGGCGAATTGCTCGTTAAAGTCCAGGCAGGGTAAGCGTTGAGTCTTTTCAGTTTGTAATTGGGAATCTCGTTTAAAGGAATATCCTGCAGTTCGGCATTGGTCCTTGTAAATTCTTTAGTATAAACGGTTTTTTTAACTGATACGTAGTCGACATTGAGACTCTGTATATACTTATAGTCTTTGCTAAAACTGCCGGAATAGCGGTAGTAACGCGTCTCCTTGTCTGATTTCTCCCTGGCCATACTCAGTTCGAAGTTCAATCCGTAAAAAGAGCAGGATTGGATAAAAACCCTTGCCGAATAGTTAATGCATTCATACAGGTCGAATAGCGAAGGTATTACATTTTCCAGAGTGGATTTCCTGTCCTGTTTCTTACAATCATAGTTAATTGTTGTTCCTTTCTTTTTTGAATAATACTCAGAGACGTAGACGTTCTTTTCCGTTCCTACCAGGTCCACAGCCAGGTCGATGTTAAGCAGAGTGAACAGCATTTCCCCTTTGAGGTTCTCAAGGTATGGCCTGTCCCATTTCCTGTACTGATGAAAATCCTCTATCCAATCCGGACCTTTAATCGCTTTCGTCTTTTCCGGGGTTGAAACTCTGGGAGTCGGGGTGCCTTCTTGTTCATCGGTTGCTTGCTTGTCCCCCTTTTTTTCTCCTTCATTCCCGGTTTCATTATCGCCGGTACCCGGTATTTCTTCACCTGAACCTTTTCCTTTTCCTGTGGTTTTTGTTTCATTTCCGTCAGCGCCTTTTCCTTTTCCTGTGGTTTTTGTTTCATTACCGCCAGAGCCGTTCCCTTTTCCTGTGGTTTTTGTATCATTCCCGTCAGTGCCTTTCCCTTTTCCTGTGATTTTGGTTTCTTGCCCGTTTGAACCGTTACCTTTGCCGCTTGTTCCTTTGTTCACTCCTGTTTGAACAGGTTCGTCAGCAGGCGGTTTGGATGCGACTGACGGGCATTCTTTACTCTTGACTTCCTTGCCGGCACCGGAAGCTGTGTCCTCGTCACCGCTATTATCTTTTGAGTCGGAGTAGTCATCGTTTTGTCCCTTTTTTCTTTTTGACTTCATTTTCTCTTTTTTGTCCAGAACGGATGATGAAGGAGGATTGTAGATTCTGGGGGTAGAGACGAGGAATTTCAAGAATTGCTCGTCGTTTGCTTGATTGAAGCCGTTATTGCATTGTTCTTGCAACTCTTCAATCAATAAATCGAACAGTTGCTCGATTTTCAATGCAGCCTCGTCATACTTCGATTCGTTGCCTACATAGAACCATGCGACGGAATTCTTTGAGATTTTCTGCAGTAAGGATTCATCATATGTCATGATGTCGCCTACTTCGAACTCTTTGTCTCCGTATCTGCCACCTGGCAGTTGCACTCTTTCAGTAACGGAAGTAGTAATTCGCGGGAATTGAACAGAGATATTGAATGCGGCCCCTTTCTTGTAGTTTCCGAAGATGAGGTCTTTGACCATGCCGATGGACTGGCTTTTAATTTCATTGACATCGAATATGTTTACTGTTGTATTTTGCAGAGCGTTGATTGTCCATTCGCCACCCGATTTCTTCAAGAGGTTTGTGTTGTCGTAATAATAAGATGTGCCTTTCGAAGCCAGGTCCGGGAAAGCATATATATTACAGCCGAATACCTCGATGCAGTAATTGAAAGCCTCGATGGTCCTTTCGGACATCGATCCCATGAAGTTGCGCGATATGGGCAGTTCGGCGTCGGGATTCTGCGGGGAGTAGTACCAGAGCCAGTAGTTCAATTCATTGAGAATAAGCCGGATCTGTGGAATGATATAGTTCCCTTTTTTGTTCTTTTTCGCATCTTCCAGGAATTGTGTGATTTCCGGGGGATAGCCGTATATGAGCCATGGATGATTCGCCCTTGGCGTACCGAGTTGGCCTTCGTCAAAGAACGAACCGTCCTCTTTGTAAATCATATATATTTCGTTCATTTTTTTCAGGTTCAGACCCGTTTCTTTTTTAACCAATCCCTTTACGTTCAACAGGATTTCTTCCTTTGTTGCTGAAACAGATTTTTCGCTACATTCATACCATATAATTCCAGGAGATTTGTTCAGTTTATCATATATTTTCTGAGCTTCCATACTTTCCTGGAAATCAATATAGCCTTTTTCAATATATTCCATGATCAGGGGCAATGGATAGATATAGTTTTGGGCTGCTTCCACTTCTGCCAGGGAAAAAAGCGATAGAACCAGGAAAACAGCTGCAAGTGCAATTCTTTTCATTTTCGTACTCCGTAATATTTATATAAAAATTAGTATCAAAAACAAGGCCTTCGCGAACAGGCGCCAACGAAACATACGTTTCCGTATGCGCTTAATTAAGGCTGGACAGGCGAAAACTCCCGCCGGTTTTATCTTGAAAAACTATGCAGTAAATTGGTTTATTGATGTAGAAACAGGAACCAGGAAACTACCCGTTCCTGTTTCAGTTCGAAGCATATCTTCGAACTCTCGTATATATAATAGGTCGAACTGCCGTAGAAACAGATGTTGTCCGGCGGTCCGTATTTTTTTTCCAGGGAGGCAGGCGACGATCCTGTTCCGATGTCGCGCAAGGTACGCCCTTTGTATTCAGGAGCGCTTTTAATGAAAATGCTGCTCCCGTATTTATTGCTGATCTGGTAAGCAGAACAATCTTTTAGAATGCACATGGAATAGCGCAGGCTGTCGAGTTTAGGGAACAGGTATTCATCTCTGACGCTGCAGTGTTGGAATATATTAACAAGATCGACACCATTGAAGTTCTCATTTTTACGGATTACCTGTAACGGCTTTTCGTTTTTTGTCCTTACAATATTCTTAATCATGTTAAGGTTGTGGCGCGCAGGTGGAAAGGAGGCCGCTTTCGTCAGTTCCAGTTCCGCCATTTCAGGTGCAATGCTCTTATACGCCATGCCTTTTGCGAGTTGAACGAGATTCCTTTGATAGTCGTTTTTAGCAATTTCCTCGCCTCTGATCAGGTATGAACGTGCGGTTTGGAAATTACCGGCAAAAGCATACAAAGCCGACAAAGCAGTCAGAATTTCTGTGTTCCGGCAATGGTCCTGTGTTAAAAGGTAGTTGTATTTCAGCAAAGCTTTTGAGATGAGCATTGCCCTGTAATCTTCCCGGTCAAGCCTCAATCTCGACAGGCCTCTGTCGTTGGTGGAACCCACATTTTTTATATAGCTCGAATCGAACATATACCAGCTTCTGATCTCGAACGGATAGATGAACCGTTTAGCTTCGTCGTCAGTATTAATGGCGGCAAGGGTATAGGCATTGGCTGCATTGAGGATGATGTCGGAAGATGTAATATTGTTTGAGATGAGAAAGTCAAAACAAGAGCCTGCAAATTCATATTCCCCGGTAAGATAGAGCAGGACGGCTGTCGTGTACACTGGTTCTAATTCCCTGATTTTACCAAGGGCGAAATGCGCTGTAGTTTTTCTTTCTTCGATTGATTGACGGGGCAATGAGTTGTTGCCGTGAGAATAGATAGTGTCAATCAATTTCTCCCATATCCCGGAAATGTAGTATCCGGCAGAATAGCAGTGGAAGGCTGCAAACAGGTCTGCCTGGGTTTCCAGTTCGCTGTAGTTGTTTCTTTCTTCAGGGCTGAGTTCCTTCAGACAGGCGTTGTCAGTGTCTGTGAGATAGTAGCCCGATATGCTCACAGTACTCCTGTGTGTATTGAAGTAATGGCCCATTTCATGGCCTATGGCAATTGCAAGGGCTTCGACGCCAATGTCCAGGCACATACGAGTGAACCCGCTGCCGATATATATCCGGTTGTCCGAAGGATTGTAATAAATCATTGTTTTGAGGCTGTCGAAATCGATGTCCGTGTCGATCAGCACGATTTCCGGTTCAGGTATGAGTGTTCCGCTGGTTTCCCACAGTTTGGAAGCGACGACGTCGATCTGTTTCCTGGTCGGATCGTTATCCGCGCCGGGCGACGCTGAGGTGAATGCGATTATTGCCGCAACAGTCAACAGTGTTTTAATACTTGCCATCATTGCTTCTACCTTGCAATTTCACGAAAATAGCTGCGGAGAGAAGAGCTGAAGCGACTTGCCGCTTTTCGCGCGTCGGCCTCGTTTTGGCCTGAGAGAGTGAACCGACAACTGATGAATATGCGTCCGTCGCCGTACCCGATCCTTATTGAGTAGCGATCGTCCCGGTTTCCTGCGTGCATTGTTTTACTGTGCAACAAGCCTTTGACTAAGTGGAATTCATATTCCGGAAAACGAGACTGTAACAATGGAACTAAGGACTCCCAATTGAGCGATTGCTTGTCTGTTTTCCCGTCGAAGCCGAATACTTCGTCTTTTTCGCTGAAATATTCAGGGACATTCAAAGTATCGGGCAATTCGAGGACGACGGCAGAAGTCTTTTCTGCGCTGTCGGTAAAGGTCGGGCCAACGCCTGCCCGGTCTGTCGGCAAAGAGGATGAGTCGGTAGAAGCGACGACCGGTATTACGTTCACATCCTTTTTGCCGCCGGATTGAAAAAAATAATAGACCAGAAGCGTAGTGACAACAATGAACGAGGCGGCGATGGAAATTATCTTATAATAGGCGGGAGGCAATTTTTTCATATTGGGAACTGACGTCGCCGGTGGGAGCAAAGCCGAGAGTTCCTTTTCCGCTTCGCTGTCGGTCATCTCGTGGGTGTCGGTTTTACTGTCTAATGTCAGCAACATCCTGCGGTAATGGCAAGCGATGAAATCATCGAACATTTTCTCTTCAGGCTGCTCACTCATTATTATTATCTCCTTTAATTTACTGTCGTTTATTGAATGATTAAAATATTGCTTCAATCAGTTCGCGATTGAGTTTTATTGCGTTTTTGGCGGAGAGCATTCTTTGCCTCAGGGCGTCTTCGCTAACGTTCATGATACTTGAAATCTCGCTGTACTGGAAACCAAGGTTTCGAAACATGATGATTTCTCTTTGAATGGGTTGCAGCTTGTTGATTTCCTGGTAAAAAAGCAGCTTCAGTTCTTTATTGAACAGGTCCCGGTTGGGTTCCATTTTCTGCAGCAGGTCTTCTTTGATTTCATCAATGTTGACGGATTCCCTTGTTTCTTTCTTAAAATTCCAGTTGTGAATGATGTTCCTGGCAATGGAATAGAAGTATCCGATGAAAGAGCCTTTTTCCGGTGCATAGGCGGCTGTTTCGGGGTTTAAGACGGCGAACCAGGTTTCGTTGAATATATCTTCAGCGGTAATTACACTTGTGGCAATCATCTTCCTGAACTTCGGCAGAAGTGTTTTTGCAAGAGTAATATAGATTATCCTGAAAATGTCTTCATCTTTTTCATTGTTGATGAAATAGCGTTCGGTTAAACTCATGAAATCCGGAACCGCTAAAGCTGTTTCACCTTGATTGTGAAGCATGAATTGACCTTATCTGATATTGAAAAATTGTTTAAATGATGATGAATGAAATAAAGATGCCTCTGTTTCCTGGTAAATAGTGCGAACCTTGTCTTCATTTGTTTTCAGGATGGAGGCTATATCGTTAAAGGAGAGCCCGCCATAGAGTTTATACATAAAAATCTTTTTTGTGTTCTCGTCCATTTTTGAGATATAATGCCAGACGAAAGCCCATCTCTGCTTTATGGTATTGTCGCAATCTTCAGCATTGCCACTGGAAAAAACCATCATGGACAGAGCTGTTTCGTCTGACTGTCCGGCTGCTTGTTGGATGTAGGCTGACGCCAGGTCTGTCAAATGTTGAATATAAGACCTGACGAAATCTTTTTGGGGATGGCCGCAGCTGTCGGTCAGTTGTTTCTGCCAGGCCTGAAGATGCATGTTCCTTGCTTCATGCTCGGGGATTTTCAATTTCCTTATCAACAAATCAATCGCAACCAGGTTGTAACAGTCCCTGTAGAGTTGTTTCAACTCTTTAAGTCTTTCGCCTGCTATATCCCTGATATTGCCTGTCGATTGGAAGAGAGCCGCTGCCGTCGATTCTAATTCGTCCAACAGCTCATTCTTGTAATCAACAGAATATTTAATTGTTTCCATATTATTTATTTTCTTAACCAGAAAAAAAACAATAAAGTTAAGAAAAATTCTAAAAATATGAAAACATGAATAGAAGGAAAGCAGGTATCTATATGTTAATAAGGGTTAAACAGGCACTCTGTTCCTGTTGACAAAAAAAAGCCGTAATAATACTCCAAGGCAGAAATTGCAGGCCCCCTGTCGGTCCAACTTCCAATCATTTCCCGTCGTTAATGCCGTATTTGTATTTAACAATAATTCCGTTGGTGTCAACGAAAAAATTCCAATACTGTAGATAGCTGTTGTTTTCATAACGAATATCCCCGCTCCATCGCTGGTAAAAACGAATGTCGCTTACGTATTTTCTCCAGTGGTATATCCCGCTTCCTTTGCCGGCTTCATAAAACGCATATGGCGCCCCCCACTGATCTGACATCAGAAGTTCCGAAATGTGAGCGCCTAACCATGAATCCATTTGCATTTTGAATTCGTAAGCTTCTTCCCGGGCAATGTCCGCTGAATTGCACGAAACAAGAAGCGCCAGCGCTGCCGATACTATCAGAATATGATTCTTCATTATTTATTCCCCTGAAAAAAGGTTTAATAAATTGAAACCGCCGGTTAAGGAAAGGATGGTACGGTTTATTTTGATTGGCTTGTCGGAATCATCGGTTTTTACCGGATCGAACTGTAAACGAAAGCCCAGGTGATAATCGGCTGTACATATCCCGGCGCCGAATATGATGCCGTAACTGTTTTCCCTGTACTGACTGCCGTATTCGAAAGGGTATTTACCGTTGACTTTGGAACTCTGGTTCAGCAGCCGGCAATAGCAGATACCCAGTTCCGAGTAGAGGTGGATTCTCGAGAAAACAGTGTATCCCTTGTATAGCAGCGGGATGTTGAGATAGTTTAATTTGTGTTTCACCGATTTACCCAACTCGTCTATGTAATAGTCGCCTTCATTGACGATGTATTGCCCCTCGATGGACAATCCGGCATTCCTGTTAAAATTGTACTGAAGAGCCAGGCCGCCGCCGAGGCCGGTAACAGGGTTGTACCCTTCGGCTTCCTTCGATCCGGTCACACTGTATTCTACCCTTGGCCCGATCTGCAGCTTCTTTCTCCTGAAAGGTTTCAGGCTTTCAGCTTTGGCTTCCCAGTATTTCTCCTGTTCGAACTTGTGATCATCCGGGTACAAAACGACATACTTCATCAGTATCCACCCTCTCGATCCTCTCATTGTCTCGATGTTTACCCAATCGCCGCTTGTGGCAAGGAGGAACAGATCCTGGTTCGCAGGCAGCCTGAAAAGTACATATCCGCTGCCTGGCTGGCTCATGACGTCCATGATAGGGGCGTCTTCTGCAGTCCTTCCCCTGTAGATTTTCCCTTCCTCACAGTGAAGCAGCGCCGGAATCAGTAATATTATCAGTATTTTAAGATATTTCATGTTGTCCTGAATTGATTTTATCAATAGTTAATTTGAATTAATGATTTCATATAATATTTTTTAAGTGGATGACCTAATAAAAGAGGATGTTGCGGCACGTTTCCTTCCGTAGTCCGGGCCGCAACAAAAAGCGTGTTCACTACCTATGATTTCTCTTCGATTTCGACGCCCTTAGGAATAGTAAATTTGTCGGGCGATACGGTAACATCGACCTTGATGGAAGTGCATTTCTTTGTAAACTGGGGCTGACCGACAAGTGGAATTTTTGGAAGGACCTCGTCTGAAGCCATCAATATGCCTTCCCACATATAATATGTAAGTTTGGTGCTTAAGTCTTTATTTTCCATTTTGAATACCTGGCATGGTTTGCCACAGATTTTTAAAGAACTGCCGCCTGAGCTCTTCGTTGAAGTGACTCCGGGTATTCCCGTCGGTATTTCAACACCGCCAAATCCGTTTGTTTCTTCGCTGCTTTCACTGCTGCTGAAGCCAAGTTCTTTCATCAGTTCGACTGTTTTCTGGTAAATTTCATCGGCGTTTTGAAGCTTACCGTATTTTTCCGCATAGTTGTTTTTTGACTTTGTGCCTTCTTCGTCGTCGAGGTCAATCTCAAAGTTGTAATCGCCGTCAACGATTTCAACTGTATTGACAGAATGAAGGGTAATGAAGCCTTTTTTCCAGGATTTGTCAGTATAGAGAGCTTCTTTCATGCCGTAATTGTCCCAGTACAACGTTGCAGTACCTTTGTAAGTATTGCCGGTAATCTCATAGACAATGACGCCGCTCTTGTAGGGGTAGCGCTTATACTCGCTGATCTCTTGGGCGAATGACTGGAATGTGAAACAAATGGCCATCAAAGCCGCAACGGTGAATAGTTTGTAATTCATTGGATACTCCTAATAATTGTAAAACAGAGATGATTTGAAATAATTTTTATTAATAACAAAAAGGTTGATTATTCCCATAAGTTGGGCAGCGAATTCTTTTGTTAATGAATGAATGTCTCTATTATACAATACAAATCAGTCTGTGAAATGTGAGGAGGAGATATGAAAAAAATTTGAAAAAAGAAAAATTTTACCGTAATGGGGGCGCCGATGGTTGTCCGTCAGGCTGTATTGACCTCCCGGAAATAAATGCTGAATTGTCGTTTCCGGGTTCAGTCGCCGACCATTATGAAAGCCCCCCAGTAATAGGGCATATCATATTTATTCTTGATCTGCTGCTGAGCAATACGGAAAGCCTCGCGTTTCGTTTTTCCGTCGAACAATTCATAGTAGAAAATGCTCATCAGTTCCTGGGTTGCTTTGTCGTTAACAGTCCAGAGCGATATTATTGTATTCCTGGAGCCTGCCAGTTGAAAAGCTCTCTGCATCCCGTAAACTCCTTCTCCGGTCTTAATGTCGCCGAGTCCGGTTTCACAAGCGGAAAGCACTGTCAAGTCAGTGCCTTTAAGGTTCAGGAACTGTGCTTCGTATGCTGTCAGGGCTCCGTCTTCCCTGCTTGAGACGGAGCTGTCTTTTTCCAGGGCGTCGATAGTGTTCTCGATGCCGGACAGGAACAGCAAAGAACGCATCAGCGGGTTTTCCGGATTGTGATTTGCTGCCGAAGTACTATCTTTGGTGGGAGGCGGCAGGAATTCACCATGGGTGGCAATATGCAGTATTCCCGGATTGGCGACAGCTTTCAATGCTTCTTCTGTTGCCTGTTCTCCGGTGTATTTCTTTATTTCAGGTTTCTTGCCTTTTAACCTGATGATTTTTTCGATGGTGTCGATCTCAAGGCCGGCAAAGGGAAGCGGGCATATTTTGCTCCTGTCGATGCTGTTCAGGGTGTTGTCGTCAGCGTACCGGGCGTAAAAATCCATATTTTCCTTCTGATGGCCTTTAGCATTTTCCTGCTGCTTTTCATCGAGTTTGTACCTGGGTGAACCAAACAGGACTACGGTGTTTGTCGAAGAGGAATTAGTATCTGTTCCATTCATTGAAGGAATGTCTTTTGTGCTTGTGAGCATGTGTATGTCGGTTTCTTCGAAAACATATTCCTGGGTTTTCGGGTTGAGAAGCGTATTCAGGTTGATTTGGTTGTAAACGCCGTCGGCGGAAAGGTAAACTTTACTGACATTGTCGAGTTTATCAGCAATTCCGGACCAGAAAACATTATAGGAAGTGTCATCATACACTTTATTAAGAATATTTTCTCTGTAATCATTGTAATATTTGTTTTCCAGGGCGCAGCCGTAGTCGATCGTTGAAACGCTGATCCGGGGGTTGTCCGGGCGGACAATCAGGGCACAGTACAAAATCCTGCCTGTATATTGATTGCCTGAGATCTCCGGAAGTTTCAGGATTTCTACTGCAGCTTCTCCGGTTTTCAGGGCTTTCTTGATGTCGCGACAGGTGGCTTGCTTCTCGTTCAGCGATTGTGCAAATTCTTCAGACCTTAGACTCAGTTGCTTTTCTAAGCTGTTGGCTTCCTTCTCAACAGTGTCGATCAGCAATGACGTACTGCCGGTCTTGTTAACGGGACCGGAGTAGAGCCGTGCCAGCTTCTCGTTGAGGAATACCCATCTTTCATAGTCAGCTACCAGAGAGGAGTCTCCGGAATTGAAAACTGAGTTTCTCATCCTGATTGAAGAATTGAGCAGCATCCCTTTGGAAAACAGCATGTTATTGTACATTGTCTCCAAAAGCCTGCTGTCTGCCGGCTCTTTGATTGCAAAGTTATGAAACTGCTCGAATGAAGCCTGTATTTTATTCCAGAACTCAGACTTTTCGTTTTCGGAAAGAAAAGCAGACTGCTGAGTGAAAACGTTCTTTTTCATGTCCAGCGCTTTGATGAAAAGAGGCCCGGCCTTTTCATGCCTGCCTGTGCAGTGATACAGTTCCGCCAGTTGGAACATTGTTTCGGAGAGTTCATAGTTGTCGTTCCGGAAAAGCCTTTTTTCCATTTCCAGGGATTTGACGAGCATTTGTTCCGCTTCTTCGAAGCGTCCATTGTCAAGGTATGTCATTGCCAGTTGCCTCATGGTTTCGGCAATGTCGGGCTGATCGCCGGAATAGATAGCGTTGTAAATTGACAGAGCTTCTTTCTGCAACGGTTCAGCTTTCAGGTAGTCTTTTTGTTTGTAATGCAGAAGGGCCAGGTTCCTGATGGCCGATGCAATGTTCGGCAGGTCGGACTTGAACAGCCTTCTTTTCATTGCCAGCGATTCGTTGAGAAGCGGCTCGGCTTCCTCGTACCTGCCCTGAGTGATGTAGAGTGATGCCAGTTCGTTGAGTGTTATGGCGATATAGAAATGATCGCCACTATAAAGGCGCCTTCTCATTGCAAGCGACTCCCTGAAGTATTGTTCCGATTTCTTATACCTGCCCTGCCCGGCGTATAACACTGCCAGGTCATTGAGGCTGAGTGCAATTCGCCAGTGATCTGCCCTGAAATAGCGGCAGATTATGTCGTAAGATTCCTTAAGTGCAATCTCTGCTTCCCTGTACCTGTTTTGTTTCTGGTACAGTTCCGACAGATTATTCAGGATGGAAGCCAGCGTTCCGTTCTCGTCCCGGTTGAGCCTTCTCCAGATGCCTATTGCTTCCTTGTACAATTCTTCGGCTTCGTTGAAATAGCCCTGCGCGCCCAAAACTATTGCAAGGCTGTTCAAAGGCGCTGCAATGGTGAAATCATCACCTTTGATCATCCTTTTGCGCATGGCGATGACTTCGCGGTAGAGGGGGACGGCTTCTTTGAACCTTTCCTGGAAACGATAGATATATGCAATATTGTTGATGCCGATTGCCAGTTCGGGATGATCGCCGGAGTAGAGCTCCCTTCGCATTGCCAGCGATTGTTTCCAGTAATACTCGGTCGAATCGAAGAGGTTCATATTGAAAAATGATACCCCAAGATTGTCTATATCGTTTACAACAGTCTGGTTAGTATCGCCGAACATCTGCCTGTCGATGTCGGTTACCTCTTTGTAAAGCTGCGTTGCTTCGCTGTACTTCCGCTGCCGGGTGCGTTCAATTGCAACCATGGCAAGGCATTTTGTATAAACCGTGTCGAACCGGCCGTACTCTTTACCCGCCAGTTCCAGAGCCTTGTCCGCATAGAATGTGCATGAATCGGGTAGGAGAGGGTCCAGGTATTGTTCGTATTTCAGGATACATTCCTTGCAGTCGAGACAGCGTAGGTCTTTGGCTGCAATGATCATTAAACTTATAATCAGTAATATCTTAACAATAACTTTCAAAAAATAACTGTAAAATTGATGTCAAACAATACTATTAATGGAAGAACTGCCATAATATACTTGGCTTCGTTTTCAAAAGTACGTATTTGGAGCCATATTTCCAATAACAATAAATGTGAGACTGAGGGATTGTGCGGGTATTCAATTCCCGCAGCCTGAGAATTTTGGCCGGATTAAGAACTGGGGAGAAACAACGTAGCAACAGTAAAAAATATTAACCTGGATAAAGCGTTAGGAGTTGAAAATATCACATTAATAATTGATATATAGCAATTTAATAGTTTCCCCCTCCTTGGATAAGGAGGGGCCAGGGGTGGTTGGATATTCCGTGTTTTGGGCCATCTAATGCACAATCCTGGATTAATATTGAAAAAAATGAATTCAGGCCGTCAGTTGATATATATCTGTATATTATATAAATAATTTTAATATTCATTTTCAATATACAATACAGTATATTTTTATTCGTTTCTAACAATGTTAGAAAATTTAACGGCAGTAGGAATAATGGGCTATAAAGAAAGAAAAATAAGAAGAAAAGAAGAGGTCAAAAACAGCATCTTGGCTGCTGCAAGGGAGATAGCCCAGAAAGAAGGATGGCAGGCAGTAACGATACGAAAAATTGCCGACATGATTGAATACACTCCTCCGATTGTCTATGAATACTTCGACAGCAAGGAGGACTTGCTCAGGCAAATTGCATATTTCGGATTCGGAATCCTTAAACGTGAGTTCGAAATAATTATTTCAGAAATCAGGGATACCAAAAAAAAACTGAAGGCATTGTCGATGTTACAGTGGGAATTTGCGGCAAACCATTCCGACCTGTATCAGCTGATGTTCAATCTTGAAGGCATCGAGCGCCCCCATCCGAATGAAGAGATTGAGTATAACATGAATGTATTGCAAAGCATATTTTTGGAATTGTTTGATAATGACATCGAAGAAGCCAGGCTCCATTTGTTTCATTGGGTCTGCCTTTGCCAGGGGGCAATTTCAAACCTGTTATTCCTTCCTGTTGTGCCACCGTTCAAAGACAGAAAAGAGATAGAACCCAAAATTTTATTTGATTTGCTGATGACCAGTTTTATTAATAGTATCGGCAAAAATGACGAAGATGTAGATATACTGTTGAGTAAATGATTGAAAACTGCTTTGAGTACGGATCAATGTGAGAGATATAAGCATAAAAATTGAATGAATGTATATCAGGCAACAATTGTGAGAAGAAAGAGATTAATAAAAGAAAAACGATGGGACATCAATATCGGAAGAAAAGAACAGGCTGCCAATGTCAAAGATTTGTAAAATCGCTGAGAACAGTCCCGTTTTTGAAACAAATAGCTTTTTTTTACGTTTATCCACTTGTTTTAGAAAAAATTGCTGAGTGAATATGAAGTATGTATGTTATGTCGCTTTAGCGTTGTTGTTGGTTTTTGACTGCAATGCACAAACGAAACCTTCCAAAGTTTTCAACCTGGACGAGTGTATCAGGATTGCCGCAGGAAGCAACTATGATATAAAGAAAGCCGCTTCGACAATTGAAACTACAAAAGCTGAAGTCAAGAATGCTTACGGCAACTATTACCTCCCTTCTGCCGATCTGTCCGCTTCGGCACAGAAACAGCTGAAAAGTTCCGGTGTAAACAGCTATTCCGTCAACGCCGGTCTCAGCTATGACCTGTTTAAGGGGTTCGGGCAGGAGGCTGATTACAAAGGCGCTAAAAGTAAGCAGCAGTATTACGAGATGGCAAAAAAATACACCGAAAAACAGGTTACTCTCGACGTTATTAACAGCTATACCGGCATTGTTAAAGAAATGCAGATACTAAAGGTCAGGGAAGAGAATTTCAGGACCGGACAGAAAGAACTGGAAAAGATCAATGCGCAGTACCAGGCCGGCACTTCTCCCGTTACCGATGTTTACGCCCAGGAGGCAGAACTTGGGTCCAGGGAACTGGAAGTGGTTACTGCCGGGAACAACCTCAATGTATCAAAGGCTAACCTGCTGAACATAATGGGGCAGGAACCGGACATAGACGCACAGTTTGACGAGGCGAGCCTGCCGGTGGATGTTACAGATGAAGATATTGCAAAGTTCAAGAGTGCGATCGGCGGCTTAGAGAGTGCGATTAAGACATCGCTCGACAACAGGGTGGACTACCTTGCTTACAACGCCAGCCTTCAGTCCCTGGAATCGGGTGTCGATGCGGCGAAATCAAGCTATTATCCTACGGTAACTGCTTCCGGCGGCTGGTCCTGGAGCAACAACGAACTGTCGGGTTTCGGGGACAAGAGTTCTCCATATATCGGCTTGAACCTGAGGGTGCCGATCTTTGAGAATTATAGTACTGACTATCAGGTCGAAGCAGCGAAACAACAGGTGATACAGAAACAGATCGACAAGGCGCAACTGGAACAGTCCATTCGTGTTGACATCAAAACCCGTTTCCTCTCTCTGACAGCAGCCGAGAAACAGCTCGAGATTACCTCGCGGGCGCTCAGGTCTGCCGAAAAGAATTACGAAGCGGCAAAAGAAAGCTACAACGCAGGGACTTACAACATTACCGACCTGCTGAACGCCAATTACCAGCTTATCAATGCCAGGATCAACAGGATCAATGCTGTCTATAACTACTACTCCGTACAGAAGGGGTTGTTGTTCAGCATGGGATTGCTCTGATTAATCTGATAAAAATTAAACGGGAGAATAAATGAAAAATGTATTTATGCAGGATATGAATAACGGCCCGGAACAGCCTGACGATTACCGCAGGCAGTATGCCAATTACAACTATGTGCCGGACGTAAAGGACCTGAGGGTGGGGTTTGGCCCAAGACTCGGCGCTATGTTGATTGACTTCCTGATCCTGACGATCCTTTTCTCTGTTATTTTTTCAATCACAGGTTTTATTGACTCATATGTAATATACTTCGAAAAAATACTAAAACTTTCGAACGGCAGCAATATGGAATATATTGCTGCTTTAGCCGATAAATTCATCATTGACAACCAGCTCTCCTTTGTTTTCCTAAACCTGATACCATTGTTCTATGGTTTTCTTGAAGTGTTGCTGGCAGGAAGCCCCGGCAAGCTGCTGCTCAATATCAGGATTGCGAATGTGGAAAGGACAAAGGCCGGTACAAGCAGTTTACTGAAGAGATATCTTTTTAAATACTCAAACTATGTATTCTCGCTAATGTACTATCTCGTATTCGTTGAAATTTTCAGTTTTTTGTCAATGATAATGCTGTTGGTAGTATTCATCGGCTGCTTCTTTACGCTGGGCAGAAAGCGCCGGGCTTTCCACGACCTGCCCGGCAGGACTGCCGTTTACAGAAAAGATGATTTATTATGAATAATCTATAGTTAAATATATCATTAGGGTTTGCAATGGCAAAGAAGAAATCAAAATTACGCAGGTTTATCATTCTGGCAATCATTGCCCTGTTTCTATTCGTTGTTATCTTCATGGTTTTCGGGAAGAAGGGGAACGGCGCTGTCGATGTACAGGTGGGCAAAGTAGAGAAAAGAACCATTGTACAGACTGTGTCCGCAATCGGGACAATACAGCCTGAGACCGAAGTCAGCATCTCATCCGAAACCAGCGGCGAAATCATATACCTGGGCGTTAAAGAAGGGGACACCGTCAAGGCAGGCCAACTGCTTGTGAAGATCAAACCCGACATAGTAATGTCGCAGTATGACCAGTACAACGCTGCTGCCGAAGCCTCCAAAACCGACATAGATGTCGCCGACGCCGAAAGGACAAGGGCTAAGGCTGAGTTTGACCGAAAGACCGGCCTCTACAAGAAAGAATTTATTTCCAAACAGGACTATGATCTTGTCGTCTCAAACTATAACAAAGCCGAGTCAGAGTATAATGCCGCCCGCTACAGGTACAAACAGTCCCTTGCAGGACTGAACCAGATACGAAGCAGCGTGGCAAGGACAACGATCACTGCCCCGATTAACGGTGTGGTTACAAGTAAAAGTGTGGAGATCGGTGAGAAAGTAGTCGGTACTGCCCAGATGGCAGGTACGGAAATGATGAAAGTGTCGGACCTGAACGTAATGAACGCCGAAGTCGAAGTTGACGAAAACGACATTGTGCTCGTCAGTGTAGGCGACACGGCAATCATCGAAGTGGATGCGCTCGGAGACGAGGAGATCAAAGGCTGTGTCATCGAGATTGGCCACGCCGCCATTACTACCAGCGCCGGAACACAGGAAGAAGTGAAGAATTTCAAGGTGAAGATCAGGGTAATTACTCCTGACGCCCGCCTGCGCCCGGGAATGAGTTGCAATGTAAACATCCGGACGGAAACCCGCTACAATGTCCTGTCGGTTCCACTGCAGGCCGTTACTTCGAGGGATAACGCCGCTATTGCTGCTCCTGACGTTGCCAACAGCGACCATCCCGGCCCCTCGCAAAAAGCTGAGACAGACAAGGGATTGAAGAAGACTCCCGAGGTAGTGGTGTTTGTCAAGGAAGGGGACAAAGCAAAGATGGTCAAAGTAAAGACCGGCATCAGCGATAAGGATTATATCGAAATCATGAGCGGACTGTCCGAGAAGCAGGAGATTATTACCGGCAGTTTCATGACCGTCAGCAAGCTGCTGACAGACGGCGCCCAGGTACAAATTGCCGCCGACAAGGGGCCAATGCCGGGCGATATGAAGAATTTACCCAAGTGATGAATATGAGCGCTGAAAATAATATATTAATCCGGATTGAGCATATCTCCAAAGTCTATGAGATGGGAGCCGAGACAGTATTTGCTCTGAGAGACGTTTCCCTGAACCTGTCAAAGAATGAATATGTAGCCATCATGGGGCCTTCGGGTTCCGGTAAGTCCACGCTGATGAACATTCTCGGCTGCCTCGACACGCCTACAAGCGGATTGTACCTGTTCAAAGGGAACGACGTTAACGACATGGACGACAACGAGCTGGCAGAAATTAGAAACAAGGAGATTGGCTTCGTTTTCCAGACTTTCAATCTTTTACCAAGGGCAACTTCACTGAAGAACGTCGAACTGCCACTGGTCTATGCCGGCGTTCCGAAACACGGCAGGCTGGAAAGGGCAGAAAAGGCGCTGGTCAACGTCGGGCTGGCAGATAGGGTACACCACAAACCCAATGAACTGTCCGGCGGACAGAGGCAAAGAGTGGCAATAGCACGAGCCTTGGTCAGCGACCCGTCGATTATCCTTGCTGATGAGCCTACGGGAAACCTCGACTCGAAAACCGGCGTCGAGATCATGAAACTGTTCGACGAACTCTGGAAAAAAGGCAATACCATCATTATTGTCACCCATGAAGAAGACGTGGCCAGGTATGCCCACAGGATCATCAGGATCAGGGACGGCCTCATCGAAAGGGACGAAAGAAATAACAATCCCGTAAACTTTGATAAAAAGTAGTAAGACAGTATGATTATTTACGAAATTACAGAGGCAGTGAAACTGGGCCTGGACTCCATCAGGCAAAGCAAGTTACGTTCGTTCCTTGCCTCCCTGGGTGTTGTCATCGGCATTTCATTCGTCATCATTATGGGCTGGATACTGTCGGGCTTAGACAATGCCATGACGGCGACTTTTGAGACCTTAGGTACCGACATGCTCTATGTCGATAAATTCGAATGGGCCGGCGGAAAAAACTGGAAACTGCTCGAACAAAGAAAGAACCTGACTCTCGAACAGTTTTACAGGTTCAAGGACAAAATGAAATCTGCTATGGTGATTGTACCGCAGATTAGGGAAAATGGCATTACCATGAAGTACGGTAAAGATACATACGAAGAACTGTTGATTTGTGGCTCTACCTATGAATATGCCCGGACATCGTCAGGAGAAGTAACCCAGGGCAGGTTCTTTACACAGTTCGAGGATCAGTCCGGTGCAAACGTAATTGTACTCGGTTATAACATCAACAATATGCTATTCCCCAACGGAGATTTTGAGGGTAAGACTATCAAAGTGAACGGTAAACCGTTTACTGTGGTTGGCGTCGTGAAAAAACAGGGGACAGCATTGATGGATTTCATGGATAACACTTCAATCATCCCATTGAAGTCCTTCATTAAAGCATTCGGTAAAATTGAGAGGTCGCTGTCGTTCAATGTAAAAGCAGGTTCCGAAGCAATGATGAACGAAGTGCGGGCCGAGACAATCGGCATGATGCGACAGGTAAGGGGATTGAAGCCCGGTGAACCTGACGACTTCGGGATCAATGAGACAAAAGCAATGGAGTCTTCGATGGCTTCCATCCGTTTCTATGTCTGGGGTGTGGGCATCGGCATGACCATTCTTTCGTTCATTGTCGGCATCATCGGCATCATGAACATAATGTTTGTTTCCGTAACCGAAAGAACCCGCGAGATAGGCATCAGGAAGGCAATAGGGGCTAAGAAGCGATCGATCTGGTTCCAGTTCATTGTGGAGTCTTCGACCCTGTGTTTCATCGGGGCGCTGACCTCCTTAGTTCTCGTCTCGGTCTTTGTTTTCCTGGTAGCTACGATTCTACCTAAATTCATTTCCGGGTTTGATTTCCTTACTCCGTATATTCCGATGCAACTGCTGATAATTGCAAGCATAGTTTCACTATTTGTCGGATTATTGTCGGGACTCATCCCTGCCATCAGGGCTTCGAATCTCGACCCGGTTGATGCGCTGAGGTACGAATAGCATGAATACATTAGAAAGTATAAAGATCGCCATAGACTCGATTAAGGTCAATAAACTGAGGACCTCTCTGACGCTACTCAGCATTTCGATTGGTGTTTTTGCCATCATCGTTTCCGGAACACTGGTCGATTCGATTAACAATACTGTGGAGTCTGAGATGGCAGCACTTGGAGAAACTTCCTTCCAGATATTCAGGATGCCACAGATACAGATAGGGCCGGGGAGCTGGTGGAAATACCGTAAACGCAAGCCCATCACTCTCGAACAGTATGAGGATTTCAGGAAACGTATGAAATCCGGTTCTGTCATTAACGCAACCTGTGCTACCTCATCCAATACTATCAAATACGAAGATTTTGAAACCGATCCGGATGTTACGCTGATTGGTACCGACGAGAACTATTTCACAATCAGCAACATCAATGTTACAAGCGGCAGGGCCTTCACTGCCGAGGACATTACCGGCAGGCGCAACGTGGCCATCATCGGCAATGACGTTGTTGTCAAGCTCTTCCCAAACACAAGCCCTCTTGGAAAGTCGGTGAAAATTGGTTCACAGTTGTTCCAGGTCATCGGTGTACTGGAAATCAAAGGCTCCATCATGGGCCAAAGCCAGGACAACCAGGTTATTATTCCACTTACCATTTTCATGAGGTACTATGTTTCCCGCTGGGAAGAATCCTTAGACATGACAGTCAGGGCGACGGACAAAAATACGCTCTATTCGACAATGGACGAGGCAATAGGCATACTGAGGAGCCTCAGGGAGGTGAAACCCTGGGAGGAGAACAGTTTCGAAGTGGAAACCAATGAATCGTTGTCGGAACAATTCGCCGGACTGACGAGCTACCTGACGATTTTCGGCATTGTCTCCGGCGCTTTTGCTCTGATAGCCGCCGGCATCGGCATCATGAACATCATGCTCGTCTCCGTGAAGGAGCGTACAAGGGAGATCGGCATCAGGAAAGCAATCGGTGCGAAGAGGCGTTCGGTGCTGCTACAGTTCATCATCGAAACAATTACGCTTTGCCAGGTGGGAGGTTTCATCGGAATACTGATCGGCATCGGCTCGGCTGCTCTGTTAAGTACAGCCATCGGCATGGAACTCGATATTACATTTACATGGATCATTGTCAGCGTCATTGTTTGCACCGTGCTCGGTATCATCTCCGGTTCCTATCCGGCGTGGAAAGCCGCAAAGCTCGACCCGATCGAAGCCCTGAGATACGAGTAGGGAACAGAGCGCAAGCTTGTTAGCCGGGGAAGCTGTCGATACAATAAGGATCATCAGGGTGTGTTCCGGCCTTCAGTTGACTGTGTCATTCTTCCGGTTCGATTACCTGCCTTGACTGGTAGTAATGTACTTCCTTGTCCTTCAGGTAATTAATGATATAATTGAAGTGTTGTTCATCTTTGCCTAAGTATTCAGGTGGAATTATACCCTTTTCGTTGAAAAGGCCGTCTAATATCAGGTTGACGGCGGCGGTGGCAGTGTAGCCCGTTGTACGTGCCATCGAACTGGTCTTTGTGTCCTCATGGAATTTGTCGTACATATAATATTTGTACAGTACTTCCTTGTCGTCTTCGATGCCTCTGATCTTGACTTCGACAATGGTGAATTCCTTGTCTTCCGGCATCAGTTTCCATTTCTCGAACAGCAGCCTGGAAGTGAAGTCTATTGGTTTGATCATGACTCCGCCGAATTCTACGGGGTTGGTGTCGAGCAATCCCGTGTCGATCAGCAACTGGATATTTTTGATGTGGCCGGGATAGCGCAGGGTCTTTTCTTTCATGTTTGGAATCCTCAGGGTCTTAATCAGGCTTCGCAGGCCGTCGGTCAGGAAGCCTTCCAGTGTGCCGATGCCGTCAAAATAGACAAGTTCGGGTTCCGAGAGGGCGGGTTTTGTGATGATCTTACCGTTTTCGACATACCTTGCCGGCCTGGTGTACTCTTCCAGTACATCGACAGGGGAGAAGGGAGCTTTGTACTGATAGGGCAGAGACCTCTCGAAGGGCAGGCCGCCGACCATAAATTCCAGCGATTCAATCTTCATGCGGCTGTAATGGTAACCTGCGATGATATTGGGCATGCCGGGGGCAACACCGCAATCGACGATGGCAGTTACTCCCGCTTTCTTTGCCTGGCCGTCCAACTGGAAAGCGTCTTCAGGGAAGAATGATATGTCCACAACATTCTTTCCGGTTTCAATGATGGCTTTCAGGACATTGTAGCCGAGGTAACCCGGAGTGGCAGAGACAACGATGTCGGCGTCCTTGATTGTGGCCTTAATAACGTCCGGATCATTGAAGTCAATATTGCAGGTACCGATGTTGCCTTTTTTTTTCAGGTCGTTGAGGGCTTTCTGGTTAATATCGGCAGAGATGACGGTGTATTTCTGCGACAATTCCCGTGCAATTGCACTGCCGACATAGCCGGCGCCTAATACTACAATCTTTTTCATGTTTCAACCCTCATTTATTCAGGTATTATCACTTTTTTTCATTTCCATGATCATATCAATTCTTTTCTCTATTCTTTTAAGTCTCTTATCGACAACGAAGAGAAAAACTGCAATTACCAGCCAGATGGCAGAGACCACCAGCATGGTTACAAAAACCGGATTGTCTTTTAGAAATTCCATTGATTCTATATGTTATTTAAGTTTGACATCAGACTGTTTACTTTTCTGTATCTGTAAGTCAGGTTCATCATCCAGAAGAACAGCATCGTGAACGCCGCCATCGAGATGCTGAAATTAACCTGCATCGCCGGATTCAACATCTCCGTTCCGGAACTCAGGACGGGGCCGAAGTTGCCTTCTGAGCCGGAACCGGGGTGCAGGCCTGCCTGCAGCCTTGGGAGTATGAACACCAGGAACGGCACGGTGATGAATGCCAGTATCGAATAGACAGCGCTGAGACGTGCCCTGGCAAATTCATTGTCAACGGCGAACCTCAAAGCAAAATAGGCAAAATATACAAGCAGCAGGATGAATATGGATACTTCCCGCGGGTCCCAGTTCCAGTATGTGCCCCAGTTGAATTTGGCCCAGATCATTCCTGTTACCGTTGCCAGCAGGCAGAACAATGTCCCGAGTACTGCTGCCGACACGGCTTTCAGGTCGTCGTCGGGATTCCTTCTCCTGAGGTACAGTATGGAATAAATCATGGACACCAGGTATGCCAGGACGGTAATCCATGCCACCGGTACATGGAAATTCATGATCCTGATCCTCTCGCCCAACCCGGCGACATAGGGTAGGGTGAAAATGGGGTTGACGGCAGAGGCCGAGAAATATTCGAAAACATGTCCATCAGGATTGTACCTGACATTCAGCAACAGCTCATCGTCGGAAGTAAAACTCTTGTCTAATTTAGCTGCCGGGATGACAAGCCGCTCAGGGAACCGGATTTTCCAAATACCTGCATTGCCGACAGGTATAATACAATTGCCTGAAGAGTCCTGTGCATGAGCAGAGCTGTCCTCGACATTCAGCACAGCCAGAACCGGAATGGATTCATAATCTACTTTCCCGGTCATGAATTTTACTTCGCCGAGTGTTCCGGCAAGTGGTGGCACGAGGTTCAGCACAATTGTTGCAGTTACGAACAGCAGAACCAGCAGTTTCCAGTACAGGGGAGCGGGTTTCCCGGCGCGGGGGATCAGTCCGACAATGATGCCGACGGCCAGACCGGACATAATAATGACAGCTTTCATTCAACTCAGAGATATTCACACATCCACCAAATATGAAAGCAAATATATGATAGAATTACAAATAAAAAAAAATCTTAATTTAAGGTCTTTTGCAATTTGAGAATATTTTGCGGATTGGATTTGTTCGAAGGATAGTAAGTAATGTTGTCCATTACCGATCTCATGAGGTGTATTCCCAGTCCGCCGCGTTTCATCTGCTCCATATACTCTTTCATGTTTTGCAGCGGTACTTCAAGAGGGTTGAAGGGGCTGCCGTCGTCAACGATGTTGACGATGAAGCTGTTGTCGGTTGTTTCGATGAACAACTGGATGGTTCTGCTGTCGTCAAACATGAAAGCGTGCCTGATGAGGTTCGAACATGCTTCGTCCACTGCCAGTGATATCTTGTAGGCTTCGTCGTCGGTGAATCCGAATGCCCTGGCATTCTCCAGAATATAATCGCGAATGCGGCTCAATTCTGCAAAATTGCTTTTGAAGACTACGTGTTTCACTTCCCGGGCTGCTTTTTTCTTCATTTCAATCTATCTTATTAAATTTATCCACAGCATTAGTTTCATTATCGACAATATCAAACAAAACTGGAAATCCAAGTAAATCAAAGACATTGAATACTCTGGGCCTCATCTCGGCCATCTTGATGTCTCCGCCGCCATCCCTGATTTCTTCGATGAAAGCCATAAACACGCCCAGGCCGGCGCTGCTGATGTAGTCCAGGTCGCGGAAATTGACAATGATTTTATTGTTGCCTTTCGCAATCGAGTCGCTGAGTACATTCTCCAGGTCCGGCGCCGTGTGGGCGTCGAGATAGCCTTTCAGGTAGATGCAGTCAACACCCGACTTCATTTCTTTTGTTATTTCAAAGTTTCCGGCTTCCGGCATTCATTTTCTCCCGTCATTTATTTTGTAAAAATATTGCTCACATTCATCATTATGCAAAAATCGGACCTAATATTACGATTCTCCTTTATAAACGAGAGATATGATCGTAATGTCGTCCAATTGTATATTTCCTTCCATATAGCCAGTAACATAAGCATTTATCCCTTCAATATATTCGCCGCTATACCTATATACTCTGTTTTCGAGAAATTGTTTCAAATTATTTAATCCCAATTCTTCATTTTTATTATTGCGTGCTTCGTTCACTCCGTCGGTGATTAATACAAAAGCGTCATTGGGGCTTAATGCCACTTTGCTTTCTTCGATATTCCTGCAGAAAAAACTGTTGCTTGTCAGCCCTAAGCCGATGCCAGGCGGCTGTATCAGTACACACCCGGGGCCGGAGACAAGGAAGGCCGGCAGGTGGCCCGCACGTGCAATGGTGATGTTGCCTTTGCTGTCTTCGATGATCAAAGCGGTAAGTGTGATGTACATCCTTTTGTCCATGTTCCCGTGCAGAGTGTCATTGAGCTTGCACAAGACTTCCGTAGCGTTGCCGGATTCCTTGGCAATGGCCAGGACTATGCCTTTGAGCTGCGCCATATAGAACGCGGCGCTGATGCCTTTGCCTGATACGTCGCCGATTAGTATGCAGTATTTACCGTTCTTTAGCTGGAAAATGTCGTAGAAGTCTCCGCCAACTTCTTCGGCAGGCTGGGCATAGGCAGAAATCTCATAATTGGCAATCGACGGCAGTTTCTGCGGCAGCAGTTTCAACTGCATGTCCCGTGCCAGCTTTAGCTCCTTCCTGTATTTCTCTTTCTCGATGGAATCTGCGATGAGCCTGGTGTTCTCGATGGCAATGGCGATATTGTCGTTGAAAGAGGCAAGGACTTTCAGCCTTTCGATGTTGAAGCCGTATTCTTCAGGGTGGAATACTACTAATGAGCCGAAGCGGTTGTTGTTGGCGTATATTGGAACGGCAATCATCGATTTGGCGTACAGGGAGAAGACGGAAGTATTGCTGAGAAGAGTCCTGTCTTCGGGTACAGATTCGACAAGGGCAGGTTCTTTCAGGTTCCTGAGTATTGTGTCCAGGTTACAATGTTCGTACAGATCCCTGATTGCTGTTTCAGTAATAAATTTTACCGACACAAGCTCAGGTTTTTCCCCGCCGTTGTATTTTTCGAGCCAGGCGGCAGAACCGCTGCTTGCCCGGAGGGCCATTTCCGTAACGCTTTCGATGATGGTGTTTATATCCCTGTTAGCTGCCAGTACCCTGCTGAGATAGGTAAGGGACTGTATCTCGTGGGTCTGGTGTTCGACAATCTCGGCTGTTGGCAATGAGCCAAGTGTTGTAAGGATTATCCTGATGAAATAGACAGACAGGATGAAAACCGTGATGTATATGAAACGGGCGCAGAACGGCGAGAAAACATAGAGCGTCTTGTGCAGGGAGTCGCTGTTGTCATGGCCGATGTCGAAAGCAATGAGCAATATGAATGCAAGTAAAACCATGAACAGGAAATTGAGCTTCTTCTTCTTGGGCAGTACGGCAATCCAGTCATTCTTTTTCGATATCAGCAGGACACAGAACATCAGGACGATGAGAACGAGCAATGTGATGGCCCTGATGGCCGACCTGACGTCTTCCGGTATCCTGTCACCCGTAATGTTTACAACAGGACTGTCGAAGATGGGAAAGAGTATTATCAGTAATATGATGCATACATAAATGATCTTAATATATACTCTTGTCCTGGAATGGCGGTAGTTGTTCTGCCATTTGTAGAAAAAACGGAAGAAATATATGGAAATAAAAATTGTGTACATGGCAAGGAGGTCGCCGTAAATCAGGGCAAGGATGTTGTGGTCCATGCTCTGGGGATTATCCAGAACCAACGATTTCGAGACTAATAGTATAAATATAAAGAGGAGTATGAATTTCAGTTCTCTGAAGTATTCGGTCGGAAGGTCTGAGCCGGTTGAAGGCCGGAGGGAATCGGCGCCCCTGAAAAGGAAGATGAACAGCGTAAAGGTCAGGAGCAGCGATGTGAACGTTTTCCACAGAGACGGTGTCATCGGGGAGAACGTGTGCAGGACAAACAGAAAGATGTCTCCACCGACCCTGAAGAGTACTATCACCAGAATCAGATAGAGAAGAAATCTTGCCCCTGCCTTTTTATTAATCATCTCAGTTTATTATCAATATAAAAATTCATCAAATATACGTAATTTTGATATTTATGTTTCCATGATTCATGTAAATTAATTTGTAAAAATAACTTAATTTTTTGAAATATTATGCTGAGAATACTGACACCTGAAGAAATGCGAAAGGCCGACGATTCGGCTATTAACCGGTACGGCGTACCCGGGGCATTGTTGATGGAGAATGCAGCGCGTTCCTGTGCCGGGGTCATTCTTGACACAGTTCTCGACGACGAAAGCGGCGAACAGTCTATTGTCCTTCTCTGCGGTAGCGGAAACAACGGCGGCGACGGATTTGCACTTGCCCGGCACCTGATTGGCCGTGCACATGTCCGCGTCCTGTGGGTCGGCAAAGAAGAGAGCATGAGCCTGGAAACGGCAGCCAATTTTTCTGCCCTTCTCAATTTGGGTGTAGAAGTAACACATATCGGGGACGAAAAAAAGCTCCAAAATGCTTCTTTTGACTGCGACATAATAATCGATGCGCTCATCGGGGTTGGCGGCAGCGGGAGCCTCAGGGAACCGGTACTGTCTTTGGTAAAACATGCAAATAATGCTGACGCCTTCAGGATTGCCCTCGATTCTCCCACCGGGCTGAACGTCGAAACGGGCATTGCCCATCCTGACGCTTTCAGGGCTGACGTTACGATTACCATGTTTGCCCCGAAGACCGGCATGATGGTTAACGACGGCATTGAACTCTGCGGTGAAATATATGTTGCCGGACTGGGAGTCCCTGACTTCATCGCCGAAGAGTTTGCAACAACTTTTTCGCTCGAATTCGAAGACATTAAGGGGGCGATGCCTCAGAGGAAAAAAGTAAGTTCGAAGTTTGATTACGGCAGGCTGCTGATTGTAGCAGGTTCGGCGCTGTACGCCGGGGCCGGGACACTATGTGCCAATGCGGCTATTACATCCGGAGCAGGGCTGGTTAAGCTGTTTTCTACGGGGTACAGCAGTTCCATCCTTCCGGAGGTGATTTTTAAAAAAATGGAGTCTGACTCTGACGATTGTGTCAGCCTTCGCAGTTTGGACACAATCATGGAGGAAGCCGGAAAATCCGATGCACTTGCAGTAGGTTCCGGATTGGGTTCGGAACCGGAAACGACCGAACTGGTAAAACAGCTTCTTAAGAAACTCGATAAGAATACGCCCGTTGTAATTGACGCCGACGGCCTGCGGGCTTTAGACAAGAAAAGCAAACTGCGTAAGAACATCGTCCTTACTCCTCATACCGGCGAACTGGCAAGGCTGACAGGTGTGGCAAGGGAGGAAATTGAAAAAGATGCTCTTAATATTACTAAGGAATGGGCAAGGAAGCTGGACTGTATCATTGTCCTGAAACATGTGCCTGTAATAATTACAGACGGGGAAACCGCTTACCTCAACCTGAACGGCAATCCGGGAATGGCCACAGCCGGCAGCGGCGATGTCCTGACGGGAATAATTGCTTCGCTTCTGGCGCAGGGAGTACCTCCTTACCGGGCGGCAGCCCTTGGAGTCTATCTTCATGCCGCCGCCGGCGATTACTATGCCGGGGAGTATTCCCAGGTTACCCTGACGGCGTCTGCCATCATCGATTCTTTGAAATATGTATTCCGGGTGGTGTCAGGTGAGTAAGTCCAGCTTCAGGCTATTAGTAACAGCTCCTTTTGTCTTCTATTCATGCCTGATTTTCGTTATGTCGGCGATACCACAGCCGGACTTCATCGACCTGGGCTTTGAATACTGGGATAAAATTGTACATCTGGCAGAGTATTTTGTGTACGGTGTTCTTTTAATCGCGGCAATTTCAGGTATGAAACCGGGTACAAGTAAAGCTTCGATAGTGTGGATCGTCATTCTTGCCGGCGCCGTTTACGGTTTCAGCGACGAACTGCACCAGTATTTTGTTCCCGGCAGGTCGGCAGATATTTTCGATTGGGTGGCTGATGTTGCCGGAACAGCCCTATCACTGGTAACTGTAAACACAATCGGGGCGTTTTTAACAAAATTTCAAACTCTAAAATATGATGAATGAAATATTCGAATTGGTAAAAACCGACAGCGGGACAAGCGCTCGTGCCGGTTTGCTTCACACCGGCAGGGGCATCGTCGAGACGCCTGTTTTCATGCCCGTCGGCACCCAGGGTACAGTTAAGGCGATGGACCAGAAAACCCTCGCAGAGATGGATATTAAGTTAATACTTTCAAATACATACCATTTGTACCTGAAACCAGGGACGCAGATACTAAACAGTTTCGGCGGCCTGCACAAGTTCATGTCCTGGGACAGGGCAATCCTGACTGACAGCGGCGGTTACCAGGTGTTCTCCCTGAAGGACCTCAGGAAACTGACGGAGGAAGGCGTAAAGTTCAAGTCTCACATCGACGGGTCCAACCACTTCTTTACTCCTGAGAAAGTCGTGGAGATACAAAGGTTCATCGGCTCCGATATCATGATGGTTCTCGACGAATGCACACCCTATCCTTCTGATATTCAAACAGCGAAAAAATCGGCAGACTTGTCCTGGAACTGGGCGAAGCGTTCTAAGTCCGAATTCGAAAAGACAGAACCACTCTACGGCAAAAGGCAGTTCATGTTCTCAATCGGGCAGGGGAGCATGTACCCTGAACTGAGGAAAGACTACCAGAACAAGATGCTCGACATCGGATTTGACGGCTATGCCATCGGTGGCCTGTCCGTCGGCGAGCCGGCAGAGATGATGTATGAGATTGCAGGCTTGTCAACGGAAATGCTCCCTGTGGACAAACCCCGCTACCTGATGGGTGTCGGCACCCCGCAGAACATACTCGAATGTATCGGCCTCGGCATCGATATGTTCGACTGCGTCCTGCCGACGCGCAATGCACGTAACGGCCAGCTTTTTACGACGAAAGGGAAGATCAACATCAGGAACGCTAAGTACGCAACGTCTGACGAGCCTATCGACGAAGCCGTCGACTCCTCTGCCAGTACCAATTACTCCCTGGGCTACCTCAGGCACCTGTTCAAAGCCGGAGAAATTCTCGGACTGCAGATTGCGACACATCATAACCTGGCTTTTTACAAATGGTTACTCACAACGGCAAGGGAGAAAATACTTTCGGGAGAGTTTCGTCAATGGAAAGATTGTTTTTTGGAAAACTATAGAGAAGAAGTTTTGTAATTTGTTATATTCTAAGGGATTGAAATGTTTGAAAATTTATTACTTACAGTAGCCATGGGAGCTCCGGCTGACGGTAAAGGCGGCGGCAGCCTCGAATCGATGATTCCTACATTAATTATGTTCGGCGCCATCATCCTCATCATGTATTTCATGATGATCAGGCCCCAGCAGAAGCGTGCAAAGCAGCACCAGGCAATGCTGGACAGCATTCACAAGGGTGACAAGATCATTACTACTGCCGGCATTCACGGTACAGTAACCGACATCGACGGCAACACTTTCGTCATCCAGATTGCCGACAACGTAAAAATCTCTATCGAAAAACAGGCGATAGCGTCGAAGAAAAGCTAATCATAAGCTGAAAATGTTTTACAGACAGCCGGTAAGTTCAAGAAGGACTTACCGGTTTTTTTTTGGTTCTTTTTGTTACAGATGTTCAACGCCTGTGGCGTTGGGTAGAATGCAGATTATCAGGCTTTCTCAGCAATAATTTTCCTCTTCATATTTTCACATTTATATTTCATTGATTTTACTCTTCTTCCGAAAATTCACATCTAATCCGAAAAAAAATAAAAAAAATATAAAAAATTGTGTAACTTTTTTGCGTTTGAATTGTTAATACATATGAAATACTGGGCAAAAGTATATACTTTTTGAAAAATTACAGAATATGAATAAATGTATAGTATTTATGAAGAAGTATTATTACCTGATTGCACTTGCTTTACTGATTTTTGTTTTTAACCTGCCAGTCCTGTCAGCCGGCAGTTACTTTGTCGAAAACCGCGGACAGGTCAATAGCGGCAGCAGCGCTGACGGAGCCGCCATCATCTGCTATGGGGAGTTGCGTGGCGGAACAGTATATGTAACAACGACCGGGCTCAGTTTTGTCGTGGTTAGCCCTGATTGTTCCGGAGAGGATGGTGAAAACGAAAGAACAATTACTATGAAAAATGTCCCCGAAGACCGGGAAGTAAACGTTAGGCTGATACGTACCGACCTGCCGGTTCCCGGGTTCACGGACAGCGGCCGTCGCTTTCTGGGCAGGATGGACTTCTATTCCAACTTCTATACCCCGGAGAATAAAGACGGCATCCTCAATGTTCCGGCTTACAGCACCGTTGACTATCCCGGTGTTGCAAACGGCGCCGGACTGCAGCTATCCCTGCGCCGGGGAAAACTCGTCGTTTCCGTAGGCCGTAGCCCCGAAGGAGAGCAACTGTACCGGACATTGCTGCAGGCTGTAAAGGAAAAGGGGCTGGAGGAAGTTTGCCAGGTCGGATTTGCCGGTGAAAGTACGGAAGACGAAGAAGGTAAAAACAGCTTACCCGCGATTCAGGGCTTTAACAATAACATTGCCTGGGCTACCTACACGGGTGGTTCCCTTAATGATTATGTATATGCCATCGCAATCGATTCTCTTGACAATATTTTTGTCGGAGGCACTACCTACAGCCTTGATTTCTCTAAAATTTACAAACCCGGCTATCCTAGAGTTGATGTAAACGGCAGCTGTTTCATCTGTAAGTATGATAAATTCCATAATATCAAATGGGTTACTTTTATGGGCTGCATAGACATCAGCAAAATTACAACTGCGGCTGACAATACGATATGGTTTTGCGGCAGCCATTACTGGGAAGATAATACGGCGCCGTTTACCGATAATGCCTATGTGAAACTCGACTCCAGCGGGGTTGACGGAGTAATCGGAAAACTGACCGAAAAAGGTAAAATTGAATACCTGACCGAATTTGGCGGCGAGCAATATGACTACCTTAATGATATTCACTTAGACAGCGCCGGCAATGTGTTTATATTCGGTTACACCGAAAGCAAGCTGATACCGATTACACAAAATGCGATGAAAAAGAAAATCGACGGAACGGATCTCATAATTATCAAGTTCAGCCCGGATTACAGGTTGCTGTACTCTTCATACTGGGGCGGTTCGGCAAGGGATATGGGCATCAGTTTCGATTTCGACATTGACGGGAATATTATTGTTTTTGGTGAGACCAACAGCAGCGATTATCCGACGAAGAACCCGGTGCAGAAATATAACAGCAAGAGCGACCTGGTACTGACAAAGTTCGACAAGAATTTCAACGTTGTCTGGTCAACATTCTACGGCGGCAGCGACAATGACAGGGCAAAGAGAATGGTGGTTGACCACCATAATAATATTCTTGTTTCAGGTACGACACGCAGTAAAGACTTCGGTATTACAAAAAATGCAATCCAGGAATACCTTAAAGGATACTGGGATCAGTATGTTGCCAAATTCGACATGAACGGCAAGCTGGTGTGGAGTACATATTATGGTTCTACCGAATCGTGGGAGACATCTGAGCTGTCCGTTGGCGGCGGCATTCACGTGGACACGGCGGACAATGTAGTGGTTACCGATTGCGTAGCCGGTACCGGATTGTATGTGTCTCCTGATGCATACCAGAGGGTTTACCAGGACAAAAGAGACGCATTCCTGCTGGTGCTCGACAGCCTGGGTGGCTGCGTTTATTCGTCATATTTCGGTGGCAGCGAACTGGACTACGGAAGCGGAATAGCTTTCAATTCCAGGGATGAATTGGTTATTTGCGGCACTACCTACAGCAGGGATATTGTCGATATCGACTCTTCATCGAAGTATGCATACAACGGCATGTATGAAGGGTTCATTGTCCAGTTCGGGCCAAAGGACATCTACGACTGCGACGAAACCAGCTTTTCCTATCCGGATTTTACCGATGATAAAAATATTATATATGTTGGCAACGCTACACCATACAAGAAAATGGTGAGGCTGACAGAGGCAAACTACAACAGGATGGGCGCCATCTGGTACAAACACCTTGTACCGGTGAAACAGGGTTTCTCGACAGTGTTTTCTTTCAGGATTTCTAACGGTTACAATGGAAGGGATGCGGATACCTCTCAACCCGGCGCCGACGGTTTTGCTTTTGTCATTCAGAACAACAAACCCAATATTGTCGGCCTGGCCGGCGGCCATATAGGCTATGCACCTCTTAAGAACAGTCTTGCAGTGGAATTTGACCTGTTTTCCAACGACAAAAACCAGATTGAAAGCCTGTTCGATCCCAACGGTAACCACATTGCCGTAATGTCGAAGGGCAAAGAAGCCAATTCTGCAAACCATTCTTCCGGTTCCGAACTGGGAATTGTTTCAAGTTTCATGGAGATAATGTCCAACTCGGACCTTTACTATGGCAAAATTGATTACAATGTTGAGTATCATACTATCAGGGTTTTCATCAGTAACAGTTTCGGCTATTTTACCTATCCGATATTGAAGGTTGACAATGTTGACCTTGAAGAATTGCTCGACCTTTACCAGAACGAATGGGCCTATGTAGGGTTTACTGCTGCAACAGGCAGTTCCTTCCAGGACCATAAGATATTGAGCTGGGACTTCTGCCCGAAAGAAACCGACGGCGTCCAGACAGGTGTGGATGATGAAATCAGTGGTTTACTGCCTGCCTCTGCCGTTTACCCCAATCCTGCGGAAGGCCTTATTACAGTTGGTGTAGGCGACCGTCAGGGAATCATTGTTATTACCAATTGCCTGGGTGAAACAGCCATGTGCCTCACTGCTAAAGGGAATGCCTCTGTCGATGTTTCGGGACTTCCTGCGGGTTGTTACTTCCTGAAGGTGCAATATGACGACGGACACTGCACCTTTGGAAAATTCCTGAAGAAATGATTTGGTTTTTTTAACCGTACCTTCTGTTACGTGAACATAGGCTTTAGAGGGAAAGTCGCCTGGTGTTTTACAAAACTTAGAAGTAGCAGACGGAGCGGGTTCTCCTGCCATTATCCCCTTCCGGTTCCGGGAGGGGAGGCGGGAGATGGTAGTTGATACATATCTGTTTTTTATTCGATCGGCAGAAACCGGGACTGCCGGCACTAAAACCACCATGGCTTCAGGTCAATATTCTTTCTCCGGAGAATATCCCATCGGCAAGGATGTGTTGAATAAATGATTTGCCTTAACCTATTGATTTGATTATGTTGCATTTGTAAGTAATCAATAAACTAATAAAGGTACTTATGAAAAAACAGGCAGCCTTACTCTTTGTTGCAATTGTCCTTTTAACAGCCTCCTGTAACCTGTTGTCAGAGTCCATCACAATACTTCATCTCAACGACAGCCACTCCAATCTGCTTGCCGGGGCTCCGAGGAGAGATGACCTGAGCTGTACCTATGGCGGGCTGGCGCGGGCCGTCGATTACATTGCGAAGGAAAAGAAAGCCAACCCGAACACATTGCTGTTCCACGCGGGCGATTTCTACACAGGCGACCTGTTCTTCAATATCTTTTTCGGTGTGCCTGAACTGAGGATTCTGGCACAGATCGGCTGCGACGCCATTGTCCCTGGCAACCACGAATTTGACCTTGGCCCTGCGGCACTCCTCAAGACGCTGGACAGCGGTTTTGCATACGGCAGAATCCCAGTCCTGGCAGCAAATCTCATTGCCGAAGATTCATCCGTATCGAGGCTGAAAGACTATGTCTCCTCTTCCATAATCAAACAGTACGGAGACGTCAGGGTCGGTGTCTTCGGCCTGACCACCCCAGAAACCAACACATCCCCGCTGCTGGCTCCGGTGGCCATCGGCGACAGCCTGGCCGAAACCGCACGGATTTGTGTAGAATCACTAAAGAAAGATTCCTGCGACGTCGTCATCCTGTTGTCACATCTCGGTGAAAGCGTGGACAGGCAGATTGCCTCGTCCGTACCCGGAATCGACATCATCGTCGGAGGCCATGACCATATTTACAGGACAGAGCCTATTGAAGTTCCGAACGGAGGGAAAACTGTGAGGATAGTTCAGGCGGGCGCTTTTTACAAGGCAATAGGCAGGATTGGGATAGAAGTGGAGGGCGGATCGGTTACAGGCTTCGATTACAGGCTGGTACCACTCGAAGAGAGCATGGCTGAAGATTCGTCTGTCGATGCCGGTTTGTCTGTGTTGAAGGCACAGATTGAGGCGCTGTTTCCCGGAATATATACCCGAAAAATAGCCGTTGCCGGCGCCGATTTCTACGAAATTGCCGATTCTCTTGCTTTTCCGGGCCATCACGACACTCCTGCCGGCAATCTGGTAACCGATGCTTTCCGGGCTTTTACCGGTACAGATATTGCAATTACCTGCGGTGGGCTGACGGCACAGCCTCTGTTCAAAGGGCCGGTAGTACCGGCAGATGTATTCCGTATGATCGGCTATGGATTCAATGCCGACAACGGCCTGGGGTACCGTTTGTACACTTTTACGATCTCCGGCGTCTATTTATGGGCTATTCTGGAGTATTTAGTGTCCAACACTTCGATGCCCCTCAATGATGAATACCTGGTTCAGTGTTCGGGCATGAAATATGAGTACTATGTGGATTATAAGCCGGGATTGAAGTCAGTAACGATTGGCGGTACGCCCCTTAACACAGGAAGTAAATACTCGGTAACCGTTAATGAGTTTATTTATTACTTTTTACAGAACCTTAACATACCTTTGGAAAATGTATTGATGGTTAGTAAGGACAACACCGAAAGCCAGGTAGTTGCAGGATACCTTAACCTGATGGCGAATGTTTCGCCGGTTGTAGAAGGCAGGGTGGAGGGAGTTCTCAAAAGCAATGCCGTGGTGGGAACGGATGAATCATTGAATACACTGGTATATCCCAATCCAGTAACCGGCAACTCAGACTTGCATATTATTGCCGACGGTTGTGGATTGCTATCTGTGGAATTGTACGACCTTACCGGCAGACTGGTTAAAAATATGGTAGCAGGAGCGGTTTCCGACGATGAGCATAAGGTTACGATCGCGACAGAAGGACTCGGAAACGGCGCTTACTGCCTGATCATCAGGAGCAGGGAGGGTGTACGGGCATATATGTTGAGTGTATGCAGATAGAGGCAAATGGCGACAGATTATTCAATAATCACTTCTACCCGCCGGTTTTTGCTGAGGTCTTTTGACAGGGGCTGTGACGAGCCTTTCCAGCCGGTTACGATTATCTTCGGATCGACACCCAGAGACGCCAGGTAGGCCGCTACATTCTTTGCCCTGCGCATCGACAGGCTGTTATTATGGCCGGCAGTGCCCTGCTCGTCGGCGTGCCCCGTGATCAGGACCCTGGCCCTGGGCCTGATTCTCGAAACCATGTCTTTGACGGCTGCAGCAGCGCTGTCGGTAACCCTATCGTCGTCATAATCGAACAGAAGCGTCAGGTGATTGGCAGTAACTTCGGGTTTCCGGAAGAGGATGTCTTTCTTTACCAATTGGGGTTTACCGGCGGTTAAGGTGTCTGTTACTATTTCACGTTCGGACATGCCTTCTGCCGAGAACTTAATGATCGTTTTCTCACCAGTAGGTATGGCAATAAAGTATTCATTACTGTAATTGTCCGTAGAATAATAGGAGGCGGGTTCGCCGGGACGCCACAGGGAGATTGTAACCCTGCCCTTGTAGTAGCTGAGGTTCGCGCCGTCCAGCCTGAAGAATGAACCGTTGTATAAATAATAGGCGCCGGGCATGAATTCCGGCGGTACTGCAGTCCTGTAAATGCCGTATCTCTTGTCGGCGGTGTCTTTGGAGATGATGTAAGCCTCATTGCCAAGCGAGGCGAAACAGATGCCCTTTTCGTCGAATTCGCTGTTGATTGCCGGACCGAGATTCTGTGGTTCACTCCAGTTTGTCCAGGAGTCGTCGAGCCGCCTTGTTACGTACAGGTCGAGCATGCCGTAACCGTTCCGGCCGTTAGTGGCAAAGTAGAGGCTTCTGCCGTCCATTGCAAGGTACGGCGCTGCTTCTATCGATGAACTGTTGACGACAGAGCCGAGATTGACAGGCTCTGTCCATTCGTTGCCGTCCAGCCTGAAGCATACGTACAGGTCCAGGTCGCCGTGCCCGTCCATCCTGTTTAAAGACAATATCAGTGTGCGGCAGTCGGCTGAGAGGCTGCCGTAAAAAAAACGTGTCGAATAGCCTTCTCTCTGGGACAGGTTGTTGTAATAGTTCTTTATTACTAATGGTTCAGGAGCGGACCATCGTCCGTTTTTCTTCTTCGAAAGTGAAAATCCGGGAGTCTTACTGCCGGAATAGTTGTCGTAAATGCCGTAAACAAGTGCAGTGTTGCCGTCGGGCGTAATTGAAAACAATACATCCGAGTAGGGGGTATTGATTGGACTACCCGCGTTTTCCGGTTCGAGCCAGCTCAGGCTGTCAATCGGCAGCGACGGATTACTGGTGTGCCCGTTGCCGTTATTGAGTAAATATTTTTCGATTGCATTGTCCCTGACGAGGTGATCGATGTCTTTATCCAGCAGCGGGACTGAAAGCGAATCGTAGTCTATGAAGTCGGAAGGGAAAATCCTCCTGCTGTACCAGATGTCGTCAGGGTCATTGATGCTCCCGTAGTTGTCCGGGTGGTTCTTTCTGTCGAAATACAGGAATTTCCCATCGACAGTGACGACGGGAACGATGGATTTCTCATAGCTGTTTACAGTGTTTGGAAGCCTCTGTTTCAGGCTTATTTGATCTTTTCCCGGGGCAGGGCTGAATAAACACAGGATGGCAGCAGCCAAAACCAATGATATTTTATAATCTATTCTCAAAACAATAATAATCTTTTCAAATTTTCACAATCGCAAAGAATATTAACGTATTTACGGCAATAATAATTGGGATTATATTTAATCATCGTCAGGACCGAGGTTCAGTTCGCTCAAAACCTTTGAAATTACAGGATATGAAAAGCCCTTTCTCTGGAGGAACGCAACGATGGACGCTTTCTGTTTGGCAATGTCCTTACCCTTTACAAGTCGAAGTTTCTTCCTGGCAGCGTTGAGTGCAAGGCTTTCCGTGTCTTCCTCAGGGTAACATTCGTCGAGGGCATCCTGGATTGTCTGTCTGTCAACGCCACGTTTCAAAAGCTCGGCGGTGAGGTTCATCTTTCCCGAGGGTTTTTTCCTTAGTGCGGCTTCGATGAATTTCCTGCAGAATTGCAGGTCGTCGATCAATCCGTATTCTTTAAGGTAATGGACGGCAGGTTCAATCTCTTCGGTGGTGAAGCCTTTCAGTTTCAGGTTTTGGATTGTCATATACTCTGTCTTGTCCAAGCCTGAAGCATAATTGAAAGCCTTATTCCTGGCCTCGCCGATCCGCTGCTGCTTAGAGAGGCTGTCTAAGAGCTCTTCGGTCAGGGGGGAGCCTTTTCTGAGGTTGTTCTTCAGGACAATATCAATATGAATGCTCAGCAACTCTCCGTTACTGAGCATTACAGTGCAATGATCCCTGGTTTTGCCGGCTGCAATATTGACAATAGTAGTGTTCCCGTCAGGATTCATTTTTACTTGCCGGGTACTGCCTATTCTTCAACAGTTTGTTCTTTGCCCTTGAAATTTTCGGGAGTAAGCATTTCCTTGACTTTTGTTTCCAGTTCGGCGAGTATTTTCTTGTCGTCCGTAAGTATCTTTTTAAGGCCGTCCCTGCCCTGGACGCGTTCGCCTCCAAAGGCATACCAGGAACCACTTTTCTGGATGATGCCGAATTCGGTGCCGACGTCGATGAGGTCGCCGATTTTCGAAATACCTTCATTATACATGATGTCGAATTCGACTTCTTTGAAGGGGGGAGCAACCTTGTTCTTGACAATTTTGGCGCGGACACGGTTACCGACGATGTTCTGGCCTTCTTTGATGACTTCCTTGCGCCTGATGTCGATTCGTACCGAGGCGTAGAATTTCAGGGCGTTGCCGCCGGTGGTGGTTTCGGGATTGCCGTAAATGACGCCGATCTTACTGCGGAGCTGGTTTGTGAACATTACACAGGTGTTGGATTTGCCGATGGCTGCGTTCAGTTTACGCATTGCCTGGGACATGAGCCTTGCCTGAGAGCCCATTTGTGAATCGCCCATTTCGCCTTCGATCTCAACTCTCGGTGTAAGGGCTGCTACGGAGTCGATGACGATTACGTCGATGGCTCCGCTTCGTACGAGGGTTTCGACTATTTCGAGGGCCTGTTCGCCGAACTCCGGCTGGGACAGCAGCAGGTTGTTCAGGTCAATCCCAAGTCTCTGTGCATAGTTGATGTCGAGAGCATGTTCAGTGTCGATGAACGCTGCCAGGCCGCCCTGTTTCTGGGCTTCGGCAATTACATGGAGGCAGATGGTAGTCTTACCGGAGGACTCGGGGCCAAAGACCTCGATGATTCTTCCTTTGGGCACGCCGCCGATGCCGATGGCTGCGTCTAAGGACATACAGCCGGTGGAGATGGCGGGTACCTTGACGACGTTCGTATCGCTCAGGCGCATGATGGCGCCTTTGCCATGCTGCTTTTCTATCTGCTCGATTGCAAACTTAACTGCTTTGAGTTTCTCTTTGTCAACTTCAGGCTGTTTTTCTTCCATAATATCTTCTTTGGATTTTTTCATATAAATTCAAAACTATATTAATTAATAAAGATTAAACAAAAATAACACTAATATCATAAAAACGAAAAATATTAATAGGGCTGTGGAAAATAATTTTATGGCTTTTGACAGATAGCCGCCATGGCAGCTTTTTAAGTAGTATTGGCCGGGGTCCGAAGGCAGAAGGCTGTTCCTTCGGCCTTATTGGGGCTGTTCTTTATGAAGGAATGAAGAATTTCACTATGAACACGATTATTATTAATAAAATTTCAAAAATAAGTTTCCACATTGCACAGCCAAAATTAAAATAGACTATGTACTATATGGTTTTATTTTATGTGATATACTGTTCCGGTAATGCAATAATCCCCAAGTGCTACTCTTCTTTCAGGTCAAAGAAGATTGAGATGTGGTGAGCAATTCCGTTTGAAGCCATGTAATCGCTGCCGACGGAGTAGTCAACATTGAACCTGAAGGGAAGGCCTTCGAAATTCGGCCTTAAGGAAACGCCGAACCCCCAAACGGTCATTGGGAAAAACTTCCAGGCTCCGAGCTTGTCCCCGACGATGTTGATGCCTGCCCTGAAAGCAATTACTTCATGGGGAACGCCTTCGATACCGAGAATGATCTGCGGGCCTTCTTCGTACTGTGTCAGTACGGCGTCGAGGGCAAAGAGAATATAGCGGGAGGCAGGGACGTAAACGTTTTCCAGTTCTCCGCTTACCGACGACCTCGTTGTGTATTCCTCCTCGTTCAGGGCATATTCAAATGCTACGCCGGTCCTGACGGTGAAGGGGAGGATGTTGGTTTCGTCTTCGGGAGTGTCCCACATCATCACACCGGAAAGGTTCTGGATTGCCAGGCCGAAGGTGAACAGGTCCATAATATTGAACTTCGTTCCCAGGTCCATCGAGACGCCGTCAGCGGAGTAGTTCGAGCCAACGAGGGAATGGCTCAGGTATTTGAGTGCGACACCGACACTGGCGAATTCCAGTTTGTAGGAAGCAGCGCCAACGAGAGAAATCTCAAAATCTGTCATTTCTTTCAACGGGTTGCCGAATACATCCCTCGATATGAAACTGCCTGTGGAGTAGGAATTGACGCCGAAGCCGAACCCGAAGTCGTTCAGCATACCCTGGCCCCACGCAGCGGAAGTGTGCACCCTGTTGAATTCGAGGAAAGAGTATGACGTTGCGAACGAAGGGACTTCGTCCATCCAGCTCAGGCCGGCAGGGTTATAGAACACAGTAAATGCATCGTTGGCTACAGCGGTAAAAGCCCCGCCCATAGACACGGTCCTTGCTCCGACATCGCGTAAAAGCCAGGAACTGCCGTAACCGCCGCCGGATGATTGGCAAAGTAACGGCTGAGAAAAAAGTACAATCGTTGTGATTATTATGTGAAGTTTGAAATTAGCACAGAAATTAATCAATTGGCTAATTTTAAACAGTATTTCTGGCTGTTTTTCATACCCCTGGGGGTATTCATTATTTGAGTTCATCCTTACCTCGTTGCACTCGTTACGATAAATTTGCCGTCGAGCCGGAATCCTTTACCGACTACATTGCAAATGTATATTCCCTTCGGAAGCTCACCGGCTGGTATGTCATAGGGGTAATCCCCGCTGTATGGCATCCCGCGGTACACTTCCATTACTTTCTTTCCAAGTAAGTTATAGACATTGACAGTGATAGGGTTGTCGTAGTCTTCCTTTTTTAAAGTCAGGTACACCATAAATCTGTCAGAGCCCTCCCTTATTTTTATTGACCTGCTGTCCGAACCGGCGGAGTCTATCCTGCTTTCTCCGGTTCTTTTAGCCGTTTTCCTGGCATCATCAATTACTGTGCCATTGTTGGTGGGATTATTGAAAAGGAAGTTGTAAGGGCCTTTATACTTATCGTACGTAGGAACAAGATATAGATTCTTGTAGAAGAGTTGTGATTGGAGGTTGTTGGTAATGCTACCAAGTAATAGTAAAACGATTGCCAAATACCTGGCAACCCATAGCTTTTGCAGTCCACCTTTTAATTTATTTAACAAATAACCCATCATTCAACTTATTTTGTAACATCATACTTCAAATGAATTTACGTAAATATTACGATATTTTCAAACTTTTGCTTTTCTCTCATCATTAACCTCTCATCCTCCCGTGTTTCCTGATTAATGATACACTAAACCACTTAAGACGGCAATTATCACGGAACAATACGCCGTTTCGCCTTTCACAACATGAATAAATATCGATAGAATCGCGATTTTATTTTATTTCTTCCTGTCTTTTTTTTCCTGGACGAATTTTTGGTATAGTTCATCGATCTGTTTCTTGTCGCTTTCCAGCCTCGAGATTGCCAGTTTTGTCTCAACACTGCCCTTGTCGATGCCCAATTTTCTTGCGAACTCTGACAGTTTCCTGACATCGCCGGGTATTTCCTCTGCGTCGAGGCTTCCGATGCTTTTTTCCCTCAGCTTCTTCTGTTCCTCCTGGAGATGGAGCGCTAACTGCAGGCTGGGGTTAATCGGAGGAGCCGGAGGAGGTTCAGGCGCTTCAGGTTCGTCGCTTTCTATTACTAATGATTCGGAGCCTTTATCCCTGTTGAGTTCCGTTTCGATGAGGCCTGCCAGCTTTTCAAACTGTTCGTCCAGGCTTTCCCTCTTTTTCTCTTTTTTAGCAGCGCTTTCGGTTTCCGGAGCCTTTTCTGCTGCAGTGTCGGGTTTCTTTTCAGGAAGTTTTTCCGGTTCAGCCGTTACAGGGGCCGGCGTCACAGGCACTGTCGCAGTGTTTTCATGTTTCCTGTAAACATTGGCCAGTTGTGAGACAGCAGCAGGGGGTGGTTTTGTCCCGGGCCGGTGCCCCTCTTTTCCTGGTTTTTGAGCGATTGTACTGCCTGCCTTTTTCAGGCTGTCTTTGAAACGGTCGCTTTTCTTTTTGTCTTTTTCCTTGTATTGCAGGTATTTAATCTTATTGTTGCGCCATTTGATGTAGGAGGAGACGAGGATGGCAATGAATACCATCCCTGTAACGACGGCGTAGAACGCGTATGAATTCATCCATTCGGGAATGAATGAGTTCTCCGGCCCGGGTTCCCCTGTGGGGATTGCCAGGCTGTCGTTCGATGTTTTAATATAGGTACCGCCCCTAGCTGTGTCCTTTACGGTTGTGTCCGGAGCAATTGTGTCGGCGGCAGCTTCGTCGAGCAGGGAAGTGGGCTCGTCTTCACTATCGTCGTTTGACTGGCTGAAATAGTTCGAAGGAATTTCCCTTATTACATTAATTCCTGTCGCGGAGCGGAATTTATTCTTGTACTGCCCGGCTTTTTTGCTGTCGTTCTTCATATCGTAGATGTAGCTGAGGGCAGCGTAAACGTCGGGAATATTGGTTTTCAGGTTTTCGGCCTTCAGGAGATAGCCTTCGGCATCCTGGAATTCCTCTTCCATTATTGCAAGCAAACCACAGAAGAAATTGGCGTTAGGATGATCCTGCTTTGCAGCTTTCATAAAATAGCTGCGGGCTTCGGCCATTACTCCGCTTTCGAACGCCAGCAGCCCCTGGCGGTAATTGTCTTCAGCTTTGGAAAGCTCGTTCCAGCGGAATGCTTCGATTGACAGAATGCCGGAGTAGGGGAGAAAATAGGCGTTGTAGCCTCTCGGTTCCAGGAAAGTTGCCCTGACGATGAGGCTGTCTGCAGTCTGGCTTACGGAAACGGAATTGATGATGCCGCTGGAAGTCTTTGTGGTTGAATTCTTTGTTTTACCTTTGTAAGGAAGGCTGATCGTTACCGTTTTTTTGTCTTTCGAAAGAGAAGAGGAATAATCTGTTACAGGGCTTCGGAAATAAATCAACGCACGGTTCAGCGGGTTGAACTCCACCTTGTAAACGAGCGGTTGCGCCGCAAGGGTGAATGCGGCAGCAAACAGTATTATTGCGGCTGTTACCGGCTTTATCATATATAAAATGCTCTTTCTCATTGCCGGTCTATTATAAAATAGTGTGCCAAACTTAGTATTTATATACCTGAAACAGTAATTTACATGTTGTACCTTTTCCCGGTTCGCTGATCAGCTCGAATTTGCCTTTCATAGATTCGACAATATTCTTTACTAAGGCCATGTTCGAATTCCATTTTGCCTGTCCGGGTTCGAACATCTCCGATGATTCGGCGCTGCTCATCCCGGGGCCGTTGTCGGCGATGGAAAGCAATATACGCCTGTTCGTCGATTTGAACAGGCCGAAACTGATGATGCCGCCGTCGGGCATATTGTCCCTCATGCTGATCAGAAGGGACAGGAGCGCCTGTTCGATCCTTGTCCTGACAGCCAGTATCTCTGCCGAAGGTTCCTCGATGGTCTTTTCAACGACGATGCCGTCCCTTTTCAGCTGCGAGTTCGAAAAGAGCAGGACTTCTTCGAGTGCAGAAGCCAGGTTGACGGGCTTTAACGATTGTTCGGACTCGTTTGCTGTGTACAGTTCGGTGAGATTGCGGCTGATGTCGGAGAGGTTTGCCAACTGCTGTTTGATGAGGTCTATTCTCACTTGTGTGTCGCCAATGCCCGATTCGATGAAACCGACATTAGTTTTGATTATCTCGATAGGGATCTCGATTTCTTTCAGAATGGATGCTGTCAGTTCACCAAGCGAGGCGTAACTGTTGGTCCTGTTCATCTGCATATTAAGTACAGACAGGCGGGCGTTCATTTTCCTGATTTCTTCGGCGCTGTTGATGTTGTCGAGGGCAAATTTAATATATTCCGAGACAGTGTTCAGCAGGGCCTTTTCGTTGGCGTCGGGCTCGCCGGCGCGTCCGGACCTGGAGACGATGACTCCGGTGGGGCTGCCTTTAAGGAACAACGGGAAAACAATGATGTTCGTATGTACATCGGGGTTGTCGTCGTATATGTCGGGTATGAATGTTATCTCTTTCTTATCGATGACCCAGTCGATGAGGCCTTCTTCCTCAAGCCTGCGTGTAATGGCGCTGATGCCGGACTGCTGTTCGCCGTTGCCGGCCTGAACGATTTTCCTGTCGCTGCCGACGATGAATATTTCTGTTTCGAGAGTGTCGAGAAGGTCTGAGAGATAGTTGTCGAAAACGGCAGCCAATTCTTTTACGGAGGTACAATTGTAGAAATCTGCAGGATCGATCTTCCGGTAAGCGCCTTCTGCCTGGTTGGCTTTGTTGCCTGCTACTGCAAAAGGCATTTCTTTGTTGCGGAGATGCTCTACTTCGCGTTGCAGCAATTGGAGGTACATCTCCAAAGAACGGACGTACTCGCTGCTGTCGCTGTCGTAGAGGCCGTCAGGCCTGAGTGGCCCGCCTGCACTATTTATTCCAGGTACTTCTTCCATAATCAGATATTAACCAAATAATTACTATTACTTATAACGAATATAAGAATTTTTTATAATTATTGAGTGATAATGATGGGTTAAGGATTAAAAATATGTTGCCTGTGCAGGTAATTTGTTGAATATCTCAGCTTTTTCATACTCTTCGATTATTTCCTGCTTAATAATCTCAAGAGCGCTTTCGGGGCTTAAGACGTCGTGTTCCCTGATCTCCTCTATGATCTCGGAAGCCAGGAACAGGGGGGAGTGTGTTTTTTCCAGCGCCCAGTCTTTAAACCCCATCTCCCCGGCGAACCATTCGGCCAGGGCAACAATTACCGTCAGGGGCTGCTCTGTGTCTGCAAAGCTGATGGACATGAAGTCGATGTTCTCCTTGTTGGCGGCGTCATCCAGCCTCATTTTGAAATCGAGGTAGCTGGTGTGGTGGTTGAGTATTGCCTCGTGAAGCTGCTCGGGCAGGTTCCACTTCCGGCAGAACCAGGCGCCGATGTCGCAGTGGCTACACTCGAGTATTTTTATCTCGGCTTCGACTAAGGACATGTTTTTTTCTTTCTGGAGATTCCTGATCTCGTTGAACTGCGAGGAGAAGAACTGGCTCAGTATTAGTATTCCGATGTCGTGCATGAGCCCGATGACGAATGCTTCGCCGGCGAGCTTATATCCCAGCTTCCTGGCCAAAACCCTGGAACAGGCACCGGAAAAGACGGAATATTTCCAGAAACGGTTGATGTCGAATATGTCTTTGCGGGCGCTGGCGAAGAATTTCTGTATTACAAGGCTCAGTACGATCTCTTTGATGGAGTTCAGTCCGATGACGACGATGGCCAGGTCGATGGTTGAAATCTTCCTCGAGAATCCGTAAAAAGGGGAATTGGCCACAGAGAGTACTTTCACCGTAAGAGCCTGGTCTTTTTCAATCAGCCTGCCGATCTTCCCGGCGCTGATGTTGGTGTTATCGACGGCATTAAGGACTTCGGATATTACATAGGGAATGGTTGGAAGGTTGGTAAGACTTTCCAGTTTATTAAGTATTTTCTGGCTAAGCATTATCGAACTCGTTAAGTTTTTCCCTCAGGTCGGCGACAACCTGGCTGTGAATCTGGCAGACGCGGCTCTCGGAGACCTGGAGTATCTGCCCAATCTCTTTGAAAGTAAGGCTTTCGTAGTAGTAGAGCATCATTACCTGCCTCTTGCGGTCGTTGAGTTTGTGCAGGTAAGCGGTAATGAAACTTATTCGTTCTTCGCTCTCGAGCCTTTCCAGTGTGTTCTCTTCCGAGTAGTCGGGTATATCGTCGAGTATATCTGATTCTTCGTCGTTGTATTGCAACTGGGTCGATTCGGTCAGGTAAGTGGAAGCCTTGGCAGCGGCGGCAGCCATAAGGTATGACTGGTATTCTTCTTCGCTGACGTTGAGTTTGTTGCGTATCTCTTCGGCGGAGACCTCACGTCCCTGTTCACTGCGCAATTTGTCGGTAGCCTGGATGAAGTCGTGAGCTTTCTTGCGGGCAGTCCTCGACAGCCAGTCAAGACGGCGCAGTTCATCCTGGATGATGCCTTTGATTCTCGGTATGGCGTATGATTCGAATTTTACACCCCGGTCAAGCTGGTATCTCTCTATTGCTTCGTGTAAGCCCAGGATGCCGACATTGAGGAAGTCTTCATCAGAAAGAATGGAATTGGTAGGTAAGTGCATAGAATTGAGAACGTACTTCACAAGCCAGATGTAATGCAGTATCAGTTGATGCTTCAGTTCAAGGCTTTTAACCTCTTTGTACTCGTACCAGACTTCCTGTATGTCTATTATCGTTTTCTCCATCAAAACAAATCATAATTATCCGTAAAATATTATATTAAAGATAAAAAAATCTATGGTATTGACACAATATTTTTTTTAAAATTTATTTTTTGGGCATTGTTATGAAAGGATTATCAAAATCTTCATCGGGATTCATATTCATACCAAAGCCATTCATTCCGTTGGCTGCAGGAAACTCGTCTTCATCGGCCATCATCGGTGTTTCCCTTACGTCGAGAAATTCATCGGGCAGCCTGGACAACTGGTCTTCGATGTCTAATGCGGGTTTACTCTGCCTGTCGGCAGCAGGCCTGATCCTCGACTCGTTTTCTTTCATTTCCCTGAATTTCTTCATTTCTTCCTGTCTTTTCGCTTCGAGGTTGTCGTCATTGGTCTCGAGCATTACTTTCTGTGTCTCGATCAGTTCCTGTTCCTCTTTCCTCTTTCTTTCTTCTTCGAGCCTTATCTGTTCTTCATTGTGTTTGATCAGGTCGCGCAGTTCTTTTTCCCGTTTTTGCGAGATGACAAAGAAGATGGCAAACACCAACAGGCAGCCGCCTACCTCGCATATAAGGTAAACGACGAAGGCAGTGTAGAGCGACTCGAGTATTTCCATGGAATTGCCGAAGTACTGCAAGAGGAAATAGACCAGTGCAATGATTGCGCTGGTGTTATGAACGACTTTGAAAGGGAAGTCAATGATGCGCTTGATACGTTTTCTTTCCTTCTCTTCCCTGAGTTTTTGCCTTTTTTCCCTGAGTTTCTGTTTTTTCTCTCTTTCCTTTTTCTTCTGCAGGGCTTCGGCCTCGAGTTTCTTGCGTTCTTCTTCGTCAGCCCGGGCTTTGTCCTGTTCTTTTTTTGACTGTTCGTCTTCTGATTTTTTATCTTTGGCCATAATGGTGTCCGTCCGTGGTTATACTAAATACTCAAAGACCTGATGTATTGGTCGTTCAGTTTTTTCGATATGCTGTCGATAGCCTGTGAAGCTTCTGCTTCGGGGTTGCTGAGAATGAAAGGTTCCTGCTGGAGTATCGACTGCCTTACACTCCGGTCGTAGGGGATGAATCCCAGTACTTCGAACTTCATTTTGAGGAAGTTTTCAGTGGCTAAGTTCAGTTTGGCGGATATATCGTCGGCGTCTTCCAGGTCGATGACATTGTTTACGAAAAGTTTAATCTTATCGATCTCAATATAATTAATCAGAATTTTGATTAACCCGTAAGCGTCGAGCAGGGAAGTAGGCTCGTCTGTGATTACCACACAGATCATGTCAGAGAAGCTGCAACACTGTAGCACTTCTAAGGAATTGCCGGCGGGTGTGTCGATCAGCACCACGTCGAACCGGTTCTGGACTGCGAGTTGTTCATATACATTGGATATGAGCGAGGGGTCAAAACTCTCATAGCTGCCCGTTGCCGGCGAGTCCGCCATGATATGGAGGTTGTCGTCCAGTTTGAACTGGGCTTTGTCGATGGGTATCATGAGCTTGTAAACATCTTTGAGGCGAACCGGAGGTTCGACACCGTTCAGAAGGTGCTGGTTAGGGAAGGACATGTCTGCGTCCCAGATGAGAACCCTGTTGTTGACTTTTGAGAGCGCCCTCGAGAGGTTGGCTGTCAGTATGCTTTTTCCTACGCCGCCTTTACCGCTGCAGATGGTGATGATGTAGGGAGCGTTGGTCGTATCGACCAGCTTAATATTCTCGTAGAGGCCATATTTATTATTGCCGTTATTTTCCATCGAGCACAATCGAGTCTGGTAACACAATTTTACTAAGGCTGTCCAGGTTGGCAGGTTCGATGTCGTCGGGAATTTTCTGCCCGTTGGTGACATAGCCGATTGGAATCCTGAATTTACCGACGGCTTCGACAACGTGGCCGAGGGAAACGGCTTCGTCTATTTTGGACAGAATCAGAGCGTCGGGTTTCATAAATTCAAATGCCTTTATCGTCTGGAAAATATTTGTCGATGTATGGGTACAGCTTAGAACCAGGAAAAGCAGGTCCGAGTTCACTGCCCTGAGGATGTCGTGGATGCCGGAGAGTTCTGCTTTGTTCTTCTGGTTTCTTCCGGTTGTATCAATTAATATATAGTCACGGGAAAGTTCTTTTTCCCAGAGCGTTTTCAGTTCGTCGGGGGAATAGACAGCCTGGAAGGGGATGGAAGCAATAGAAGCGTAAGTCCGCAACTGGTCGGCGCCTCCCACTTTGTCGGTGTCGGCTGAAACGAGGAGTACATCGGAGCCGAAAACGAGTTTCAACACCAGCGCCAGTTTGACTACGGTCGTTGTCTTGCCGCAACCTGTAGTGCCGACGAAAGTAAATGTTGAAGCCGGGCCTTTGGGCGTGAGTTTGGGAAGTACGCTCAGGTTGGCTGTAATTAGCTGCCTTGCATAGTCGAGCGCTTCGCTGAGTTCTGCATTGGGCTTGTCAGCCGAAAGTTTTCCGGTTACTCCCAGGGAATAGGCTTCGGAAAAATCCGAAAGTATCAGTGATTTGTATATTTTCTTCAGCACGGGGCCTAAGGCATTGCTGTACCTGTACCGTACACTTTCGGACACTTCGGCAATCATGTCTTTCAAAGCTCCGATCTCGTTGAAAAGCTGGCTTGTGCCGTCGAGCAGTTCCATTCGGTTGGCAGCCGGTTCAGGCCTGTCTTCGTCGGGTACTCTGGGTACGAACTTTCTTTCGGGCGCTTTGTTCCTGACAGTGTCGTCAACGGCTGCAACGATTTCAATGAGGGGAGTGCTGTCTCCAGGCTTGCGTGTAGTCCTGCTCGAAAGGATAATGGCGTCCTCGCCGAGTTCCCTCAGTATCCTTGTCTTGCCTTCCTGCAATGTCGTAGCTGTAAATTTCTTTATTTTCATAATATCAAAAATATAATAAAATATTCGTCAATATTACAGAAATTATTGTGCCAAAAATGCAATGTCGGGAAAGTAAATGCAGAAAATATCACCTGAATGAAATGCTGTTGACAATGAAGTCCGTGTAGTCGCTCATTGCCTCGTACTGCTCCTTTGGCGCTACGCACCTGACGAGAAACAGTACATTGTCTTTGACGAAGATGTACAGCCTTATACGTTCCGTTATACCATATACATCGAGTTCAAAGTCGTAGAATTTTGTGCTGACGCCGCCGGCAATCTCTGTGAATTTCTCCTCTTTGATCTTCATGCCGACGCCTTTGTCGCCTTCCTGGACAAGCAGTACTTTCGCATTCTGTTCGAAAGAGATGCCGGTGAAGTAATCTCTTGCTTCCACAGCGATGACTGTTACTCCACTGTCTCCGGGAGAGAGAACGGGTGAAGTAAGAGTCAGCAGTACAACACCGTTGTTGCTGGTGTCGGCTTTCCAGTCCGAGGGATATTCGACGGAAAGCCTGTACTTTTCGTTGTACAGTGAAGTTTTACTGAAGTCCCTGCTGCAGGAGAACAGCAGGACCGTAAAAACAGTGCAAAGCAGGAACATTTTCATGGGAAAATGCAATAACATAAAATAATTTTAAACAACTAGTTCAATCTTGTCAAACTCAATCATCTCGCCGGTAACCCTTCGGTGCTGGTACAAAAACTTGACGTCGTCGAAATTGAATTCGACATTCTTGCCCAGAACCTGTCCCATCTTGTCGATTTTGTCGCAAACGACAGTGTCAAAAGGAGTGGAATGCGTTACCAGTGAGGTAAAAACATGATAGCCGAGTGGGTCTTCGCCTCCGTGTGTTACTTCGATGAAACCGATTTTACTATAATCCTTATAAAAGAAATTATACTTGGAGATCGAGGGAACTTTCTTGTACTTCTCCCTGATATAGTTTTCAATGTTATTGATCACGAACCAGTTGTACAGAGATTCTGCTATGCCGTCGAAACTGTCGCCCTGGTCTTCTTCGCGCCAGCCGATTTTCGATCTTTCCATCACTGGGATTATTAAAGTCAGCGCTTCACGAAAGTTCTTGATCAGCTTTGTGACAGTCGGTTTCCACACTTTTGTCTTGTCGGAAACAACAATTTGATTCATCACATTACCTTTTATATTAAACAATTATTTTTTACCAAAACTTTTTTATTTTTGTATAAACGAACAAGACAATATATTAAGATAAACCGAAAAAAAATGAAAAAAATTTATAAAATGTGGAAATATTTTGGACAAGTAGTAATATTAAGTTAATTTTGTAATTCGTATTTTTTTGTAAGTAGTTTATATGTTTGAAAGTTTACAAGAGAAGTTAGAGCTTGCACTGAAAAGATTCAGGGGACAGGCCAAAATATCAGAAGAGAATATCTCCGAAGCGCTGCGCGAGATCAGGCGTGCATTGCTCGAAGCCGACGTCAATCTTAACGTTGCCAAGAAGTTCGTTGACGATGTGAAAGAGAAGTCTGTCGGCACTGAGGTAAAAGGAAACCTTTTGCCCGAGCAGTTGATTGTCAAGCTTGTCCGCGACGAACTGGTAGAGATAATGGGCAGCAAACAGAGCGATCTGGTCTTTGCCGCTAAGCCTCCAACCGTCATATTGGTAGCAGGCCTTCAGGGTTCGGGTAAAACGACGTTCTCTGCCAAGCTGGCAAAGAATCTCCGTAAGAAAGGCAGGCAGCCGCTGTTGGTTGCTTGCGACGTTTACCGCCCTGCTGCCGTTGATCAGTTGAAAACACTGGGTGCCTCGATTAATATCCCCGTATTTACCTCGGAGGAGAAGAATCCGGTAAAAATTGCCCAGGACGCCGTCAGCTATTCAAAACGCTTTGCACGCGATGTGGTAATAATCGATACCGCGGGCCGGCTCACCATCGACGAAGAGATGATGAACGAAGTGGAAAACATCAGTAAAGCTGTCGAACCGACAGAAACACTTTTCGTCTGCGACGCCATGATCGGCCAGGACGCAGTTACCACCGCCAAGGCATTCCATGAAAAACTGACCCTTACCGGCATCGTCCTGACCAAGCTGGACGGCGACACCAGGGGAGGCGCTGCTTTGTCGGTTCTTTCTGTCGTCGGCAAGCCAATCAAATTCGTTGGTACTGGTGAAAAAGTTGACGCCATCGAGCCTTTCCATCCCGAGCGTATCGCTTCACGTATCCTCGGCATGGGCGACATCGTTACGCTCGTGGAAAAAGCAGAGATGCAGTTCGACGAGAAAGAAGCACAACAGCTTGAAGACAAGATCAGGAAGAACCAGTTTACTTTCGAAGACTTCCTCGAGCAGTTGAAAACGATTCAGAAGATGGGTTCCATCAGGGACCTGCTGGGTATGCTTCCAGGCATGGACAAAGCCCTGAAGAACGTCAACATCGACGACAAAGCCTTTAAGAGAGTCGAAGCCATCATTCACTCCATGACGCTCCATGAAAGGCGCAACCCGAAGATACTTAACGGTTCGCGGCGCAAAAGGATTGCCGACGGCAGCGGCTCGACGATACAGGACGTCAACAGGCTCATCAAACAGTTCGAAGACATGAGCAAGATGATCAAGAATTTCACTCACGGAAAGAAACTGCGAATGATGAAGAATTTCCAGATGCCCCAGGGATTCTGAGGATAGGATGAATATATTGATAATTAAAAGTTTATCTATTTAATAAAGAGGTATGATTAAATGGTAAAAATCCGTTTAAGAAGAAAAGGCAGGACACATCTGCCGAAATATGATATCGTTCTGGTTGATTCACGTAAGAAACGCGACGGCGCTTTCATCGAACGCATCGGATACTATGACCCGCACACACAGCCGTCAACAGTAAAAATTGACAGCGACAGGGCAATTTACTGGCTTAATGTCGGCGCCCAGCCTACAGACATCGTGAATAATCTTCTGAGCTACACAGGCATTCTCCTTCGCAGAGCCTTAAGGTTCAAAGGTAAACCCGAAACAGATATCGAGCAGCTTGTTGAAAAACACAAACAGGACGCTGCTGCCCGTTACTGGAGAAGGAAAGAGATCAGGGCAAAACGGACTATTGCCAGAGAGAAAGCTAAGGAAGAAGCTGAAAAAGCTGCCGCAGCTCCTCAGGAATAGTTTTGTTTATTGAATGATAATATAAAATTATAGATTGTAAAGTATCTGTTATGTAAATGAGTTTGTCCGGATTAAAAGGAGATAACTTCATTGCAGGGGGAATACTTTAGCATTGAAGGCATAATATTAGTCTAAAAAAACCTCATTGGAAAAATTTCATGAGGTTTTTTTGCATTTTCATAATTTCAGAATTTTTTAGTTGGCTGAAATTTTGCTATAACAAAACCGTTTATAATGGGTAATTGTTTTTATGAGTAAAGAGTTTACGATAGAGGAAATTGAGGAGATTGAAGCGATCAGGGCCAAATACCCTGACTCAAAAGCTGCGCTCATGTCCGTTCTGTGGCTGGCCCAGAAGAAGTGGGGATGGATATCCGACGATGTCAAGACGCTGGTAGCAGGTCATTTGGGTCTGAGCTGGGCCCATGTGGACGGTGTCGCTTCGTTCTATACGATGTTCTTTAAGAAGCCAATGGGTAAATACCATATTCAGGTATGTACCAATGTCTCCTGTATGCTTTTGGGCGGCGAGGAGATTTTTATGCATCTGTCTGAGAAACTGGGCATTAAGAGCAATGAGCGTACTGAAGACGGCCTGTTTTCCCTGGAGGAAACGGAATGTATGGGAGCCTGCGGCGGCGCTCCGATGATTGCAATAAACGAAGACTATTATGAAAACGTCAACATAACAATTGTTGATGAATTAATTGAAAATATTAAGAAAACAAGCGTTGAAAAAGTCAGTAAATAGCTGGAAATACAGCCTGTCGCAGAAAATCGGCGTACTCACACTCTTGTTGTACGGCATCGATTTCCTGTTCGACGGCAAGATCAGCGCCCAATTACTGTTGAACACCTCCTTAGTCGTCAACCAAATTGAGTTCTGGCGCTTGTTTACTTTTCCTTTTGCCCAGTCCGGGCCGGAAACCATTCTGCTGTTTGTGTTCACTTTCTTCATGATTTCGACAAAGGTGGAACTGATTATGAAAAACCGGTTCTACCACCTGATACTGTTCCTGCTGATCTGTCTGCAGGGTACTACTTTCACGATATTTTACCGTAGCGAGACATATATACTTTCCGGCATGACAGGCATCTCATTCTTTGTGTTGAGCCTGTTCATCCTGCTTAATATTACCGGCAGGCTGACGCCTTACAAAAAGAAACCCGTAAGGAGCATGCTGATGATTGCTGCAGCTTCGCTTGCCTGGGTGTCGGTAATTACCATGAAATCCGTCATCCTCGGGTCGGATACCGTTGCCCCTGAGTTGGCGTCAGCCAGCTTCGGCATACTGTCCGGCTTGTTGATATATTGCCAGATTGTGCTTCTGAACTGGGGTACGCTGCACCTTAAACGTAAAACTTCCGAGAGGAAGGTAATTCCCGAACCTGAAGAATACAGCCCTGCATTCATCAGCTCTGCCGAACACAGGAAGTTTTTCGGACGGGACCGCGAGTATGAGGACTATATGATGTACGAACCCGAACCCGACTTGTCCGAGGACAGGCTGAACGAGATACTCGACAAGATCAACGAATACGGAAAAGAGTCTCTCTCGCCCGATGAGATACGTTTTCTGAAAGAATATTCCAAGTCCCTGTAATTTATAATCAAACAATTCTTATTTTTGAATATTAATAAAATGTTTTTTAGTTAAAATATTTAGGAGTATTATTATGGCTGCCAAAAGAGATTACCTCAATCCGGAGAAAACAGTAGAGCATTTCGATATTAAGAAGCACAACACCGTACAATTGATAGAAGATATGGGCAGGATGGCTTTCCAGGCGAGGAACATGAGCCGTGCCGCACAGATATATGACAGAATGCTCGCAGACAAAAATTGCAGCGTCATTCTTACCCTTGCCGGTTCGCTTTTCAGCGCCGGACTGAAAGATGTTGTCGTCGATATGGTAAAGCACAACATGGTTGACGCCATTGTTTCGACCGGAGCACTCATCGTGGACCAGGATTTCCTCGAAGCCCTGGACTTCAAGCATTACCAGGGTACACAGTTCGTGGACGACAATGAACTCAGGGACCTGGCGATCGACAGGATCTACGATACATATATCGACGAGGACGACCTTCGAGTATGCGACATGACAGTTGCAGAAATTGCCAATTCGGTTGACCCCAGGCCATACAGCTCGAGGGAGTTTATTACCGAAATGGGCAGGTGGCTCGTGGACAACAACAAAGGCGAGCGTTCAGTCATCAGGAATGCCTACGAAAAAGGCGTGCCGATCTTTGTCCCCGCATTCTCCGACTGCTCGGCAGGTTTCGGTTTCGTACACCACCAGTTCAACGCCAAAGGCGCTACCGCTTCCATCGACTCGGCCAAAGACTTCCTCGAACTCACCAAGATCAAGCTGAAAGCCGGCGACACAGGCATCCTTATGATCGGCGGCGGCGTACCGAAGAATTTCACACAGGACATCGTCGTATCATGCGAAGTACTGGGCCATGAAGTCGATATGCACAAATACGCCATCCAGATCACCGTTGCTGACGAAAGGGACGGCGGCCTCTCCGGTTCAACACTCAAAGAAGCAAGTTCCTGGGGCAAAGTCGAAACTACATTCGAACAGATGGTCTATTCGGAAGCAACAGTAGCAATGCCGTTGATTGCCGCCTACGGCTGGCACAAAGGCAACTGGAAAGGACGTCCCGAAAGAAGGTACAACGACTATTTGAACAGTTTGTAATCCATCTTGAAACATTACCGTTTGTTTCTGCGTATAGCACAATATTATTTTTAATATATTGGGAAATTAATGGAAATTATCAAAGTAGAGAATGTAGTCAAGCAATTCGGGCAGTTCAGGGCTAACGATGATATATCGTTCAGCGCCGAAAGCGGCAGGATATTGGGCTTGCTGGGACCGAACGGCGCGGGTAAGACTACGATGATCCGAATGATTACGAACATATTCTATCCCGACCAGGGAAGAATTACCGTTTTCAACGAGCCCATCAGTTCCAGGCACCAGAACAGGATCGGGTACCTGCCTGAAGAAAGGGGCCTGTACAAGAAGATCAAGGTACTCGAGCAGATCATCTATTTTGCCCGCCTCAAGGGGGTACCCCGTAACGAAGCCATGAAAAGGGCACGGTTCTGGCTCGAAAAGCTCGACGCAGCAGATTGGGCCAACAAGAAAGTCCAGGAACTGTCGAAAGGTATGCAGCAGAAAGTACAGTTCATCACTACCATCGTACACGACCCGGAACTGCTCATCCTCGACGAGCCTTTCTCCGGTTTCGACCCTGTGAACACCGAGCTGCTCAAGGGCATCATCCTCGAGATGAAGGCTGCCGGCAAAACGATTGTCCTTTCGACACATATAATGGAACAGGCTGAACAGCTTTGCGACGACATCTGCCTCATCAATAAAGGGAAGATTGTTTTGCAGGGCAGGGTAAGCGACATTAAAAAGAAGTTCGGAAGAGACACTGTCATCATGGAATTCGAAGGCTCCGACTCTTTCCTGAGCAATTTGGAAGGAGTGAAAGTCGTCAGCCGTTCAAACAACAGGTTGGAAATGCGTCTTACAAACGGTTCCGTTTCAATCAACGACATCATTGCCGAATCGCTGAAAAACCTCAACCTGTATAAGCTGGAGATCAACGAGCCCAGCCTTCACGAAATATTTATCGAAGTTGTATCAGGCAAGGAAGGAAGCGGCAATGGAAAAGCATAAAACAAAAGTCTTCGACATCATATCATTTGAGTATATGACAAAATTAAGGTCTAAGGGTTTCATCATCAGCACATTGCTTGGCCCTTTGATGCTTGTCGTTTTCTTTGGCGTTATTGCTCTCGTTACGCTGATATCCGAAGACAGTACGGAAAGGAAAATTGCAATTGTCGATAAATCGGGCAGGATCGGGCAGAAGGTTGTTCAAAACGAACCGGATAAATACTTCATTTCGGATCAATCAGTGGACAGCCTCTATTCGAAAGTCCTGAGAGAGGAACTCGACGGCTATCTGGTAATCGACAAAGATTTCGTGGAAAACGGTAAAGCCGATGTCTATTCACTTGGCGGCGGCGGCATAGGCTTCATTTCATCAGTCAATGCTTCCATCGGAGGTATTTTAAGGAATGAGCGGCTAATCGAAGCAGGCATTGCTCCTGAAGTGATTGCCAAAGTTGACAAAAGGCCCGACATTTCTACTCATAAAATAACGGAAAAAGGCACCGAGAACGACTATGCAGGCTTCTACGCAGTAATCGGCTATGTCCTCGGATTTGTCATCTATATCATGATGCTGATATACGGCGCATCTGTAATGAGGGGAGTCATCGAGGAAAAGGCAAACAGGATCATCGAGGTAATGGCTTCCTCAGTCAGGCCCTTCGAGCTCATGATGGGTAAAGTCGTCGGGATCGGCCTTCTCGGGCTGACACAGCTTACATTCTGGCTCATCCTTGGAGCCGTCCTGTTTTGGCTCAAAGGAGACATTATCTCACTCTTTGCGTCGCCCAATGTACAGATGGCAGCAACGATGGGCGGTGCAACAGGAGGACCCGACCAGGAATTTCTTGCAACGGTTGCATCCCTGCCGGCGCCCAGTATTGGTTTGGTACTCAGTTTCGTCTTCTATTTCCTTACCGGCTATTTTGTGTACGCGACACTATTTGCAGCCATCGGTTCGGCAGTTGACCAGGAATCCGACGCCCAGCAGCTTCAGTTGCCTGTAACACTTCCGATCATCATCCCGATGCTCTTCATCCAGTACATAATGTCCAATCCTGAAAGCACACTCTCGATTATACTGTCCCTGTTCCCGTTCTTCTCACCGATACTGATGATCGTGAGGATTGCGGCGACGGAGGTTCCGCTGTGGGAGATTGCCCTGTCGGTTGTACTGATGATCGGTACCTTCTTCCTGTGCATCATGTTCGCAGCGAAAGTTTACCGCATCGGCATACTTATGTACGGCAGGAAGCCGCAGTTGAAGGACCTGATCAAGTGGATCAGGATCTCCAATTAACCATTGTATTAAAATATTAATCAAATACGACCCCGGTGGTTTTCTTCCGGGGTTTTTTGTTTGTATTTTTTATTCATATTTTCAATTAGGTATGACAATTCCGGTACAGTAGTAATTATTTTTCCCGGGTAAACCTACCGGTAATCCATCCAATCAGACACTCTCCGTAAAACTGTTGCGATTATGGGAGCGTACAGTCTGGCGATTAATCCCCTGAGCTATGGGGAAGGCTGTTGCCGCTGCAGGTGTGTAAAAATATTGGTTTTTCACGATAAAATTCATAGTCAAACCCATCCAAATCTGAAAGGGAGCAGAAAGTATTTCTAATAGGTAAATGAAAATAATTATGGTTCTTAATCAATTAAGCTGGGTTAAATATTACAAAATTCCTGAGGTATTCTGAAAATGGTTTATTAAAGATACAGATATAGTAGGTATTTACACACCCCCCAACCCCCTCTTGGTAGAGGGGGAGCGTAACAACAGGTCTTAACCCCTCTAAAAAGAGGGGTGGCTGCGGCAGCAGCCGGGGTGTGTCTAATGATTAAAAATATAGATATTTCTCTATTACCCACTATAAATAATGAAGAGTCATAATTATTAATATCATTATTATTCAGATAATTACAATTACATGCCTGCCGGTACATTTCTAAAAAAATATTATGTAAAGGAAAAACAGCAAAAAAAAAGCGTAATGATAGAAAGTGTTTCTTGAAAAAAAATGGTAGGTAGGGTTTATGAACAGAAAATACTCAATTGTATTAAAAACATTCCTGTTCTTCTTCGTTTCTTTCTCGCTTCATTCTCAACAATGGGGATTGTACACCCTGTACAGTGTACAAAACAGCACAGCAGCATATTTAATCGACACAAACAGCACTGTTTATCACAGTTGGACGTTTTCAGAAAAAACCGGCTATTCAAGTTATCTCCTGTCTGATGGGTCGATCGTCAGGTCAATTGCATACACCGGTAATCAGCTCCAGGGGGCTGCAGCGCTCACCGGCAAAATTCAGATCGTTGACTGGGACGGCAATGTAACCTGGAACTATGTAGTCTCGACTTCGTCCTGTTGCGCACATCATGACATCTGTCCACTGCCCAATGGCAATATTCTTATGATTGTATATGAACTCAAATCACAGAGTGAAGTCCAGCAGGCCGGCTGTTCAAAAACAATGTCAATACTGTCCGACAAGATCATCGAAGTCAAACCGACAGGTACATCCACCGGGACAATCGTATGGGAGTGGCATGCCTGGGATCACCTGTGCCAGAATTATGACCAGAACAAAGATAATTATGTATCGAGTATCGTACAGAATCCGCAGCTGATAAATATTAACTACAACACACAACAGGACTGGCTCCACCTCAACGGCCTCGGGTACAATGAAGACCTGGACCAGATCACCGTATCTTCTCATTATATGAACGAAGTATGGGTAATCGACCACAGCACCACAACAAGCCAGGCTGCAAGCCACAGTGGGGGCAACGCCGGAAAGGGCGGCGACCTGCTTTACAGATGGGGCAATCCTGCGGCCTACAGCGCCGGCGGTACAACAAATTTCAATGTTGTACATGACGCTCACTGGGTTCCGGCTGATTGTCCAAACGGCGGCTACCTCGTAGGTTTTAACAACAACGGTTCCGGGTCCAGGTCTTATGTCGATATTTTTCAGCCACCGCTTAGCGGCTATAACTACACAATTGAACCCGGGTCTGCCTATGAACCGGCTACTTACTCGAAGAGGATTACCTGTAACGGCCATACCAACAATATGGGTAACTCACAGCAACTGCCAAACGGTAATATGTTGATTACAGTAGCACAGACCGGTTTGATCTATGAGATTGATGCCAGCGGTAATACTATCTGGTCGAAATCCGCCGGTGGCTGTGTACCGAAAGCCTATCGCTATGCTGCCGGCTATCTCAGCACCGACGGAGGCGATGACCCTGTACTGTCGGTTACAGCATCCGCTTCTCCTACGACAATATGTTCAGGCAGCAGCGTACAGTTGTCAAGTACGCCGGGCGGCGGTACCAGCTATACATATTCATGGGTATCCAATCCTTCGGGATTCACTTCGACTGAACAAAATCCTACAGTAACGCCTACAGCGACAACTACTTACACCGTTACTGTCTCGCAGGGTACCTCCACGGCTTCTGCTTCAGTAAAAGTAACCGTCAATACGCTGCCCACGGCAACTTTGACGATTACCGGCGACACAACTTTTTGTGAGGGCGATTCAGTAACGTTTAAAGCTGTAACAGCCGGCAGCAATAAATACCAGTGGATGGACAACGGAGTAGATATTTCCGGCGCCACAACTTATAAATATGTAGCGAAAGAAAGCGGTTACTATTCTGTCGAAATAACTAACTCAACATGTACAGCTACGTCTGAGCCGGTAACGGTTACAGTCAACCCTGCTCCTGAAGCCTATGCAGGCGAGGATGTAGAGATAATTACAGGGGAATCCGTTACTTTGACGGCTTCCGGTGGTGGTACCTATCTCTGGAACAACAGTTCGACTGAAAGTTCAATTACAGTGTCGCCAAAAACGACAGCCGGCTATATCGTACTCGTTACCAATGATTATGGTTGTACCGACAGGGACACGGTTGTGGTTAAAGTCAGGAATAAACCGATTACCGTGAAAGCATCGGCAAAACCCGGATCGATCTGCCTTGGGGCAGCCGCACAATTGAATGCTGCCATTACGGATTCCTCGGCAAAAATCACATACAACTGGACGTCCGATCCTGAAGGATTTACCTCACAACTGAAAAGTCCTGTTGTACTGCCGTCAGAAACAACAATTTACTATGTAACGGCACTAAGTAACGGCGACACTGCTGTTTCATCCATCGAAGTAGCGGTAATGGCAGTGCCGGTCATAAAATTAAACAATCCCGATTCACTCCTGTTCTGCAAAGGCGATACAGCCCTGCTGTCCGTCGATGAAGAGACAGGCATTGCCTATCAGTGGTACAAGGACGGTTCAAAAATCGCAAAAGCTACCGGTTTTGAGTATCGGGCAACAGTGTCAGGCAATTATACATTAACCGGGACAAATGAAAACGGCTGCGCCGACACATCAACTTCAATTTACATAGAAGTCTTTCCACTGCCGGCCACTCCTGCTGTCACCCAATCGAACGATACACTCTACTCGACTCCCGGAGCATATTATAAATGGTACTACGAAGGTGAACAGGTAAAAGAAGACAGCCTGGGATACTATGTTTACAGTAAAGAAGGGAATTACCAGGTAATGATTGACGATACGAACGGGTGCGAGTCATCGATTTCGAAAAAGTATTACTTCGAACGGGTGGATGTGGAAGATGAGGCCGGAAGCGAATGTGTCAGCGTCTATCCCAATCCTTCGTCCGGCTGGTTATATGTTGCTGTACCTCAGGGAGACAACACTGGAATGATGCTATACTTTTCCGACGCCATGGGAAGAAAACTATTAGAAGCTGAAAATACTACCAAACTGGATATAACTGCATATGACAGCGGGGTTTACTATCTTATGATGAAGTTCGGAGTAAATAATGTAGAAACTGTTAAAATTGTTATAATTAAATAAGTTACAGAGAAATTTGAAAGTTGGTGCTATGAAGTCTAATACAAGTTATTTGATGATGGGCGGTAAGGCTTTAATAATAATGATGGTTGCGGTAGTGTCAGGTCTCTCCGTCAGCAATGCGAAATATATCAGGTTTTCAGTTGACATGACGGGACAAACAGTCAGTACAAACGGAGTTCATGTTTCCGGCGATTTCCAGGCAATTGCCGGGTTTGAAGGTGGGGACTGGCAGTCAGGAACTACGGAGATGATAAAAGAAACAGGTACTGATATTTACAGTGTAGTGGTGAATATCCCTGCATTTGCCAAATATGAATACAAGTTCCTGAACGGCAACCAGTGGTATGACGTGGAATTTGTCCCTGAACCTTCACGTGTAGGCTATGATTTCAACGACAGCCGCTGGGTATATCTGGATTCTCTGTCCAATGACACAACCAATGTGGAAGCAGTTCTGTTTTCACAGAATGCGCCTTCAGGTAAGAGACTTGTAAGATTGCTGGTTGACATGCAGTTACAGGATACGGTAAGCTCAAACGGTGTTCATCTGGAAGGTTCTTTCCAGGATTGGGCGCCGGCAAAGACATCAATGTATTCTTTTGGTGCAGGCGTTTACGAGACAATCATCTATCTTACAGACGGTACTTACGAGTATAAATACATTAACGGCAATAGTTCCGGGGAAGCTGAAGAAGTTCCTGCGGGTTGTGCTGCCGACGGTAACCGGGAAATGGTAATAACAGGCGACACTGTTTTCAGCGCCGTTTGTTTCTCGGAGTGTACAGATTGTGCAACGAGCAGTGTCGATGAAGATTTTACCGCATCGGCGGCTCAATTGTATCCTAATCCGGCTGCGGATTACTCCAACATCATTCTCAACACCGGCAGGGTTTACAATATCACTGTCTGCAACAATCTTGGTATCAGCGTTGCCAATTATGAAAACTACAGAGGGGCAACGCTATGGCTAAATACATGCAGCATGGTTCCCGGTGTCTATTACGTCAGTGTTCACTGTATCGACGACAATTCAGTATTAATTAATAAGCTCTTAATACAATAAACGGTAGAAGGCTATGATAAAAATCGTTACTTCCCTGAGAATATATAGTATTGCTTTCACGTTCACACTCCTCGCCGTCGGAGCCCTGTCGGCAGAAGATACGTTCTACGATCTCAACACGATACAGAAGATTGAGATTTTTTTCAGCAAGGCAGATTGGGATTATCAATTAGATACGTCAAGGACGGGTTCCGACGGCTATATTATGGCTGACAGGGTGATTGTGAACGGAGTGCAGTTCGACAGCGTTGGTGTGAAATACAAGGGGAATAGTTCCTACAATTCCCAATATATCAAGAATCCTTTCCATATTTCATTAGATGAATTCAAAAGCCAATCCTACGAAGGTATCAAGTCAATAAAGCTGGCGAACGGCTTCCAGGATCCGTCTATGATCAGGGAAGCCCTGGCGTACCGCATTGCAAAAGACTATATGAACTGTCCGAGGGCCAACTATGCAGAAGTGTATGTTAACGGAACTTTGATTGGGCTGTACACAAACACTGAAGCAATCAACAAACAGTTCTGCTCGGACAATTTCTATTCTTCCGGCAATACATTTGTCAGCTGTTCTCCACCGAAATCCCCGGGGCCAACGACGAAAAGTAACCTGAAGTATCTCGAAAACGCGGACAGTTCAGCTTATTACAAATATTATGAGCTGAAATCCGATTGCGGCTGGAACGAAATCATAGGGCTGTGCGATACGGTAACCAATCATCCTGAATACCTCGGTACAGTACTTGATGTGGACAGGGCGCTGTGGATGGTTGCTTTTGACAATGTCCTGGTTAACTTAGACAGCTATATGGGTGTCTTCAGCCAGAACTATTACCTGTACCGGGACAAAACCAACCGTTTCAATCCTATCATCTGGGACCTGAATATGTCTTTCGGAGGCTTTCCTCATCCCGGCTCTTCGAATACGAGCATGGGGACATTAGACATCAATTCTTTACCCGGGCTGTCCCTGGCGGTACACTCTCAGGATCGGTACTGGCCGTTAATTAATGCAATACAGAATAATGCGGCCTATAAAAAAATGTATATTGCTCATGCAAAAACGATTGTCGAAGAATGGTTCGGCAATCAAAAGTACATCGAGGTTGCAGGCTTGTTACAGTCAATAATTGACAGTGCGGTGAGTGCAGACCCCAATAAATTCTATACATACTATCAATTCAAAAACGGCCTTACTCAGAACGTAACCGGCGGAAAAAACGTAGTCCCGGGCATCGGCAACCTGATGGCGTCCAGGATTTCCTACCTGGCTTCTACTGCTGAATTCCAGGCTGTTGCGCCGGAAATCCTGTCTGTTAAAGTCAGCGATGACAACCCTCAATTAAATGGCATTGTAACCATTACTGCTGAAGTGACAGGCGCTTCTGCCGAATCCGTTTACCTTGGAATCCGGTTCGACAAAGAAGATAAATTCACTCTTTTACACATGTATGACGACGGTGCGCACAACGACGGAGCTGCTGATGATAATAGCTGGGGCACGGACATTACTATGGAATCGATGGAAGCTCACTATTATGTATATGCTGAAAACGACAGTGCCGGTAAGTTCTTGCCGGCAGGGGCAGAGCATAGTTTTTATACCATCAATTCATCTGCACCTGTAGCAGAGCCGGGGCAGCTTGTAATTAACGAATTTATGGCAAAGAATACTTCCGGTACTGTCAATGAGTCCGGCTCCTACGAAGACTGGATTGAATTTTACAATACCACTGCTGACACCCTTAATATGTCAGGCCTGTATCTCAGCGACGACGCCAGCAACCTGTCGAAATTTACTTTCCCCGGGAATACCGTCATTGCACCCGGGTCATACCTTACCGTATGGGCCGATGAGGGGACTTCCACCCAATCCAGTGTTCACTGCAATTTCAAGATGGCGGCAAGCGGCGAAACTCTGATTCTCAGCAACAGCAACGGCGCCATCTTAGACAGCGTAACCTTTGGCGAACAGGCAGCAGATGTGTCTATGGGCAGGTGCCCCAACGGTACCGGCAGCTTCATTACACTGGAAGAACCGACTTTTAACGGTGCAAACCTTTGCCAGACAGAGGTTGAAGAAGCTACCGGCCCTGAATTTCGTATTTTATATCCCAACCCCGCACAAGATTATATCATGCTGCCGGAGGAATGGCAAAACGCAGGTGAAATCGGAATTTATTCGAATGTCGGGTTAGAAATATACAGGGGAGAAGCCAGGGGAACCATCGATGTAAGGAACTTTGCCCCAGGCGCCTATTTCCTTCGCTGCAGCCGCCAGATATTTTTATTTATTAAAATCTGAACCGGATCGGTATATACCCAATAATCATTGTTTTATACAATCAGTGATAATGGAAAAAAATAACTGCGATAACTTGATGAACAGTAGGAGGATTGATTGAATATGAGCTATACTGCAATTATACAAGAACAGGAAGGCGTTTTTGTAGCCGAGTGCCTCGAAGTCGGCGCCGTCAGCCTGGGAAACACTATTGACGAAGCTGTCGAAAGACTGAAAAAAGCAACCCAAAAGTACCTGGAAGAATTTCCGCTTGAGAAGCATACCGATATTGTCGTTGCGTCTTTCGAACTGGAGGAATGCGACCTTTAGCTAAGGTGCCGTTTGTGGTGTAAAAAATGCTCCGGGTGGAGATAGCATTATAAACAGCCTGATGAATTACGGATCGGTTTTCTTTGTAATGAGGAACTGTTCTGATCCGGATACGGTTCTATTGCCCTTAATGAAAAATGGATGCTTGACATACTTCATATCACTGAAAAAAGCCAGAAATATATCCGAATAATAAAAATTTCCCTTTGAAATCATTCATCTGATGGTTAAATTCCAATAGATTTTCATGTGGATATTTGAAAGATAATTTATAAATTATTCAGGGTATATCGATGAAAAAATCTTTACTTCTTCTTATCGCTTTTTGTCTTTGTTTTTCATTTGCATTTTCCCAGACATTCGTATCAACCGATCCCTTACCAAGGAACGTAGTGCTGGAAGAGTTTACAGGCATCCACTGCATGTACTGTCCCGGCGGCCACAGAAATGCCAACAAAATCGCAACTGCTTACCCGGGCAAAGTATTTCTTGTCAACATCCATACTACCGAGAAGTACGCAAAACCAAAGACAGACGATCAACCTGACCTGAGGACTCCGGCGGGAGAAATCATCGCTGCTACAGCCGGTCTGAAAGCCCTCCCTTCCGCTTCCATCAACCGCAGTTCCTCTGTACCCATTATTTACCAGGAGAAATGGGATTCGGTTGCCCAGGCTTTCATGGCCCAGACATCGCCGGTTAATGTTGCCGTCAAGGCATCCGTCGATATGAAAACGCGAACGCTGACAACGGAAGTGGAAGTTTATTATACGGATAACAGCAGTTCCGACAAGAACTACCTTACGGTCGTGCTCACACAGGACGACATTCGCGGATACCAGTATGACCCCAATGATTTAAATCCTACGAACTGGGATGAAGACGGCAACTATAAACACAATCACGTGCTGCGTATGGTTATTTCTGAAAGCGGCCCATTCGGCGACCTGATTGAGACAACAAAAAAAGGAAATTTCGTTTCAAAAAAATATGTTTCTGTGCTTCCAGACGATATTGCCGGTGTTGAGATGTATATGTACAAACTCAACGTCGTGGCTTTCGTCGCCGAATCCGAAGCGAATATTCTGTCTGCCGGGGGCGCCGAAGTAAGCTATGGCGATGTACAGAATACCGACCTCGCAATTGCCGACAAGACTGTCTATGATGGGTTTGCTTTTACCTCGATTCATCCGAAGGCAGAAGTAACCAATAATACTACCGGTAATCAGATCACAGGTTTCACGGCAAGCTGCATTGTCAAAGGTGTGGAATACAGTAAGGAGTTTACAGGTACCCTCGATCCCGGCCAGAAAACGACTATCGAGTGGGATGAAATTCCTTTCACAGCCACTGGGGCATTCTCCATAAAATTCAGGGGCTTCAAAAACATTAACAACAACACGCTGTTCGACCTCAATTTCCTGAACGACAAGAGTGTCAGCAAGTCCGTCTGTTTAGCCAAAGACGCCATCGTCGGTAACTTCGACGCTGGTTTCAACGACGGGAAAGTGCCTGAAAACTTGGGCCTTGACGATTCGAAAAACAGTAACTTCACTTTAGTACAAACCATGAGTTCCGGCGCCAAGGACAGTAAATTCACCATAGTTTATTTATTGGGCAAGGATTACGGTGTCGAAGGTAAGGCCGCAGACATTCTCTTCGGAGAAGCCGACCTTACAAAATTCACCGATCCCTGGCTGACGTTCTACTATGCCTATTTTGACGGTGGCAAGGGAGGAACCCCGCCGACAGTCAAAGCCCAGGCCTCATTCGACAAAGGCATTACCTGGACCGATCTCAGGGTACTCTCGGCAGTGGAAACCTCGACGGCCTATTTGCCCAAATCAGCCGATTACAAGCCGGTTACAGTCAGTCTCGATTCTTACAAAGGCCAGACTGAAGCCATCTTCCGCATATCCGTCATACCCGGTTCTGACGGCATGACATTTTTCATAGACGAGGTCTCGCTTACTTCGGGGCCGACAGCCGTCGAAGAAGAGGCTGTACCTCCGGCGTCCCTGACGCTTCGTCCGAATCCTGCCGTCGATGAGATTGTCCTCAGCGGCGAACAGTACAACGGTAAGGAATACCTGGTCTATAATATGCTGGGCGAGCTTGTACTGAGAGGCGTCAACAGCGGAAGCAGGATCGATGTCGGAGGCCTGAGCAGCGGCGCCTATGTCATCAGGATCAATAACGAGGTACTGAAGTTTGTGAAAGAGTAGTAGTATTACGATATACGTCATTCAAAGCAGCCGTGTCCCGGATTGGGGTGCGGCTGCTGTGGTGTTTGTGGGGGGATTAGAAGTTACAATCCCAATTTCTTAGCTAAAACTCTTACAGCGAGTTTGGATACAATCTCAAAAGACCAGGCTTCGCCTGCAATATCAAGCTCTTTTTTAACTTCAGCCCAAATACCCTGATCTCTTATTTTATCAAGAAAATCATATCCTTTCATAGTGATGGAATCAATCTTTACCCACATTATGAAATTTGCACCATGATTTTTATAAACACCATCAAGATAATTATCATCAATAAGTAGTTTCAGATGGCCGGCTAGATCACCATCTTTATATCCGGGAAAGTCAGGTCCGGCATCATTATCATAGTTACCATCAAACATTAATTGAAAACCATTCCTTTGTGTTTCAGCATAAAGAAGAATAGCGCGTATAAGTTCTTTGTCTCGTTTCATAGATAAGCATTTTGATAATGATAGATACTTATATTCTCATTTTTTTATTATATTTTTATTAAGAAAATTTATCCAACTATACTTGTTTTGAAGAAATTTAATATATTTATCAGAAACGGAAGAAAGACCAGCAAATATTGAACCATAAATAGTTAGGGAGTTAATATTTGATATAAGACCAATTAATGCGATAGGTATAGATATAATCATAGAAACATTCGACCAACGTTCAATTTTAGGGAAACTAGAATATAATTTTTTTTGAATTCTTTTTTTCTGAATTTCAAAATTATTTACAATTTCTTTATGATCCTTTAAGCTATTAATCTTTGACTTTGATTTGCTTATTGTATTTATAATTTCTTTAATTTGTTGAATTTCATCATATTCTTTAATTATAAAATAGTTCTTTAAATTGTTCTCTAAATCAATAAGGTAATTGTCTTTACAAAAACTATGTCCTTTGCAAGATTCACAATTTTCCTTATTTATATCTTTTCCAATAATATAGTTAGGGAAAAGTTCAAGTTGCGGTAAATATATTGAAAATATTGTATTTAATGCTTTTAAATCTTCTTTTTTTTCATTTGTTCTCTTAGCAGATAGTTGAAATAAATATTTCTGATATAAAAACAAATCATTGTCGAATAAGCAATTTGCTTTATAAAACTTTGATAAAAATAATGCATAGTAATATGTTAATATCCTAGTATAACACATATGATTATTTTCGATGTTAAACCCTCCAGGTACATTTTCTATTCCTAATTTTATCGAGTCAGGATAAGCATTTGCTAGAGCCTTAATTTCGATATCAGTATTATTTTCTAAGTGTTTTAAAAGATTGTCGTGAAAAACAGTTTTTGGATTTATTATTTCAATTAAATTATTATCATCTGCATATTCGAATATTAACTTTATTGCTTTACTTATTTCATTACTACCTATTGGTTTATATGCTTCATTTTTAATAATTTTCCATATAGTCTCAGTAATAAGAATTTTTTCAGCCCATAAAAGAGTCGAAGGATAATTAATTAACCAACTAATATCATAATTAGAACATTTTAGGGATTCATTACAATCAATTCCTAGAGCTAAACCAGATATAAGAATTTTATTCATATGTAACTACAACAATATTCAAATAAATTCATACTGTTAACAAATATAATAAAAAAAATTAAAAAGTTTGAATATATTATTTTAGGTATAATATTGTATTTATTTTCATTATAGAAGTTTTTATTATTAAAAGCAACTATTCCCCTTCGATCTCTCCGACGGAGGCCTCACTGTCCTATTAAGCAAGCCAGCCCTATTCCCTAAGGGGTGTGGCTGCAATTTGTATCGGAAAAGGGGGGATGGTATCCTGAAGGCCGAGAACTAATCCATTAATATTCATTATCATTCCGCGTCAGGCACAAGCACAGGTTTCCCCTGGATGCAATGCCGGACTGAGCTGAAGCCCGACCGCAGAAGTCTGTTGTATAATCGAATATTTAACTGGTCAATCGTCAGCTTCGGATCAAAGTCCCAGTTTGTGCCTGACAGAGGTAACCAGCTGTTCGAATCAAGGCATATCTCAATAAAATAATCGCTGTCGGCAGTGTACCTGAACCTGAAAATGGCCCCGTTCACCATCGACTTACCTTTGCTTTGATGAATCCAGATGCTTACATCAGCAACCGGATACTTCTCTGCAATTATTTCGATTATATCCCTGATTTTCAGTCCCGCCACAGCGCCCAGACAAGAGACCGGATGTAAGATCCCGCCTCTTCCGGACATTTTTATTGAGTTTTCTAATGTCCCGTCGCAGGAGCATGCATCATTGATACGGATTTCTCCGGGAATCAGCTTTTGTTGAAGGCTGTCTGCCGGAACAGAGACGACAGGCCTGTCCTGCCGGGAGCAGGCGAGGAGCAGGACAAACAGTAGCAGTTCTATTCTTTTCATAGCTTCAAATAGGGTAGAGCAGCATTGTGCCGTTTCAATTATTATGGCCGATTCAACCGCTGCTCACATTTCCACTGAATCAGCCGAACAGCTTCTTAATTCTCGCTAAGAATCCCTTTTTTTTTCGATATGTGACTGGCTCCCATTCTGTCTCTGTTGACGTTCTAATTCAATAATAATTATTCAAAGGTTTCCAATAACAAATGAAAGTAAGACGCACTAAACTTATGGCAAAGACTCATTATTTCTTTTTATAAATATCCTTTCTATTATCAATGTCCAATATAGTGATAACGCATTTTTCTTGATTTACAGTGTAGAGAATCCTATAATCTCCAGCTCTCATTCGATAACATTCATATAGAAATAATTTCTTTGAATTCCTGGGAAACGGGTTTTCTTTCAAATTCAGGATTTTTTCATCAATTCTTTCGAAATTTCTATCATCGATTTCGTTTAGAAATTTCTGAGCAGACTTATTGATGATTATTGAGTATTCATTATCTTTTTTTTCTTGTTTTTCGGAATTCTTCATAATCGGTTCCCTGCTCGGAAATTCGTTGTTTAGCAATACTCATATCTATGATGTCATTAATAAGGCCATTTTCAGAAATGAATTTTTCCAAAAGGCGAAGTTGCATCTTTTTGGGTAATGAGCTTATTGCTGAGTAAACAGCGCTGATTGCTATATTCTGTTGCATTTTGTCTCCATAATTATCACTTTCCGTATTAAAACTATTTTTTGTTATAATTATTGTGTCAGGCATAAACACCACCTAAAGTTAACAGTTATCATCCCGCTAACTTAATAAATTTCCCAGCCATTATCAAGATATAAGCTTATTTTCCCTCTATTTACCTTCTTCAAAATCAATGGGATGGAAGAATATGAACTAATACTTGAAAAGCGCTTTCGACCTCTCTGACGATAGCCTCATTTCAGCCCTCGACGAGCTTAACCTCTGGTCTGCGCCGTTTCCGCCGAATCAGCCGAACAGGTTTTTTAATGCCGCAAAGAATCCTTTGTTCTTTTCCTCGACGATTTTCTTGTCGGCAACAAATGCCGGTTTGAAATCGTCAGGGTCGAAGTGCGGCTCTGAGTATTCTAAGGTGCCATTTTCAATGATTTTAAAGCATCCGGTCGGCATGAAATGTATTTCCCTGCCGTCCTCTATTACAGCGTGTTGAGGCATATCATCGTTATCCTCACATATAGGCGAAATCATAATCCTTTTGTTCAGATCCGTGGTATAGTCCGAGTCCCGGAACTCTCCCTCAAGCGCATCCTGTTCCGTCATGTCGTCGCTGCCGGTGAACCAGCCCAGCAGCTTCCGGGAAGCTACGGGATTGCCGGACATAAGACCGCAATACAAGAAGATGAAAGCTTCGTTTCCGATGCCTTCGGGAAAAGTCAGCAGGAATTCCGTGTAATTATTATTCCTGGAAATCACTATCTTTTGTATGTTCATCTCCTCGACTGCAAACGTAACGTACTCCTTCAGTTCTTCGAAGGTTACGTCGGGCAGGTGAATCATTTCTTGTTTTTCGGACATTGTAGTATTCTTTCTATATTTATTTAGACAACTGAATATTATACAATTTTTCAATACAAAGTAGATTTTATGCTTGTAATCATTTTCCCTGTCCTCGATATTTGTTCCGAGGCTCCCATCCTGTCTCTATTGACGTTCTAATTCAAAATTAGTCATTCAAAGGTTTCGAATGACAAATTATCTAAGCTAAAGACAAAACCCGTTTCATTTTTTTAATTTCTTTCATAAGTTCAGGATATGATTTTTCCAGCTTAATCTTATCAGAAAGATCATCGAGCATGAATTCCAATTCCAGCTTGGTCTTTTCCTCGAGATATGCTTTTTTAAAAACGACATCCTTCAACTTTTCTTCTTTATATTTTTGAGCTGCATTCATTTTTTGCTCCTGTATGAAAGAAATGAAATTATTTCTTCTAATTTTTAGTTTTTACATCAATTTTTTTTAAAATATGTTCAAGGAATTCATAATAATGAGATTTTCCAAAAGCTTTATTTATTGATTTTTCATCTTTTTCACCAATAAAACTGTCGATATTATCCCAAGTAAGAATATCGGTTCTACCATTTGTTGATTTTTTTCCTGTTACTATCTTAATTAGTTTTTTTTGAATATCGCCACTCAATCCTATTGCATATTTTGATAAAATAAATTCATTACCATTTATATTTAATTGTTTAGTTTTATGTATTTGAGAAATTTCTCTAATTCTATCATTTGAAATGATATTACTACCTTTCTCATAATCATTCCAATTATAAACATTAAATCTACTGATATGATCATTTATAAAACCTGATAATTCATTATGATAAGATAATATTAATTCATGCTTTGCTCTGGTCATAGTAACATATAGTTTTAAGACATCTCTATACCATTCATCTTTTGGTAAATTTATATCCGGGAATATATCCTGAACACAGTTTAATACAATTACAGTATCAAATTCATAGCCTTTTGTCTGTTCTAAATCGGAAATAAAAATGCTATTGTCGTCAAAATTTGCTTTATTGTCAAGAAAACAAAGTTTTAAATTTTGACTAATACTCTCAATTTGATAATAATCCATTGAAGCAATAGCAATACAAATTTTTTTCTCTTTATCAGTTTCTAATTGTTCTTTTGAATAATAATAAGCATGGTTGAGTTCTTCAAGAAAGCTATCGGCTTTTAAAACTCTAGGGGGTATCTCAGAAATAAAATTGGAATATTCTGTCTCAAGTGGTTCCAAATTGTTATTCTTTAGAATCTTTTCACGAAAATTACTTAATACTGAATTTGCTACATCAAGAATTTGTTGGGCATTACGATAGTTCTTTTTTAAATAACACGACCTACCTACAATATCTATACCGTCAATCTCAGTAAATTTTTGATACACAATTGAAACTTTTTGAAAATAATCCCCAGCTAAGAAAAGGTCATTGTCGTTTTTAGATACTAATTTCCTAATAATTTTTAAATTTATATTACCAAAATCCTGCATCTCATCGATTAGAATACATCTATATACTGGTTTAATTTTATCAATATGTTTAAATAGGGCTTTTACTAAACCAAGATAATCAGTAATTCCAACATCAAACATTTTTTTCTCCCAACCATTCAATCCTTTAATGATATGATTTCTATAATCCTCATTCAAAGGAATTACTCGACCTTCTCTTTCTAATTTTAAATATTTATCAGTTATAACTTCTTCATCCGAAAAAGCACTTCTAATATAATTCATTTCTTGGTATAAGTATTCGGAAGGATCTACTTTTTGTTGATTTAGGTATATAATAACATCACGCATTATCTTAGCGTCATCATTATTATTTTCGCACTGATAAAATTCTTTCCAGATTTCCGTTATATTTTCATTTATTTTCCAAGTATAATCATTATAATACTTTTCTTTATCCTTATGATCAAAATTCGTTAATAATTCTTGACATAATTCCCAATATGATCTCACAACAATATTATTGTTTTGATAATTGTGAAATTTGCATAATGATGATAATAATTCTGTAATTAAAGATGCTAATGCCTTATTTAATGTTACAATCAGAATTTTTTCTTCAGGATACTTCTTTGATAAATAAAAAGCTCGATGAATTATTATTGTTGTTTTTCCAGAACCCGATATTCCTAATAATCTTGCAGTACCGTTGAAATCCCTTTCTGCTAATTTTTTTTGTTCTGGATGTAAAAATAGCATCCAGTTTTTAAAATCTCTTGATAGAAATTTCTGTTTCAATTCTTCGTTATCAATAGTAAATTCAATGTATTCATCTCCACTCTGAATGTTATTAATTTCATGAATATTCAAATCTTCAATTTTTTTCCTATCGCCATTATATAATTCTAATCTCTTTATAGCTTCTGAAAAATCACTGCATCTTAAAGCGTCAAAGACATCAATTATTGCACATCGCTGCTTTTCATATTTTTCATCCAACTCCTGTAAGATATGTAATAATTCATCTTCATCAAATTTTGATTCTAGTTTCATTAGTGAAGGCGTTATATCTCCTGGTAAATCCCTAAATAATTGTTTATAATGGCGTTCACTAATCTTTTTCAATAATGAGCCTTGTGTGTAATCAGATTCGTTACGTAAAGGAAATGAACTTTTGAATGATATATTTTCATGTATTTCTTCAATCTGATTGTCCCTCACTGTATATGTCAATCCACGATTTGCTTCTAACCACTTTTCACAATCATCATGGGTGCCTATATAACGCTTGAATACAATTCCTTCCTTATGTATTATTATTAACCTACAACCATGTGTTAATTGAAACTTATAGCAATTGTCAATTCTACTTTCTCCGTAGTTTGTTAGTTTACGCTCATTTATTACTTCTTTTATATTATTAAAATTTCTCAAATCAGAATCAATTGCTTTAGCAAGATCGGCTGCTTTTTTATATACACTACCTTTATCTGATAATTTTTTTAGGTTTTCTCCGTAATCTTTATAATCCTGAACTTTCATTGTAATTATCCTAATTATCTAAAAAAGCTTAACACAAATTAATAACAGTTTTATTTAGAAACAAAATTTTTATTAGATTTTAATATTTATAAGAATTAAATTTACATCATCGATTTTTAAAGCTTTCTCTTTCATTTCACAAATATTTTCCATCTTTTTTCCCTATATTTACCTTCTTTGAAATCAACTTGATGGAAGAATATGTACGAATACTTGAATAGCGCTTTCGACCTCTCCGACGAAAGCCTCATTTCAGCCCTCGACGAGCTTAACCTCTGGTCTGCGCCGTTTCCGCCGAATCAGCCGAACAGGTTTTTTAATGCCGCAAAGAATCCTTTGTTCTTTTCCTCGACGATTTTCTTGTCGGCAACAAATGCCGGTTTGAAATCGTCAGGGTCGAAGTGCGGCTCTGAGTATTCTAAGGTGCCATTTTCAATGATTTTAAAGCATCCGGTCGGCATGAAATGTATTTCCCTGCCGTCCTCTATTACAGCGTGTTGAGGCATATCATCGTTATCCTCACATATAGGCGAAATCATAATCCTTTTGTTCAGATCCGTGGTATAGTCCGAGTCCCGGAACTCTCCCTCAAGCGCATCCTGTTCCGTCATGTCGTCGCTGCCGGTGAACCAGCCCAGCAGCTTCCGGGAAGCTACGGGATTGCCGGACATAAGACCGCAATACAAGAAGATGAAAGCTTCGTTTCCGATGCCTTCGGGAAAAGTAAGCAGGAATTCCGTGTAATTATGATTCCTGGAAAGCACTATCTTTTGTATGTTCATCTCCTCGACTGCATTGGTAACGGACTCCTTCAGTTCTTCTAAGGTTACGTCGGGCAGGTGAATCATATCTTGTTTCGCGATCATAGCAGTTAACTTTCATCATAGTTATTGAAACATTTGATTTATGACAGACATTCAAAAATAACACAAAAGAGGCCTGATTGCAATAATATTCTTAAAGTTCCGAACTTTATAAAAAACATATCATTGGGGGCACATTCCTTTAAACCGGGATAATGCGTTAGGAGATAAAAATATCACATTATACATTGATATATATCAATTTAACGGTTTTCCCCTCCTTGGATAAGGAGGGGGCAGGGGGTGGTTGGACTCCTCCAGTTTATAAAGTAAGAAGAAGCAGGCGTAGAGCGGCTTTCCCCTCCTTGG
>CAZWLN010000014.1:0-95560 GCA_964634885.1 uncultured Hyphomicrobiales bacterium | reverse complement strand
ACCGTATGTCGTATGCTACAAAAAAAGCATTGATGCGCGGCAAAGAAGAAGGTATTATGATTGGAAAAGAAAGAGGTAAAGAAGAAGGTATCATGATTGGCAAAGAAGAAGGTATTATGATTGGCGAGCAAAAAGGCAAGGAACTGGAACGTACTTCCATTGCATTGCAAATGCTTTCTCACAAAATCAGTATAGATACCATCTCCTCTGTAACGGGATTGTCCAAAGAGGATTTACTGAAGCTAAAGCAATGAAAGCAATAAAGAAGATGCAGAAAGCGACATCCGACGAGGATGTACGGGCAATCCTTGAATACCGCGAGTAGGATAAAGGCGCTGCAATTTGCAATAAAAATTCCTGTTTAGAATAGAGTCAGTTGAAAAAAAATGGGAAGAAGAGTATATTTTATTATTTTCATCGCCATGAGTTGAATATAGAGGCAGATAAATTGTTGCCTATCCTCTAAATTATTAATATGTCCCGTTTGATTTATATCCATGTTTCGCAGTAATGAATATATTCATTAGGGGAAGTTTATTTCTGAATATTATGGAACAATATCCTGTCGAAAGTACACTCACATTCGATGATAATAAGACTTATTAATCGCTTCTAAAAAATTTATACTGTTGGTATTTACGATCTTATAAAAAAAGATTACGTCTGATAATATTATCCGGCATGAGGCCTATCTGTATAATAATATTGCAGTTAACGTGTTATTGCAAAATAATTATTTGGTATGATTTCTGCTAAAATAAATAAAAAAAAAGGTTTTATTTATTATAAACTGGCGGTTAAATGGAAGTATATAGCGGTATTGGCGCCGGGAACCTTACAGAGGTAAACTGTCCCTTCTGCTCATCGGCAGAAGCAGAGCAATACCGGTCTGTTGCCGATATTGTAAAGTGTGGCGTTTGCGGCTCTGTCTTTCTCAGGACAAGGCTGAAAGACAGGTTCCTGGAAAACCTGTACCAGAGTTACACGGACACAGCAGCCTGGATGATCCCTCCGGAGATTCATGCCGAAGTACTTAACAGCCCCCTCAGAAGGGATGATATCCTCTCTGAATTGTCTGCCCATATAAAGCCTGGCGGGTCAATACTGGACATCGGCTGCGGATGGGGTGCATTCCTTCACAATGCCGCCGGTAAAGGGTTCAGGGTCGAAGCTGTTGAAATTTCGACGCCACTTGCCGATTACGGCAGGGAAAAACTCAATCTCAATATCATTAATGGCCGGTTTCCGTCCGTCGAACCGGAAGGCGCACCCTATGATGCCGTTACCATGATTCATACGCTTCAACATATTACCGACCCTGTAAAATCTACTGCTAAAGTGTTCAATATTCTCAAACCGGGCGGCATCTTTGCCGGTGCAGTACCGAACATTGACTCCTTTGCTTCCGAAACGCTCGGTAACAGGTGGGAATGGATCGATCCATACCATCACACTGTACATTATTATCCGGAATTCCTCAGTAAATTTCTGGTGCAGAGCGGCTTCGAGATTATTAATATCTATACCGTATGCGGCGATTTCAACAGGGTATTACTTGGAGAAACCGTCCGCCAATACTTCCGGCTTGGTACCGAAAGCGCAATCAGTGCAAAAATTGCCGAACTGGAACAATCGAATAAAGGTGAAGAAATACGTTTCATTGTGAGAAAGAAACAAATGACCGATAAACCTAATAATGCTTCTAATAAGTCCTATTTGGATAAATTCCGGAAAGTGCACATTGCTGTCCATCCCGGCGATAACTATGAAGAGCTGTTGTTCAATACCCTCATCTCATTCGACGAACCGGTTCACATCATCGTGAACGACCCGGAAAACTGCCTGCCGGAATCGGCATTGAACTGGAACGGTGTCACAGTTATTCGGGGAAAAGCACACGATGACGAACGGGAAGCGACGCCGGAAATGATGACGGATGGAGTACCGGAAGCGCCCTCAGCCGGAAAAACTGCCGGAGAACAAGCGCCTCTGCCTACTGCCGTTCCCTCTTACCCGACACAACCGGCAACAGGGAAAATGCCCTCTACGCTGCCAAAGCCGCTTGCCCTGAACTTAGGCTGCGGCAATGATATTAAAGAAGGCTATGTTAATATCGATCTTTTCAGCAACGATCCGTCAGTAGTGCGCATGGACATCAGGCATCTTGAACTGCCTGACGGGTGTGCGGATTTCATCCTCGCAAGCGACATCCTCGAACACTTTTCGCACAGGGAAACCGTTGCGGTTCTGCGGGAATGGGCAAGGGTGCTGAAACCCGGAGCAGAACTGATGATACGCTGTCCCTCGCTCAGGCTGCAGGTCAAAGCATACCAGTCGGGTGTCTGGGATGCCGACATAGCTTCATACATGATATTCGGAGGCCAGACCAATCCCGGAGATTTTCACTGCATCGCTTTCGACGAAAAGTCCATCGTTAAGCACCTGCAAAAAGCAGGAATGGAAGTAACTGAAATACAAGAGCACGACAAGCCGCAGGACAAAGGGTATATTAATCTCAACATGACTGTCAGGGCCAGGAAACCTGTGCCGACAGCCCCGGAAGAGCATGATTACCGACAGGAAATATTTGGCGGTGCCGGTATGAATGAAGAAAAATCTATTCCTGACAAAGAAGAAAAAATTGAGCCGTCAGGTGATTTTTCCATTTTCGATTTCAACGGTGTCCCCGACGAAAAGCCTTCCGGAGAATTGAAAACTGGCCAACCACAGCTTAATATTGTCTGGGAAGGTTCACAGTTCGTCTGGCATTCACTGGCACTGATCAACCGCGAGCACTGCTACAACATCGTCAGGTCCGGAACCGCAGATCTTACAATTATCCCTTACGAGAAAGACAATTTCGAGGTGGGTGAAAATGAGAAATTTAATATCCTCAAAGACAACGACATCAGGTTTAAAGAGGAAAATACAGGTAAGGAAAGGCTGCCCTATGCCTGGATCAGGCATCAGTGGCCACCCAAAGCTGAACCACCGCGCGGGGCTAAGTGGATTATCATGCAACCCTGGGAATACACAACTCACAGGAAAGATTTTGTGGAGATCTTCAGTAAGGCTGACGAGATATGGACTCCTTCCACCTATTCACGGCAGTCCTTTATCAATTCGGGAATAGATTTCAATAGAGTGCAGGTGGTGCCAAACGGCATAGATCCGTTAATATTCAAACCCACGGGTAATAAGTATCCCCTGGCAACAGCGAAGAAATTCAAGCTCCTGTTTGTGGGCGGGACAATTTACCGCAAGGGCATCGATATACTGCTGAAAGTATTTAAATCGACATTTACCGGCAACGACAATATTGCCTTAGTAATCAAGGATATGGGCGGAGAGTCATTCTACAAAGGGCAGAATGCAAAGGAATATATCGACAGGCTGAGCAAAGAGCCCGGCGCTCCCGAGATCATTTATATTGATAATTACTTAGACGAAGAAGGGATGGCCGGCCTTTACAGGGCCTGCGACCTGTTCGTCTGTCCATACCGTGGAGAAGGATTCTCGCTGCCGACACTTGAAGCTATGGCTTGCGGCCTGCCTGTGGTGGTTACCGAAGGCGGAGCTACGGACGACTTTGTAAGGGATGACTGTGGCTGGAAGGTCCCTGCTACACTGAAATCAATCGGCGACAAGATCGACAATCTGCCGATGACCGGGGAGGCATTCCTGCTTGAACCCGATGCCAGCTCTCTTTCAATGCTGCTTAAGAGCATATATGCCGATCCGACGGATGTGTTCATCAAAGGTGTAATGGCTTCCTGGCACGCCCGGACACAATGGACCTGGGAAAGAGCCACAGTAAAAGCCCTTGCAAGGCTCGATTTCATGTTTGGTACGACGATGGCGAAGGAAGCCGAGAGTCGCATTAAGCCTTTCGAAGACCCGATGACGCTCCTGGGTATCGCAGAAAGCAAATTCGAGGCAGAAAGGTATGACGAAGCTGTCTATTTCTTTAACAAAGCGCTGGCCGCCAATATGCTTAGTGAAAAAGCAAAGACCTATGCCCTGAACAAAATTGCGCTCTGCTACTACCTGAAAAAGAATTTCACCGAAGCTGAGAACTATGTTTCGAGAGCAGGGGCGGTCAAACCGGGTAACCCCGACACCAACTATATCCTGGCCCTGTTGTTCGGGGAAAAGAACGACTGGGAAAGTATGCTTGAAATATTATCGGGCCTGATGGACAACTGGTCAAAGATTAAATATGACAGTAGCCTCGGTTTCGGCCTCGATGGACTTCTGGCAATGACCGGGTGCGGACTCCGGGAATTCGGCGATCTTGACAATGCAGTAAGGATTTTCAGCGAAGCGCTGAAGATCAATCCCAATAACTACGAAGCTTGTTACGGCGCTGCCCTCTGTTTCAGGATGAGCGGGATGGACGACAAAGCAAGGGAAATGCTGGAATGGGCGCTGAAAATAAAACCTGACTATGGAGATGCAAAAAATGAGCTACAGTCTATGGGAAACGGACGATAATTAAAGATGATAGATAATAACAAGTGAAAGAAGGAATATGAAACATTATATGGCAGTCATATTTTCACTACTGACGGCGCTGGCGTTCATTGCGTGCGACGAGCAGACGAACAATAACAATAACGACAACGACGACAAAGACACTGTTCCCACCGAGGACACAGTATATGCTTTTGCTGTAATTCGTGTTGATCAGGGCACAGACAGCCTGTTCGGCATCAGTGTAAGCGAGGTACCCTTTACTTTCAAACGCTTCAGCGAAGTTCAGTCATATACAGCCAAGTCTCCCACCGGTGGAGCTGCCATGTTCCTGATGGCCCTGAATGTCTATCAGAAATACAACAAAGAAGGAATCAAAGCTCTCGTCTGTGCCGTCTCCGAACAGGTCAAAATGGAGTCCAACAGTTCCGACAGCTATGACGGCTATTCGCTTTACACTGGTGACATGAGCATCATCAGGTCAAGTCTGGGTTACTATCCTGCCCTGACCACTGCCTACCTGGACGGGGCTACACCTGAAAACGGCTATGTACCTGCCGGGCCTCCCTATATATACTACTTTAGCTATGATCACAATAATACCGATTTGGCTAAGGGATATGCAAGGCTGCTTGTTCAAACCAAGGGGGCCGATTCCCCAAGGCCTGTCAATGTTGTCATGGACAAGGACGGGCTCTGGCGTGCAAAAACATTCAGCAGCCTGCTGGCCGGGTTGAAATAGACAGGAACAAAAAGGCGGCCCGAAGACCGCCTTGATAAGAATACTATATTGGTTTGAAGATTTTTCCTAAGCACAACACCTAACTCTTATTCGAACTTTATCATTTTTAATTTGAAATTCGAAATTCTTCATTCTTCATTCTTCATTCTTCATTCTTCATTCGTAATTCGTAATTCGTAATTGGCTACGCCGGTCTCGCTACGCTCGGCTCGTAATTAATATCACCGTGCCAGCTTCATGCCTTCGTCGAGCAGTTCATCGACTTTGTTCAGGCTGTCGGCTTCGGAGTAGAACCTGATGAGCGGTTCAGTGCCTGAGGCCCTGATCAGCAGCCATCCGTTTTCTACGAAGAACTTCCAGCCGTCGCGGGTGTTCATGCTTAAGACGGGGTATTTGCCAAGTTTCTTCGGGTTCTTAGCGCAGGCGGCAAGTATCTTCTCCTTTTGTGCCTGTGTTACCCTTACGTCACGGCGTTGGAAGCGATGAATGCCGAATTCCTTGTCCAATTCGTCGTTGAGCTGTTTCAGGGACTTGTTCTCTGCAGCCATAATCTCGAGCAGCAGAAGGCCGTTGAAAAGGCCGTCCCTTTCGGGGATGTGCAGAATGGTACTGAGTCCGCCCGATTCTTCGCCGCCGATGAGGATCTCGTGTTCATTCATCAGTTTGGCAATATATTTGAAGCCAACGGGTGTCTCGAACATTTCAATCTTCTTCTTCTCACAGTATTTGTCCACCATGGAAGTGAGTGACACAGTCTTGGCCACGGAGCCCCGTTTGTTTTTCTTCTCGTAGAGGTATTTCATGAAGATCATGAATATCCTGTGCGAATCGACGAAATTGCCTTCGTGGTCGATGCATCCGAGCCTGTCGGCGTCGCCGTCGAGGGCAAGGGCAATGTCGTATTTCCTTGCTTTGACCTGTTCGATGGCGAACTGCAGGTTCTCTGCGATTGGTTCCGGATGCTCCAGTTCTCCGAACCCGGGATTGTGTATGGAGTGTATCTCGTCGGCGTCCGGCAGCAGTTCTTTAACGGTATTGATGCCGGCACCGTACATGAGATCGAACAATACCTTCAGCTTCGAATCCTTAATGGAGTTGATCTTCAATTTCTTCCTGATATAGCGCAGGTAGGGCTCTTTTGCGTCGAACATCCTGATCTTCTGTGTTTTGATATAGTAATCGAGAGTATTGTGCTTGAAGATCGGCGGCTTCTTAACAATGAGCTTAAGTTCTTTTTCCAGCTGAGCAATCTGTTCGGGAGTAGCCGGTCCGCCGAAATTGGCTTTCAGTTTGTAACCGTTGTAAATAGCCGGGTTATGGCTTGCTGTCAGGATGACGCCGATGCTGGCGTCCTTTTGCTTGGTGTTAAAAGAGACCTGTGGCGTCGAAGTGATGTCTTCAGTAAGGTGAACCGTAATTCCCTGCCATGCAAGTATGCGGGCCGCCTCATGGGCAAATTCCTTAGAAAGGAATCTGGTGTCGTATCCAAGGACAACAGAGGGGGATTCTTTGAAATTCTTCTTTACAAACTTAGCAGTTGCCAGTGCGACTAACTGCAGGTTGTCGAATGTAAAATCGCGAGCAATAACGCCGCGCCAACCGTCGGTACCAAAAACTATCATGTTGTTAAAAATTTATAAGTTTAACAAAAACAATACCTGTCAATTAATTGTAAAAACCTAAATTATAAATAATTGGTTAATAATCAAAGAAATCGTGAAAAAAAAACCGGACGCCGGAATAATGACCGGCGTCCGATGATAATTATCAACACACTACAATCAGAAGCGTTCGAAGTGCATGTTACCTGAGTATTCTGCATCCTCGTCCAGTTCTTCCTCGATGCGGAGCAGCTGGTTGTATTTTGCAACCCTGTCGGAGCGGCTGGGAGCACCGGTTTTGATCTGTCCCGAATTGGTAGCCACAGCGATATCGGCGATGGTAGTGTCTTCCGTTTCGCCGGAACGGTGCGAGATGACGGTAGTGTAACCGTTCCTGTGTGCCAGGTCGATGGTGTTCAACGTCTCGGTAAGAGTACCGATCTGGTTTACTTTGATAAGGATCGAGTTGGCAACATGCTCTTTGATGCCGCGGGAAAGGAATTCCGGATTGGTTACGAAGAGGTCGTCACCGACGAGTTGTATTTTCTTACCCAGGGCCTGAGTCAGTTTTGACCAGCCTGTCCAGTCGTTTTCGTCGAGTCCGTCTTCGATGGACATGATGGGGTATTTGTTGCAGAGGCCAACGTACCAGTTGATCATCTCTTCGGAAGTGAAGAGCTTGCCGGAAGATTTAAACATTTTGTATTTACCGTCTTCGAACATCTCGCTGGAAGCCACGTCAACGGCGAGGAGGACGTCTTCCTTCGGTTTGTAGCCGGCGTTGTTGATGGCTTCGAGTATTACGTCGAAAGCTTCTTCGTTTGATTTCAGGGAGGGTGCGAAACCGCCTTCGTCGCCGACAGCAGTGTTGTAGCCCTTCGTTTTCAGGACTTTTTTCAGGTTGTGGAACACTTCGACACCCATCCTGAGTCCTTCTTTGAAAGTGGGAGCGCCGACAGGAATGATCATGAATTCCTGGATGTCCACGTTGTTGTCGGCGTGCTTGCCGCCGTTGAGGATGTTCATCATCGGTGCGGGCAGAATGTGTGCCTGAACTCCGCCCAGGTACCTGTAAAGAGGCATCATGTGGTATTCGGCTGCTGCTTTTGCACAGGCGAGCGAAACGCCAAGGATGGCGTTGGCGCCGAGTTTGGATTTGTTGTCGGTGCCGTCCAGTTCGATGAGCATGCTGTCGATCTGGATCTGCTCGGCAGCGTCCATACCTTCGAGGTTGTCGGCGATGATGTTGTTGACGTTGTCCACGGCTTTCTGCACGCCGTTGCCCAGGAAGCGGCCTTTGTCGCCGTCCCTGAGTTCGTGGGCTTCGTGCTCGCCGGTGCTGGCGCCGGAAGGTACGGCAGCCATGCCTGCTGAACCGTCTTCGAGAATAACTTCTACTTCGACAGTGGGATTGCCGCGGGAGTCAAGTATCTCCCTTGCGTGAACATCGATAATTAATGAACTCATATTAATCCTTGATTATATGTTTAACAAACTTCAAATTTCTATATCAGAACAGGCCCAGGTTTTCAATTTCACCTGCGAGCCTGAAATCGAGGTCAGTAAGGCTGCCTCTGTCGTGTGTGGTAATGGTGATCCTCAGTTTATTCCAGCCGTAAATCAGCAGGTCGGGATAGTGTCCGTGTTTTTCTGCCAGGACTGCAACGGCATTGACAATGGCCACGACAGGCACGAACCCGGCAGCGGCTATTTCCCTGACGATGGCGCTGCCTTCGGCTTTCCAGAACGGTAAAGACTCCATCATGAGTGCGGTTTGTTCCCGGCTTAGTGTCTGGGGAGCCGTCATCGGTGTCTCCTTGATATTAATAAAAATGCCATATCACCAACTCTTTGAGATTCGTGATATGGCATAATGTTTCAAAACATACTATTAATTTATGTAATTTTTGAGTTTATCTGCTATATGCTGTTTCGGTACTGCTCCGACGATGGTATCGACGAGTTGGCCTCCGTTGAAGATTAACAGAGTGGGGATCGACCTGATGCCGTATTGAATGGCGGTCTGCTGGTTGTTGTCAACGTCTAATTTGCACATCTTAGCTTTGCCTTCGTATTCGTTTGCCAGGTCCTCGATGTGAGGTGCAATCTGCCTGCATGGGCCACACCATGTTGCCCAGAAATCTACTATTACCGGTACGGGGGATTTGATTACTTCGTCCTGAAAGGTGTCGTCTGTTACATGAGTTGGATGAGCCATATTCTTCTCCTGTTTTTTTTAATACTCTATACTATAATAATTGCTTATAATTAATAATACATTTTTATCAAAAATAATAAATATTTTTTAATAATTATTATTGCTCAAAAAAAATATTTCCGGATACCCAGTCATTTATCATTTATGCACAGCATTGTATCCGTATTGTTCAGTATGCTTCAAATTGCCGGCAGAAGTGTGAGGAAAGGCCCTGTTCAGCCCCTTCATTTCTTATGTTGTCAAAAACAGCGCTATTGCAAATTGTATGGGCCAGCACTTCTGTCATATGGTGCATTGAAATCACTCTTTATACAAGGTCATCAAGTTTTTCAATGATATGCTTTCTGGAAACAGTTCCCACGAGAGTATCGACAAGCTGTCCGCCGTTGAAGACAAGGATTGTCGGCAAAGATCTTACTCCGTACTGTACGGCGGTTTGTTGGTTGTTGTCCAGGTCCATAGTGCACATTTTAGCCCTGCCTTCGTATTCGCCGGAGAGATCCTCGACGTGTTTTGTTACCTGCCTGCAGGAACCACACCATGTAGCCCAGAAATCTACTATTACCGGAATGCCGGATTGGATTACTTCATTCTGAAAATTGTCGTCGGTAACCTGAATTGCATGAGCCATATTTCCTCCAGTTTATACATTATTAAACAATATTGAGAGCAGCTATTACACACCCTTTTCAAAGATAATAAAGAATATCTAATAATTCTTTACCTTGTAAGAATATCTTATCATTTTATCAATTTTCTTAATCCCTGTCAATTTCGATACTGAGAGAAAAAGAAGGATCGGGTTCAGGGCCTGTGGGCAGAGCGATATAGCCGCCGTTGAGCCACAGTTGAACCTGGTCGCCGTAATTCATGTCTGTTACAATGCCGGAGGATCCGCCCGGAACGATGGTGTAAACATAGCCCGAAGCCATGTCTGCGATGAATCTTGCCGAAGCGCCGACGGTTACGTCGAAAGGCGCGAATATGTTATAGGCAGTACAGTTTATTGTCGTGTTGTTGCCGCCTGTTTCAAGGGGGCCAATGCTCAGGGATTTGTCCAGGAGGGGATTGTCGCTGAGAGGGTGCTTGAGCAACAGGGTGTGCATACGCCCGTACTCCCAACGTGCCATGTCTTTAGTGTCGTAGAGAACGATCAGCGCCCTGACGGCATCCTTGAAACTCCTGAAAAGCATATAGTCCCTGGTTTCTGTCCTCGAAGTGCCGATGTCGTCGAACCAGTATATGTTGTTTTCATCCATCAGTTCCATTATCTTTCGCGTAGGAATGGACGACAGGAAAGTATATTCCCTGTAAACGTATTCGCCCAGATTGTCGTAGAATGTGTTAAAGACAAGGCGTTCGAACATCATGTTGTAAATTGCCGCAGCCGGCGATTCCTTAGACAGCAGGCAGTCCCATTGCTTCAGTTCGCTGAAAGCGGCTTTTTCCACAGGTGAAAGGTTCTTAAGGTTCCTTTCGATGACAGGGAGAACGTAAGACAGGTATTTTCGGGCGTAGGGAGAGATCATGTCGTACTGCATTATCTGGGCGTCCCTTGCGCTGTACCCGGTCCTGAACGACAAATACTCCTTAAGCAGTTCGTCGATCCTTTCAGCGCGCGCCTCCGGTTCCCAATAGGAAGTGAGGTAAACAGGCAGTTCCCTGGCGGTACAGTTATTGGCGCTAATGACGTATCGTTTAGCCGGATTGAACAACTCCGGGAAGTTGTTGTAACGGCTGACTCCCTTCCAGAATACTTCGGGGTTGTTTGCCGGTGTCGGGAGGCAGGGGTTGTTCCTGTTACGCAGGGCAATCATGCCGGAAGGTTTGATGCCGATGTTACCGTGAATGTCGGCGTATGTGAAATTGAGCGCCGGTACACCCCAGAACGCCACAGCTTCTTTAAACTCGGTCCAGGTTTTTGCTTTCATCAGGCCGTACGCCGAAGAGCATTCGTTCGAATAGAAATTGCCGAGCCATGAGTACGTAAGGCAGTATTTGCTGAGGTAGCTGCTGCTGTCGTTGTCGTAGCCCAGAAGCACGGAAGGATTGCGCATCAGGTGGTAATCGGAAATTACGTTTGACCGTTCGGTGCGGCGTATATAGTATTCGATCTGTTCGCGTCCCCGCACAAGGATTGTATCCCTGACAAAGCTGAATTTCTTCATCCTGCCGTTCTCGTCGATATACAGGTCCTTATTGTTGCTGTCCAGCCCCGTGATGAAGAAATCACAGTCGTCGAGCATTACGCTGGTGATGCCCCAGCTGATGTAGTCATTCCTGCCGATGAGTATGAAGGGTACTCCGGGCAGGCTCAGGCCGGTAACGTTGAATTGGGGGCAGGTAACATGGATCTGGTACCATTTGGCAGGCAGTGAGAGCCTCAGGTGCGGGTCGTTGGCAAGTATTGCCTCGATGCGTGTGCTGTCCTTGTAAGGCTTGACAATTGCCCAGGAGTTGCTTCCTGCCATTGTCCCGTGGAGCCCCCAGGTTGTGCGTACCTGGCGTGTAGCAGCAGAAAAATCGGAGAGGAGGCGGTAAAGTTCCTTGTTCTTTTTTACGGGATTGTATGTCATCAGGCGCCTGAAACAGGATTTTTCCTTAACCCCGGGCAAATCAGTCAAAGTGTCTGTTACAAAGGGGCCGTCGTCAGGGACGCCGGGAACGAGTTCCATTGCCTTGCCTTCACCGCAGATTGCGGCTATTTCACCGAAAGCCAGGTCGCCCCAGAAGCTGAGCGACTGCTCTAATGCCATCAGCCTTGTAACAGCGATGCAATCTACCGGGTGCCAGTCCTCGACAGTGTCTCTCAGGGCGCCGAACTCGAACGAGAGGTCGCTACGGTGCTCTTTTATATAATAATTGACGCCTGCGCTGTATCTTTCGAGCAGTTCTTTTGTCTTCGGGTCAATGGATAGGTATATGGTTTCGGCTGTTTTACGGATTTCCAGCGCTCTTGAGAATTTATCGATGGGAACGGCAGCCATGCCGAAAATCTCGGCCAGTCTTCCCCCTGCCATTCTCCGCAGGTAGTCCATCTGCCAGAGACGGTCCTGAGCCTGGCAATAGCCGACGGCGAAGAAAGCGTCGGACTCGCTTTGGGCGACAATATGCGGGATGCCGTAATAGTTCTTATAGACCCTGACGGTACCGTTAACTAAAGAAGTGGCTTTCGTCTCTTTTTCGTCCTGCTGCTTTGCAGAATATTTCCTGATGAAAAACATTAACACGAACGCCAGGACGGCAAGTACAAAAACGACAAAGGTAATATTTTTAACGTAGCGCCACATCTACATCCACTTGTTCTCCCTGTACCACTCAATCGTAGCGCTGATGGCCCCGGGAATAGTCAGCGCCGGTTTGTACCCGAGTTGTTCCTTTGCTTTGTCCATCGAGCAGGTCCAGTATTTCTGTATGAAATCAATACCTTTCTCGTAATTGAATACAGGTGGTTTCTTGCTGAATTTGCCGAAGAAGCCGGATATGCCGGCTATTGAAAGCACGAGGAAATGGGGAATCTTTACTTTCAGGAGATGCTTCTTGCCGAGGCCGTCCCTGATGATGTTCATCATTTCCTTCCAGGAATAGGTGCCTTCATTTGTGATGTAATAGGTCTCACCGATGGATTTGTCGGATTCGGCAGCCAGGATGAAACCCTGTACCAGGTCTGGGCCATAGGCAAGGTTCAGGTATTTTGGCTTCATTCCGACCAGGGTTCCCAAACCGGCTTTTGCCGTCTTAATAAGCTTTAATATTTCCGGGTCGCGCGGACCGAAAACGGCAGGAGCCCTGACAATGGTGTAAGGGATGGTGCCTTTGTATTTATGTACTTCTTTTTCGGCTTCGAGTTTACTTTTGCCGTAGGAAGTGATGGGATGGGGTTCCATGTCCTCACGGTTCGGTTCTTCGAGAGACTTCGAAGGGCCACCGACGGTCTGGCTGCTGACATAGAGGAAACGCCTGACGGGCGCTCCCGATTCGGCGACCGCTTTCAGCAGGCTGGCGGTAGCGTCTCTGTTGTTGCGGAGGAATTCGTCGTAATTCCTGCCGAAGGTCAGTCCGGCGACATGATAGACATAATCGACGCCGCGGAGGGCTTCTTTCAGTGCTTCGACGTCGAAGAGCGAGGCTTCGACTATATCGAAGGGTTTGCCTTCGAGCCATTTCAACGAGCTGGTTTTCCGGACAGTGCAGCGTATTTCACAACCCTTGGCGTGAAGGGCGTCGGCGAGGTGGCTGCCTACGAATCCTGTTGCTCCGGTAATTAATACTTTCATAATTTTCTAATAAGTTTAATAAATACTACAAAAAATACTAAAATACGAATTTCCTGCCATTCATATTTTCCGGAAATGCTATTTTTAGTAAGTTAATGGGAAGATTGTATTTTCGGGGCGCTGATTATCCGTCGTATTTCGGCCTGATATGCCGTAAGGCTTGTGGGCATCTATCTATACTTGATGAACAGTAAAGAGGATGTCTCCGTTGGAGTGGACAGAGTAAGGACGTATGTTCCTGCCGCAAGGCTGCTTATGTCGGCAGACAACGAGTTCATCCCGTAACGGGCTGCCGGGCCTCTGAGTATTTGTTTTACGGTGCTGCCCGAGAGATTGCTGATAGTGAGGTTGTTCTCGCCTGCTTCAGTGAGGTTGAGGGTGATTTGAAGTACATCCTCTGCCGGATTGGGTGTGACGGACAACAGTGCAGCGCTGCCGTTAGTGTTTACTAAGCGGGCGCCGCCTTCTTTGCAGATACCCAGCAGGGTGAATTTTCCGCTGATCGTGTCAATAGTAATATCGTCGCCGTCAGACCTGCAATTGCTGAAAGTTACAGGCGATTCTGCCGCATTGCCCAACCCAACCATGAATTCTATCCTGGCAATCTCCTCCCCTGCTGTTGCCCTAAGTGAAAGGCCGGAGAATGAAACGGTGGAAATGCCGTTCTCTGTCCGGCTCAGCGGATGGCTGAGAGGAACCAGTAACGTTGAATTGAAAGATATGTCAGTGCTGACAGATGCTGCTTCAGTCTTGTCTGTGTTCTCAGCGGCCGCAAGGTAAACCGGCAGTTCGACGATGTCGCCGGGATAGCCTTCGAATGTACCTGCCTTCAACACGGCCCTCGCAACGAAACCAGATCCGGACAGGGATGAACCCGCAACTGCGCCGCATGGTTCGGCAGACAGGCTGATGGCTGCCTGTACTTCATTCGTATCCAGTGGTGTGTACCTGACAGATATTTGCCTGCTTTCCCCGGCGGGTACTGCCATAGGGAAACTGCCTTCAATAAGCTCAAAGGGAGCTGACAGAACTGGCGGATTTTCGATGAGTATATCTCTGTCGCCGGTATTGGCAATCCTGGTGGTTTTTTCCTGGGGCTTGCCCAGCCTTGTCAGGAAAACCAGGTTATCTATCCTGAACCGGGGCATTATTACATTGCCGGTAACATCGACGGCCCTGGAGTAGCCGCAAACAGAATCAAACACAGTAATTGTATATGTAAACCGTCCTTCGTCGGTCAAACCTGCGAAGTGAAAAGGAAGGTCCATTGTCCCGGATTGCTCGATTGAGAAAGCTGCTTCAGGGATGGAGATGACTCCGCCACCGACGGCATAGCCGCCGGTAACGGCTGTTCCCATGTTAGAGATGCGGAGAGAACTGTCTTTTGTTTCGCCCGGGCAAAGCACTCCAAGGTCGATAGATGAAGCCGCCGGTACAAGAGCGACACTGTCTTTTACGCCGATGAGGGGTATTACCAGGATCGAATCTGTGGAAGAATTGCTTTTCAGTTCGAGGGCAGCGGTACTGGTGCCCGGTGATGCCGGCCTGTACATTATGCCGATAGTAATAGTTTCATGGAGTTTCAGGGTAATCGGCGTGTTGGTCGATTCCAGGCTGAAGTCGCCGCTGTTTTTGCCTGTAACGGCAGCGTCGGTAATTATGAGGTCATCCTGGCCGTTGTTGGTAACATTTATGGTTGAACGGGTTTCAGAATTGCATTTCAAATCGGAAAAGACGATTGTGCCGGCTTCTATTTCCGGCGGGGAGAGGAATCCCGTTCCGGTGAGAACGGTCTGGGCAGGTGAACCGGGCCCGTTAAAATAGAAGTTCAGGGTGCATGAAAACTGGCCTGTCGCCTGAGGGATGAATCTCAGAAGCAGTTTCTTTTGTTCGTTGCCGTCAAGCGTGAAATAAGAGGTGTATGGAATTGAAAAATGGCCGGCGTCCGGGCCTGCCAGCTTCACGGAGTCGATTTTCACTTCCTGGAGCGATCTGTTATGAAGCAGTAGTGCAAGGCTGTCCTTAGAACTGCCGACCTTAACGGTGCCGAAATCTATAAAGTTATTAAGCAGGCTGATCTCAGGCTGTACCCCCTGGCCCTTGACAACCTGCTTAATAGTGTCTGCAAGAGAAATAATTACCACCAGGGCATTCTTTGAACCGAGTGAACCAGGCGTAAAGTAGAAATTGACCGGTAATTGCCCTCCGGGTTCGACGAGCGGGCTGCCGGTTAATTCGGCAGCGAACTGCTCTTTGTCTTCTCCTTCGAAGTATATGCTCCTGATGTAGTTGTTAACAATGCCGGGATTGGCAATGAAGTCCCCGACGGTAACGGACAGGGTTTTTCCAACCAGGGACTTGCCCAGGTCAATGTCCTTAGATGAAATGAGAGGTTTGACAATGGCCCAATTGTTGTCGGAAACATCCTCCTGCTCGTAAAGGTTGCCGAGATTCCAGATTCTGATCATTCCGTCGGAACAGAAAGCTGCCATTCTTCTTCCGTCAGGCCCCCATCTGTATAACATTGTCTTAATATCCGGCAGGCGAATTTCCTGAAGAGGCTGCCCGTTGTCAATGTTCCATATTTGAATACTGTCGGATGCATACTCATCTACCGTAGCAATCCTGTGGCCGTCCGGACACCAGGAGAATGAATAAATATTTTTCATATCGGGGTAGGTACAAAGAAATTCTCCGTTTATGCCACTCCGGAGTTCCATCCTGTCTTTATTATAAATTATAATCTTTTTCGAGTCGGGACTCCATGCGAATTTTGTATTCCTGTCCTTGTATGAGGGTATTGAATAGAGGGTGGCGCCGGTGTTAATGTCGATGATCCTGTATGTCAGGTCTTTGCAGGGCATTGCCAGTTTGTTGCCGTCAGGGCTGTACAGACTCTCGAGCCTGTTCATGTAATGGTGGTCGCCTTCCGGATTCCATGATATGTCTATATACCAGAGCAGTCTCCAATCCGAGATTGAACAGGGAATCTGCCTGATGATGTTCCCGTGTAATGCATCGATGATATTCACCGTATCAGGCCCAAGTATTATTATTTTCTTTGAGTCCCTTGACCAAATGAAGAAATGATTGTAGAAATAATTATTATTGAAATGTTTGTCAAACCGAAGTTTCCAGTTGTCCGCATTGAAAACGCGTATGCCCTGGTCGAACCCTACTGCCAGTTCGCTTCCGTCGGGGCTCCACTGTATATGTTCGGGGTAATCATCGGCTCCAAGGTTAGTAATGAATTCACCGTTTTTTGCCTGCCAGACCTTTACGTACCATTCGTCGGCCAATGTTGCAATCAGCGAGTCATTGCTGTTCATGAATATTTCGTGGAAACTCGAGTCCGAGAGTTTGCTGTTGAAGAGTTTTCTTTCCGATTCAATGTCCCAAAGCGATGCTGTCTCGGTTTCATGGCCATTGGAGGATGTTAGCATTGTTTCACCTGAGCAACTCCACTTAAATACCACGATCATGTCTTCGGGCAGAGTGTGTTCTACAGAGCTCATCAGGGTATCCTTCGAGAGCCTGATCCTGAGCAGGTATTGATCGCCCTGAACAAGCGGGTTGTTCTTCCAGGTAAATTTCAGGCCGCTGGCGCTATCTGTAATCAGCAGCCAGGATTTGCCGTTATTACTGCTGTATTCGATGGAAACGGTATCCAGTAAGTCGGTTCCTTCCCAGATGATGTCGAGATTGCCGCCGGGTGCGTATGTTTCGCCTCCGTTTGGTGAAACTATATGGAGGCCGACAGGATCGGGAGTGATTATGTTATCAGGAATTGTCAGGGTTTGGTTTAAAGCAGGTCCATTACCACCGCAGTACAAAAGCCCGTGAAGGATTGGAAAAATTACTATGAAAAGTAGTAACGATCTCTTCATATTAACCTGTTAAACATCTTTAATTAAAAAACAAATTCCTTTTTTTACATACACTATTAACACATAAATGTTTGAAATGATTCAATATTCTTTAAAATAGCATGATGTTCGGGAGTCCTGAATCAGATTAGAAATTACTATTCTGGTATATCAATACCCAAAATAGTAATTTTGAAAAGTAATTTTTCCAGCCGGTAACGACGGCAGAATTAATTACAAAACAGCCGTAACAGCGCTCTGGCAGTTACGGCTGTCGATGTATTACCGGCGGCAGGCCATGGGCCTGAGTTACAGTTCGCGGTCTGTTATGTAGAAGTAAACCTTGCGGTTGTATGCTTCTTCCATCATCAGCTTGCGGCGGTTGGCGCCCCAGAGTTCTATGTCGGGCGAAACGTCTTTGTCCTTCGGGACAAGATAGATATTTATATCGACGGGATTGAACTCAGCCCTGACAGATTTCACCAGTTGTAACTGCCTGCGGTCGATACCTTCGGCAATCCTGAGTATGCTGGCCAGTAACCAAACGATCTGCTGTTTGTCTTCATCGAGCCTGATGAAGTTTTCATGTTTCTTTTTTGGGTGGCTCTTCCTGTGGTAGCGGGCGATGTTGGCAAGTATTTCCGCTTCGGTATTGGTAAATCCCTGCATCACCGACTGGTTGATGATGTAGTAGCTGTGCCTGTGATGCTGGTCGTGGGAAATATGATAGCCGATGTCGTGCAGGAGCGCTGCCGACTCGAGCAGTTCACGTTCGGTGTAATTGAGTTTGTGCAAGGGCTGGAGAGCATCAAATATTGCCATGGAGATATCCTTGACGTGCTCGGCATGTTTCATGTCAACGCTGAATTTTTTGCACAGGTTATAAATTGTTTCATACCTCAGGTAAGTCAGGTGATGATACTCGCTGATGGCTTTTTGTTTTTCGAGGGTATCGAACAGTATGCCTTCACGAAGGGCATAGGAAGACAGGGTGATTTTTTCGATATTGAGATTGACAATTGCCTGTTCGAGTATTATTGCCCCGGCAGTAATGATGTCAGCTCTGTCAGGGTCGATGCCCGGAATGGCGGCAATTTCTTTTGTTGTACTGCACTTCAGTATCTGTTCGATGGTCCTGAGAACGTCATTGGCCGGCACAGTAACGCCGTTGAGAACGTCGGGAACAATTTGTTTTGTTGCCAGTACAGCCATTGCCACGATGTTGGTAATCGTACCTGAGGTGCCAATGACACACTCGAAGCCGATGGACTTTACTTTGTTAAGTATTGGCGCCCATTCGCATTTGATGTAGTCCCTGCATTCGTCAACCTGGCTTTGTGCAATCCTGTCCCCGTTGAAGAACCGGCGTGTAAGCCTGATGGAACCGAGTTTTTCGCTGTGGACGTATTTGATGGTGCCGTCCTTAGCGATGATCGTCTCGGTACTGCCACCGCCGATGTCGATGACAAGTGTTTGTTTTGAGATGATCGGCAGGGCATGTATGGCGCCGAGGTATATCAGCCTGCCCTCTTCCGTACCTGAAACGACTTCGATGTTGACATCGGTTTCAATTTTCGCTTTCAACAGGAAATCTTCCTGGTTGAGAGCTTCTCTCACGGCGCTGGTAGCAACAGCCCTGATGTCGGCATTGGAACTGCGGGCAATGCTTACGAAATTTTTCAATGTCCTGATGCCTCTTTCGATGGCGTCGGGCTGAAGGTATTTCATGTCGGCGCCGCTGCTTCCGAGGCGTACGACTTCCTTGTCCCGGCTGATGATGTCGAGCATACTCCGGTTGTTAACGGCAGCGATTACCATGTGGAATGAATTGGTACCAATGTCGATGGAAGCTATTACGGGCGCTGTGTTAATATTGGTGGTTTCTTCAGTAGTCATTTTATATATCCTCCTTATTGTTGCTTTCTGCGTCACCTTTCATAACAATAATGTCATTTTTATTGTACAGAATTTCGTTTTTGGTGTCCTGGCCTGTTTGTCGCCCTTTACCGGGCGGCGGTGAAAAGATTGAGGCGGTTATTCTGCGCAGCAGTCTTGCTGTCAGTGTCAGCACTGCGAATATTAAGAGTAGTATGGCAAAAAATCTAAACACTTGCTCTCACCTTACTAAAATTTAAAGTTACAAATAATTCATTTAATTTACAAAATATTGATAGTTTTATGGTTAAAGCCATTATTTTATCCAATGTTGTCATCTGCCACCCGGGCGTCTAATGAAAAGCAAAACGCCAGGCCTTTAGCCTGGCGTTTCTGTACAGTATATTTTTTATATTCCGGGTCGGATGCAGCTTATCTTCCTACCACAAACGGCAATCCGGTAATGCTGCCGTCTTTACGGGCACAAAGGATGTAGCTGCCCTGCGGGAGTGAACTGAAGTCATAGCTGACGCTGTTCAGGCCGCAATCGATACGGACGGACGATGTGCTGCCGACAATCTGTCCGAGCATGTTGACGACATAGAGTTCGACAGAGCCGATTGTTTCATCCTGGCATTCATAGTAAACAGTTGCAGACGAATTGACAGGGTTGGGTACAAGTGAGACAATCCTGAAAAGGAAACCGGGGACTTCTGTTTCAATTACGCTGTTAGCTTCGCATGTGTCGATGAGGAAAGGCGTAGTCATCTGGTAAAGCACAACGGACTGGTCGTCGGCGAGCAAAGCCTTTAGTATTACATTTTCATGATAGCCGGCAGGAACGGTCCACTTGAAAAATCCTGTGGTGGCGTCGAGAAGAGAGAAGTGTTTCTTCCATGTATTACCGTTGTCATAGGAATAGGCGATGTAGATGGAATTGACATAATCTGATTTCCATTTTACTTCATATTGGAATCCTGCGCAAAGAGTGTCGCCGGGTTCGGGATAGACAAGTGTCAGTGTTTCCACGCCGATGCCGAATTTGGGGCTGAGGTCGATGACCTTGGCATTATCATTGTCTGATATTCTTATATAGCATTCATTGCTGATGACGTCCGGAATCTCCCAAAGGAGGTCATTGCCGGTAAGAGCGTGGCCGATCATGGTCCAGTTTGTTCCTCCGTCGGTAGTATATTCCACATTGAAAACCGAACTGATCGATGCATTCCAGGAAATTTTAATTGTTTCCCTGTTACCGTAGTGCTTGCCGTCACCGGGATTGATACATTCAATTGTCGGAGTGCCGATCTTAAAGTTAATCTTAGTAGTGTCGGCGATGGTTGCGTCAGAGGCGTCAGCTACGATGAGCAGGCACTTGTCGGAAGATGCTTCGGGTATTGACCAGTCGAAAGTAGTATCGTTAGCGGGTGTTGATTCTGTAATTGTAATCCAGTTGCTGCCGTTGTCGATGGAATACCTGATTGCGACATTGGCGATATTGGCTGAGGTCCATCGAATGGTGGTTGTCTTGCCGGCGATGAAAGTAGGGTTTGAAACCGGATAGAGCAGCGATATGAACGGATCCGTAATATCTTTAATGCAGAAAGCTGAATAGGCTGCTTTTCTCATATGGCCTATTTCTCTGGGATGGAAGGAAAGATCGACAGAGTGAGTCTCGTTGCCGACGTGGCAGTAACTCATAATGGTTCCGAGGCGTGGAATATAATCGCCGTCGAGGCAGGCGTCTCCGACAGCAAGGGGTTTGGTTTTGGTAACGCAGGTGTCGATCATATTAGGTTTGTAATAGCAACTATGTGTGTGTGGAGCTCCGAAGTTATGGCCGATTTCATGTGCGGCAACGCTAACGTCCCAGGTGTAATTGTAATTGGGATAAGTATAGCTGCCTTCGATGCCGAACACACTATAGCCTCTTTTATCTATGGCGTTGCAAAGTGAGCCTGTACCGGGAACGCCGCCGCAAGATATGCCTGCTGTGGCAGAGCCGTCCTGTGTGCTGCGCAGAGAGCAGAAGAGACAGACAAGAGCAGAGTTATTAGGCAGTGTTGACCACAGAGTAATCATATAATAGAGCTTTTCAGTGAAAGTCTTTTTGTTGTTTTTTATGTATGGATCGGATGCCTCAGTTGTACGGATGATGACGTATGGAACTGTAATCCTGACATTCAAATATTCTTCGTAGATATATGAAACATGGGACATGACAGATGCTATATACCTGGCTGCAACGAGGCTGTCGTTCCCCATTAATTTGAAATAGCTGTATTCTGCATCAATTGCAATCTTGCATTCGAGAAGCCCTGTTTTCCAACCCTGTACTTCGTTGTCGGCGCCCTTCATGATATCGTCCTCAGTCAGGCCGTCAATAAAGCCCTGCAGGGACTCTTCGTCGGAGTAATCCTTGAAAATCTCTGTGGCTTCTTTGCCTATGTTGTTGTAGTTCTGTTCTGCAATGGAAATTACGCTTCTGCCTTTGAGGTATTCTTCCTTGGCTGTGGTGATGTCGTATTTATAGCCGTCGCCGGATTCGACATAGCCTGTGAGGTAGCCACCGGAGTATGAAAGGAATACTTTTGAGGAGGGGTTGTTCTTTATCTTACCTCTGAAAGAAATTATGGCGGGGCCCTGGAACCGCTTCTCACCGTCAGCACCGTCGGCAATCCAGATTGTGTTGGCGTCAATGATCGAGGGAGCTTTTTCGAGGACTACGTCGGCATTCTCTTTTGTGTTAATTGGAAAGTTCCTGATTTCAAGATTAGTGCTGTTGATTTCAAATGCATTGTCAGCATAGGTTCTGTCCATCGTAAAGGTAGAAACGATGTCGGTTTTGGCTGCAGTAGTGTTTCCCTGAAGCGCTTCACCCCTGTAACTCTTGACAGGTTTGGAGAACATCTTACCGCCTTCTAAAGTTTTAGAGGCAAGCAACGAGAAAGAAATGCATAAAAGAATGACTGATGTAGTAAACAATCTCCGGGCCTTCATATAACTCCCTAGTAAATATGTTAAAAAAAAGCTCAATAAAATAATTTAATACAGACGTTAATTGTCTATATTTATTTCACTTAATACAATTAATTTTTTACCAATACCTAACAAGTTTTCTACTTGCTGTTACATTTCCATTTCAAAACGATTTCATCAACCTTCCTACACAAATCTTTCCAAAATAGTGACGATGAATGTGTTGTTTTAATTTATGGGCATTACAGACAAAAAACAGTGCAGAGTAACATTCAATGAATAATTTCGGTTCTTCATCAATTAAGGTGTGTTAAATATTACAATATTCCTGAGTTATTCTGGAAACGACTTATTAAAAATACAGATATAGCAGGTATTTACACACCACCTATCACCCTCTTGGTAGAGGGGGAGCGGAACAACGGGTCTTAACCCCTCTAAATAGAGGGATGGCTGCGGCAGCAGCCGGGGTGTGTCCGAGGATAATAAAATATAGGTATATCTTCATTACCCACTACAAATAATGAAGAGTTATAATTTCAAAAAAAGAATATTTTATTCGCTTAACCGGAAAGAATGGCACACATTAATTTTTTGGGGATTAAGCAGAAAGTAAATATTGAATTGAATAGTCAGGATTTTTTACTTGTGTTGAAGTTTGAAGGAATCTATGTGCATCTCATCCTTGAAAAGATAAAGAATTCTATGTACTGAGACACTCAATCATCACTGAGCCATTCGCATGATGTTTTTACAGATATACAACCCCTGACGGGGTTGGCAGAGTTTCAGGATACTTATTGTTACAGATATACAACGCCTGACGGGATTGGAGAAGACTATCTATTCTCAGAACTCCGTAGGAGTTCAACATCTGTTGATAATATCGTATTACAGACATGGTTGGCTCTTGGTAATGAAAATATTAAACTTAACTCTTCTCCCCAAAAATTTCATCTAACCGGAAAGAATTGAAATAAAAAATATTTAAATACTTCAATACGGAGGTAATAAAATGAATAAAGATTTTCATAGATTTCATTCATTGAAAAGGACAATTATATGAGAAATTATGTATTGCTACTGTTTTTCCTGATCTTATACCGGGCGTACCCCGGATGGGAAGCCTGCAACAACGGCCTGCACGGAGCCAGGGTGTCTTCTGTTGCAAAAAGCGGTGATTACCTGTTTATTGCGACAGCCATTAAAGGCGGGCTTTATTTGACAACGAATAACGGCGAAAGTTGGGAGAAAAGGAATACGGGATTAAGCAATTGTAATATATATTGTTTGTCTTTCAAAGGCAATCTGTTGTTTGCCGGCACTTTTGACGGGGTCTATATTTCAAGCGATTACGGAAAAAACTGGGCAAGGTCGAGCGAGGGATTAACCAACCCGAAGGTCTTTTGCATTGCTTTTAACGATGATGATATTTACGTAGGCACCTGGGGCAGCGGAATATTTCGTTCCACCGACAACGGGCTTAATTGGATGGAAGCCAATAATGGCATTGAAGAAAAAACCGTTAATTCCATTGCTGCGAAGAACGGGAATTTATTCGCTGTTTCGGAAGACGATACCATGCGGCGGTTTATATATTGTTCCAGTGACAATGGAGAATACTGGGCTCCGTTTATGAATGGACTTCCGGCAGATGCAGCGATTGGAGATTTGTTCATTTATGACACACTGCTTTTTACTCCCCTTATGGATAAGCGATTTTATTTTAGTTCAATTTACGATAATAACTGGGAAAAGAAAGCGGTGAATACGGATGTCTGCGGCGGTGTAGCTTCTAAAGGCTATTGTTCTGTCGGCAGCAAATTATTTGCATGTGGGCTCGATGGAGTATTAATCAGCGAGGACAACGGGCGACACTGGCTTAGCGTGCTTAACGGGCTGATAAATCATGAAATAGACATGTTATTCTCCTATGATACGGTAGTGTACGCCGCTGCATACGGCAGCGGGCTTTACTACTCTGTCGATTGCGGTAAGAACTGGATACAGATGGAAAATAATGGATTGGACGAAGCAATTGTATTTTCCCTTGCTTCAGACAATAGAAACCTGTATGCAGGAACAAATGACGGTATATACAAAAGCCCTGACTGGGGGAATAGCTGGACAAAAGCGTGTTCCGGTTTGTCAAATAACCGAATTGTTTCTTTAACAACGCTTGATGACTGTGTGTTTGCCGGGACAGGCCACGGACTATTCCGGTCGGACAATGAAGGGGCGTCCTGGAGTTTAGTTGAAACCGGCATTAATTCAATATTTGGTTTTAATTATGTTACTTCCCATAATTCGAGGATTTATGCTTCATTTCCTGTCAACAACAAGGGAATAATATTTTCGGACGACAAAGGGAAAAGCTGGCAAACACAAGAACAGCAGTCCATTCTGAATGGGAAATCGGTTGGTTGTCTTGCTTTTTCGGACAATGAAACATATGCTGCTGTTGATGGAACGGGGCTTCTCTCTTCCAGTGACGGCGGGTATTCCTGGCGCAATCCTGTATCGTCGGAATCGCCGATTTATTCGGGTTTTATTGTTTCGGTGGGTAATGCTATAATAACAGACAACAGTTCATGCAAGCCGATAATTTCATATAACGGCGGGGCTGACTGGTCATTACTTTGCCCCCAGGGCAGCGTCTTTGATAAAAAAAGTATCAGATCTATGTATGAATACAAGGGATATTTGTTCGCATACACTTTGACGGATGAATTATACTATTCGTCGGATTTGGGCCAATCATGGGTTAAATTCGACGAAGGGATAGATGATGACCTTGTTTCCTGCTTGAAGGTAGTACCTCCATATATTTATGCCTCTACTACAACGAACGGTATTTACCGCATGAGGCTGCAGGAATTGGGTATCGACAAGGTCGATGACTCAGATCAGGACAAGCCATTGATTGAGATTACATCATCGAAAAGCGATGATCAGGCAGATGTGGCGTTTTCGCTGCCGGTTCCTTCCGTGGTCAGGCTCGAGATATATGATTACATGGGCAGGCTGGTGGAAACAGTGTTTGACGGTTTTAAAGAAGCCGGCAGCTATCGTATGCCTCTTCCTACCGGAGACTATACATCAGGTTTATACCTGCTTTGCTTCAGATACGGCAATAATACCGTTTCCGAAAAATTCGCGATCAGCAGGTAATACTGCCGGGTACTATTAATAGACTAACTTTGTGTCGGGCAGCATTTTCTGTATCCTGTCCAGTTCATCGTCCGAGAAGTTGTTGTTCATCAGCCCGAGTTCCTTCAGGTTCTTGAGTTTGCCGATTGTGTCGGGCATTTTGTCGAGCGAATTGAATTGTATCCACAGAGACTGGAGTGACGGGAGTGTAGAGAGAAGGTCAAATGCTTTTGAGTAATCGATATCCGGATTCTCTCCAAGGTCTATTTCTTTGAGATTCTTTAATTTTGTAATCGAAGCCGGCAATTCTTTCATTTTATTTGTGAAAAGGTAGAGTTTCTCGAGGTTTTCCAATTGAGCTATCTTCTCGAATTCCTTTTTGAAATCCAGTTTTGGATTCGCTCCGAGGGCCAGCGATTTCAGGCTCTTAAGTTTTACGATGTTGTCCGGCAGCGTTGTAAGTTCATCCTCGATAAGCATTAATGTTTCGAGGCCTTCAAGTTTAACGAGTTTGTTGAAGAGGCTTGTCCAGTTCATTTTCGGGTTTTTATTCAGCCATAGCGAATTGAGGTTTTCCATGGCGGTAATGTCTTCGGGAAGATCCGTAAGGTTGTTGCCGCTAAGCCACAGTTCCCTGAGTTTCGGCAGGTCGCTGATTTTTTCAAAGACGTCCTTCATGTCGAGCCGGCTGTTGTCGTCGAGTTCCAGGATTTCCAGGTTCTCCAGGTCGGTAATTGCCGAAGGGAGTTCTTTCATGTCGTTAAAAGACAGATCGAGTATCGTCAGTGTTTCTAATTTTGAGATGACCTCAAAAGCTTTCTCGAAATCCATGTCGGGATTGGCGCTGAGGATGAGGGTTTTAAGGTTGATCAGTGAAGCAAGGCTTTCGGGTATCGATTTGAGTCCCTGGTTGTAAAGGTTGAGGCTTTCGACTTTTTCCGGTTCCTTCAGGGCTTCTTCGATGGAAGTGTAAGTTTCCGCTTCGGGTTGGGAAAGGAGTACAAAAGCTGACAAGAAAAATATGGCAAGAAAGCATTTCATTTATTCACCTGTGTAATATTAAGGTCTGATAATTTTGCGGCGGCTTCGGCGCTGCCTAAGGCTGCTGCCGTAGTCCAGTCGGCGACGGCGCCGTCGGCTTCGTTCATTTCCCACAGGAGGCAAGCCCTGTGATAATAATGGACATGATTGGCGCTGTCTTTTCTAATGGCAATAGAGAAGTCTTCCAGGGCGCCGGCGCAATCGTTTGTGTGTTGTTTTGCCAAAGCCCGGTGAGTGTATATGAGGCCGTCATCGGGGTGAATTGCTAAAGCATAGTCCAGGTCGGGAAATGCTTCCGGGTACCTGCCGAGCAGGGTAAAAGTGACGGCTCTGTTAAGGTAATACCTGTAATCATTGGGATTAATTGTGATGGCATTAGTGAAATCCGTTAATGCCGGGTTATAGTCGCCGAGTAACTGCCTGATGATGCCCCTGAGGTAATAGCCGGGAGCGTAAGACGGTTCTGTCCTAAGCAGTTTATTGCAATCGAGGAGGGCGTCTTCAAGCTGGTTTAGCTTAAAAAACAGGTTTGCCCTGTTGTAAACGGAGGGGTAATAGTCGGGCTGAATAATTATTGCCTTGGAATAGTCGGCAATGGCCTCAGTGAATTTCTCCATTTCCTCGTAAACGACAGCCCGGTTGTTGTATGCCAGTATGAACGACGGATTAATATCGATGGCTTTGTTCAGGTCTTCGATGGCCTCCTTGTACAGGCACAGCCTTCTCCTGATGTTGGCCCTGTTGTTGTAAGCCAGGGAGAAGTTGGGATTGAGTTCGATTGCTTTGTTGTAATAGGCGAGGGCTTTTTCCAGATCGTCGAGTTCTTCGTAGGCGATGCCGATATTGTTATAAATTTCTATGTCTCCGGGGGACAATTCCAGGGCTTTGGCGTAGTCTTCGATTGCTTCAAGGTAGCGGCCGAGGGTGTTCTCTGTGAAAGCGCGGTTGTAGTAGGCCATCGAATCGCTGTCGTTGATGTTTATGGCGCAGGAATAGTCTTCGATGGCTCCTTCAAAGTCGCCCGAATCATACCTGGCGGCGCCTCGGTTGTTAAATGCAGATGAATATTCCGGATTGATTCTCAGGGCCTCGGTGAAGTCTGCAACAGCTCCTTTGTTGTCTCCGGCTTCGATTTTTATCAGGCCGCGGTTGTTATACGTAACCGGGTCATAGGGATTGAGACGCAGGGCGGTGTTGTAGTCGAGCATAGCTCCGTTTTTGTCGCCTGTCTGTTCGCGGACGATCCCGCGGTTGGAATAGAAAAAAGCTTCGTCAGGATTGAGTTCGATTGCAGCAGAATAGTCATTGATGGCGCCGTCGTAGTCGCCTGTCTTTTCGAGGGCTATTGCCCTGTCGTTGTAGTAATATGAATTGGTGGGATTGATGGTAATGGCCAGTGTAAGGTCCTTATAGGCGCCTTCATAGTCTTTCAGTTCTTCCCTGACGGAAGCCCTGTTGCTGAGGGCGAGGTCGTAGTCGGGCCTGATTTCGACGGAGCTGGAATAATCGGCAAGCGCGCCTCTGTAGTCACCGAGCATCGATTTGGCATAGCCCCTGTTCAGAAAAGCCAGGTAATTGCCCGGGTTAAGGTTGATGGCAACATTCAGGTCGTCGATTGCGTCGAAATATTCTTCTAAGCGGCTGTAAGCGATGCCCCTTCTGTGATAGGCTTCTTCGTATTCGTAGTTAAGGCTGAGGGCATGTGTGAAATCGTTGACAGCCTCATGGAAATCGCCTTTAAGTGTGTAAGCAATGCCTCTGTAATTGAAGCAGACGGGATTGTCGGGTTCAAGGACTATTGCCTCGTCGAAATCGCCGATTGCACCGTCGGCGTCTTCCTGTTCCAGCCTGAGCAATCCTCTGTTGCTGTATGCCAGGGCATACGACGGGTTTATGTCGATGGAAGCGCTGTAATCATCATAGGCGCCCTGCTTGTCGGAAAGGCAGTCTTTAACATATCCCCTGTAAGTCAGGGCATTGTAATTGAGTGGGTTGATCTCAATTACTTTATTGAAATCTTCCAGAGCACCAGCATTGTCGCCGAAGATGCTGCGAATGCTTCCCCGGCTGTACCTGGCGTCTTCATGGTCCGGATCGAGCCTGATGGCCTCGTTCAAATCCCCGACAGCGCCGTTGTAGTCGAGGATGTTGATCTTTTCAATCCCGCTTGTGTAATATTGTTCTGCTGTCGCCGGATTATTTTCCATTCATTTACATTCAAATTTTTAATTATATTATTTTACAAATATATATCAAAAAAGAAATGAAAATAAACTCAAATTATTCTTCTTCGGCTGCTTTTTTGTCCAATCTTGTTCTTGGTTTGCGTTTGTTGTGGTCCAGGTCTGCTTTCCTCAATCTGATGGTACGAGGTGTAATCTCGATCAGCTCGTCTTCGTCGATGAATTCGATTGCCTGGTCGAGGGACATCAGCTTGGGAGTCCTCAGGACAACAGTCTGGTCCGAATTGGAAGCACGCATGTTGGTAAGCTTCTTTTCTTTGGTTATGTTGACATTGAGGTCATCTCTCTTGTTGCGTTCGCCGACGAGCATACCTTCATAGACCTGTATGCCTGTCTCGATGAAAAGCTCTCCCCTGTCTTCCATTCCCAGGCATGCGTAGGCAGTAACTCTTCCGGCCCTGTCGGCCACGAGTGCGCCGTTAACCCTGTGGGGTATGTCGCCGAACCAGGGCGAAAAGCCCTCGAAGAGGCTGTTCATTACACCGGCGCCTTTTGTGTCTGTAAGGAACTGGCTGCGGAAACCAATCAGGCCGCGTGAAGGTATGACGAATTCCAGGTTTGCCCTGCCGCTGCCTGTGTTGGTAAGATTGACCATCTGGCCTTTGCGGATTGAGAGTTTTTCGGTAATCGTACCGATGAATTCCTCGGGAATGTCGAGGAATACTCTTTCGACAGGCTCGTGCTTCACTCCGTCGATCTGCTTAATTATGACTGTCGGCTTGGAAACCATGAATTCGAAGTCTTCGCGCCTCATGGTTTCGATTAGTATTGCCATCTGCAACTCGCCGCGGCCACAGACCTCGAAGGCGTCGGTACGGTCGCCGACGGGTTTCAGGTCGATGGATACATTGCTGAGCGTTTCTTTCTCGAGTCGTGCCTTAAGGTGCCTCGATGTCAGGTATTTGCCTTCGGTGCCGGCGAAGGGGCCGGTGTTAACGTAGAAGATCATGGATACGGTGGGTTCGTCGATTTTGAATCTGGTCAGCGGCTTCGGATTATCGAGCGAAGAGACAGTGTCACCAATCTGTATGTTGGATACGCCGGCGATGGCGATGATGTCGCCTGCCTCGACGCGGTCGGTCTGCACTTTCCTCAATCCGGAGAAGGAGTAGAGCGCCGAGAACTTTACGCCGGGGACATTGCCGGTTTCGGAACAGAGTGTGTATTGCTTGTTCATCTCAAGGTTGCCGTTTTGCATCCTGCCGATGGCTATCTGTCCTACGTATGAATCGTAATCAAGGTTGGTAACGAGCAGTTGTGGTGTTTCGTTGTCGTCAACGTCCGGGCCTGGTATGTAGCTGACGATGGTTTCGAACAGGGACTCGAGATTGGCCGATTCTTCGTCCAGGCTTCGAAGGGAAAATCCTGCTTTAGCATTGGTGTAAAGGATCGGGAATTCTATCTGCTCATCGTCGGCGCCGAGGTCGATGAAGAGGTCGTAAACGTCGGAGACGACTTCCTCGATGCGCTTGTCGGGCCTGTCGATCTTATTTATTACAAGTATGATGGGGAGTTTTTTGTCGAGCGCCTTTTTAACGACGAATCTTGTCTGGGGCAGCGGGCCTTCGCTCGCATCGACAAGCAGCAAAGCTCCGTCAACAAGGTTAAGGCTGCGCTCTACTTCACCGCCGAAGTCGGCATGGCCGGGTGTATCGACGATGTTGATTTTTATATCTTTATACCTAATGGCTGTGTTCTTGGCCATGATGGTGATGCCGCGTTCGCGTTCGAGGTCGAGAGAGTCCATCACTCTTTCTTCCACTTTCTGGTTGTCGCGGAATGTGCCGCTCTGCCTGAGCATGCAGTCCACGAGTGTGGTTTTGCCGTGGTCAACATGGGCGATGATGGCAATATTCCTGATCGAGTTCTTAATCATTATAATACTTTTTCTAAATTGTACAATTTTCAAACTGCTCTCACGGAATAGTATCGTTTCTATTGCCGAATAACTTAAATCTTATTATTACCCCGGCTTCATCAGGCAGCTAAGCCGTGTATGACCGGATTGCAGGCCCGGCAGGATTATCAAGAAAGCAGCAGTAGCTGAAAAATAATAAAAATAAATAAAAAATATTTGAGACTTTTTTCTTTTCAATGTGTCACTACAATTATGGAAATTTAACATTTTAAAAAGTTAAATATTATGCATGTGTTTATTATAGTAATAATCACTACTGCAACGGATTTGTATATAATAAACGGATCCGGGAGAATAGTCTATACCCTGATTGCAATTTGCGTTTTTACTGTCGCTATTGAAAGACACCACTTTTCTATTTCTTTATCCCCGGTAAGAGAAAAGAATAACAGCAGGAATTGCTGTTTAATAAATATTACCATAAAATTCATTATCAGGAGATCAAATGAAAATTTGTTTCAGGCTTTTCATTTTTATTGCATCAATCAGCCTTTGTCAGGCACAGTGGCAGGAATTCTGCGGTGGAGTTTACGGAGGCGATGTCTCGGCTATCATTTCTCATGAAGGTAAATTGTTCGCAGGTACCTGGGGCAACGGGATGTTCATGTCAACAAATAAGGGCGACAACTGGGTACATATTAACAATGGACTGGGCAATTTATATATTAATGACCTGGTAATTGTAAACGGGTATTTAGTAGCAGGAACAAATGACGATGGAATTTATGTTTCGAGTGACGATGGTTCCACCTGGAAAGAAGCCAATAGCGGTTTGAATGAAGTTGAAATAAGAGACCTTGCCGTTACAGGGGACACCATCCTGGCAGGAACGGACGCAGACCTGTATTGTTCCGCCGACTATGGCGCCACCTGGAAGGCGATCGATAAAGGGCTCTTCAATGGCAGTATCCATGCCCTCGGTGTCAGTGGGGACTGTTTCCTTGCTAATACGGACATCGGGACTTTCCTTTCGACCGACAGGGGAGCAAACTGGACTCAGCTGGAGTTTTCAGAAATTATGGATACCATGGTTTATTTTTTCGAGTCAACAGGCAGTACAGTTTTTGCCTCGACTCAAAGCGGGCTCTATGTTTCTTCAAACAACGGGCGTAACTGGAGTTTGTCAAACGGGGATCTTTCAGGGGTACTAATTAACCGTTTTGCTGTGGACGGCGAGGATTTATACTGCTGTCACAACTATGATATTTACAAATCTACGAATAAGGGCGCTTCATGGAAAAAACTGGTTACAGTCGATTGTTTTATAACAGCGCTGGCAATGGACGAAAGCAATATCTATGCTGGTGTTTGGAGTGAAGGTATTATCAGGACTGCCAAGAACGGTTTAGTGTCGGATACCGCAAATACCGGGTTGGTTTGTTACAAGATTGCCAGGCTTTTTATTATTAATGACAAATTCTATGCAAGTTTCTTAAAAGGCCCTGACAGCGAGGGGCTATTCTTTTCCACCGACAAAGGATACTCCTGGAAATCTAATGCACCCAAATTAAGCTTTGAAACCGGGTCTTTCTATGCTCTCACAAAAATTGACAATAAACTGTTCGGAGGTAATGGCGACGGGCTGTATGTATCTGACAACGAAGGTACAACCTGGGTGAAGTCTGATGATGGGATAACAGGTTTTGACAACTTTTCTGTCAACAGCATTGTTCAAAAAGGAAGTAAAATATTTGTCGGGATCCAAAGTGGGCTTTATGTTTCGCTGGACAGCGGTAGAACCTGGGCTCTGGCAAAAAAAACCGGAGCGCCGATAAGGCCATATAGCGTTGTTGCAAACGACGAGGCAATTTACGCAGGGACTAATACCGGCATAAGGGTATCAGAAGACGAAGGGCTTACATGGACTTCCTGCTTAGATACGGTAGGTATTAACAAACTCCTGGCTGACGGCAGTAAAGTTTATGCCGGATGTAAAAAAGGTCTGTACCTATGTGAAAGTGTCGATCAGGTTTGGACCAAACTGACCTACGGCGAAACCGACACGACTATCAGTGATTTCGATGTTCAGGGCAATTCAATTGTAATAAAAACTCCAACAGGTATATACTATACTCCGGACAATGGTCTTTCCTGGAGTAATGCAGGTAAAGCAATATTTTCCAGGATTCCCAGATTTATTGAAATATATGAAGATACAGTCTATACCAGCTTGTGGTGGGGCGGTATATACAAAGCCGCGATTTCCGGCCTGGGCAAAACCAGTGTATGGGAGCCCCTGGCGGGAACAACTGCCCTTTCCTATCCCAATCCGGCTAAAGACGCAATCCATATTGAATATATGCCACAAAACACAACACCTGTTAATGTTACGATATACAGTGAAACCGGTTCAATTCTAATTAACAGGCCTTACGAGGTACCAGGCGACAATGTTATTTCGATAGATACTAAAGAGCTGCCTGCCGGAGTCTATTTCTGTTCTGTAAGCCAGGGCAACAGCAGGGAGATATATAAATTCACGATTGTGAAATAGCAGGATGAACCACCTTAAAACAGGTATATTAATTTTAAAAAATAATAGTGATTATTTCAATTATTCCGGGAGACAATATGAAAAAATTGATGCTGTTAATTATTTCGATAGTTATTTCAGCGCCGTTTACTTCTAAGGCAGGCTGGCAGGAATGCAATACAGGATTGTACGGTGGCTCGTTCACATCCGTTACAATTAGTGGAAATGAATTATTTGCTATTGCCCTTAACAATGGTGTTTTCAAATCGACGAACCAGGGCCAAAGTTGGACTTCGCAGAATAGTGGCCTTCCAAGCCGTAATGTCAACAATCTTATAGTTAAAGGTGATACTATTCTTGCCGGAATGGCCAATGATGGTGTTTACATGACAACCGACGGGGGACAGAATTGGCATTCCACGGATTCGAGCCTGTCCGGTGTTACGGTTAACAGCCTGCAGATTGACGGGGGCTATATCTTTGCCGGTACATCGGGCCAGGGTGTGCTCCGTTCTTCAGACGGAGGTGAAAGCTGGGAAGAAGCAAATGAAGGATTGACAAATCTTACAGTAAACTGTTTTCTTGTAAAGGACAATTACCTTTTTGCCGGTACAAAAGACAGAGTATTCATTTCTGCCAACTCCGGGGGGAAGTGGACACAAATTATTACAGGATTGTCCAGTTCCGTTGAAATTACAAGTTTCTGTTTAAAGAAGGATACCATTTTTGCCCTTACGGGTGGAACTGTCTATTATTCAACAAATAACGGAACAAAATGGCAGTATAAGGCTTTCGGTTCAGGAATTTACGGCATTACCAGCATGATAGTAAGAGGTGCGAAGGTGATTATAGGAACGAGCTATCATGGATTGTATTCCTGTGTTGACGGAGATACCTCGTGGGTAAGCTGCGATACTATGATGAAAAATATCGGTATAAAATGCCTTGCCGGCGAAGGTAATATGCTGTATGCAGGCACTAGCGGCAGCGGTTTACTTGTGTCTTCGGACGGCGGCGAAACCTGGAAATTATCGAGGGAGGGCGTTTCTTCTACAATAATTTATGGTCTTGCCTCGGCAGGGAATTATCTTTTTGCCGGTACATACGGTTCCGGTGTATATGTATCTTCTAATTCCGGTGAAAACTGGACAGTTCCTAATGAAGGTTTTAATGCGGATTACCTATATTGCATAGCTGCTGAAGGCAGCAATGTCTATGCGGGCGGGACTTCCGGTTTCAGCTATTCCTCCGACTATGGTGCAACATGGGTACGAAGAAACGACGGCCTGGTCCCCAGCTATATCCTGTGCCTCGATGTTAAGGGTGAGAATATCTATGCAGGCACTTACAAGGGTACAAGGCTTACCACCGACAATGGCCTGTCCTGGACGGCAATTAACAAGGGGACTGAAGTATCTTATATATTATCATTCGTTGCCGACAATGATGAGTTTTACGTAGGTACATTGGGGGGTGTTTACTATTCTTCGGACAAAGGTTCTACCTGGATGAAAACAAAATCCAACCCCGGAACGAAAATCCCTTCAATTTCGAAAATGGGAGACAGGCTTTTTGCCGGTACATATGATGCCGGTGCATTTGTCTCCACAGACAAAGGGGATACCTGGAAACAGTTAAGTATGGGATTGGAGTGTACCGATATCAGGTGTATTATGGTATGGAACAAGTACCTGTTCGTTGCTTCCCAGGACAACGGTGTGTTTTTCTCATCCGACAGTGGAGAAACATGGACGGCGGCAAACGACGGGCTTATTAACAAGTGTGTCTTTGCCCTGAATATATCCGGGAAAACTTTGTATGCAGGAACTAACGGCAGCGGCAGCTTTAAGATTAGCCTCGCAGAATTCGGCATCGACGATGTTGAAACACCGGAAACTCCCGAAGATATAGCGATCTTTCCTAATCCCGCACATGACTATATTTCCATTGACAACAAAGGGAATGACATCATTCGTATTTACTCTGTCCAGGGCATTCTCATGTACGAATCGGCGAAAACCGGCCTGCACGATCTGAGTTCCCTTCCGGCAGGAGTGTATTTGATCAGGGCAGGTGAAAGGGTATGGAAATTTGTGAAATTATAATGGTATTATGTATTCATCCGGTGTATGAATTCGTAAACTGAATAATTTTCCACATAGTTGCTATTCACTTATAATTATATTAATTTGTATTGTTGTTAATCATTTTTAGTGAAATAGCAAATGGCGCTTAGCTGGAACGAGATAAAGATCAGGGCAATCAGGTTTTCAAACGAATGGGAAACTGCCGTCAGCGAAGACGCCGACGCAAAGACGTTCTGGGATGAGTTTTTCAGTGTTTTCGGCGTCAATCGTCGGCGGGTAGCCACATTTGAATACAGGGTTACCAAAAGTGCAAGAAAAGACGGATACATCGACCTGCTGTGGAAAGGAGTCCTCCTCGTCGAGCATAAATCGGCAGGCAGGAACCTCGATCTTGCTCACAAGCAGGCAGTCGAATACTTTCCCGGATTGAAAGACCATGAACTTCCTAAATATATCTGTGTCTGCAATTTCGGTGAATTCCGTTTACATGACCTGGATGAAGGAACTGAATACAGGTTCCATCTGAAAGACTTAGTGAGCAATGTCAGTCATTTCGGTTTTCTTGCAGGATACAGCAAGAGGACATTTAAGGATCAGGAACCGATTAATATCGAGGCTGCCTATCGAATGGGCAGGCTTCACGACGAACTACAAGCATTAGGCTATTCCGGCCATGTGCTCGAAGTCTGCCTTGTAAGAATACTGTTCTGCCTGTTTGCAGAGGACACAACCATATTTGAAAAATCCTGGTTTTCATACTATATACAAAACAAGACTAAAGAAGACGGTTCCGATCTGGGGTAGCAGCTTGGATACCTGTTTCAGGTTTTGAATACTCCCGTTGACAGAAGGCAAAAAAACCTGGATGAGGACTTGAATCTCTTCCCCTGGGTTAACGGCAGATTGTTCGGTGAGACATTGCCGATGGCAAGTTTCAATTCGAAAATGAGGGAACTGATCCTGGATTGTGCCGGATTGGACTGGTCTCTGATTTCGCCTGCAATTTTCGGCTCATTATTCCAGTCCACAATGAATCCCGGAGAAAGAAGAAACCTCGGAGCGCATTACACTTCAGAGAAGAACATCATGAAGGCAATCGGGCCGCTATTCCTCGATGAATTGTACAAGGAATTCAATACGATTAAAGCCAACAGGAATAAACTTAAAGAATTCCACAAAAAAATCGCCGGTTTGAAATTCCTCGATCCTGCCAGTGGCTGCGGCAATTTCCTTGTAATATCATACCGAGAATTGCGAATACTTGAACTGCAAATCCTGAAAGTACTCCAGGAAAGCGATCAGTTGGCATTAAGCATCGATGACCTTGTCCTGGTCCATCCGGAACAGTTCTATGGCATCGAGATAGAAGAATGGCCCTGCCGTATTGCGGAAGTAGCAATGTGGCTGATGGAACACCAGATGAACATGAAAATGTCTGAGGAATTGGGCCAGTACTATGTCCGGCTTCCCCTTCAAAAGTCAGCCAATATACTCAACGGCAATGCTCTTGATATAGACTGGCAAAGCCTGCTTCAGCCTCTTAATACAGTTGACGTAGTTGCTAAACATACGAATATCTATATTGTGAGTGAACCGGCGCAGGAATACAATACTTTGAACGTTCAGACAGATTCGTTCGCAATCCATAGAGGGCCGAAACCCGAACCAAAGCCTGAGATAAAATTTGATTATATTTTCGGCAATCCTCCTTTCATCGGATCCAAGATGATGACAGACGGGCAGAGGGCGGAAATACGGCGCTTGTACGGCAATATAAGCGGTTCCGGTACTCTCGACTATGTCAGCGGCTGGTACAAAAAAGCTGCTGAATATATCGGCGGTACAAACATCAGGGCAGCCTTTGTTTCTACCAATTCAATTACGCAGGGGGAGCAGGTAGCGGTAATCTGGAATGAATTGACTGACAAGCACAAGATTGAAATCGACTTTGCCCACAGGACTTTCAAGTGGAGCAACGAAGGCAGGGGAATTGCGGCGGTATATTGCGTAATAATAGGGTTTTCATGCAATGGGCACGCTGAAAAGTCAATATTTGAATATGGAGACATTAAAGGTGAACCGCATTTGATCAGGGCTTCGAACATCAATCCCTACCTCGTGGACGCAAAGAACATACTGATCGGAAAACGGCAGAAACCATTGTGCCGCGTCCCGGAGATGAATTTCGGGAATATGCCTAACGATAATGGCAATTTGATTTTAAGCGATTCGGAAAAATCTCAAATTATAGCAATAGAACCAAATATTGAAAAATATATCAAGCCCCTGATCAGTGCACGTGAATTTATTAATGGTGAAAAACGATGGTGCTTGTGGCTGTTGAATGTACCTCCCAATGAAATAAGGTTATCAGGAGTACTCTTAAAGAGAATAGAACTTGTGAAGAATTATCGCCTTGATAGCAGGAGGCCGTCGACCCGGAAGTTAGCACAATATCCTACATTGTTCGGTGAAATCAGGCAACCAAACACTGACTATGTACTAATACCGAGGGTTTCCTCTGAAAACAGAAAATATATACCAATAGGATTTTTCGACAGCAATTCTATTGTCAGCGATACATGTATGTCTTTACCGGATGCCACACTTTTTCACTTTGCTGTTCTTACCTCCGAAATGCACATGGCATGGGTTAGAAATGTGTGCGGCCGTTTGAAAAGCGATTTCAGGTACTCCAAAGATATTGTCTATAATAACTTCCCCTGGCCTGATGATTACGGCGAAAGGGAAAAAGCTGCTGTTGAAGCTGCTGCAACCCATGTCCTTGACGTAAGAACAAAATTTCAAAATCCAACCAAAGGTAAACCTGCTTCCTTTGCAGATTTATACAACACTCTGACAATGCCTCCCGATCTTGTTAAAGCACATATGGCCCTTGACAAGGCTGTTGACCGGTGCTACCGTTCTCAGCCCTTCTCTGACGAAGTGAACAGGATGGAGTTCCTCTTAGGCTTGTATGAAAAGTACACTGCTTCGTTAATGAACGTCATAAAGAAAAGTAAGTAAGCGAAGTAACTGACAAATAAAACAGGAGGAAAGCTGTACGGCCTTCCTCCTGTTACTATTTTATATTGAATGCAATGTTTACCAGGCGGTCTTGTCGGCAAGGTATTCGTCTATTGCTTTGGCAGCGGTCCTGCCTGCGCCCATTGCAAGAATTACGGTCGCGCCGCCGGAAACGATGTCTCCTCCGGCGAAAACGCCTTTCTTGCTGGTTTTCATGTTCTTTTCGTCAACGAGGATGTTGCCCCACTTATTTACATTCAGATCGGGGGTTGTTTTGCTGATGATCGGGTTGGAGCCGTTGCCGATGGCTACGACAGCAACGTCGATCGGGATTTCTTCGAAAGCGCCGTCGATTGGTACAGGCCTGCGCCTGCCGGAAGCGTCGGGCTCGCCGAGTTCCATCTGCTGGAGGGTGACCGACTGAAGCCAGCCCTGTTCACTGCCTTTAAATTCAAGCGGTGCCCACAATACACGGAATTCGACGCCTTCTTCCTTGGCGTGTTTGATCTCTTCGACACGGGCGGGCATCTCTGCTTCGGTCCTGCGGTAGATGATCATGGCTCTCTTTGCGCCAAGCCTGAGGGAGGTCCTTACGGCGTCCATCGCTGTGTTGCCGCCGCCGAACACAACTACGGTTTTGTTCTTAATGTCGAACATTGGTGTGTCGTTTTCGGGGAAGCTGTATGCTTTCATCAGGTTAACCCTGGTAAGGTATTCATTGGAGGAGTAAACACCGTTCAGGTGCTCACCGGGAATGTTCATGAAGTACGGGAGGCCGGCGCCGACACCAACGAAAGCAGCGTCGTATTCCTTGAGCAGTTCGTCGATGGTATCTGTCAGGCCGATGACCTGGTTTGTGTGGAAGACAACGCCGAGCTTACGCAGAGCGTCAACTTCAGCCTGGACAATCACTTTGGGAAGCCTGAATTCGGGTATGCCGTACATTAATACGCCGCCGATTTCATGGAGGGCTTCGAAAACGGTAACGTCATGGCCCATGCGGATGAGGTCGCCTGCACAGCTGAGCCCGGCAGGGCCGCCGCCGATGACGGCAACTTTTTTCCCGGTTTTGGGTTTCATTTCGGGCATACGGAAGCCGATGTTGTTCCTTTCCCAGTCTGCAACGAAACGTTCGAGATAGCCGATGCCTACGGGTTCGTTTTTCTTGCCTACGGTACAAAGGGCTTCGCATTGTGTTTCCTGGGGGCAAACCCTGCCGCAGACAGCAGGAAGGGCATTGTCGCCTTTCAGGATATTGGCTGCTTCGGCGTAATTGCCTTCTTCGACTTTCTTGATGAAGCCGGGAATGTTCACATTGACGGGGCAGCCGGCGATGCACGGTGTGTTCTTGCACTGGATGCAGCGCATGGCTTCTTCATGGGCCATTTCTTCGGTGTACCCAAGGTTTACTTCGAGGAAATTGTGCGCTCTGACTTGGGGTTCCTGTTCGCGCATGTGATGTCTTTTTATCTGCATTCTTTCTTTTTGGGTCAACTCAGCCATTGTGTTCCTCCTTCTTAATTGCGGCGTCTAATTTGCAATCGTGTGTGAATGTCTCAAGTGAAGATTTTTCCTGTTCGAGGTACATGCGGTTCCTCTTTGTCAGAACGTCGAAATCTACTTTGTGGGCATCGAATTCGGGGCCATCGACGCAGACGAAAACGGTTTTGTCGTCAACTACAGCGCGGCAGCCGCCACACATACCGGTACCGTCGATCATGATGGGGTTAAGGCTGACAACGGTTTTGATGCCGTAAGGTTTTGTAACTTTGGCCACGGCGTTCATCATGGGGATGGGGCCGATTGCAAGTACGAAATCGATTTTCCTGCCGGAGTCGATGAGTTCCTGGAGCTTCTGTGTAACGAAGCCGTGGTAGCCGTAGGAGCCGTCGTCTGTCGTGGGATAGACCTCGTCGCAAACGTCGGTCATTTCTTTCTCGAGGAGAACCAGTTCTTTAGTCCTGCCGCCGATGATGCTGATTACATGATTGCCGGCTTCTTTCAGCGCTTTGGCTGTAGGATAGGCAATGGCAGTACCGACGCCGCCGCCGATGCTGACGGCAGTACCGAAATTCTCAATTTCGGACGGGCGGCCGAGAGGGCCGACCAGGTCGTGAACATTGTCGCCTGCCTCGAGCGAATTGAGGAATTTAGTGGTTTTTCCGATGCCCTGGACGATGATTGTAATCGTGCCTTTGGCCGTGTCGGAGTCGGCAATAGTTAACGGGATACGCTCGCCTTTGTCGTGTACCCTAAGTATAATAAACTGGCCCGGCTTTCTTTTCGCTGCTATCTTCGGAGCTTCGATCTCCAAAAGCCTTACGTCAGGCCCGATGAAACGTGCATCTACAATTTTGTTCATAAAATGAAGCCTCTTATATCATTGAAGTAAAATAATTTTCCTGTTCCGTACATACTAATTCCAAACGTCATAATCTATTTAATTTCACAGCTTTACACATTTACAGATTTCAAAATTAATGAAAAAAGCAGAAATAAAAGCTAAGGAATTTCAATTTATTGTAATTTTTAGTATTTTTTTGTTTTGATGAAAACTCTGAGCAGTTTTTCAATTTCCTTGCTGTTGCCGAAGTCGGAACTCAACTGGCCGGATTTGCCTTTTGTTTCGGCTTTGACGGATACTTCCGTTTCTTCGCCCTCTTTGGTGTACATTGTTGTAATGGCATAGACAACAAGAATGGAGAATTCCATTCCAAGCGCGAAAATGACGAGAGAAGGCTGGTTCGGCGGAATGAATTTAAGGCCTCGGAGGCCGATGATGATGATGAGTACCGCAGCGCCTATGTAAACGAACCCAAGGACATGGTTGCTGTATTTGACAGTGAAGTAATAGCGCATGTACACCCTGATGGCGTCGTTTACATGGAGTATCTGGTACCATATAGGCGAATACTGCCAGATCAGTCCCCTGCGGAGTATTATCAGGTTGTCGAAGGAGATGCCCAGGTCATCGACCAAATCGCGTATTTCCTGGTCGTCAGCGTTCAACAGCTCATTGGCAACAATCGTCATGTTTGGAATGTCGCTGTATCCGAACTGGGCAATTGTCAGTTTTTCGAGTACCTTCGCAATCTCCCTGTCCACTTTCAGCCTCATGTAGCCGATCTTGCGGGGCAGAAGCGTTGTCAGTACCACGGTTGCCAGGACGGACAGCAAAGTACTTTCAAGCATCATCGACAGGAGAGGATTGAACCAGTACCTGTTTTCCATTGGTGTGTTTTTGTATATGTCCACAGCCCAGGAAAGATAATAGGATGTTTCTTTTAGTGGCTCGGGTGTGTCGAGGTTATATCTGACAGTCTGTCCCTGGCTGATGACAGCGCCGTTAAGGAAATCCTCAAAGAAGAATCTCATCAGAGGCAGTACGTTTTCGATGACAATGAAAAAGAGGCATAAGAGCAGGATGAAGAGTATTATTATCTGGGCAGGATTGTGGTTTCTTAGGTCTATATATGCCTTCCTGATTTCAATGTTTCCTACCATAATGCCGCAACTCTTTTAATTAATTTTAAAAAGCCTTTTCATCTGTACAGTTGAAAAGTTTAACAAAAATATTTTATTTATCTAAGGAAAAAAAATTTTTCTGTAATAGCGTAAAATTAATCAGTGTTTATTAATTTTGTTGTTTTGTAACTGTAAATTGTTTGTGAAAGTTACGTTTGCGGAATATAAATGAAAGCAGAGGATTATGATTTATCTTAATAACACAGCAACTTCCTTTCCTAAGCCACCGGAAGTCATCGACGCTGTTAACGAATGCATTGCCAACCCTCCCTGTAACAATTCCAGGTCGGGATTAGAGAAAGAACCGGACGACGTTTTGTACAGTACTCGTATTAAACTCGCAGGCCTTTTCAACGCTGAAGACCCCAGCCACATCATCTTTACCTCGGGCAGTACCGAATCGCTTAACATCGCGATTATGGGACTGGACCTCGAAGGTGGCCATGTGGTCTCCACAGGCATTGAACACAATTCCGTAGTCAGGCCCCTGAAGACACTTGAGAAAATGGGTAAAATACAGGCTACTTTCGTCGATTGCGACAGCAGGTCCTACGTCTCGCCTGAAAGAATCGAACAGGCAATCAGACGCGACACGAAGCTTGTTGTAGTCAATCATTCATCAAATGTTACCGGCACCATCCTCGACATTAAAACCATCTCCGAGATTGCTCACAGGCACGGATGCAAAATCATTGTCGATGCCTCCCAGACAGCAGGCAACCTGCCCATCGACGTTACCGGATGGAACATCGACTTCCTGGCGTTCACAGGCCACAAGTCCCTTTACGGCATCATGGGCATCGGCGGACTGTACATCAACGGCGACCAGCCACTCAGGCCCTTCAAGGTCGGCGGTACGGGCATCCTCAGTGAGATACTCTACCAGCCCGAAGGATACCCGATTCATTACGAAGCAGGTACCCATCCGCTCCCGGGTATCGTTTCACTCGGAGCCGGTGTCGATTTCATCAATAAAACAGGCATGCAGAATATTAAAGAACACAAAGCGAAGGTTGTAAAGAGCTGGATGAAGGAACTTGGGGAAGTTCCCGGTGTGAAGATGTACTATGATCCGGAACACAACAGTTTTGCCAATTTCTGTTTCAACATTGAGAACTTCGTACCTGAAGAAGTGGGATACATATTAGAGAGCTCATATGACATCCATGTCCGTTCAGGGATTCACTGCGCTCCGCTTCTTCTCGAACCTCTCGGCGTCCACCCATGGGGTACTGTAAGGGCAAGCCCGTCCTGGTTCACCACTGAAGAAGATTCTGCCGCTTTCGTCGAAGCTGTGAAAGAAGTAGCCGAGATGGCAAGCAGGAAAAAGAGATAACAGTAATACTCGTATAAATAAAATAAATGCCCGACTTTTCAGTGAAGCCGGGCATTTGTTTTTATTATGGCCATGGTGAAGCTACCGGCTACTCTGTTTTAACCCGGATTGTGCATTAGATAACCCAAAACACGGAAAATCCAACCTCCCCCTGCTCCCTCTTTGTACAAGGAGGTAGGGAAAATCGTTAAATAGCTATATGTCAATTAATAATGGGATATTTACAACTCCAAACGCATTATCCGGATTATTGGAATAATTTACAAAAGAAATACATGTCGTCCAATAAATATTTAAAGAATTTGCGGCCTTCTGAAAAGCTGGTATTTACCTACTTTTCGGGGAATTACTAAATAATTTCGGTTTTCATTCGATAATAGAGATTGGAAAAATGAACATATATTAATAAAATGTATGAGGTATTATTTTGATTGTTAAGAATGAAGGATTTGTCGAAGGAAAGAAAAATCCCAGACTTTTGCTCATGGATGACGATGATATTATTAGGGACAATATGGTTGAATTGGGAGAGATACTCAATTTCGATATAGTTTGCGCCAGGAACGGCAGCGAAGCTGTAGAAATATACAGGAATTCGATGTCGGATCACGACCGGTTCTCGGCTGTAATACTGGACCTTTCAATTAAAGGAGACGCCAACAGTGGCGGAGACATCGTTTTGAAGGAACTGAAAAGGATTGACCCAAATATAAAGTCGATCCTGTTCAGCGGCTACTCAGATTCCCGGGAGGCCCTGAATTACAGGGAATACGGCTTCGACGCAGTCATTACCAAGCCTGTCGGTGCAGACCAGTTCGAAAAAGTGGTAAAGTGTGTAATTAAGAAAGTATAATCAAACAACAGTTGATGAATTAGTGGAATGGCTAATGCAGCCGGACCTTCAAACGCACCTGTGCTATCCGTGGAAGCGGATACGTAACAGACAATGCAATTGAAAAATAAGCACAGGTTTTCACCAGGAAATTTCTCAGTCTGGTGTAATAAACAAGCAGTTAAACCGACATTATCAATAAAATTAATTTTTTTCTGCAATAGTAATTTATTGCAGGATAGTTTTATATTTGTAAATGATTAATATTTAACAAGAGGAAATGATATGAAGAAGGTGGCTGTAATAATGGCCGGCGGTTACGGTTCGAGGATGTGGCCCCGCAGCACAGAAAAGGTGCCCAAACAATTCAACCATTTTATCGGCGAAGGTACAATGCTCCAGAACACGGTTGCCCGCCTGCTGCCGCTCTTCAGCCTCGAAGAAATATTCGTCGTAACCGAACGCAAATTCAGGGATTTTGTCGTCGAACAGCTTCCGATGATACAGGAAAGCAATATTTTGCTGGAACCGTTCGCACGCAAAACGGCGCCGGCCCTTGCACTGGCAGCCACGGCTCTCAGCGACAGGTACCGGGAAGATACGGTCATGTATGCTTTTCCTTCGGACCATATAATACACAATGTCAGGGAATTCCACCAGAGCCTTGAGTTGGCAGGACAGGTAGCGCTGGAGACTAAGGGCAAGGTTACCATCGGCATTACTCCGACAAGGCCCGACACAGGCTATGGCTATATCCAGATCAAGGAAGCTCCCGGCAACCTGGGTGAGTTGTACACTAAGGGTGTTCGCAACTCAACTACATTTGCCGAAAAGCCCGACCTCGAGACTGCCAAGCGTTTCATCGAGTCGGGAGACTTCCTTTGGAACAGCGGCATCTTTGTCTGGCGTTTCGATACGTTCTGGAAAGGTTTCAACAAATACCTGCCGGAACACGCAGCCTTGTTCAAACAGTTGCAGAAACATGTCGGCACGGAAGACTACGAAACAAACGTGGACCAGCTTTACAAGCAGATACAGGCGGAGTCGGTCGATTACGCCATTCTCGAAAAATCGGACAACGTGCTGGTGCTGCAGTCTTCTTTCTCCTGGAGCGACCTCGGTAACTGGGACGAATTCTACCGCCTGTCCCTGAAAGACGGCAGGAATAATTTCATCCAGGGCAATGTCATTGCCGTCGATACGAGGAATTGCCTCATCAGCGGATACGAGAAGCTGATCAGCATCGTCGGCCTCCAGGACATCATCGTGGTTGACAGCGAAGAAGCCCTGCTCATCTGCCCAAGGAAACAGTCCGAAGAAGTAAAGGAAATCGTTAAAACAATCAGAAGAAAGAATATCAGCCATTTCTTATAAAAATCAAGGAACCCCGGATGAAAAAGTGCTTATTATTAATTATGGCCGCAGTGGTAACAATCGGAATGCTCAGTTGTTCCTCGACTAAGTTTGTTCCCGGGGACAATGCTCCCAAGACATTCAAAGTCGGAGACACATACCTGGGTAAAGCGTCGTACTATGACGACCTTCTGCACGGACAGGTTACAGCCAGCGGCGATTATTACGACTTAGACAGGCTTACTGCTGCCCACAGGACCTTCCCTTTCGGTACTGTCGTGCGTGTCAGGAACCTGAGGAATAACAGGGAAGTGACAGTCAGGATAAACGACAGGGGGCCGAAACCGTCCGACAGGATGATTGACCTGTCGAAAGCGGCAGCCTTCAAATTGGATATGGTCGGCCAGGGCGTCCAGGAAGTTGAAATAAAAATCATCGAATTGCCGAATAAATAGCACGGCCACTACAGGAAGATGGCCTCACCGGGCAATTGTCCTTAGCGGTTTTGGTAATGCTGTCACAGCAATAAGAGGGAATAAAAGCCCTGAATGTACTTAGCCTTAATGCTCCTCCGAATACAAGGGAAACCTCACCGCCATTACGGTCTTGCCGTACGGTTCGCTTTCGATTGAGAAACTTCCACCGTAAATGTCGACAATTTTCCTGACAATGGGTATCCCAAGGCCGGAACCTTTCTTTTCGAATTCTGTTACACCGAATTGTGTGAATGGTGCAATCCGTCCTATCTGTTCTCTTGTAAGGCCCTTACCGCCGTTGGTTACTTCGATTGCATATTCACCGCTGTCGCTGTGGCTGTTAATCGACACGTCGGTTCCTGAAGGAGAATATTTGAATGCGTTCTCAACAAGTTCGTTGACAAGTTTCTGGAGATGGCTGTCGGAGATGTTGAGTTTCGAATCCTCGAGGGTCAGTTTCAGGTCCTTCTGCCTGTTGTATTTATTGGCAATTTCTATGGCTTTATTGTATATTATTGTCTGTGAGTGGGGTGTGACCTCCGATGGATACTTGTCTGCGGACAGGTCGAGGTCGAGCAGCGTAGTGTAATAGGTATAGTTGACAATCAGCTCGAGCAGGCGCTTGCTGGCGTAGAGGACGGAGTCGAGCATGTCCTGTGCTTCTTTTTCCTCCAGTTCATTGTACTTGTTTTTCAGTATCTGCGTAAAACCGATGATGGTGTTGAGGGGATGCCTCAGTTTGTTCGGCAGAGTCGAGGCAATGTAGCTGTGGAAGCTGTCGAGCTGCCTGTCGTAAAAAAGCTCCAGGTCTTTTTTCTTTTTCAGCCTGGCTTCGATTGCAGAGAGTATTTCGTTGTCGTCGTAAGGCTTAGTGATGTAATCATCGGCTCCCAGTTCCATTCCCAGCCTCAGGTCGGACTTGTCGGTTTTGGCTGTAAGGAAAAGGAAGGGAATGTTGAAGGTAGAGATATTGTGATGGAGGGTTTTAATCACTTCATATCCGTCCATTTCCGGCATCATTATGTCGCAGATGATGAGGTCCGGCTGATGTTTCATTGCTGCTTTTATTCCTTCCTTGCCGCTGGCAGCAGACAATACTTCATATTCTTCCATGGTCAGAAGGTCGGTGAGTGTCTCGATTATTTCGCGGTCATCCTCGATTAACAAAATTTTTACCATATTTTCCTTACCTTAGTATTAACATTCATATTGCTATATAGCAAAAAATAACAGACTATTAAAGTGTTTCTCTTCTTTCCGGGTATTCTTTCCTTATTTTGTCAAAAGCCCTTGCCCTTTCTTCGTTGTCTAAGCCGAGTGTTGCAGCAAGTTTGTCGTGGTCGTCGCCCAAAAGGCGGTTTTGCTCGAGCAGGGAGTAAAGCTTTGCGTGATTTGTATAGGCTTCGGGTTCCAGCGGCTTGTACCGGGACAGGTCAGCCCTGACGGCAGTGTAATCCGGCTCGGTACCGGTAAAGTCACGGAAGGCGTCGAGCATCATTGCTACACCCCTGATCTTCCCGTCACGCGAATAGCCGGCGATGTGAGGTGTGGCAAGCAGCGCTGCCCCGGCAATTACCGGGTTTACGAGTGGCTCGGTGTACCAAACGTCCGTTGTTAAAGCAAAGCGGTCACCTGCGGCCATGCAAAGGGCTTCTTCGTTGACGATGCCTCCACGCGAGGCATGAATTACGAGGGAACCCGGCCTGATGAGCATCAGTTCATTAGTAGAAAGCAGGTCATGAGTCCTGTAAATGCCTGTCGTTGTATAGGGGACATGGTTCGTTACAATGTCGGCATTGCGAAGGAGCTCGTGCAGTTCGCAGTATTCGGCGCCTGGCGGAAAACTGAAGCCGGCGTCGGCAAGAGGCGGGTCGTTAAGCAGTACCTTAAGGCCCATTCTTCCAGCATACTTAGCTACGAGCCTGCCTATGTTACCGTAGCCGATGATGCCGATAGTCTTTCCTGCAAGCAGGGTATTTGATGCGTGCGCCCACTTAAGGATGGAGTATATTACGTATTCGGCAACGGAATTGGAGTTGCTGCCCGGAGCATGATAGAAAGAAGCTCCGAATTTCATGAGCCAGTCAGTGTCAATGTTGTCGAAACCGGAAGTGGCGGCAGCTACGAATTTTACGTCTGTGTCCTGGAGAAGGGATTTGTTCACTTTGGTCGTGGACCTGACGAAAAGCATATTGCCTCCCGCGTCGGCGATGTGCGAACGTGTAAGTTTCCTGCCGCTGAACAGGGTTATTTTCCCTCTCGAAGAAAGCGCTTCGTGCAGCATCGGGATGTTCTCGTCGATCAGTATCCTGGGTTCTATTGACACATGTTCATGCATACGACAGTTTACTTGAAATAGAAAGAAATTGTAAAATTGGCCTGAGAGGCTCCCAGAGAGAGGCCGACGTCAGACGGAAGGTGATTGATTTGCTCATTGGTACCGATTTTGATGGTTTGCTTGCTGGTTGTTGACTTGTACAGCAACTGGTATTCAGCGGAAATGCTTACGTTTCTCCATGCAAACCACTCGGCGCCGAAGATCAGGCCACCGCCGAAACTTGTTTCTTCAGTTTTGATGTTAGTATCCAGATAGTTGATGCCTTCAGTGTTAATAGTGCGCAGGCCGATGAGTCCGAATAATCCGATATAGGCTTCTACGTTGGAAGTTGTTGCAACATTATACCTGATTGCGGGTGTAAGGCTGAAGGTAAAGTCAGTTAAGACCGAGTCTTTTTCAAACCCTTCGGGTTTATCGGCTGTGTGCCTGTTGTAATCGAGGCCAATTCCGAAGCGGAAGGCCCAATGGTTGGCAAAATAGTACTGGTAGCCGAGGCCGCCGTCAAAATTGCCGGCGGTAAGGAGCTCGAGGCCTTTAAGATTGAACAGCAGCGCCTGGTCGCCGGTTTTCGCCATGAAATAAGGGTCTTCGGCAAGGCTGACATATGGAAGAAATAACGCCATTAATATTACAATACATTTTTTCATCACATTCCTTTTCGAATTTTCATATTGTCTTTTCGGTAAAATATATAAAAAAATTACATCTAAAGTATTTTTAATACATAAAATTAAAGAAATTTAAGTAATTTAATTTAATTAATTATGATGAATGAAAGAATTTTAATTATTTATTGAAGAAATTGACGATATAATATAATTATGGAAACAGAAGGCTATTTAAAAATCGATCCGAGGCGGGTGACTACGCTCCGGCTCCTGGAGATGAAGAAAGCGGGACAGAAGATTGCTGCGCTCACGGGCTATGATGCCCTGATTGCAAGAATAATCGACGAGTCCGGCATCGACGTCATCCTTGTCGGCGATTCCCTCGGCAATGTGGTACAAGGGCTCGAGACTACCATTCCGGTTACTCTCGAAGACATCATATACCATTCCAAAGCCGTGGAGAAGGCCGCCAGGCGCCCCCTCGTCGTAGCAGATATGCCCTTCATGAGTTACCAGGTCTCCGTGCAGGAAGCTTTCAGAAACGCAGGCAGGATCATGAAAGAATCGGGTGTTGCCGCTGTCAAGCTCGAAGGCGGCAAGCATGTGGCCAAAGCGATCAACAAAATGACACGCGCGGGCATCCCCGTGATGGGCCACCTGGGATTGACACCGCAAAGCATACATAAATTCGGCACCTATCGTGCCCGCGGGATCGACCCGGACGAAGCAGAGATCATTTACAGGGACGCTCACCTGCTCGAAGAAGCAGGCGCCTTTGCCCTGGTACTTGAGAAAGTCCCGTCTGAACTGGCAGAACGCATAACCGAGTCGCTGAGCATCCCGACTATAGGAATCGGCGCCGGCCCTCACTGCGACGGCCAGATACTGGTCTATACGGATATGCTGGGATTGACCATCGACTTCCAGCCAAGATTTGTCAGGCGCTACGCCTCGCTCTATGAGACAATCAAAGACTCATTTTCAAGGTTCGCCGTCGATGTCAGGAAAAAGGAGTTTCCGACGAATGATGAAAGTTATTGAAATGTTTAACTAATTATTTGAGTGTTGATGAGAAGATTTTTATTAATCCTTGTTCCTGCAGTAATTGTTTTGTTTGGACTGACTTCCTGCCCGGGCAACGAAGACGATCCGACCGATGTCGTGTTTCCGGACGACAGCGTCAGCTACAAAGAACACGTACAGCCCCTGATTGCCTATAACTGTGCATTGTCAAACTGCCACGGGGTGATTTGCGGAAATAATGCCAACCCACTCTATAATTACTTTTATCTTGTGAAATCGGATATTAATATCGGCGTGGTCGTCGCTAACTATCCCGACGCCAGCAGGCTGGTTCAAATATTTGAATACAAGGGCGCAGGACATACTCCCTTTTACAAATGGTCTCTGAATGAGAACCAGAGGCAGGGCATTAGGAAGTGGATCGAGGAAGGCGCAAAGGATAATTGACCGCAAGCCCTCTGCCGTTGCCTGCATTAAAACCGGGATGGCATAATGGCGCAGAAGATGAATGAGTTGTATTTTTAATAATAAGTTAGAACAAAGGGGATTGCCACCTCTCAGGCGCATGGCCGACCAGGCATGGCCGGTTCCGGAAGAAGCTAAGAAAATTGATAATTTTGTAATATAATGAGAAAAATAATAATAATCCTCGTACCGGCATTAATAGCATTGCTTGGGTTGAACTCCTGCCCCGGCGGCGACAATGACATTGCCGACATCGTTTTCCCTTCCGAAAATGTAAGCTATATGGACCATGTGCAGCCCGTCATCACATATAACTGCACTTACTCGAGCTGCCACGGCGTCGTTTGCGGCCCCAATGCCTATCCACTCTATGATTACAACACTCTTGTATATACCTCTTACAGCGGCCTGGTCTGGCCGGGAAGGCCCGACGACAGCAGGCTCGTGGAGATACTCGAATATGAAACGCCGGTACATTATCCATACTGTAAGTGGACCCTGACCGAGAACCAGAGGGTGGGAATCAGGAAATGGATCAGTGAAGGCGCCAAGAATAATTAAATTTATCATGTGAGTGAAGACTATGGTAACATTACAATAAACAACTCAGATTAGTAAAGAACGGATTGTAATTATTTAAATAAAGATGAAAAGATGAAAAGCCTGGAACAGTATTTTGGAAAATTTCGCAATAAAATAATCGGTATTAACCAGGAGTTCGACACTCCTTACGGCAGGAAGAAAATAATATATGCCGACTGGGTTGCCAGCGGCAGGCAGTATAAACCGATTGAGAACATCCTCATCAGGGACATTGCTCCCTTTGTCGGCAACACTCACACTGAGACGAGTGTAACCGGAACACTAATGACCAGGGCCTACCACTATGCCCTGAATATTGTAAAAAGACACGTCGGCGCCAGTGAAAGCGACGTCATCATCTCATCCAATTCCGGCATGACGGGAGTAATAAATAAGTTCCAGAGGATACTCGGACTTAAGCTCCATGAGAATTTTCACTCCTGGGTCAAGTTGAAAGAAGAAGACCGTCCTGTCGTATTCGTTACCCACATGGAGCATCACTCGAACCAGACGAGCTGGCTGGAAACGATTGCCGACCTGGAAATCATCAGCGCCGGCCCTGACGGCCTGGTTGACACCGGCAGCCTGACAGCTCTTCTCGACAGGTACCGTAACAGGAAAACGAAAATTGCTGCCGTTACTTCCTGTTCCAATGTAACAGGTATATTTACTCCCTACCACGAAATTGCTGAGATTATGCACAGGAACGGTGGGCTTTGCTTTGTCGATTTTGCTGCTTCAGCCCCATATATAGATATTAATATGCATCCTGAGAACGAGATGCAGATGCTCGACGCCATTTACTTCTCCCCTCACAAGTTCCTCGGAGGCCCCGGATCGAGCGGCATCCTCGTTTTCAACGCCTCTCTCTACCACAACCGTGTTCCCGATCATCCCGGCGGCGGTACCGTGCTCTGGACCAATCCCTGGGGCGGCCACAAATATATCGAGGACATTGAAACACGTGAGGATGGCGGTACTCCTGCCTTCCTGCAGACGATGAAGGTGGCCCTCGCAATTAAACTCAAAGAAGAAATGGGTGTAAAGAATATCCAGGAACGGGAAAAGGAACTGCTCGACATAATGTGGCCCGGGATGGCAAACATTCCAGGCCTGCATATCCTTGCAAATAACCACAGGGAAAGGCTCGGGGTGATCTCGTTTTACATCGACGGACTGCATTACAACCTCGGCGTGAAGCTGCTGAACGACAGATTCGGCGTACAGGTGCGGGGCGGTTGCTCATGTGCAGGTACCTACGGCCATTACCTGCTCAACGTGTCGGAAGAGACCTCGTCGAATATTACCGAAACCATCAACCAGGGAGACTTGTCTCTGAAACCCGGATGGATCAGGATGTCCGTACATCCGGTAATGACTGACGTCGAAATCAGGCTGATTATGGATGCCGTCAGACAGGTAGCTGCCAATCACCGTCAATGGGCTGAAGACTATGATTACCTGCCCGGCATGAATGAATTTGTCCACAAGAATGATGACGGTTATGAGAAAAGGATAGCCCAGTGCTGGTTTGACAAATGCAAACTGTGAAAATTCCGGCTTTTTCTTTACATGACGGGGTGAGAAATTGCACCCCGGATAAATAGGAACTTCGACGAATAATACACAAAAGGCCTGGCAATACAGATTATTGCACGGGCTTTTTTATTATATATAATAATCCGGGGCAATATCTATGTTCTCCTGGCGAAAGAGTTCGAGTGTGTCGAGGTCCAGGGCGCAAAGCCGGCCCATGCCCGAGCGCTTGCCTGCATAGACGCATCCTCCGTCGAGCTGGATCTTCATGTTCCCGAGTGAATTTTCAATGTCGTCGATGGCGTGGGGAGTATGGCCCGAAACGAGCCTTAAACCGCCGGTCTTTACAATATTGACGGAATCGTCGCGGGTCCACAGCATCGAATGGCCGTCGGTCAGCGGGTTGTCGGCGAAATTATTAAGCCCTGCGTGTGTAAGGATATAACCGTCGGTAATGTAGTAATGCTTCAGGTTGTCAAAGAAATGGAGGTAGGTACGGCCGATGTCGTGGATTTTTCTTATGCTGAAACTGTCGAGAGTTGTCTGGAAACCGTTGTAAAGCCATGCATCATTATTGTATGTGTAGTACTCCAAAAGCATTTGCTCGTGGTTTCCCCTGACCGGGAAAATGTTGTAGTTCTGCGCCTGGAGGCTGAAGATGAGGTCGATTACCGCTCTGGAAGACGGCCCCCTGTCGATGTAGTCGCCCAAGAGGAAGATGAGGTCACGGGAGTCGGCTTTCAGAACGCCGAAAAGGAGCTTTTCTAAGGTCTTTACACAACCGTGAATATCTCCGATCACATACCTTTTGTACATAGCAGGCCGTCAATGTTTGTCTAACTGTTCATAGTACTAATTAATTCCCCGTCCGGCGTTACATAGCGCCTCATCTGGTGGGCGGTAAGGCACGAGTGAACCGGGAGGATGCCGATAATATCGCCGACATTTACGCTGTTGAAAAATTCACCTGAGGCCTTGACAACGCCATGCTCCTGTGTAAGGGAACGGACATAGCTTGCCCTGTCCGGAACAGTCCAGCCGTTGTCAGTGAAATGAACCGGGTAGCCGTATATTGTCCTGCCTTCGCCGTCGGTAATGAATTCTTTTGAAAGATGTATGGCGCCGCCTTCAACCACGATCTCGTTTCTTTGAGGGTGCATGGCAAGGACCGGTACAGCCAGGGCTACGGCAATATCCCTGAAAGAACAGGAGCCGATCTGCTCCTGCATAATATCATAGAAAACAAAGTTACCGGGCCTGATCTCGTCAACTCCCCTGAAGTCTTCCAGCAGGCTGCATGAAGGCGTGTCGCCTATTGAGACTGTAATGTCATGGCACGGCGAAGAGTATTTTGCCTTTAATTCAGCAAGCATTCTGACCGTACTGCTGTGAATTGCCCCGATTCTACTGAGGGAACCTGCGCCGTATGTATTGCCTGCATGTGAAAGGAAACCCCTGAAACGCAGCAATTCGGTTGCTGACATTAATGAAATCATATCTTCGATTGCATCAGAATCATTTGGGTCGAGTCCGGTCCTGTTGTAGCCGTTGTCTATTTCGATGAAGGCCCCGACGGGAGAAGTAAGGTTTGCAGCAAGGAATTGTAATGTGTCCGTCGAAATCACATCTATGTTCAGGTCGATTCGCGAGGCAAGGCTGTTGATTTTTCTGATTTGCAGCCTGTTTACGGGTATTGCTATGGTAATATCCCTCCAGCCGTCGCCGGCGAAGTAGCCTGCCATTTTTATGGAAGAGACGGTAATCGCAGTTACCCCGCAATCCCTGAACCACCTGCCAATCGTCAGGGACTGGTGTGTCTTAAAGTGTGGCCTGAATGTCAGTCCGTTAACTGAAGCCTTTTCTGCCATTCTGCGTATGTTTGCAAGGCAGGTTTCCCTGTTCAGTATTAGCTCCGGGCTTTGTACGCTGATCATAAACGAATACTTTCCTTTTCATTATTTTATTTTATTACGAAATATAAACCAAATATTTTACAAAATGAAAAAATTGATCTATTCATAGCAGGATATTCCGGATTATGTAAAATTACCTGACAATTTCACCGGAGAGTGTCAGGAAATTTCCACCACACTTTCAGGTATAGCCTGACTGAATGATGAATGTTAGGCGGAACTATATATGATGTGTGAAATGCCTAATTTTGTAAATTATTGTATCTCTCTGATACTTAGGCAATTACTGAACGGAAAACCAAAATAATTAAAATGGATATTGGAAATGATATACAATAGTAATTAATAATGATAGTTTATTACATGAAAAAAAATGCAGATAATGAAATAATTAAGGGACAGCAAGATGGCAGGTAAAAAATCTGTCGGAAATAGCAAAGACAGGAAACCCGGCAGCCCTGACGGCGTCGGGACAGTAAACATGATGTACCAGGGCAGGGAAACAGAAGTCGAACTCTGTAGTAAGTTCGATTTCGATGGTTTTGAAAGCGGTACCATCATCAAATGGTACACACTGATGCACCTTGGCCGTAAATTGGATGAAAAGGCAGCCCTGTACCTGAAGATGGCCAAAGGCTGGTCCTACCACGCTTCTTTTGCGGGCCATGACGGCATTCAACTCGCCCTCGGCCTGTCGTTCCGCCCGGGTAAAGACTTCCTCTTCCCCTATTACCGCGACATGCTGACCAGCCTTGCTGCCGGCATTACTCCCGAAGAGATCATCCTCAACGGCCTGAGCAAAGAAACCGATGTGGCAGGCGGCGGCAGGCACATGAGTAACCACTTCGCTAAGCCTTCAATCGGCATACAAAACGTCTCATCATGTACTGGCAATCATTCCTCCCACGCCGCAGGTGTTGCCCGTGCAATCAAGACCTACGGCAGCGACGCCGTGGCGCTCTACTCCAGCGGCGAATCAGCCGCTTCCGAAGGCTATTTCTGGGAAGCCGTCAATGTCGCTACCCTCGAGAAACTCCCTGTAGTATTTGTACTGCAGAACAATAAATACGGCATATCCGTACCCCTTGCCGACCAGACAGCCAACAACACCGTCTCTGAGAACTACAGCGGAATGAAAGACCTGCTGATTGTCAACTGTGACGGAAGGGATCCCTTCGACTCATACAGAGCGGTGCAAAAATCTGTCGAATACGCCGTGAGTGGCAGAGGGCCTGCAATGATACATGCCGACTGCGACAGAATTATGTCCCATTCCAATTCGGACCGCCATGAATTATACAGGACACCCGAAGAACTTGCATCAGTAAAGCGAAGAGACCCCCTTATGCAATTCAGGCACCACATCCTTAATAATAATATATTATCTCAGCAGGAAATTGAAAAAATCGAAGAAGAAAACAAAAGGATACTTTTTGAAGCAGCAGACATGGCAGAGGCTGCTCCGGACGCCTCTGGAGGCAGCTTTGGCATGTATGTAATTCCGGAACCATACGCTGCCGGCGGCGCTGTAGAGACAGAACCCGATCCGGCCGCTCCCCCACTGACGATGATCGAGGCAATAAACCAAACCTTAAAGCAGGAATTCCGCCGCAACCCGGATACATATCTCTGGGGCCAGGACATCGGAAAAGGAGGAGTATTCAATGTAGTAAAAGGAATGCCTCAGGAATTCGGGAAGAAACGTGTGTTCAATGCACCGATTGCCGAAGACGCCATTGTCGGGACTGCAAACGGTTTCTGCCGCTACAACGACAATATCCACGTAGTAGTGGAAGGCGCCGAGTTTGCCGACTATTTCTGGCCTGCCATGGAGCAACTCGTCGAATGCTCTCACGAATACTGGAGAACAAAAGGCCAGTTTGCCCCGAACGTCGTAATCAGGCTTGCCAGCGGCGGCTATATACAGGGAGGGCTATACCACTCACAGAACCTCGAAGGAGCTTTCGTTACTCTGCCGGGAATCAGGATCGTCTCTCCGGCCTTTGCAGACGACGCCTCAGGGCTGCTGCGCAACGCAGTCAGGTCACGCGGCGTTACGTTGTTCCTTGAGCCCAAGTACCTCTACAACTACAGGAATGCCATGGGGCCAACGACTTCCGAAGACCATGTTGTCCCCTTCGGTAAGGCAAAAGTAAGAAGAAGCGGTACCGACATCACCGTCGTAAGCTACGGCACAGGGGTTCATCTGGCACTACAGGCCGCCGAAGAGCTCGGTAAAGAGGGCCTGTCCTTAGAAGTAATAGACCTGAGGTCCATCAAACCATGGGACAAAGACACAGTTTACACATCTGTCAGGAAAACGAACAGGGTGGTAATTGTCCATGAAGACAAGGTTACAGGCGGTTTCGGAGGTGAATTGGCCGCAAGCATTGCGACAGACCTGTTCAATTATCTTGACGCTCCTGTAATGCGTGTCGGCTCGAAAGACACCCCTGTCGGGTTTGCAAAGGACTACGAAAGGGTAACCCTTCCGAACAAGAATGATGTGATTGAAGCAGCGAGAAATGTTAATAAATATTAATAAATTGTAAATTGTGTGTAATATATCTGACACTGTTAACGATTGCACACAAGAATACACAAATATTCTCAAAACAAATTGACTAAAAATCAAACTTTATTATAATAGTGTAAGCAATCTTTGGTTTTTAAAAAAAGCATTTTTATATTTGTGGACGTTAAAATAAGAACGTTGATGCGCCCGTAGCTCAATTGGATAGAGCGTTGGATTCCGGTTCCAAAGGTTGGGGGTTCAAGTCCCTTCGGGCGTGCATGAGATGTTTAACTTTTATTTATTGGAAGGATAATGAAAGAAAAAGAATACGAAGATGAAAACGGAGAAGTTGTAAAAACACCTGTCCGGAAAAACGAAGAAGACAATAAAATCCTTATAATACAAGAGTTTATAAAGAACAAAGGAAAGAAAACCCTGTGGATAGCCCTTGCAGTAATTGCTGTCATCGGCGCTGCCATATTAATAAAGGTGAAAATTGACAATGACGCCGAGGAAAACAACCAGGCTGCATCCCTTGCCTTGTCAAGGATATTGCCCTATATCAACTCAGGCGATTATGAAAAAGCCCTTAACGGAGACGCCACAAAACTGGTCCGTGGAGAGAAAATAATCGGCCTCGTCGAGATCATCAAGAAATACGAGGGTACACCTTCTGCAGATATAGCATCCTTCTACGCAGGTAAATGCTACGAATCGACAGAAAAATATACAGAGGCAGAAAAATACTTCGAAAAAGCGCTTGGTTCAGAGTCTGACCTCGTGCTGATGGGTGCAAACGCCGGCATGGGAATTTGCATGGAAAAGAAAAACGACTACCAGTCAGCTGTCAAATACTATGAAGAAGCAGCCTCGAAATCGATTGCTCCTGACACTAAAAACAGGTACCAGTATTACGCAGCCCTCTGCCTTGAAGAAATCAAAGACTTCGAAAAAGCTGCCAAGCTTTACAATGAGATTATTGCCGAGAACAAATCGCAGTTTGTCGGATACTCAAAAGCCGGACTGACACGGATGGGAAAGGCAATAGAATAAATGGCACGAAAATTGCCCATCATACAATTTGAAAAATTTTGAAATATGATGTTAAATCATTGAAAATAATATATGATTAGTAATAATAAATTTGTTGTACATAATAATATTTTTTACGGAGGTAACATGCATCGATTGTTTCGTTTGAGTTTACTAGTAGTGCTACTGGGCTTCCTGGCATATAGCCAAGGGAATGCGGCCCCTGTAGTACCGACGTGCAAGATTTCCGGTACTCTGAAAGCCGGTGATGTTCGCGTATTCCTCAAGGATACCGTTTATATTATTGATCAGAAGTACGTAATCGGCGGTACATTAATTATTGAGCCGGGTACGAAAGTTCTTTTCAATCCTAACGGTTTCCTCGTCGACTCCACTGGCGGCAGGATAATAGCAGACGGCTTCGCCGCAGCTGCTTATACTGCTAACCCAGGAAACGACAATCCAAACGACCTTGGCAACCAGTACGGTGCCACCCAGGGCTATGCCGACTTAAGGTATTTTCTCTGGGAGAAAAGTGATGGCGCTAATACCAGTACAATTACTGATACTACCGTCACTATTAACACAGTAAGAGACCTTACAATTAACACCAGCCGCTATCTCGTTAATCCGGCCGGTACTTTCCCGACAGGTCCCTTCCAATACCGCTCAAAGGAGAACTATGTAAATAATGTTCTTCTTAACATCACAAAGAGAAAAATTATTGACTTCCAGCCCATTGCCGGCAGTAACGGCAAGCATATGGAACCTCCCTATGACCCGGACGGCAATGTTAGCGATCCCGGCGACGTAATCGTACTTATTCCCTTTGAAAAAGCTATCATGTTCACAGCTGCACGTTTGTACACCGATCCTTCTGCAGATATAAAATTAAGGATTAACCCCTGGAAACGTACAGAAGAAGGCGACATCGACGTTGAATCAGAACAGATCAGGTTTGTAGGTCAGCCTACAAATAACATATCCCGTGAATTAGGCCATATTATCGTATTACCCGGCGCAAGAGCTGCTTTCTTCAGAAACTGCTCCTTCGAAGGTATGCGCAAAGACACAACAGTTGCTCAGCACGCTCTCTACAATGCAGAATCGTTCCCTGAACTGACCGCAGACGAAGTAGCCGAAGTAAACACTACGATGAGGCTTCTTACAAACGGTACCGGCGGTGCAATCACCACCCTCTCCTCAAGGACATGGATTCTGAACTGCCAGTTCATCGACAACATTGCACGTCACAAAGGCGGCGCTCTTGCAATTCTGCAGGCTCCCGACGGCTTTGCAAACCCCGGCAAGTATTTCCCCAAATACTACAGAGCCGACAAGAACCCCAACCTGACAAACAAAAACGGAACTATTTCCGAAATCAATACAAAATCAAACGCTCTTAACCAGGATGATCCCCAGATAGACCTTCTCGACGAGCAGGATGACCTTGACGGCGGCGTTCTCGGTACAGAGTTCTATAACGACTATGACAGACAGGCATTCGACGATGGCCGTATTGCTGTTTTACTCGGCAGAGTAAGAAACAACACCTTCCTCAGGAACATCGTTCAACTTGCTAATGTTGGTATCAAATACAAAGGCGTTCCTTCGATTCCCGTTGAAGAAGACCTTACTGAAATAGCAAAACCGGGCCGCGAATATGGCGATATGGCATTCGGCGGCGCTGTTTATATTGCAGGTAAAAAAGTAAACTATGAATCAGACGACACACACATGGAAATCGGCTTTGGTGTTAACAATTCAATTAATGTTGCATTCCAGTCCGATCCTCTCGTATTCCCCAAAACCGACGTTCTCGTAATGAGAGACAACAGAGCCTATAACTACCAGGCATCCGACAAATCGTTCGGTGCCCGCGGCGGCGCTCTCTACATCGGCAGGAATACATCGATGATCGTAGCCGGCCAGTTCTATTACAACCAGACAAACGTACCCTATATGCAGAATGCAGATACCATAATCAATGGTAAACAGGATGGTATCAATCATGATATAGGCCTTATCAAATATTCAGACAGGTACTCACGCGGTGGCGCAATCTACCTCGAGAACACAGACGCCCGCCTTCAGGTACGCGGCGGTCCGACAAGAGACGAAGTTGCCGACAACATCAATCCTACAGAATTTGTTGGTAACCGTTCAGCAGCCGGTGGCGCTATCTACGTAGCCGGTACAAGGTACAGGCAGTATATGTCACCCATCATCGGTGGTTACGACAACACAATCACTGCCCGCGACTACGGCTTCAACATTAAATTCATCAATAACGAAGCACAGGTAGCCGGCGGCGCAATCTGCTCCGAAAGAAACACTACGATCTACGGCGCAGGCGGTATGCAGGCAGACCAGATTATTGGCTACGGCGGAAAATATCCCGTACTCTTCGAAGACAACAAAGCTGGTTTCTCCGGCGGTGCTGTAAAATTCCACATTCCCGACGGTACACTCGAACCCGAAAACCGTGCAGTACACATTGTACGCGCCGACTTCATCAATAACCAGGTAGGTAATGCCGAAGCAATGCTTCAGGATCTTCCCTCATCCGAAAGAGTTTATGTAGCCGGTGGTGGCGCTGTTTACTCAGTAAACGCCGACCTTAACCTCGTTAAAGGTAGCGAATTCAAATCAAATAAAGTGTATAACGGTAACGGCGGCGCCATTGCAATCGTTCACCCGATGACATCAAAACAGAGATTCTTCATCACTGATATTGATAATGTAACATTCGAACCCAACGGCGTAGTTGCAAGTTCATACAGTTCAAAGAACGAAGTATTTGCAAACTCCGTAACCGATCCTACAATCTACGATTATCCCGCAGATGAAAGAATGATGACAAGGTTCTACGACAACCAGATCATCGTTGACGATGAAGTAGCTGCAGCTGTAAACGGCTCGGGTACTACACAGATCAAATACGGACAGCATGAAACAAACGCTTCATGGTTCTCATTCGCTCCCGTTGACAACGCTCTTTGGGTAGTCGGCAGCAACGGTGCCATCATCAAATTAGTTGACGGCAAAAAAGCATCCGAATCAAATTACTCAAACGTTCAGATCTCAATCCATGATGTATTCTTCACATCAAAAACAACAGGCTATGCAGTCGGCGACGCAGGCATCATCCTGAAAACAACAGACGAAGGCATCACCTGGGTTGAAAAGATCAGCAACACAAACAAAGACCTCAAATCAATTACATTCGCTACAGCCGATATTGGCTGGGCAGTAGGCGCAGACGGACGTATCCTCAAGACAACCGACGCCGGCACTACCTGGGTAGTTAAAAACCAGTCAGCTACAACTTCAGACCTCCTCGACGTAGAATTCGTTGACGAACTCAGAGGTATCGCTGTTGGTAAAATCGACGCCGGTACAAATGAAGGTGTCATCCTTGCTACTGTTGACGGCGGCAACAACTGGGTAATGCATACATCAAACACCCTTAATGACCTTAAAGACATTGCATTTATTAATGATAACACTGCAATGGTTGTTGGTAACTCAGGCGTCATCCTGAAAACAATCGACGCATGGACAGATGCATGGTCAACAATCTACTCAGACCTCGCCGAAAACTTCAACGCCATCGACGTTGTAGGCGACAGCGCAGCATTTGTTGTCGGCGACGACGGCATCGTACTCAAAACTGTCAATCAGGGTTCCTCCTGGACAGAAACATATGCAAACACAACAAATAACCTCTATTCAGTATATGCTCAGTCCGAATCAATTGTATATGCCGGTTCACAACTCGGCCTCATTACAAAGTCAACCGACGGCGGCACAACATGGGCAGACGCTGTAGAGATCAATACACAGACAGCAGACGTTAAACGTTACCATCCTCTGATCGGAAGCCTCAACCTTCCTGAAAACGGTATCGGCCTCGGTGGCGCTCTCTATATCCTCGATGAAGTATCCACAGACAGAACCAACAGAGTTGACAGCGTTAACTTCAACCGCGTAAGAATGCAGAACAACAAAGCATTCAGCGGCGCAGCCGTCTATTCCGACAACTATCAGTTACAGCTGAAATTCTCACGTTCACTCATTACCGGTAACGAAGCCTATTCAGCAATCGGCAATGACCAGAACTATATTTACAGCGGTTTCAGAGCCGACCAGGAGACTTTTGTAAACTACGCATCATCTGACCTTGCAGGCGCAGTAATCTACGGCGAAGCAGTTGGTCCGATTCCTGCCACATCAGCTCCCGAAGCAGGCAACTCAATTTACAACAACGTTGCCAGATTCATCGTCAGGCTTCCCGACGCTCCCAATACCAAAGGTGTTCTTAACGGAACAAGCGGTGTTGGCCTTGGCGGTACAGACACACTACGTGGTAACTACTGGGGCAGAACTGACGCAAACGTTGCAATGAAGATCGACAACAAGAAAGTATTGAAGGTAGAAGACAAAGACGGCGACGGCTACTACGAAGACACAACCTTCTACGAACCCGCAGTCTTCGAAACATTCTTCGTTGACACATACTTCAAAGGCAATGTTTACAATTCAGATGACCTTGCAAAAGAAACACAGCTGAGATTTACATATTTGTACCCGATAGCCGACGACAATGCTGACCCGAGAGAACAAGGCCCGTTCGAATCATATCACAGATATGACTATGTACCTGTTCCTCTTAGCAACCAGGCATCACCCTACAATGAAAACATTGCAGGTACAAACAGCTTCCCCGAAAGAAAAGTAATGTCCGGTAACATGTACGACATCTATGATAAAGGTACGGACATCAAGACAATCGACTACTCCAACAGGAATATGAGCCCGATAGAAGACTTTGCAGTTGGTATTCCTCCGCTGCTCAGAAGCTATAACGATCCTACATATCCCTCAGGCTGGGAAGATGACCTTGGCTATACAAAATATGTCCGCAGATGGATCAGGGACCCCTTCATCGTTGACAGTCTCGTTGACATGAATCCCGACGAACATAAATATGAAATCGTAAAAATGCTTCAGGACGAATGGAGACCGAATAAAGACGGCAGCTTCTATCATCCTATCGGCTATCCGCTGTATCTCGAATGCCAGTCAAACTACGAAGGCGAAAAAGAACTTGCTAACCACGACACAAGACTTCTTAACGAATCGGTATTCTTTGTAATCAACAGAAGAACAAGCGACTTCATCAGGGTTAACCTCCGCCAGGTATCTGAAGAAGGTCCCCGTCGCGAAGTCTTCAGAGCAAGAGTTGAATTCATTCCCGACTCTTCAGACAGAAATGAATCAGACCTTACAAGAAGAAGAAGCGAAGAAGGCTTGCTGACATTCGGCGACCCGCTGGTTGACTTCGACAAGAACCCCTACAATGAAGCAGCAGCTACATTGCTCGGCAGGAAATACAACCACGAATACAGCCAGAATGGCCCCTACAACAAGTTTGGCAAACTGAACAGGATATTCTCCAACAGGACAGACATGCCAAAAGATAATGACAACAATATGCAGACATTCTTCGGCGGCGAACGCTACAGAGCACTCCCTGTTGCAGTTGGAGACGAAATCCTTGTCATCTCGAGAACAGTACTCTGGAGAGAAGGCGGCGACATCGCACTTCGTGGCGGTATGCTCTTTAACATCAGCAGCTCAACTCGCGCTCCCGAATTCACACATGAAATCATCGATCTTCAGACAGACACCGTACACAGGTGGCTGCCCAGCGAATATCCGTGGGAAGACGAACTTGTAGAAAACCACATCACTGATTTCCTTAACAAGATATTCATCACCGAAGACAGAATTTATCCCTGGATTGAAGATCCCACAAGGAACGGCGACCAGTTCACAACAAGGCACAGACTCGCAGGCCAGGGCCTCGACTCCATCCTTACGATAACCGGCAGGGACAGCTCGAAGTTCTACGATCCCAGAGCTCTCCTCCATCCTGACAAATACACACAGTTGACATTCAGATGGTCGGTAGATCCTACATCAGGCCTTGCAAGATGGCTACAATCAGACGTAATCTATCCCAGCAGAGATCCTGAATTCAGGACAGTAGCTGAAAGAGAAGACGACGCTCTTGGCTATCTTGAACTCCGTGGTATGCCCATCAACCCGTTTGTAGTACCCGGTGGTGAAAAATGCACCGTTTACGTTGAAAACTATCCTCCTCATTGGAGAACAATTGACTCACTGAAGAAATTGACAGGCGATGAAGAAGTAAGCCAGGACGTTCTGGATCAGTTCATCAACATCTTCCCGAAATATCTCCACGCAGGCAAATATGACATTGCAAACGCAAGGTACCTCCAGCAGGATACAATCAACAGCGGCCAGAACTTCTATGCACAGTATGTATTTGACCTCTTTGTAGTTGACAGCACACCGAGATTCATCCTTCCCTTCGAAACAGAAGACATCGTAACAAGAAGAATGACCGGCGTTTACGGAGATCCTGATTGTGTCTATGAAACAACAGAATCACCTTATGTTGTCTATTCACCTTCCGTTTACACATGCTACGACCAGGACAAAGATGTATTAAGAGCAAACCTGACATACGGCGATAACGGAGCACTCAGGTTCAAGATCGATGTTAACACAGACGATGAAGCCGAAGACAACTCAAAAGTAACCAAAGACGGCTACAAAGGACTCGGCGCCTGGGACTTCAGGTTCGGTAGAACAGCCTACGGATTTGCAAATATTGCAATCAGAGGCGACGAAGTCGTATATATGGACACTGAGAAGAACGAATTCGATCCGGACGACGGAGTTGCAACATTCATCAGCCAGGCAAAACCCTTCTGGATGGTAAATGATAATGCACATCAGTACTTCCGCAAATATGACGATCCTGCACAGTGGGATGAGTTCGCTTCCGACTTCCAGACATATGGTAAATTGTATATCTCAATTCCCCAGAAAACAGCCGATACTCTGTTGACTCCGAGAAACAGGCAAGCTGGAGAATACAACGACGATACAACATTTGCAATCGTAGTAAACGACGGCCATACAGGCATCAACATCATGGAAAGAGAAGTCGTAATTAACTTCGCTCCTCAGATCACGAATGTATCATTGCCTCGTGCAAAAGAAGATTACGATTACAATCCCCAGTTAATGAACGACACAATGCAGATCAAAGTTAAAGATCCTAACATGGACCAGTGGCATACATACCACCTCGTCTATTCCGACGCAGTTGCAACCGAACTCGGAACAAGAATCTTTGATGACAAAGTTGACAAAGATCCTTGCTTCCCCGAAGCCGGACAGTGGGATCTTACAAATCTGAAGACTACTCCCAAATGGCTCAGAATTAATCAGGAAAGCGGTCTGCTCTACGGTACCCCCGGTATCGACGATGCACCGAAAACAGCACAGGTAACAGTATATGTAGAAGATGAATTCGGACTCTCCGACGTTAAAACATTCAGCCTCCAGGTTGACTCTACAAACCACACACCTGTACTTGCTGACCTTCCGGCAGTAAAATGCGTTGAATACGGAGCAGTATATTCAGACACAATGTTCGTATATGACGCTGACTTCATGAGAGGTGAAATCGGAGTCGATGAAGACAAACCATGGGTAGAAGAAATCACTATCGAAGTCGTATCTCCTACCGGTGTGTTCACCGTAGTTCCCGACAGAATCAGCGGCATAAAAGACTCGAGCAGAGTAAGCTTTGTAATCTACTCAAACAGCCTTGTCATCGATCCTTCACTCAGAGATGCAGACGATAAAGTAACTGTTGAAATCAAGATTACCGACAAAGCCGGCAACACGACAACCAAACAGTTCAGGATTAAATTCTCCAATGAAACTGTCTTTACTTGCCCGATTACAGTAAGAAACGCTAAAGGTGCTCTCCAGGAAATGGAATGGGGTATCGGTAAGAGCGAAGGCTTGCCTACAACAGGCGATGCAACAGACGGTGCTGAACTTGGTTCACTCGACGGAAAATTCTGCGAATACGAATTACCTCCAGTCCCCCATGACGACGTATTTGACGTAAGATGGGAAATTCCTCTGACAAACGGTACATTAAGAAACATCTATCCTCCTGCAAAGAACGGTGTTACAGACGAGAAGGTATTCAGAGCTGTAATCCAGTCAGGTGGCGAATCCGGTGTAACAACAAACCACTATCCGATCTATATCAAGTGGGATATGTCAAATGTACCTTCATGGGATAAAGATCCTCAGAAGAACCCGACTAAGTCAACATGGCACTTACAGGATGCATATTCACAGAACGGCAATCTCTTCTCGTTCAATATGAATACAGGTAAAGCCGGAACAATACCTGGCGATATCACATATGAAATCCAGGGAACAGAGATCACTGTAATCATCAACAGGCCTGCAATCGACAGATTTGTAATCAAACACATCTGGTCAGATCCTAACGATCCGAATGCTGTTGACGATGGCGCCGGACTTCCTACACAAACATTAATAACATCGGTAACACCTAACCCATTTGTTGAAGCTACTAATATATTCTTCAATGTTGCTCAGGACAGCAAAGTTAGAATAGACGTTGTTGACGCTCTTGGCCAGGTTGTAAATGTACTTGAAAATAACAACTACAGCATTGGAACTTACAACATTAGATGGAATGGAACAGACGTAAACGGCCAGCCCGTATCAAGTGGTACTTATACTATCAGATTGACATCCGGCTCAGTTACTTCAACATTTAATGTAGTTATCATAAAATAATTATTAAGTGGCAGGCCCGTAAGGGTCTGCCACAAATTTGAATATGATAAATTTAATAAATAAAAATTAAGAGGTTAAGTATGAAAAGATTTCTAATGTTTGCAACCGGAGTGATGCTGCTGATAGGCATATCGCTGCCAGTTGCGCTGGAAGCTCAGGTTTACAGCGAATTCGACTTGCCCTACAAAGCAGCATGGAGAAATGTAACTGAGAATGACCAGACCCGAATTCAGTTCTATGATATCACTGCAGAAGGAACTGTAACGCCAATAGGTGTTAATTCTTTCTTCCTGCCTCCGAACCAGTCCGTTGTGAACAAGGACGATGGCTATGCAAAAATTCCAATCGGATTCACTTTTGAATTCAACGGCTATCCCTATAACGAAGTATGGGTTTGTATTAATGGATTCGTTACATTCGTTAAAGGCGGCGATATGCCTCCGTTCGTACCTTCAAGAGACCCCCAGGGATTGTTCATCTCCAGTTCATCCTATCCTGACAACGTCGTAGCTCCTTTCTGGGGAGACCACTACTTCAGGACAGATGAAGACAATGCCGGCTTAACAGCAGGTGTTGACAATCTCTACACATTGACAAATATCAGCTATTGCAATTTCACAGCGTCAGACGGACACAAATACCTTATCATACAGTGGAAAGACCTTAACATTAACTATAAAGACCCCGTAACAACACTTCCCGTAACATCAAGTGTTGCAACATTCCAGGTTATTATCCACGAACAGATCGACGGCAATACAAAACAAGGCGATATCGAATTCGCATACGGCCCGGCAGGCGCTGACCTCAGCATCAGCAGGGAATCAAAGCTCATAACTTTCGGTGCTTCAATAGGTTTAAAAGGCGATGCTCTTGATTTTGTCAACGGCCTCGTACTCTCAAACAGCCCCGAATTCTATGATGTAGCCCGCGATGTAATCGCCGACTCCGTAAGAAAATCTGTCAGGCTCTCAGGCGTTTGGCAGCCTTCAAACGGTACAGACACAACAATCTACCTTTCATCAAACGGCAAATTCAGGGAAACTGAAAGCTGGGGTGACGGCGATGTTGACTTCTCCAAAACTACAGGCCAGAAACACTTTGGTATGCAGCAGAACAGGTTCGTAACTGTTAACGACGCATGGAACATCATGCGCTCGGTAGCAACAAGGCAACCTCTCGACAGTATTCTTTACAGGCAAGCCTTCCACGGCGATGTTAACCACAACGGAAGATATTTCTACGACTTTGACAAAATGGTTCAGAACCCTGTCGATTCGGAATACTATCCGACAAAAGTTAAATTGCCCTGGAGAGACAAACACTATTCGGAAAACCTTGACAATCCGGAATATAGCGTTCCTTCACTTCAACAGTTATACTTCGAAGTAAATGAACTCGACGCAAGCGTAATACTTATGTACTTGTCAGCAAGAGTACCTCAGCTTCCTTACCTTCTCGACACAATGATCATCACCGGAAGAGTAATTAATGCTGACGGCATTGCAAACGGAGTAGATTTCGGTAAAGCAGAATACCTCGGCAATGGCTACTACAGCGTTCCCGTTTACTTAAACGGCAACATTAACAATTTCGCAATGAGATTCGATCTCAATGCCGAAGTTACCGGTGTTGAAGTTAACAAAGAAGACGGACAAACTCTCTTTGCCGATTACAACGGTAACAGAGCTGTTGTCATAGGCGACGGCAACTTTACAAGTGCTGCTCCCATCTTCTACGTTACTGTAAGAACAGAAAAAGAACAACTTCTTGCCAATGACGTAACATTCAATGAAGTTGATGCTACTCCTCTTGCATTAAACCTTACATCAATCGACAATTCAACAGACGACGCAATTCTCTCTCAGAATATGCCTAATCCCTTCAGTTCAAAAACAACAATCATGGTCAATGTTCCTGAAACCGGCGTTTACACACTCAATGTCTATGATATTCTTGGAAACAAAGTAAAAGAGATCGTAAACACAGAGATGCAGTCCGGCAGCCAGGTATATTACTGGGATGCTAAAGATACTTTCGGCAACAGAGTCAATGCCGGAACATATATCTACACACTGACAGGAAAAACAGGTACAATTTCTAAGAAACTTATTGTTAAATAAAAAAATCGTACTGTGAATCTGAAGACAAAACATATAATAATCATTTTCTGTGTGCTGCTTGCAATAAGCAGCACACAGAAAAACTATGCCGGAGCTGCAACTCTTAGGTCCTCCTATGTTGTTGACGCTTGTCTTCAGGAAGATAAACGTGAAGTAATCTTATCAGTCAACATTGGAAAAGTAAGCATTAAAGACAGCCTTTACGGATTCGACCTGATGCTTAAATTTGAAAAAGGAAAACTCAGGTTTACCCAGGCTTTGACAACCAATACACTCTTCGAAGGATGCGCATATAACTTCCCAACATTCGACGATACGTCAGCTAATGTACAGTGCCTTATCGGAACCGCTACTTCAGTACCTGCATTCGGAAATAAAGCGTTAATAGCATTATTAGGTTATTACACCGATGACTGTCCCGACTCAGTAAAAGTCGATATTCAATGGCTCGACCCTGTAACGGGATACAAAGGGACAATCGATACACTAAACGGCACATACGTTTACGCGCAAATTAAAAGTAAAGAAAACAGATACCTGAAAGCTGGAGTTGAGGAAAACAATATTACAATAAACAGAAAAGACAGCACATTTACTGTAAAATCATTTATTGAAACAGATGAATCGAATGATTTAAGAATCGAATCGATCAAACTCCAGGTAAGTGGAATAAGTAATAAATATGAAATTAAAAATGTCGTAACTGAAGACAATAGCCTTGAAATAATAAAAATCGAACAAAACGAAGAACTATATACACTGACGTTCAAGGTTAATGAAATAAAATCAAAGTATAATTTTGAAATGATATTGCTTTCGAAAGTTAACGAAGACAACGAAGAAACAGTTGTACTGGCACCCTTCAATGTAAATGACTGTGCCTGTATTACATCGTTCATAAGCGACAGCGTTTCAATTGCACAAAAGAAAGACACATCAACAACAAATGTTGTAAATGATGATGGAAAAGATGAATATAGAATAAATTCAATAGTTTCGGAAGATGATGAAATAACTATTGAAACAGAAAACACAATTGAAGATATAAATATCTATAATATAAATGGCGACGAAATGAAACCTGTAAAATTCATTAACACACATTCGGTAACAATCGACCTGAAGGGAATGAATACAGGTACATATTTCTGCATAATCAGAAATATTAATAAAGAAATTAATAAAATTATGTTAATAAAAAATTAATGTTAATTGTACTAAGTACTAAGGAGGTTTTCATGAATTTAAGTCTATTACATCAAAGAAGCCCGAGGATAATCCTAGGTTTGATTATGCTTCTTGCATTGATGATAACTTCATTTGAGGAAGTGCTGAGCCAGCAAGTAAGGCCCGCAATTCCGATTCTTAGCCTGACAGGATCAAAAACAGATTACAACACTGAATGGTATCCCGACGGCATCCTAAGAATTGTTCCCTCAGATAATGTTGGAGGAGGAGATGTAAGGGTATACGGCAATGAGATTCTTGTCCCTGTTTTCATCGATAACAAATGGACAAAATATCCCGGCGTCGGTGAATCTGATGAAGTAGAAGGAACAGCTGACGGCGACAGATTTGTCCCTAAAGAAGTGTATTCTTTCGAATTCAAGGTTCATTATGACAGCACAGCATTCCGCTGCGTTGGCATCCAGAAATTCCACCCCTACCAGTTTACTGATGACGAGCGTTTCCAAGGCGCCTTCGGTTATTACGAACCACTGGCAAAAGATTTTCATGTTGAATGGCATGACTATGCCGACCCGAGCTACAGAGCATACTTCGACGTTTCAGAACAGGCTCAGGTTGAAAAAGAAAAAGGCAGAACAATTAAATTTGTTGGTTCCGGCGCAAAACCGTTACCCCGCTGCGCTCTCGACGGTGAAGATTTCAGGGTTCTCTTCTATATCAAATTTAAAGTTGTAAACAACGGTGCATTAGGCGCATACAAAACACCTATCTATCTTGGCAATGACACTATCATCTACAATGATATGAACGTTTGTATGGACAGGCCCTTCGCTAACTTATACGGAAAACCCGGCTATGATATCACAACATGGCCCTCTGACTATCCGGACCCCAACCCGACCAATGATCCTGCTATGATTACCAATACTGTAGGCTTAGGCGGCATTGCGAACTATGATGTACAAGATCCTACTAATACAAACACATCATCAGAATACTCCAGGAATACCGGTATCAGGTACAGACCAGGCGTCATCTGGGCTTGGTTTGCAACACAAACTCCCACACTCGGCTTTGACGTACCCGACGCTCTCATCAGCGATCCAATCACTGAAGAAGATCCGGAATTAGGTATGCCCGAACTTCTGAAATTAGTTGAACCCATGACTTGCGAATGGACTGTTGACGGTTCAATCCCCGCAAGAAGAGTAATTCAGCTTATTAATAACCTCGACGACTCAAGGTTAAGCGACCTTGAAATACTCTCAGACCAGAAATGGCTCAGATTCAACACCGTATCGGGTAATAACAACCAGGATCCAATCCCCAATGAAACAGACTATGGCTATATACCATGGATTGACAGAGGTATTCTTGGTGAATTCGACGATAACGATCCCAACGACAGAGACACACAGGACGACGGCGACGTATTCCTTGAAATCAAATGCGACCCGAACCAGTTGACGGAAATTCCTAATAAACCTGATCAACCTGGCCTCTACACCGGCTATCTGACATTCAAATCAAGATATATGAAGGATTCACCCATCAGGTTGAAGATCACCTTCATCTATTACAAAACTCCCGACGAATGGGCTGCTCAAAGAAGGAAACCCGGCATCGAAGTTACTCTCGTGAACTCACGTGGCTATGATCCCTCATTAGGACAGGGCCCCGACACCACAAGCATCATTTTCGGTACAGGCGACCGTGCTACAAACACCGTTGACCCCATCTACGGTGAAGATGTACAACTCAGCGACATGCTCGACCCGTTTGACGCCAGGTGGTTCCCACCCGCAGGCTGGGAGCCTGAAGTTGACAGAGGTTCAGCTGTAAAACAGAACCTCCTTCAGTACGGCTATGACGACATTGCACCTACAGCTAGAAACGCACACAGTGCATCGCGCGACATCAGAAGCAATAAAAACATCGATGAATCTGTAATCTACTATTGCAAATTCAATCCCGGCCACATTAGCACATATCCTGTAACAGTTATCTGGAACGTTTTTGACTTCCCCGAAGGTTCGGTTCTCTTCCTCAGAGATGCTGTCAACGGTTCATTCTTTAATGTTGACATGAGAAATTCAACACCTATTACAATGAATCCTCAGATTACAGGCGACCAGTATCAGTCATACGTAATTAAAGATCCTAAATTCAATGAATTCATCATTGAATATACACCTGCACAGATAATCGAATACGTTGACGACGACGGCAACCCGATCATCAAAAAAGGCTGGAACTTCCTTTCATTGCCGGTAAAACCCGTAAATAACGCATACAATGTTGTTTACCCACACGCAATGAATAAACCCTACAACTTCTCACTCAGCCAGTGGCAGGACAATACTACGCTGACACCCGGTATCGGCTACCTCGTAAAATACAGCGACGAAGTAGATACAAAATTTGCCGGTTCATATATTGGCGAAATTTCAAAACAGACCGGCTACAGCGTCCTTCTCTATCCCGGTTGGAACACAATCGGCGCTTTGACAGTACCTTCGAGCGTCTATGACATCGAATTTGACGCCTACCTGAACTACCCGCTTCCCGACAGAACTTTCACAAAGAGATTCGGTGTATGGGGCTACAAGACAAACAGAGGCTACGAAGAAGTAACTACACTTGAACCCGGCCTTGGCTATTGGTTAAAAGTCGGTGTTGAAAACGATCCTCTGTCGTCAGATATGGCACATGGCTACTACAAAATCACTGCTCCCGAGATTCCTGGTGGCAGAATTGTTAGCGAAGCTGACTACTACGCAGAAAAATATGACGTTTACAACAACAGCTCCAAGCTGGTTCTCAGAGACAACATCCAGAGCGAAGGTAAAGTATATCTGACATCGAACAAAAACGTTGACGTTGCATCATTCGAAATGCCTCCCACTCCTCCGGAAGGTTTCTTCGACATCAGGTTCAGCAACAATGCTAACGTAAGCAAAGAAAACGTTTCGTTCGTCAGTGTTCAGGGCGTTGCATATCCCCTTTCAGTGTCAATTGAAAATGCTGATGCAGAGTACACTCTCAGGGATGCTGTAACAAACGAATACCTCGGAACTATTGCTAAAGGTTCGATGAACACAATTGAAATCAGCGCTCTCAGAGGCAATTCAATTAAAGTCGTCAGAACAGAAACAGCTCCCGTTGCCGGATTCTCAATGTTCGCATATCCGAATCCTGCTGACGTAGAAGGACACGTTAACTTTACTCTTCCCGAGTCAAACAATGTTACAGTTAAATTGTACGACGTTGTCGGCAATGAAGTATCAACAATTGTAAACGGTGTTTACTACGGCGCAGGCGAATACACAATTCCTTTCAATGTAAATGAATTGTCCGCAGGCAAATATATCGTAAAAGTAACTGCCGGTTCATATACTTCTGCATCTACAATTTCTGTAGTCAGATAATAGTTTGATTTCCTATTAGTAAATGGGCAACAATGGGTTATTCCTTGTTGCCCATTTATGTATTTTTTTAAAACGGATAACATTATGAAGAGATTCTACATATTACTAATTATCATTGCCGCCCTTGTGCCGAATGTCTGCCTTTCAAAAGACGAAGTCAGAATTAATATACATGTCGGTACCGACGACCAGTCGAAGACTGTGCTTAAGCATCTGTACTTCGGCCTCAATGAAAATGCCACCGAAGGCATCGACACCGTACTCGGAGAGAAAGACCTGCCACCCTGGACACCTCCTACCGACCTATATGCCGTTTTTACTTTCATCGATACAACTGCAATCGAAGAAAAATATACCTATGTTGACATGAGGCCGTTTCCTACAAGCGGTTCAACTCCAACTCTTTGTACACTTAGTGTAAAAAATGCAGCTACAAAAATATATCTTTCATGGCAGAAAATTGAAAGTACTGAGATTGACTCCATATCCCTGGAAGATATCTTCGACGATATACAGATTGTTAAAGTCAACATGATGGAACAGCAATCCTATACTCAGGACCTTCTCGTCAGTAGAATCGACAAGTTCCTCATAAAAATTTGGGCAAAGAATACAACTGATGTCATAGACGAAGAAACAAAAGAAGAAAATATTATTGTTGCAAGCAACAAAATACTATTCGATAATGATGAATTCAAAAGAATAAAAATATTCTCCCTTAACGGCATTCAGATAATGGAATGCGAACTGAACCAGGGACACAACATCATTGACATTAACGGGTTAACAGATGGACCATACTTTATTACTGCGATAAGCGACAATGGAAAAGTTTTCAATAAAAAAATACTAAAAATGTAGAATGTTCGTGTGAACAATATCTAATGGACTTGGAGAAAGAAAGTGAATAATAGTAATAACAACGAAAATATCGACAGCAACGCCAATCAACCCGGAAAAAGGTTTGATAGAAATAGATTTAGAAAAAAAAATCAGTATCCGGCAGACAGAAAAACAGAAAAAATCAATGAACAGAATCCAGAAGCCGACAAAGAAAAGAATATAGCCAAAAACACAACGGAACCTGCCGCTGAACAGAGACAGGCACAGCAGAAAGAAAAAAAGCCGCAGATACACAATAAACAAAGAAGAGACGACTCGATCATATCCGTCGTCATTCCTTTGTACAACGAGGAAGAATCGCTTCCGGAACTCGCTCTTCAACTTGAAGCTGAACTCGAAAAGATTACCAGGGGCCGCTACGAAGTTATTTTCGTTGACGACGGTTCTACAGACAAATCCTTCTCTGTAATCAGGAACATAACACAGAGGAACAGGAAATTCAGGGCAATCAGGTTCCGGCGCAACTACGGCAAGTCTGCCGCGATTTCTGTCGGATTTCACGAAGCTAACGGCATCGTTATCATCACAATGGACGCAGATCTACAGGATGACCCAACCGAGATAAAAAACATGATCGACAAGCTTAAAGAAGGCTACGATCTGGTTAGCGGTTGGAAAAAGAAAAGGCATGATCCCATTACAAAAACCATTCCCTCCCGGTTCTTTAACTTCGTTACCTCACGAATGAGTAAACTTAAACTCCATGATTTCAACTGCGGACTGAAAGCGTACAGAAGAGAAGTAGTAAAAAGCATACAAGTTTACGGAGAGATGCACAGGTATATACCTGCACTTGCACACTGGGAAGGCTTCAGGGTTACGGAGATACCTGTTAAACATCATCCAAGACGCTACGGCAAATCAAAATTCGGCTTTTCACGGATGATTAAAGGATACCTCGACCTGCTTACCGTTGTCTTTACAACAAGGTACATGAAAAGGCCACTCCACTTCTTCGGTACCATCGGATCTGTGTTCGCAGGCGCCGGATTCGCCATCGACCTCTATCTTCTCTTCGAATGGTTTATGGAAAAAACTGCACTCAGTAACAGGCCGCTGCTCCTGTTTGGCGTTGGCCTGATCATTGTCGGTGTTCAACTCATTTCTCTCGGGTTGATTGGAGAAATGATTGCCAAAAACAGCTTAGAGAAATATAATTACAATATTATTGAAAAGCTTTAGCTTATTCGGAGTCGAATATGACAGCAGGAAAAGTAAAATATGTCATCCTCTTTTTTGCATTAACCTATTCGTCGTTTTGCCAGATTGGGAACCTCAGTTTTACCGCCGGGATAACAACTACAGAGATTCTTGGTAAGAATCCCAATAATTCGCTGATAGTCAGTCCAAGCGCAGAAGAAACCTCAATCGGCGGCAGTTTTGACGGCCCTCAGATTGGGCTTACTGCAAAAGCATTGCTTAACCTGGATCAACACAACAGGTTTGTAATCCCAATAGGATTCGAGTATTCATTCTTCGACGCACGCGAGCGTATCCCGGCTCCCGGACACTATACCTCGAAATGGAAGCACAGGATTGACATCGTTACCCCTACCATAGGTTTCAACTACAGCTTCATCAAGTTCCCTCTCGCCAATGTCAGAGGCTATATAGGTGTTGAAGCCAGGTACAACATAATAGGACAGGGAGAATGGACTCAGACTGTAATCGACATCGATAATGATTCGACCACAAGCGCGACAAAGAAAACCAAGAACGGTACTTCCAGGGTTGGCGGCGCCATTACTCTGGGTTTTGTCGGCGACATTGAGTCTCCCTTCTTCATTAACTTCAGCTGTAGCCTTGGCGTAATGAATCTCCTCGGAAGAGACAACAAAAGAGGCGAATTGCTTACTCCTACCGCTTATTTTGAAACTAAGGAATCAATAATATATACTTTTCATGTTTCACTTTTAATCCAGTACAAGTTGTAGAGATTATGGATTTCGATAAAATAGATTACTACGCAGATTGTTCGCAGTTTAAAGGATACATCCCTTGCGCCCCTCATAAAGAAACTGGTGTCCATTGTAAGGACTGCAGCTACTACTCACCGAAGAAAGACAAGATACTCATAATTAAATTAGGTGCAATAGGAGATGTGATTCGTACAACTCCCCTGCTCCACAAACTTATTGCGGAACACCCGGAGAGCGAATTGTGGTGGCTTACCTATTCTCCTGAAATTGTACCGTCTGTGGTTCATAAAACTTTCAAGTTCAACTCTGAGAACATACTTCTCATGGAAGAAACCGAATTCGGTGCTGTCGTCAACCTTGACAAAGACACACAGGCCTGTGCTCTTGCAAAACGATTAAAATCGGGGAAACTGTACGGTTTTACACTCGTTAACGGCAGGCCGGCTCCTGCAAACGAACTGGCACACGAGAAATTCCTTACAGGCCTGTTTGACGACGTGAACAAAGCAAATAAAAAATCATACCCTGAAGAAATATTCGAGATATGCGGATACAAATTCCAGGGGGAAGAATATATACTCGACATCGACAACAGCTATTCATGGGACCTTGGCAACGAAGGTAAGACGATTGTCGGACTGAACACCGGCTGCGGCGACAGATGGGTCTCCAGGCTCTGGGCGGAAGAAAAGTGGATTGAATTGATATCCATGATAAAACAAGAGGGCATGTTCCCCCTACTGCTCGGCGGCAAACAGGAACATGAGAAGAATCTGCGTATGGCTGAGCGTTCAGGCGCATGTTACAAGGGACATTTCTCCCTGCAGCAGTTCCTTACACTTGTTAACCAGTGCGACATTGTCGTTACTGCCGTTACAATGGCACTGCACATTGCTGTCGGCCTGAAGAAGAAAGTCGTACTGATGAATAATATATTCAATCCTGCTGAATTCGAATTGTACGGCAGAGGTGAGATAGTCATGCCCGACAGGGAATGTACATGCTATTTCAGTCCTGCCTGCCGCAATAAAGAGTATTTCTGCATGGATAGTCTCCATGCCCAAAAGTTGATGGACTCGGTGAAAAGACTGGCTTAGTAAAGCCTGTTCCCGATGAAAGCCTCACCGGCTGCGATGTTTTTCGATTGTCTGGTATGTCTTTACTTCCATGCGTTTCATTATCTCATCTTCGGCGACCCCCTGCCTGAGAAGATGATTGATTGCCGTTGACCTGATGTTTACGGCAGCGTTCTCTCCACAGTAACTGCTGACTCCACCGACGACAATCAGCCTGGTGCTCCTTACGGAAAGACGGGAATTGTGTGCCCTGTTACTGAGCGAATAGAAAAGATACGAATCCTTTTTCATCCGGTATTGTGACAGCGCTATGAGCCTGGTAATTTCAGAATGGGTAAAACTGTCTAATTTAACCCTGATGCGTCTCCCCCGGCTCCGGCAGTAAAGAAGGAATTCGTTGGCCTGCGTTTGGACATCGGCAAGTTTAAGGTTACTGATGATAGAAAATGAAAGGCCGTACTGAAAAAACAATCTCAGGACAATGGCGTTTCGAAGGGTGGGATAGTCTGCGTGAGAAGCAGAACAAAGCGAGTCGATTGCAAATTCGTCTAAAACCATGTATCCCGTTTTACTTTCAGAGCGCTTGTTTGGAAACCTTCTGGCCGGATTCTTCAGTAAAATGGAAGACGAAACGAGATAAGAAAAGAAGACTCGCAGGGCAGTAAGGTTGGAATTGACGCTGTTAGGCTTAAAGTGAAGCACGTCTTCAAGATAGTGTAGATAGGCCTGTAAGTCTTCGGGAAGGTAACTGAAACTGTGAGTACGGCAGTATTCTGCAAAGTGCCCGAGAGCTGGCCTGTATGTCCTTTTCGAATGCAATTTCAGGCCGGGTACCGAATTGAAATAACTATTTATCAATTCTTCCAGTTTTTCGTTTGAAATGTTTACAGGTATAAATGTATCTTGCAACATATTTCGTATTTTTTATTAATTTATAATTGTAAAAATAATAATATATGATTTTATATGAAGAAAAAAAAGGTTAATGAAAGAATAGAACTGGCAATCGAGTCTGTCGCATTCGAAGGCAAGTCCGTTGCCCGGCATGACAATCTCGTGTATTTTGTCAAGAACGCCGTCCCCGGCGATGTGGTCATTGCCGAAGTAACGAAAAAAAAGAAAAGCTGGCGAGAAGCATTTATGGTCGAGATAGTAACCCCTTCTGAAGACAGGGTTCAGCCCGACTGTCCCTATTCAGACTACTGCGGTGGCTGCTCCATGCAGAATCTCGATTACCAGCGGCAGTTGTACTGGAAAAAAAGGCATATTGCCGACGCCTTCGAACGCGTGGGAAAAGTCCCTGTAGGCAGGATCGGCGACGTACACTCCTCTCAGACAACATTCAGGTACAGAAACAAGATGGAATTTTCCTTCGGCGCTTCCCGATGGTGGACCAGCGAGGAGATCGTTGACGGCGAAGACATTGCCAACAAACGTTTTGCTCTGGGGCTTCATATACCCGAAAGATTCGACAAGGTACTCGACATCGACTCCTGCCTCATCCAGAGCGAAGCTGCCGACAATGTACTTAAGGCTGTGAGAGCTGCTGTCCCGGATTTCGGGTGTACGGCGTACAACACAAGGACATACCGCGGATTCCTCAGGAATCTCGTAATCAGGTACACAGGCCTTAAAGAGCTGATGGTAATATTAGTGACCTCGGCGCCTGAAACAGAAGAGGACAGAGCACTTCTTAACTGGTATGAAAATGAACTGGATACGGCTGCCTTAGGCATCAATTCCCTTGTTCATGCGGTTTGCGACAAAAAATCCGACCTGGCAATAGGCGAAATTGACTTCATCAAAGGCGCCGATTTCATCTATGACAGCATCTTAGGTATCAAATATAAGATTTCTCCATTCTCGTTTTTCCAAACCAACTCCGGCCAGTTGTCCTCTTTTATCGCTAAGATAGTTGAACTGGCATCCATCGGTAAGGACGACGTAGTCTGGGACCTGTACTGTGGCACCGGGTCGATTACCCTTCCGGCGGCGAAACACGCCGGTAAAATATTAGGGTTCGAGATCGTTGCCTCCTCCGTAAGCGACGCAAAAGAGAATGCACGAATCAATAACATCGACAATGCCGAATTTGTTTGCATCGACCTGCACGACAGGAAAATCGGTGAAATGATGGATGCATACCCCCGTCCTGACATTGTAATAATAGACCCTCCGAGAGCAGGTATGCACCCTGCAATGATCGACCTGCTTAACAGCCTGAAGTCTCCCAGGATTGTTTACGTCAGTTGCAATCCTATGACCCAGGCGAGGGACTGCAGCCTGTTGGCAGAAAACTATGAAGTGCTGGAAATCGATCCGTTTGACATGTTTCCTCATACATATCATATTGAATCCATTGCTTTATTGAGGCTAAAAACTTAATTTTTATTCATAATAGCATCAATATTTGTATTTTTAATTTGATAGCTGTAAATTAAGTAAAATCTAAATCGAAAAGATAAAATTTTGAGGATGATGATGAGTTTTGTTAAAAAGTCAATAATTATTGTAATCTCGGTTGCAACGTTAATTACTGTGTCACAGTTTCTCAGTAAGACAGACAATCAGGCTTTGTACGCCCGCAGCCAGCAGGACGCCCGGACAGAAGCAGTCCAGCCCGACAGCCAGGTTTTTGTACCCGATTACATGAAGCATTATAAAGAAAAGTACGAAGCAAAATATGAGAATGCACCCTTCGAGATTGTCTGGACATCCGTAAAAGAGGTTCTCGACGAGATGAAGTGCTATTATCAGACACCTTCCTACCGTGTCGATACGAGCGGCTATTATATCGGTTCAATCACTACCGAAGACTGGATATTCGCCGAGGGTGAAGATTCTACCTATGACCTCATCAAACGGTACAGCCTCGATGTACCCCAGATACCCGGCGCCATCTGGTCAACCGGAAGACTCAATTTCAAGTTCAGGGTTCAGCAGATCAGTGACAAAGCCATCTTAATTACTCTCAGGACAAAGATGAGCGGTAAAGAAAATTCTGCAACACAACAGGTACATTTCTGGAAATCCAACGGATTGCTCGAAGAAGAAGTCCTTGCGAAGATAGAGGCTAAGATGCAGGCCTACTTCAAAGAAAACAGCAATTAGACATAAATAGAAAATATATGATTCGTTCGACCCTGCGGATTACCGTGGGGTCGTTTCGTTTTTGGGACAGAGCGCTCCTTGAAATAATAATTTAGAGCCAGGCCTGAGGCCCGGCTCTACGAAGTTTCTTCTATGAACACCCCTATGGTCTGCGACGAAACAGGTACGAGGTCAATTCAGACAAAGGTTAATAACTTCCGGATGGTACAATGAGGTTACCTGATCTCTCCTCCCGGCGCTATTGTGTCTTTTTCCGGTGTCAGGAAGCAGAGATTGCCTGACGAATCGCTTGCCGCGAGCATCATCCCCTGCGATTCGATGCCCATGAGCTTTGTCGGTTTAAGGTTTGCAACTACGGCGATATACCTGCCGGCGAGTTCTTCAGGCTTGTAATGTTCGGCAACACCGGCCAGAACCTGCCTTGTTTCCGTACCAAGGTCAACTGTCATTTTGATGAGTTTTTTCGATTTGGGTACGTTTACTGCCTCGAGCACCTTGCCGACTCTCAGTTTTACTTTCTGGAAGTCCTCAATAGTAATGTAATCATCTTCGGCGGGAGCATTCGTTTCGTTCTTTTCCCCAAGTTTTGCCGTCTGTTGGGCAATGACGTCGTCTTCAATCTTTACGAAAAGAAGTTCCGGCCGGCCGATCGGCGCTCCGGGAAGTAGGCTGGGCGAGAGGACTCCGTTCCAGGAAGTGACCTCGCCTTCGGTTTTCTCTCCTGGCCTGCCGGAAAGTGGTTTGCAGCCGAGAATGGACGAAACAGTGGCGGCAGAGAAAGGCACAATCGGTGAGAACAAGACAGAGAGTGACCTGACGAGTTGGATGCAGATGAACATCGTCTTGGCGCATCGTTCGCCATCGGATTTGGATGTCTTCCACGGTTCTTCGTCGTTGAAATATTTATTTGCAGCCCTTGCGATATTCATGGTCTCGGTGATGGCATCCCTGAAACGGTATTTGCCGTAGTGCTTCATTACTAACTGCCTGCCGGACCATAGTGAACCGAGCATTAACAGGTCATTGCCATTGAAGCAATGGGCCAATTCTTCCGGTAATGCGTTGTCGGGGGCGTCAATCGAAACGGGGCCGTGTTCGTCAAAATAAGCAATGAGTTCAACCCATTTGCCGGGCAGATCGGTGTACTTACCCTGAAGGACGGGAACCCTGCCGTCAAAGCTTTTGTGTAAGAACTGAAGAGTGCGGTTAACGAAATTGCCGTAAATCGCCGCAAGTTCATTGTTGTTCCTTGCCTGGAAATCCTTCCAGGTGAAATCAGAGTCCTTTGTTTCAGGGAAGTTCATTGCCAGTGTGTACCTTAGCGCATCGATGTACTGAGGCTGGGGGAAGTCGATGAGGAAATCGCGCAGGTCGATGCTCCAGTTACGCGATTTAGAGAATTTCTGGCCTTCGAGGTTAAGGAATTCATTCGCAGGAACATTTTCGGGGAGAATATAGCTGTCGCCCCGTGCGTGAAGCATAGCCGGGAAAATCAATGTATGGAAAACAATGTTGTCTTTGCCTATGAAGGCAACGTATTCCGTGTCGGCGCTTTTCCACCAGTCGGCCCAGGAACAGGGGCTGATGAAGTCATGGAAGTATTCCTTTGTAATGGAAATATAGCCGAGGACAGCGTCGAACCAGACATAGAGAGCTTTGCCCAGCGCTTTTTCCGGCGGTACGCCTTCGATGCCGTCGAGTTTGACACCCCAGTCCAGGTCGCGAGTAATGGCGCGTTCCGTCAGTCCTTGTTTCAGCCAGCTCCTTGTTTGCTGTAAAACATTGTCCTTCCAGTCGGCGGCGTGGCTGCCGATGTATTCTTCCAGAAATCCCTGGAGTTCGTTAAACTTCATATACCAGTGGGTAGTCTTTTTGACGATGGGCTTTTCGCCGCTTACAAGGCTCCTGGGACTCTTTAATTCCAATTGGTCATAGTAGGCGCCGCAACTGTCGCATTGGTCGCCCCTGGCGTGATCGAAGCCGCAATTCGGGCAAACACCTTCGACGTACCTGTCGGGCAGGAACATGTTGGCTTTGGGGTCGAAGAACTGGTCTTCTTCCTTTTCCTTAAGAAGGCCTTTTTTCAGGAAATCGCCGAAGAATTCGCGGGCTGTATCGTGGTGAGCAGCCATCGAAGTACGGGAATAGATGTCGAAACTCATCCCGAATTGCTCGAAGGCAGCTTTGTTGGCTTCATGGTATTTATCTATGATTTCTTTAGGCGTTACCTTTTCCTTGTCGGCAGCAATGGTGATTGCGACTCCATGCTCGTCTGAGCCGCAGACATAGAGTACTTCCCTTCCGGCCAGGCGGGAGTAACGGGCGAAAATGTCTGCCGGCAGGTAAGCGCCGGCACAGTGGCCTAAATGTATGAAACCGTTAGCATATGGTAAAGCCGATGTTAATAGTAATCTTTTCATTTATTATTCCATTATTCAAAAAATTCAAAATTATCAATAATGTCGTTAGTAAAAAAATCATAGATGTGTAAAACTTGTTGAAAACTATTTTTGGGTGACAGCGTTTGCATTACTATCTTACATTTTTTAATGTTAATTTATTGAAAAGATAGATATAATGCTTGACCGTATAAAAATAATACTCGATTATATCGATAATCGGAATGAAGAAGAGTATTGGGAAATGGACGGTACAGAGAGGAATTATGCTATTATCGATACGTTAACAATGAAATTGGCTGAGTTCGAGCCATGCGTCGGCCCCGGCAATAATTTCTACATATTGCAGGAAAAAGCACGGCTGACACAGTTGGGAGGTAAAATCCGCGCCTTGCTTGACAGATCCGGGGATCAAGCCCTGGAAAAGAGCCGACAGTTGGACATCCTGTTTTTCATCTGACAGGATCATACATCAGTTTTCAATAGCTGTTGCCAAAAGGCAGATGCACTTAATGTTTCCTGTACAGAGATTGAAAAAAAGTTCTGTGCTGTTCAGCATGGGTACAATTCTGTTAATAATCACAATAATAAAAATATAGCCCTATCAGGGATTCAATATGTTTTCGGGATCATATCCACTTAGATGGACCCACCAAAATCTTCCCCGGGACGTGGACTGTCAGAAGCGCCCTGTCTCTCATGATCCTTCCTCTGTCCCCACAGGGACGGGCCGGTGTGAGTGGAATCGGCAGTGTAAGAGTGTGTGTTTTTCAATCATTCCATGACGGATAAAAAACTTTGCAGAGTCAAATTTGAGTGTCACAATTGCCGTCCCGTCAAATTTATACTATTGAATATGAATAATTTTTATTATATTTTAAAAATAAATTGCCGATTTTTTAGATAATAAATTGTTTCGGATTTATTATCAAAGGGAGGTTAATAAATGGCGTCTTTTGTAATGGCGACAGAATTGAAGGTTGGAATGATTACTGCCGAGCCGGTAATCAATAACTTTGGCCAGACTTTGCTTCCAAAGGGGCTGGAGCTCTCGGCAAGGCACATAGACATGCTGAGGGTATGGAATATACAGGCAGTACAGATAAAATCAGAGCAAAAAGACGAAAGCCTGGAGATTAGTGAAGAACTGAGGTCTCACGCCACAGAATTGTTCCTTAAACGAATCTCCTGGGAACCGAGAAACCCCATTGAGGAAGACATCATCGACCTGGGAGTACTTGCTACTGCAAATATGTTAATGAAAAGGGGCGAGGCCAATGCTTAGTATCGAGGAAATCCAGTCCCGGATAAACGATTTTCCTACCTTACCGACAATTTATACACGGCTGATGGAAGTGATTGCCAATCCAAGGACCACAGTTCAGGACGTTGCGGATGTTATTGTCAAAGACCAGTCCTCGACAGCAAAGGTACTCAAAGTCGTCAATTCGCCGATATATGGCATTCCAGGCACCGTCAAAAATGTTACCCAGGCGATATTCTTCATCGGCTTCAACGAAGTTAAGAATATTGTGCTTACATTGTCGGTACTGGACATCTTTGCAAAAACCGATTCCATTCCGCTCTTCAACATCATTGACCTCTGGAAACATTCAATCGCTGTGGCATCCATCACCAAGCTGCTTGGCGTCAGGCTGAAGATTAGAAATACCGAAGACTTCTTTGTCAGCGGGATACTCCACGATGTCGGTGTATTGTACTACCTGAAGAACTACCCTGAAGAATACAACAGCATATACAGCAAAGCCATACAAAAGAATGAACCGCTTGCTTACCATGAAAGAAAAGTCTTTGGCTATGACCACTATTATATCGGCGGCCTCATTGCAGAAAAATGGAAACTGCCCCTGGAATTGCGCCATGTAGTCAGCTACCAGGACAAAGGTACTGTTGAAGGAAAGGCGGACCTGATGTTGTCCTGTGTCCACCTTGCCAATATAATTGCCCATGTACTCAATCTCGATTACCAGAAAGACCGGATGATTGACAATCCGAATTTCCTGATATGGAACCAGTTGCATTTAGAACCGGGATCGATTAAGAATATGTATTCGAACATTATGGAACTCTATCACCAGTCAGTATCAATATTGCAGATATAATATCATGAAAACGAAAACGAACCCAAAACATAAAGATGAGTTTAAAGCAGAATTTGAATTTATTGATTCATTGGTAAAATTCTTTAATGCACAGTTCGCCGACCGCTCTTTGAAGGAATTCCTCGAAAACGGCATGAAAGCGCTGGACCATTTTCCTATGTGCCAGGCATACGCCTTGTTCCTATTCAATGTGGAAGCCTTTGAGTTTGACCTCTACCTGGAACGCAGTGTCTCTTCAAAGCCCTACAGTATGCATGAAGTTTTCGACAGGCTCGCTGAGAACGGTGTTGTGGGGCAGACTCTCAAGACAGGTACTGTGTCGTACCATAGCGATGAAGAATTGGGAGATGTCAGTTACATACTTCCCTTGATCAATACGGAAGGGGTTGCAGGACTGATAATAATTGTAAGCAGGTTCCAGGCAAACAGGTTCGATGTCCCGTTTATTAATATACTCAGGATGTATTGCAGCCTGATGGCCAGCAAGATTGAGAATTTCAACCTAAGGGACAGGATCAGGAGCAACCAGGAAGCGGTAGATCAATTCGTAGCCATGAAGACAATGGAATTGACAATCAGCAAGAATAAACTCGGCGACAAAATCGAAAAGCTGATTACCAACCTGAGCATGTCCATTCCTCACGAATTCAGGACGCCTATTAACCAGATCATAGGTTCCATTCATTTCCTTGAAAGCTACTTCAAGAGCATGTATGAAGACACAGAGGAAGACGTCTATGAGCTTATCAACGACATCAAGGCCTCTGCGGCAAGGCTGAAGGAAGGTTTCGAGAATTACATATACCTGGCGAACCTGTCCGTACAGATGGAAAACTTAGAAGGACTGCAGAATACACAGAACCTTTACACGGAGTACGGCGAGAACGCAATATATGAATATGTGAATTACAAGGCGCAGGCTTTCGGCAGGCTTGAGGACATTACCACCAACCTCGTAACCGCTACCATTGCCGTTGGTGAGGAGCACCTCATCAAGATCATCAACGAATTGATCGGCAATGCGCTGAAGTATTCGGACAAGGGCACTGAGATCAGCGTCAGTTCCTATGTCTCCGGTGACTTTTACGTCATTACCTTCCACGACCGGGGCATCGGTTTCAAGGAAGAGCAGATAGAGCTGATCGAAGCGTTCATGCAGTTCGACAGGAATGTCTATGAACAGCAGGGCATGGGTCTTGGCCTGTCGATTGTAAGAAAAATCATAGATATATACAAAGGGGAGTTTCTAATCGACAGTGTCCCCGGTGAATACACTAAAGTAATTGTGAGACTGCCTCTTAAAGCCTGAGCCATACGAGTGACTCCCTCTTTGTGGAGACGAAGTTTCATCTCTTCTTCTTGCTATTAATATGACGCTCCTATGGGGCTTTTTGCCTTATTTTTCTTGTAAGATGATATTGAGACAGGTCTGAGACCTGTCTCTACAAAAATCATCCTAATTCATTTAAGATTTGATTATTTTTTTGAGACGCAAGCCTTGCGTCTCTACGGATTGTAATTCTTAATTCAGCATTCGCGAAACTTGACGAAGGTTCGGAACCTTCGGAAGGTTAACGCCCGGCAATCTGCGAGATGGAGTCTATCCCGACGCTCCCGGAACGGAGTAGTTAGTATCTTTCTCTTTCCTACCCACGCCATAAATGACGTGGCTAATGGGAGAGGAAAAAGCCCCTGCGGGGCTGTCTTCACGAACTACAATCATTTCACCCCTTCGGGGTTTTCTTACTTTATAAACTTTAAAAACTTGATGAACTTTACGAACTTCTTATCGCCCCAGCTCTTCCCTGACGGACTTCTTCAGGCTGCGGACAACCATGTCGTAAGAGTGGTCAGCCAGTTCGTAATAGAAAGAATCGGGCTGCACGCCGTCGGGTTCGACCGTGTTCCAGTGCTTCTTGTTCATGTGCCAGCCGGGCTTTACACATTCGTAGCTTTCACGCAGTTCGACAGCACGCTCAGGATCGCATTTGAGATTGACTCTAAAAGGCAGCTTCTCCAGGTCGCTGAGGGCAAATATTTTGCCGCCGACGCGAAACACAATCGTGGTGTCGTCGAAAGGGAAATCTTCTGTACAGCCGGGTTTTCTAAGGCAGTATTCCCTGAATTTTTCGGGGTTCATGTTAAAACGCTTTCAACAGTTCTTCGATCATACCTTCAATTGTATTCTTTTCGGCAATTATTATCCCGCCGACTTCTTTCTCGCGCAGCGCTGTGGCCGTTACCGGACCAATAGCGATGACAACGGACTTGTTGAGCATCTCTTTCGCTGCGCTCTCGCCTACAATCCTGAAAAAGTGGTTGACGGTTGCCATGCTTGTAAAAAGGTAAGCGTGGGCAGAGAAATTGCGTACGTCGTTGATGGCGTCGATGCCGGGTGTGTCGGGCGACACTTTGTAGATGTCGAGAGTGTCGGCTTTACCTCCGTATTGCGCAATCCGTTCTGAGACGCTGCTGTTTTCCTGGTCGCCTTTGACGAGCAGCAGGCGGCTGTCTTTAATATGCTTCTTTTTGTGCATCTCGTCGATGAGCAGGTCTGCGCCGAATCCCGAAGGAACGAAGTCGGGGAGGATGTTGCAGCTCTCGAGGGCTGACACTGTCCCATTGCCGACGGCGGCAATCCTCAGCCCCCCCAAAACACGGCTGTCTGAGCGTTCGTCTTTTAAAACTTCGAAAAAGTAGCGGACGCTGTTTTCATTGGTAAACACAATCCAGTCGTAGGATCTCTGCATTATCTCCCTTATGGGCTTGTGGAGCCTCATTCTTTCCGTTTTGACAACCGGGAACTGAATGGGACAGGCGCCAAGGATTTTCAGCCTGTTGAAACTGTCGGCTGCCTGGTCGCGTGTACGGGTGATGACAATTCTTTTGCCGTACAAAGGCTTGTTGGCAATCCACACCATCTCTTCCCTTAGTTGTACCGTAGGGCCGATGATGAAGATGACCGGCGGCTTGACGTTGAAGTCGTATATCTTGTCGGACAATTCCGACAGTTTGCAATAGTGTGTCTTCTGGTTCGGTAGCGAGGCGTTCTCGATTACAGCCGTTTCCGTGTCGGGGTTCATTCCTTTTCTTAACAGCACGGCAGCGACAGCGCCGATTTGTGCCACTCCCATGTAAACGACGAGGCTGGCGTTCTTCAGTGTGGCAATCTTTGCCCAGTCCACGAGCGATTCGTCTTTGTCGGCAGTCTCGTAGCCTGAGATGAACACACATTGTGTGATTGTGGACCTGTGGGTAAGGGGTATTCCCGAATAGGCAGCGGCGGCGATGCCGGCAGTTACGCCGGGAATTATCTCGAAGCTGACACCCGCCTTTTTCAGGGCCATGGCTTCTTCGGAACCCCTGCCGAATATCAGCGGGTCACCACCCTTGAGGCGGACAACGGTCAGGCCCTTACGGGCTTTTTCAATCAATATCTCCGCTATTTTATCCTGTGCAATAGAGGGGACACCCGGTTCTTTTCCGACGAAGAGCACTTCGGCCCCGGGTTTTGCAAAATCGAGCAAAGGCCTGTTGGCCTGATTGTCGTAGAGGATGGCGTCAGCTTCCCTGATACGTTCAAGCCCAATGACTGTTACGAGGCCCGGGTCTCCAGGCCCGGCGCCCATTAGAAATACTTTTCCGATTGTTGATTCTTTCATTGCGTGATTTATATTGACCTATTTCAAAATTTCTGCCATTTTCAAAAAAGCCCCTTCGAATCCGGAGTCTTCCAATATGGAAACCCAGTCTTCATACATGAACTTCTCGTACATGTCTTCTTTCTTCTCGTAAGTGTCGAACCTGGCGTCGTTCAGTACTTTCTGCCTGAATTCCCCCGCGAGGTACGCAATATCTCCTATGTTTTCCGGCAGATTCTTGCGGATGACTTCCCGTATCTTCCTTGTAAAGAACGGAGCGTCACCGGTTGTGGCGACAGATATTGTAAAATTGCTTTCCTTAATGGAAGAAGGTATGATGATGTTGCTGAGTTCGGGTTTTTCGGCTACATTGACCAGGATGGATTTCCTGTTGCATTCTTCCCTGACGGCGGCGTTTATGTGCGGGTCGTCTGTTGCGGCAAAAACCAGACGGTAACCGGAAGCGTCGCCTTCGACGTATTCCCTTGACTCGCAGTGGATGTGCTTTTCACCGGCGAGATTAGCCAACTCGAAGCATATGTCAGGAGAGATGATGGTGATGTCGGCTTCGAAATCGAGAAGGTTCTTGACTTTTTCGAGGGCAATATGCCCGCCGCCGACAACTAAGCACTTGTAGCGGCTGATGTCTATCAGCAGAGGATAGAATGTCTGTTTTTCTTCCTGTTCCATTATGCTTTTAATAATTTTTCAACAAATTTTGTAACTATTTTCAAATTTTTGCGTATTAGATATACACTCTCATATTAAACTTGAAGCCGTAAAGACCTGACGAAGGTTTACGGCTTTTTATTTTTTTTCCTGCGCCCTTGCCTCGAGTGTAAACCTTACACCGGACGAGATTATCTTCTGCAACTGGTTGACATGTTGTTTCTCGCTTTCGATGATTGCGTCGAGCTGAGGGCTGTTACCGATGACACCACGTATCGCCATGTAAAAGAGGGCCGTCTCCTTTTCGAAGCTGCAGGCAGACAGCAGCGCCTGTTCGGGTTCCATCCTTCTTCCACCGTCGGACATATCAGGGAAATGGCCTGCAATGTCAATGGCGCCGAGAAACTCACAATCGACCGGGCCGGCGTTGTAGCTGTTGTCGTCGATTGACAGCAGCAGCTCTTCGAACTGTTCACGGTGTTTCGCCTCGTCTTTTGACAGCAGCCTGAAAATGACGCTCAACTCACTGTTGCCGGAGTATTTGTCGGCTAGTCCGGAGTAAAAAGCAGCGCCGTGCCGCTCGGCTTCAACCGCAGTCCTTAGTGCCTTCGTGATTACGCTGTCCAAACTTTCCGCTCCGGGATAAATTTAACATTTCCAATTCAGTCAAATTATTAAAATATATTAACATTGCAAAGAATAAAATTAACTATGGTTTTGTATTATCTATGCAGTAATCATGAAAAATGGCCGGATGTTGCTTCCAATGAATGCTACAACAGTGGATTAATGATGATGAACAAAGAGACGGTTCAAAGATTGCAGTTATCATAGAAGCTAATACAGGGACACAGGCCAGTCTGTCGTCTCTGTCAGGATAGCGCGCTATTCGAGGATAAGACTGACTGCCTTCATCTGGGATTTTGAGTATATCGTGCACAAATAGAGGCCTTTTGGCAGGTCACCGAGATATATTATGCCTGACATAGTATCCGCCTTGTGTATTTTAACAATATCTCCCAGGATGTTGGTAATACGAATGACTGCGTCAGGGTCGTTTTCTGTCAGATTGTAATTAATAAATTCTCCGGCCGGGTTGGGATAAATCAGAAAAGGAGGAGGAGTGCCTGCTAATGGCGTGCTATAATCATTTACTTCTGTTTCCATCAGGAAATCAGGTAATGATAAATATGAGATGCCCGATCCATAAGCAGACAGGAACACTTTGTCACTAACCTGGCACATATCGGCATATTCGATATAATTCCAATAAAAAAGTCCATCGTTAAATTCTACAAACTTGTCTTTTCTTTCATCGTAGTAATAGATGCCTGCACTGGTGGATGCAAACAAAATGCCCCCGAATTCATTAAAAGCTAAAACTTTATAATAACCACCCAGGGAATATATTTTCCAGTCAATTCCGTTATTAGTCGATCTGTACACAACGCCATGCTGATCACCGAAAAACAAACCGTTTTTAGTTTTTATTACTGAAATTATATTGCCGCCGATGCTGTCGAGAATTGTCTCCCAATTCTCGCCCATATCCGAAGAATAATAAGCTTTGTAATGGTTTGATGCCAGATAAATACTACTATCTTCAATGTAGAAGGAGCCACTATTTTCATTAAAAATATTGTTGCATATCCGCATCCAATTCAAGCCATCGACGCTAGTGTAGAGTCCGGCAGAATCTATGGCGTATTTTTTTCCATGTTCTTCAAATACCCCTGTAAAGTTAAAATACTTATCGGCATTTTCCCAGTTAATACCATGGTCTTTGGATACCAGATATACGTGTTTGTATATATCAGGATAACATAATGATAAGTAAACAAGAGAATCGAAAGCTACTACTGAATAAAATACTGTCATATCGGGAAATGAATTGATTTCCTCCCAACTGGTCCCGCAATCGGTAGTCATGAACAGGTTAAACGAGGAGAGTGTATATATTTCTTTTCCGTTTGTTGTTATCTTGCCAGTAAAACGGTTACTAATTCCGGACGATGAGCGTACCCAGGTTCTACCGCCATCGTCGGAGTAATACACTCCATTACTATTTGTTCCTATGAATATCCTATTATTCATTTTTGTAAGGCTTATTATACTTTTACTGTCAAAATCAGATTGTGTTAACTCCCATGATTTACCTTTGTCAGTTGATACAAACAATCCCTCATACGAAGACAGGGCAAAAATAACATTACCGGATATTTCAATTCCGATAATACTTTTACCACCGAGTTTCTCGTCGAGGGTTTCCCAGGTTTCACCTCTGTTGACAGATAATTTCACTCCGTTCCCGGTACCGGTATATATAACCGAATCCTGAATATTAATACAATTTATATCATAATCTAATTCAAAACTGTCCACCCCTAATATGCCTCGATAAAGTATCCCTGAAGAGTTTAATATAAGCGCTTTATCATCGATAATTTTAATATCCTTCACAGAATTATCATTATTTTGAACCAATAATTTTATCCAGTTGCTGCCGCCATTCTTTGAAAAGAATACTTTACCAACTAAGGAATCATATGTAGCGGCATAAACAAATGAATCCTGTACAGCTAAAGCAGTTACATGATGGATATTCGTTGTGTCAAACACTTCCCAGGAATGGCCTTCATCGTAAGAAGTATATATGCCTTTGTCAGATCCGACGTAGATTACGCCTTTGTACTGTGTTAAACATAATTTATACAGACCTGTATCTGAAACCCAGCTTTTACCGTAGTCTGACGAAGTGAAATTGCCGTCATTTGCACAGGCCCACAACGTCTTTTCTGTTTTTAAAAATCTGGAAACATTGTCGAAATCATTTAGATACTGATGCCATTGAGCAGGGATGACACGACATGTTGACAAAAGAGCAATTAATAAAATGGTAATCTTTTTCATTTATATTCCTTCGTCTTGATAATTATAAATTCATTTATCTTTTAATTACTTTTCAATTGAGTATAGTGACACATAAGAGGTAAAAAGGTCTCAAAACAATTTTCAAACCAGTTTTCTTTTGGGGGGAATATCATGGTGTAAAATACCGGATGAGGTCTGCTTATCTGCTTTAACCCGGATAAGGTGTTAGGAGTTTTAAATATCACTTTATTAATTGATATATTACAATTTAACGGTTTACCCCTCCTTGGATAAGGAGGGGTCAGGGGTGGTTGGATATTACGTGTTTTGGGCCATCTAATGCACAATCCAGGTTTAACAGAAATATTATTGTTTCTAAAAATATTTTAACAATATAGTTGCAGCTAACTCGTTAATTAGGATAACAACATACTAATATAGATTATACCCTGTCGAAATTAATCCGTCGGCAGGGTTTTTCATTTCTATACGAAAAAGCCTTCATTTCATTGAAGCTAAGAATGCCGGACAGCTACGAATTACGGAAGCAGGAACCTGAACTCGGGCTGTACCGTTGCCGCCTCTTTGATCGAGTCGATTACCCGTGCAATGCTTATTCCTCCTGTGGCTTTTCCTTTGTCTGCCCTGACGATTACCTGGTGGGTGCATTGGGGCATGAACTTGGCGAAGAACATCGGATTGTGATTGTAAAGCGCAACTAAAGGTTTGTCGTAAGCCGCCGCCGCATGCACAATCGATGTGTCCGGCGAGATGACGGCACAACTGCGCCTGATGAGCGCCAGGACGTCGTCGAAGTTCCTGGAATTGTAAATATTGAGCCTGGGGCAATTCCGGTAAATATATCCGGCAACTTCCCTTTCGGTATCGGCAAAAGTCATGACGGTATTGAAGCTGCTGTGGTCTATTGCCTGGATGACAGTGGCCCATTTCTCTTTCTGCCACATCTTGTCCGCCTTGCTGGCAGAGATATTAATTACGACAAAAGGCCTGCCGTCCATTGCTGCGACGTAATTCTCGGCAAACTGTTCAGAGTCGGCGGCAGAAAATATCTCCGGCTTCGGAATGTTGTCTCCCATTGCAATGCCAAGCGGTTCGAGGGCATTGAAGCATATCGAGGTGTAATGCCTGTTCTTGTTCTGTTTGTTCGAAGGAACGATGTAATCGTATATCTGCCCTTCCGAATGATAGCCGATTTTTTTGTCGGCTTTTATCAATTTGGCGAGGTAATGGCTTTCGGTCGAGTCGTGGTCCTTCGGGTCGATGAGGTAATCGAAGCGCATGGAAAGCAGCTCCACAAGAAAGGCAGACAGCTTGAAGGGCGATTTGTTATATACATGTATATAATTGACAGCGGGGTTGTTGCTCAGCACGGAGTAGTTATGCCTTCCGGCAAGAGCATGAATCTCGGCGTCGGGAAATTTCCTGCGCAAACTGCTGAATACCGGTGTAAGGAGTATCATATCACCGATTTTCCCAAGTTGGATTACTAATATTTTCATTTCAGTCCCAATATTTTGTAATAGAAGGCTTCCACTTTTCTTGCGTGTATGTTAATGTCGAACACTTCGAGAGCCCTTGTACGGGCATTGGTTTTCATCGATCCGAGCAATTTGTCGTCGTTCATCAGTTTCTCTACCGCAGCCGCAATCTCAGCCGGCGATTTCTCCGGCACAAGGAAGCCGGTTTCGGGAGTAAGCGCCTCACGTACACCGGACGTATCCGTACCGATGACTGCCGCTCCGCAGGCCATTGCCTCAAACAATACGCGTCCCATTCCCTCCACCTGTTCGTGCGAAGGGAGTATCAGGGCGTCAGCGGCCTGCATCCATTCATGTATATTCCTTTGCTGGGGTATATAGCGCACATCATCGTCAAGTCCGTTTTGCGAAACCATGTCCTTCAGCTTTTGGTATTCTGCGTCGTTCGGAGCCCAGCCGATATACAAGGTTAAGGGCAGCGTTTTCTTCTCCCTGCGGAGGATTGCCAGGGCTTCAGCGAGGTCGTAAATGCCTTTACCGGGCTTGATCTGTCCGGTAAACAGCAGTATGAACCTGTCCGCCGGCAGCCCAAGGCTGAGCCTGTGGCTGTCCCTGTTTTCCACCGGCCTGAAAACATTGCAGTCCACGCCGTTATATATTACCTCGAACCGGGGCGACGATGTCGTCTTCTGCGAAAAGCGCTGCTTGACACCTTCGGAGATGCCGATGAACCCGTCTGCAAGCCTCTCATGAATGATGTCCTTGGCATATTTTGTCGTCAGGCGCACATGCCACACCATTTTGCAGGGAGTTGGCCTGACGGCTAAGCCGCACAGGAAGACGTCAGCCTCGAAATCAGGATGGATGATGTCGAATTTTTCGGTTCTTACCAAGTTCCTGATGAATCGTAGAGTGTTCGGTATCAATCTGAAATGCTTCGGCTTGATTGTCGGCAGGGGTATGTAGAAGCATTTGCAGCCTGCGTGTTCCAGCCTTTCGGACAGTTCGCCTTCGGAGGGCATCAGGCAGTAAGGTTCGAACCTGTCCCTGTCGAGGTGCCCGATGAGGTGTGCCATGCTGTTCTGTGCGCCCATTCTCATGTGGTTCTCATGGCTTACGAACAATACTTTGATTCTGTCCATCTGAACCGGGCTAAGATTTATTGCACACCGAATTGATGAAGTCCATCATCTTGTCTGTAACGAAGTTCCAGTTAAATAGTTCCCTGACTCTTGCTTCGGCATTCATTCCCATCCGCCTTCTTTCTTCCCCGTTCTCTGCCAGCCTGAGGATGGCATTGGTAACATCGGGGACAGAGTCCGGTTCGACGAGCAGCCCGGTTTCATCGTGGACGACAGCGTCAACCGCGCCCGATTCGCTTCCTGCGACGGACGGCAAGCCACAGGCAGCCGCCTCGATATAGGTAATGCCGAAACCTTCGACGTCGCCCGGGAGCTGTCTGCTGGGCATGGAATAGATGTCGCAACAGTTGTACAACGAGGCAATGTCTTCGTCGGGTATGAACCCAAGGAAATGTACTTTGTCTCCAAGGCCCAATTCGCCGGTCAGTTCGCGGAGGCGTTCTTCATAGGGACCTGAGCCGGCAAGGTACAAGTGTATGTTTTTATCCCTGAGTTTATTCATGGCCATGATCGTCGTATCGAATCCCTTGCGTGGGACGAGCCTTCCGAGGCTGATGACCCGTATGCCGTCATGCAGGCCGTATTTCTCTTCGATAGCGCGATCCCTGTCCATAATCCTGAACCGTTTGAGGTCCACCCCGTTGTTTATTACAGCTATTTCGGGCATGTCCCTTATTTTCAGTTTATTCAGAAGGTCGGCGGTGAAGGTACTGACGGCGATGACGCCGCGGCTTCTTTTGAGGGCCGATTTCTGGAGGTATTTATTCACGGTTCGGTATTCAAGAGCGTCCATGCCGTGAACTGTTGTAATATAGTCGATTTCCGTACGAAGCGAAGCCAACATGCACGGCACGGCCATTTTCCAGTTGGCGCACAGGAAAAGAGTTCCCGGGTCGATGAGGGGCTTGATGGCTTTGTAAACACGTTCGTTCCTGGCGTTCTTCCAGCGTTCATGAGGCAACCTGAGAATATTCAGCCCTTTTTCATCCTTGGTGAATTCATTGACGTAATTGCAGCCGTCAAAGGCCTTTGTGATGATCAGGACGTTAATGCCCCTCGATTCGAGGTTCCTGGCGATTTCGTAACACCAGGTGGTGATGCCGCCGACGTTCGGGTAATAGTCCTGTGTCAGGATTATTATTTTATTGAATACCTTACTCATATCAATCATAAAAATTTACAAAATCTTAACTACGAAATTACTTGAAATTAATGGAATAATATAATGGATTGT
>CAZWLN010000013.1:30852-97385 GCA_964634885.1 uncultured Hyphomicrobiales bacterium | reverse complement strand
AAAAGAGACGCAAGGCCTTGCGTCTCTACGAAATAATTGAATAATACGGCTTCTTACCACCATCGTGACTAATAAAAATAGTGTTACCCATAGTGAATAGCAAGGAGCCTTTTTTTAATAATCACTGAATATTACATCCATTCCCTGAAATCCCCTGCGGACTTTACCCGCACGAAGGCAGTCACATCAATGGGAATGATAAACAAAGGGGAAATGGGAATACTGCCCAATCACTGTTGGCCTTGTACTGCTGCTTTTCTTTTCCCGTAATATTTAACGGAGAGGTACATCAGTCCAAGGAGAGCAGAAATCAGTGAAGCGGTCAGGACAGATATTTTCGAGCTTTCGATGAGCGCTTGTTCTTCATAGGCGAGGCCGGCAATGAAGATGGACATTGTGTAGCCGATGCCGCAAAGGAATCCGATGCCAATGAAATCAGATAATTTAATGGACGAGGGCAATTTTGCTAATCGCAGCTTTACAGCCAGGAAAACAGTCGAGAGGATGCCGATGGGCTTGCCGAGGACTAAGCCTGTAAGGATGCCCAGGCTGTCGCTTGACTTTAAGCTGCCAAGGAAGTCCGCCTCGAGTACGATGCCCGTGTTAGCAAGGGCGAAAAGCGGCAGAATCAGGAAATTAACCGGAGTGTGAAGAACAGAAATCAATCTGTGCAGGGGTGAACTGGTGTCATTACTGTCGTAAGGTATTGTAAAAGCGAGCAACACCCCTGCAATCGTGGCGTGTATGCCCGATTTCAGAATCAGTAACCAAAGTGCAGCTCCCAGGATGAGATAGTATGATAGTTTCAGTATGCCCTTTTTGTTCATGGCCAACAGAATGAGAACAACAATCAGGGCCGCTCCGAGGTATAGCGCTTGAATCGCATTCGAATAGAAGACAGCGATGACGACAATTGCCCCGATGTCGTCGGCTACGGCAAGAGTGACAAGGAAAATGCGCAGAGTCCTTGGGACTCCTTTTATTAAGGACAGCACAGCAAGGGAAAACGCTATGTCTGTCGCCATTGGTATTCCCCAGCCCGACTGGGTTTCTGTTCCAAGGTTGAAGGCAGTGAACAGCAGAGCCGGGACAATCATCCCGCCAAGGGCGGCAAGCCCGGGGAGCATTGCTTTTTTAAAAGAGGACAGCTCTCCGCTGACAACTTCCCTCTTAATCTCTAATCCCATCAACAGGAAAAAGACCGCCATCAGGCCGTCGTCCACCCAGTGGCGCAGCGACATTCGCATTTTAAATGAGCCGGCAAAGAAGCCTGCTTCCTGATCCCAAATACCGTTGAAAAAATTTGCAAATTCAGAGTTCGCCAAGGTAAGGGCAATGATTGTACATATCAGGAGCAGGAAGCCGCCTGCCTGTTCAGAGTGGACGAATTTTCTGAAATAGTCTGTCATTTGTCCTCATTTCTATAAAATAATCTGTCTAATAATTCTTGTATTAAAGCCGGATTAGTAAGCGGCATGTCGTTTTTATAAGGAATATAGGAGAGCAATTCTGTTTTCCTGAGCTTCTCCAGGCTGGGAAGCTTTGTCCTGTTGGTCGTTTCGATGTGGTTGCCTTCACTGTCAACAATTATTATCTTTGGCAGGAAAACGCCTTTTCTCCCGATGAAATTGTCCATAATGGCTTCGGCTGCGTTGAATTCCTCTCTGGTTGCCCTGCCTAAAGCTTCATACTGAGCGATAAGTTTATTATCCCATGTATAGACAGAGGCATAGCTTTCTGAAATTTTATCTTCAATGTTTTCACCAATGTTAAGAGTATCATGTCCGGAGGGCATCAGCAGGACTTTGCCTCCTCCTCCTTCGATGTTCGAAGCGTAATTTGGTCTGCTGACGCCTGAAAGCCATCCCTGAAGATGTTTCATGTATATCTTTCCAATCTGGATGGGGACAATGAAGTGTACAATGCCTTTTTCCTTGTGGCATTGTAACAGATAGTACGGATGTATCCCTATCCAGAACATTCTTCTGAAAGTCTCTGCAAGCGTCTGATAATAGTCATTAACATGATTGAGCAAAACAGTCTGGTTTCTGATGGTAAATCCATGCTGCCTGATCTTTTTAACCGCTTCTGCCAGGTCTTCTGTAATTTCATGGTAGTGATTAATATGAGTCATGAAATAGATATATTTTTCAGGGCCTTGATTGAACTTGTTTGACGACTGCCTGATCAATGAAAGGATGTCGTCATTAATGGCCATTGGCAGAACTACGGGAACCCTTGTTGCAATTCTAATCACACGAAGATGTGCAATTTTGCCAAGCTCTTCCAAAACGAACTGTAACCGATTCCTGCTGATCATCAGTGCATCGCCGCCGGTAACAAGGACTTCGTCAATATTCTTATTATAATTAATATAGAACAATCCCTTTTTAATTTCTTCCAGGTTGACATCGGCTGTCCCGTCCAGTGTTTTGGATCTTTGGCAGTGATTGCAATAGGACGCGCAACTGGTGTTCTGAGCCACAAAAAGAGCTACCCTGTTCGGGTACCTCTGATAAGCCGCGCCGTAGCTTCTGCTTTCTTCGCCCATTGCGCCTTCGATCCCGGTGTCGGGAAACAGCAGGTTAGCGGGAGTAGGGACACTTTGCCAGAAAATGGGATCGAGCCTTTTGTGCTGTTTTTCGCCTGGCAACATCTCGGGGTGGAACGGGTCTGCCTGCATCAAAGATGCATAGTACGGGGTAATTCTCATTGGCTCCTTACCCTGCTGTTTCATAATTTCGAGAGTATTGTGTATTGATTCCTGTTGGCGCTTATTTAATTTAATGACTCTTGCTAATTGTTCCACAGTACGCAGAGAATTCTTAATCTGCCATTTCGGGTCATACCATTGCTTTTCAGAAATGCATTTCCAAAGTTCAATTTCGTTGAATTTCCTCGGTTCGTAAAATATTCTGTTTTTTTCTTCCATCTGGTTCCTATTATATTAATAATTAGTTTATTCTTTCAGATTCTGAGATAGCGCCGTTTCTTCCGCCTTTCATTACACCTATCATCATGACAATGACCGTGAATAGTATTACCTGAATTACTAATGGTTTGTTCATAAATGGTATTCTACCGGTTTCAGGTATTGATAAGAAAAGCAGTATGGTAATCAGTCCACGCGGAGCAATGTATGCAAGAGGCTTTTCAGGCAATCCTGACAGCCTTACGGCAATAAACCTGATAATAAATATCATGAGAAGAATGCTAACGGCCCAAAGAAGTGAAACTGGGTCAAGCAATTCGGAAGTTTCTATCATGAAGCCGAACAACAGGAAAAAAAGCGACCTTACAACAAAAGTAAGCTCGAGAACAATATCTTTGAATTTTCGTACTTCGGCATGTAAGTTTTCTGGATCGATTAACCTGACAATACAGTGTGTTTTGATTTTGTCCAGGTTGCCAAGGAAAAGCCCGAACAGGAGTATGAAAACCAGTGCAGGCAGATGAAACGCTTTTGATATTGTATAGATAAGTATTATCAATATCAATATGGGTATAAATTTTACATGGTGTTCAATCTTTCTGAGAAGATAGGAGAGGCCGATTGCTGCAGTGAATGAAATGACAATGATAGAACCGAACTGTATTAAGAAAAGCCAAAGTGAGCTTACATCGATTGAATTGTTCAATGCAATGAAATTAAACAAAAGGACTCCAATTATATCTGAAAAACTTGATTCGTATATTACAAATTCCCTGTCTTGTTTCTCAAAATTAATTGTGCTGGGTATCGCTATGGCACTGCTGATGACACATAGCGGTATGGCGCTGATCAGGCAATCCCTGAATGACTCACCGCTAAGTCCCGTGAACAGGCCGGTCAGAATTAAAGCCAATATTATTAATGGTAAAGAAGCTAAAAGAAAAGACCTGATAATAAGGCTACGTTTTAAACGGGAAATCTCAAGTTCGAGAGACCCCTCGAGTACGATTAATATTAAACCGACAGTGCCCAACAAGGGAAGGAGGGTTGAAATGTCCGGTATTTCAAGATGGAAAAATGAAGTCGCCTGCCTGGTTAACCATCCCGTTATTAATAGCGGGATTACCGACGGAATACGGGTCTTTGCCGACGCAAGGTCGAATAGGTATGCTGTCAACAATAAGCAGCAAATAACAATAATTAATATAGTTACCATACTATTGCTTCATTAGTATTGAACATTTTTCATGATTCTTCCCATTTCCCATTTTTTTTGTTCTTCAATAAATATAAGAAAATATTTGAACAATGAAAAAAAATGACCTGATTTTTATCAGAAAAAATTGGAATTGTCGATTAGTATAAAAATGTTGTAATACTGATTATTCCTTTTATACAGATTATTTTATATCGCGAATCGGGCAATAATCACCATTAGTAATAGAATAATCACCATTGCATGAGAAAAAGCCAGATTATGCTATCCTGAAAGAATATTGTATTCTGTCTAACGAAGACTATTAATTATGCAGATTAGCAGCAGGAAGCCGCCTGCCTGTTCAGAGTGGACGAATTTTCTGAAATAGTCTGTCATGTTTTCTTACTCTCCCGTAAAGTGCGGCTGCCGTTTTTCCAGGAATGCAGCTATGCCTTCCCGGTAATCGCCGCTGTCGTAAACATTGCGCCTCAATCCCTGAATCCTCTCGAAGGTTTCCGGGGAAATCGGGTGCGAGTCGGCCAGTATCCTTAATTGTTCCTTGATGACGGCAATGCTGAGCGGTGAGTTCTGAAGCATCTGCTCTGCCTGGAAATTGGTAAGGAAATCCAGGTCGTCCGAATTCTGTACCAGATGGTTCAGGATGCCGTGGTGTTTGGCCTGCATCGCATTGACGGGCAGGGCTGTGAAAAACATTTCCTTGGCAAGGTGAAGCCCTACTTTGTTGATGAAATGAAGTACGCCGCTGGAATTGTACGGAACGCCGATCTTCGCGGGGGTAATGGCAAATGAAGCGGTATTGGTCCCGATGAGGAGGTCGCAGCAGAATGCCAGGTCGCATGCTCCTCCCCAGACACTTCCTTCGATGGCGGCAATGACGGGTGCAGGGAACTTCTGGATGGCTCTGAGGACGCGTTCCAGCGGGTCGTAGTATGACAATGGGTCGCGGCCCTGCTTGGGCAGTTCGTTGACGTCGAACCCCGCCGACCAGACTCTGGCGCCCTTGTTTGCCCTGATGACGACGACGCGAGCCTTCTTCTCCCTGAAATCTTCCAGTACTTCGAGCATCTCGTGCAGTAATTTAAAACTTAAGCAATTGCGCTTTTTGTCGTTGTTGAAGGTGAGTGTGCCTATCTGGTTACCGAATTCTGATTTAATCAATTCCATCTTAAATTTCCTGATATAAAAACATTAAAATTACAACTTATTCAGTATTAATTGATGTTAAAATTTTCTGAAAATATTAATCACAATCCTGTGAATGAGAATCTGGGCACTGCCGGCGAGGTTTCTCATTAATATTTACCTGCTTTTATACAAATATTATTCCTTCCTTTTTCATTGTACAAAACTTGTTAATGATTATATTTGCAAACGGAAATGAATATTAATAAAAATATAAAATAGCTTAAAAATTTGTGAGAAGGAAAAGAAATGAGCGTAACTGTCATAGTCGGTTCTCAGTGGGGCGATGAAGGCAAAGGTAAAATTGTAGATTTACTTAGCAGGGAAGCGAAATATGTTGCCCGTTACCAGGGTGGCGCCAATGCCGGCCATACGATTGTAATAAATAAAAAACAATATATCCTGCACCTGATTCCTTCGGGAATATTGACTCCGGGCGTAAAATGCATCATCGGTAACGGTGTAGTCATCGACCCTGTTGCACTGATGGACGAAGTTAATATGCTCGAAGAAAACGGTGTTGACGTTAAAGGCAGGCTCTTCATCAGCCATAAGGCACACCTGATCATGCCCTATCATAAATTGCTCGACAAAGCCGGAGAATCGATGAAATACGGCGTTGCCATCGGCACTACCGGCAGGGGCATCGGGCCTGCTTACAACGACAAATTCCGCAGGACCGGAATCCGCATCGTTGACCTGCTCGACAGGAAAGGATTTGAGGAAAAACTCCGTTCAAACCTCGAAGAGAAGAACGATATACTAAGAAAAATATACGGGTACGAAGAACTTGACGTCGAATCGATGCTCAAGGAGTATCTGAAGTACGACAAACTGATGGACCCGTTCATCAAAGACACGACACTGCTCATCAACCAGGAAATTGCTGCCGGTACGGATATATTAATCGAAGGCGCACAGGGAGCCCTGCTCGATGTCGATCACGGCACCTATCCCTTCGTTACAAGTTCCAATCCCACATCCGGAGGTGCCTGCACAGGCCTGGGAGTTCCTCCGACATCGATTAATAAGATAATGGGTGTGGCAAAAGCCTATTGTACCCGTGTGGGTAACGGCCCGTTCCCGACAGAGCTGACCGATGAGACCGGGCAGATGATACAGACTACCGGCGCTGAATTCGGTTCTACGACAGGCCGTCCTCGCAGATGCGGCTGGCTTGACCTCGTTGCCCTGAAGTATTCCGTCATGATCAACGGCATCAGCGAACTTGCAATTACTAAAATCGATGTGCTCGACGGTTTTAAAGAATTAAAACTCTGTACAGGCTACAAAGTCGGTGGTAAAACACTTAAGACTTTCCCTGTGGACATAGAGTCTTTCACGAAGATGGAACCTGTTTATAAAACTATGCCTGGCTGGGGCAGAAGCCTGCACAACATCAGGAAATTCGACGACCTGCCTAAAGCTGCTATGGATTACCTGAAAGAAATAGAAAAATACACCGGCGCTAAGGTGAAGATCATTTCACTCAGCCCCGAACGCGACGACACAATTATTGTCGATTAATAGCCGAATTTTTTAATACTGTTGATCAGTTTGTCGTGATAGATATTGACGGCTTCGCCGTACCACATACCATCCGGTACGATGAGCAATGAGCCGTATGTCCTGCTGTCTTCCCGTTTGATCCGCGAAGTCGTAAGTTCCGTTACCTCGTCGATGTTGTACGGGTTGTCGGAGTCGAAAACGAAGAAGGTACAGCCCAGCTCTGTAAAAGCCCTCTCTTTGAAAGCAATGGATTCGAGTCCGAGTACAAGAATGGGAATCCTGATATTTACAATGTAATAGTTGCTGTCGTACTGGCCGGCGCTGATCCTGATGTCAGCGACTTTCTCCTTCTGGTAGATGCTCATCTCATCCGAAGAGGTTACGTCGAGTACCGAGGCTTTGATGTCTGAGAAATTACCCGGTGAGAATTTCAGGTAATAAAGACCTTTTTTCTGGTTTTTTTGAGGCTCGATGCTGTTCCTTTTCATCTTGACGAGCCGGGTGTTGTTCTCGTCGTATTTATTGACATCGACGAGAACGCCAAGGCTTTCATAGACGCAGTCCGCGCAGTTGTCGGTGATAATTTTATCGTCTTTGACGTAAACATCGAAATAGAGATAATCTTTGTCGTAAGAGGACACAACGTTGTAGGAGAGGTCTTCCGGTCCGTTCCAGTAATACGCACCGGCAGGAACATAGTCTATGTCGTTTGCAAAAGTCCGGTTGTTGTAACCCTTGTAAATGTAGCGCCGCCTGTCGTAGCAGGGGATGGTAAGGTATTTCGCATCTATCCTTGTCTTACCGGACGATGTCTGTATGTAATTGTGTTTATTCAGCTTTGTGTCAAAATTGATATAGGACTCGTATGTCAGGCTCCTGATCCTGCGAATCTTGTATTCATCGACATTGAGCAGGGCGCCGTTGTCGTAGCTGTAACCGGTGATGTCCCAGGCGTACTCACGGTTCTTGCGTGTCAGCAGGCAGGCGCCGTCCCTGATGATGACGCCGACTTCCAGCGGCATCCCCTGGTATTTATAGAGGAATTCCCCTACTTTGACTAAGTAGCCGTCCATGTCCACGAACAAATATATCCTCATCACTTTGCCTTTGTCCGAATAGACTCTCAGGGCAAAAGCCGCGTCGTAGAATCCGTCGCCGGAATAGTCTCCGACAGCCCAGCCCCAGATGGAATAGTTACCTTCGGGCATTTCCTTTTTCAGGTCGCCGATCAACTCATCGTCGAAATAGGGCTGTAGCTTCTTTGTGAATTCCTCAAAGTTGACGCCGGACTGGCTGCGGGCGCAGAGGCTCGTCAGCAGCAGCAATAGTATTATCAGGAAATATTTCTTCAATTATTTTTTACCTTCAATTGTTACAAAGCAATTCCAAACAGGAACACCGATTAATCAACTTCTTTCAGGAGGCTTCCGGCAAAAGCAGTGTCGAGCCTGGCGCCCATGGCCGAAATGACTTTGGAAGCGGCGAGCGATGCCAGTTTACCAGCCTTGACAGGGTCGTTCCAATAGATTATGCCGTAAAGGAAACCGCCTGCAAACATATCTCCGGCTCCGGTACTGTCCACGGGCTTGACAGGATAGGGTGGTATTTCATAGGTTTTCCCGTCCCATCGGACAAGAGCGCCTTTCGAACCCAGGGTAATTACTACGTTCGGACACATTGACGAAAGCGCTTCCATTGCTTCGGAGACATTGTCTTTTCCGGTGAAGGATTTCGCTTCGGGTTCATTGCAGAACAGGAGGTCAGAAGAACGGACTACCTTTTCCAGCGAATCGTGGAAGTTGGCTGTAATGAATACGTCGGAGAAAGTGACGGCAATCCTGCTGCCGGCTTCACGGGCGGCGTCGATGGCCTTGAAGATGGCTTCGGTGGTATGTTTCTGTGAGAAGCAGTACCCTTCTATGTAAATCCATTTGGAATTTGTAATCAGTTCGAAGTCGATGTCGCAGTCGGTGTAACGGCTGGAAGCGGCGAGGCAGGTGTACATTGTCCTCTCGGAGTCGGGAGTAATGAGTACTAAGCAGGTGCCTGTCGATTCATATTCCAGCAGCATGGCGCTCAGTTCGATGCCAAGCTCTTTGAATTCCTTTGCGTAGAATTCGCCGTTTTCGTCTTTACCGAGCATTGTCTGGTATCCGGGCTTACCACCGAACTGGGAGAATGCGATTATGGTATTGGCTGCAGAACCGCCGCTGCATTTGTGGTGATCGAGCTTCTCCAGCTTTTCGATGAGCGAAGCCTGTTCTTTACTGCTGGCAAGGCGCATCTCGCCTTTTACTAAGCCTGATTTGGCAATTACATCATCATCGACACGGTATTGAATGTCAACTAAGGCATTGCCCATGCCGCAGAGATCGATTTTCTTTTCCATTGTACCAACCCTGAATATTAATGATTATTATTTTTTTGTTCTAATGTGATTTCTATCAACTGCCTGCAAAGTTCAGGAAAATCGATGCCGATCTGTGCTGCTGCCTTGGGTACAAGGCTTGTGGCAGTGAAACCGGGTATTGTGTTTACTTCGAGGATGAATGGCTGGTTGTCTTCGTTGATCCTGAAATCGACCCTGCCAAATCCGGAACAACCAAGAGCCAGGTATGCCGTTTGTGCAAGTCCCTGGGTGAAATGAGTCATGTCTTCGGTCAGTTCGGCGGGACAGAGGTACTGGGTTTGTCCTTTGGTGTACTTGTGTTTGTAGTCGTAATAGCCGCCGTCGGGTACAATCTCGATTATCGGCAGAGGTTCCCTGTCGAGGATGCCTACAGTCAGTTCCCTGCCTTCGATGTATGATTCGACAAGAACCCTGTCGGAATACTTACCCGCTTCGACGAGGCCGTGGTGAATGTCGTCGAGGTTGCCGTCCAGTACTATTGTCAAACCGATGGTCGAGCCCTGGTCGTTAGGTTTGATTACTAACTTACCGTCAAATTCATCCCTGAGTTCTTTAATGAGATCATAGTTGTCGAATTCGTTGTGCCTCAGAACCGTCCACGGTGGAGTCGGCAGGCCTGCCGCGCTGAAGAGCATTTTCGAGGAGGCTTTGTCCATGGCAAGCGAACTGGCTTTGACATTGCTGCCTGTGTAAGGGATGGCCCTGAGTTCGAGCAGGGCCTGGATGATGCCGTCTTCGCCGTATTTGCCGTGCATTACGATGAAGGCGAGGTCAACATTGTCAAACAAATTGGAGTTTACACACTCAAGTATTTTCTTCGGGTCGAGTTTTTTCAATTCTTCGATTGTCGGAAATTCATTGGGGGCGTTAATATCATCCATTGTCCTTAAACCTTCGGCTCCGTAAGCGGGGTCGATCGGCATCACAGTGTGGCCGAGTTCTGTCAGGGCAGCAATCACTGATTTTGCGCTGGATATTGAAACGTTTCTTTCTGATGATATTCCGCCGAATAATACTGCTATGTTCATATTTCCCTTTTCTTAGTATTTTTTGAGATTTATTTCTTGCTTAAATATTCGTCGTACATTTTTCTAAGTAACTGAACATCCTCCCATGTCGGTTTCTTCAGGTTCGGGTTCCTCAGCAGGGCAGAGGGATGATAGGTAACGAGCATGCGGTAGCCCCTGTAGTCGAACACATTGCCGCGGGTGTCGGCCATCTTGTGCTTCTTTTTCAGGAGCGTATCGACGGCAGTCAGGCCGAGAGCGAGGATAAACTGTGGCTTGATGAGGTCGATCTGCTTGACAAGGTATGGTTCACATTCGTCAACCTCAGCCGTTTCCGGCCTTCGGTTGCCTGGAGGCCTGCATTTCAGTATATTGCAGATATAGACCTGGTCGCGTTCCAGGCCGATGGCCTGCAATATCTTTGTTAAAAGCTGCCCTGCCCTGCCTACGAAAGGTTCACCCTTGGCGTCTTCGTCTGCCCCGGGAGCTTCGCCGATGACAACGATGTCGGCATGGGGATTGCCAACACCGAAAACGAAATTGGTACGTGTCGTTGCCAACTGGCAGTCGGAGCAATTGCATATCCGGGACCTGAGTTCGTCCATGGTTTTACTGTCGTACCAGTCAGGGGAGACGCTGGTGGCTTTTTTTAATTTTCTCTCTAATGAATCGGTAACACTGCCTTTTGTTGCCTGTGTAGCAGGAAGTTCCTGAAACATAGAATCATTGAGGTCTGCTTTGTATTTGATGCCTTTTTCCATTACAACACTTTTCTCGTCCTGTTCGAAGCTGATTGCATCAATGTCAATCTTTGCTGCTGCTTCCGGCGGAAACATCTCAGCGCCGGACAGGAAAAGTTCGCTGCCGTACATTTCTTTTTGGAACTGCAGGAAGTTTTCAATTTTGTCAAATAAATCTATATCCGGCATAATATGTCAATTTCCCCCTTTTTGCTTTAAATGAATGGGCGGTCAATTAAAACCGCCCCATTTTTCCATAATGATAATACCAGGTCCAATGAACCTGCGGTGTCAAAATCAGACGTATTCCTTAAGCGGTACTTCGCCTAAGCTCGAGTAGTAAACGCCTTCTGCAAGCGCCTGCATCTCGTCTTCTCCGGGGTAAATTTCTACTTTACCGAGGAAAGAGACTCTTTCTTTGATATATTTGACAATGTAACCGGAACGGGCCAGTCCGCCGGTAATCAGGATGCAGTCGATCTTCCCTTCAAGCACTGTGGCCATTGCGCCTATCTCTTTGGCTACCTGGTAACCCATGGCGTTGAAGGTAAGAACTGATTTCGGGTCGCCTTTTTCTACGTTCTGCTCTACTTCGAACATATTGTTTGTTCCCAGGTATGCGACGATGCCTCCTTTGCCGATGATCATCTTCTTTACTTCGGGAAGTTCCAGCTTCTTCGAGTAGATGAGCTTGGCAAGTGTCAGCGCCGGCAATGCACCGGAGCGTTCGGGCGAGAACGGGCCTTCGCCGTCTAAGCCGTTGTTAACGTCGATGACCTTGCCTTTTTTGTGTGCGCCGACGGTAATGCCGCCGCCTAAGTGCACAACGATGAGGTTCAGGTCTTCGTATTTCAGGTTGTTTTCGCGTGCATAGCGCCTTGCCACCGCTTTGTGGTTGAGGGCGTGGAAGATGCTGACGCGCGGCAGGTCGGGATGGCCCGAGAACCTTGCAAGGTCTCCCAATTCATCGACGGCGACAGGATCGACGATATATGCCGGAATCGAGCCGTTAATCGATTTCGCGATTTCATTTGCAATGATGGCGCCAAGATTGGAAGCGTGTTCACCGAGTATCTCAAGCTTCAGGTCTTCGATGAGTTTGTCGTTAACGCGGTAAACGCCGCTCGGGATCGGTTTCATCAGGCCTCCGCGGCCAACGATGGCGTTGAAGTCCGACAAATTGAAACCAGCTTTCGTCAATGTATCCACTATAGTATTTTTGCGAAACTCATACTGGTCTATGATCTTCGGGTAAGGCGCCAACTCTTCGACACTGTGGCGCAGGGTGGTGGTAAACACTTCTTTCGTATCGTCATAAACCGCGATTTTTGTAGATGTTGATCCGGGGTTAATCGCTAAAATCCTCATTTTTACTCCTTGATTAATAAGATGCTGCAAGGGCGATGGACATCAGTTTACTTCTGTCGGAGTCGGCCCTCGACGTTAAAACAATTGGTACAGTAGCGCCGACGGTGATTGCTGCAACCGTAGCGCCGGAATAGTACGTAAAACTCTTGTACAAAGCGTTGCCTACCTCGATACTGGGAGCGACAATCAGGTCTGTTTCGCCTGCTACTTCACTCTCAATGCCCTTGTGTTCGGCAGCTTCTTTTGATATTGCATTGTCGAAAGCAAGAGGCCCGTCGATGATGCAGCCTTTGATCTGCTTCCTCCTGTTCATCATCGTCAGCAGAGCTGCGTGAAGAGTGGCTTCCATCTTCGGGTTAACGGTTTCGACGGCGGCAATCAAAGCTACTTTGGGCATCTTAACGCCTAAACGATGGAAAACATCGACAGCGTTAGTAATGATCGACTTCTTCTCCATCAGGTCCGGCGCTATGTTCTGGGCTGCGTCGGTCAGTGCAAGCACTCTTGGGAAGTGCGGGGACTCGAAGAAACCGATATGGCTGAGCAATTCGCCTTTCCTCAGTCCGTTCTCTTTGTCCAACACGGCTTTCAGGTAATCTGCCGAACTTACGAGGCCTTTCATCAGTATCTGGCCTTTGTTTTCCCTGATGAGATTGACGGCAATCCTGCATGATTGGGGGGGATTCTCTTCGTTAATGATCTCGACGCCGGTCAGGTCATAGTTGATCTGTTTTGCCATGTCGATGATCATTGCTTTGTTGCCTACGAGTACAGCGTCGGCAATGCCGGCGTCCCGGGCGTCCCTTACAGCTTCCAGTACCGGTTGGTCTTCGGCAGCAGCTACCACGATGTTCTTCTTTGGTTTCTGCTTTGCAATATCGATAAATGAATTCAAACTCTTAATAGCCATAAGCTTTTCCGTTAATTTTTCTATTAATAATACTTATTTTTCATTGTACTCTGTCTCGTAGTGTTCTATTAACCGAGTGAGCCGATTGCTTTTTCCACTTCGTCGAGAATTTCGCCTGATTTTACCAGCTCTTTCATCTTTGTATGGTCAGGATACAAAGGCCTGTCGATTTCGAGGAAATCCACATATTTGCGGATGACTTCACGGGCTTTGCTGACGCCTTTGCCGAAGGAGAATTCGCGTATGTCGAGTGCCTGGGCTGCTGCCATCAGCTCGATGCCGATGACGCCGCAGGCGTTGTCGATGATCTGAGCGTTCTTAATGGCGGTGTTCATGCCCATTGACACGAAGTCTTCCTGGTCTGCTGCTGCGGGTATCGACTGAATGGAAGCGGGAGCAGAGAGAATCCTCTGTTCTACTATGAGTGAATCGGCTGTGTACTGGCTGAGCATCAAACCTGAGAACATGCCGGCGCCTTTGGTAAGGAATGCAGGCAGGCCTACGCTGAGAGCGGGATTGAGAAGCCTGTTGAGCCTTCTTTCCGAGAGGACGCATACCATTGTCATGGCTGCTCCGGCCATGTCCATCGGTAGTGCAACCGGTGTGCCCTGGAAGTTGGCGCCTGTAAGCGTCAGTTTTTCTTCGGGCAGGAATATCGGGTTGTCGCCGACGCCGTTAAGTTCGATTTCAACCTGGCTGCGGGCGTATGCTACTGCGTCGTGGGCAGCGCCGACAACTTGCGGTGTCGATCTCATCGAGTAGGCATCCTGTACCTTGGTTTTCATCTTGCCAGTTAACAGGTCGCTGCCTTCGAACATTTTCCTGATTGCAACGCTGCTTCTTTGTGCGCCTGCGAATCCGCGCAACTGGTGGAGCCTGATGTCGTAAGGCTTCATGTTGGCAAGCAGCGCTTCAAGCGACATGGCTGCAGCTATTTCAGCGTGTTTGAGAAGCCTGTTGATGTCATAGATGTGAAGGGCGCTCATTGCTGTAAGCAGGTTCGAGCCGTTGATCGTTGCGAGGCCGTCGCGTGCCTGTAAGCCGGGAACAGGTATGCCGGCTTTTTCGAACGCCGTTTTGCCGGGCATTCTTTCACCCTGGTACCAGGCTTCGCCTTCACCCATCATCAGCAGGGCTACCTGCGACATGGGGGCCAGGTCTCCGCAGGCTCCTACTGAGCCTTTCTGGCAGACTACGGGTGTAACGCCTTTGTTAAGCATATCTACTAATGTCTGTGTGATCTCTTTTCTGCAGCCGGAGTTACCGTGGGCGTGGACGTTGATCCTGCCGGCGATGGCGCCGCGAACGTATTCGATCGGTGCCGGGTCGCCGATTCCGGCGGAATGGTTGTAAATCAGGTATTTCTGGAATTCGCTGACCTGCTCGTCGGTCAGGACTATCTCGCTGAATTCGCCGATGCCGGTGTTGATGCCGTACATGATTTCCCTGGCGGCAATCTTGTCTTCAAGCATTGTGCGGCATTTTTGTATTCTGCCCTCGGCGTCTTTAGCTAAGTTTACTTTTTCTCCTTTGCGTGCGATCTCGACAACCTTTTCAATCGTCAGGCCGCTTCCATTCAATTCTATAGCCATTTTATACCTCTGTATTTCAATTTTTTTTAAATTCTAATTTAATTCAATTATTAATTTATGTTAATATACTTATTTTCATATTCAACGGTGTTGCCTCAGGTCCGGATCTTAAGGCACCCCAATCCTGTAAACCACGGGTATTGCGCAGATCAATACTCTATTTGTAATATTCATAGCTGTTTCCAGTTACTGCTAATGTTTAAAAGTAAACGGGCGCACATTACAGCGCGCCCGTCAAGCTATCTAATTATGCCATTAAAGAGCAAATAGCGGCGACGTTAACCATGTCGTCCACGCTGCAGCCTCTCGAGAGGTCGCAATAGGGTTTCTTCAGGCCCTGAACGATTGGTCCGACAGCTTCTGCGCCGGCTAATCTCTGGGTCAGTTTGTATCCGATGTTACCGGCTCCCAGGTCGGGGAATACCAGGACGTTGGCTTTGCCGGCAACTGTCGAGCCGGGCGATTTCCTCTCGCCGATGGAGGGAATGATTGCGGCGTCGAGCTGGAGTTCGCCGTCGCAGGGAATGTCCGGAGCTTTCTCATGAACAATCGTAGTGGCGGAGACAACCTTATCTACTGCCGGGTGGCTGGCGCTGCCTTTTGTCGAGAAGGAGAGCATTGCCACTTTTGACTGTTCGCCGGTTACTGCCTGGAAGTTACGTGCCGAGGCAATGGCGATGTCGGCCAATTGTGCGTCGGTCGGGTCGGGATTGACGGCGCAGTCTGCGAAGCAGAGCATTTTTCCGTCGGGAAGTACCATGATGAAGTAGCTGCTTACGATGGAGATGCCAGGGGCGACTCCGACAGTGTGAATGGCGGCGCGGAGGACGTTGCCTGTGGAGGAAACGTTACCGCCTACGGTTACCTGGACCCTGTCTGTTTCCAGCAGCAAGCCTGCAAAGTACAGGGGATCGAGTATCGTTGCCTGTGCCTGTTCGTAAGTGAGGCCTTTTTCTTTCCTCTTGTCGTAGAGCAGGTCTGCAAACTCTTTTTGCAGTGGGCTTTCTGCCGGGTCAAAGATCTCGATGCCGTCGATGTTAATATTGTTGTCGGCTGCCACTTTCCTGATCTTTGCTGTGTTGCCTACGAGTGAAGGCTCGGCTATCTTCTCGTTTTTCAGGATGGCGGCGGCGTTCAGTGTCCTGGTGTCTTCGGCGTCGGGAAAAGTAACCTTCAGGTACCTGTCCGAGGCATTTTTTCTAACGTCTGAAATAAAAGTATTGCTCATTTTCAAAACCCTTAATTTATTGTCAATTACTATTATGCTGTTGGTAATGGATAGCCCAGGACAACCCTGACGGTATCGCGAGCGAAGACGAGCTCTTCGTTTGTCGGGATGACATAGACGGCAACTTTGCTTTCGGGTTTGCTGATCTTCATCTCTTTGCCGCCGACAGCTTTCTGGTTCAGTTTGTCGTCGATTTCAATGCCGAGGTATTCGAGGTTTTCGCAAACAGCTTTCCTGATGAAAGCGGAGTTTTCACCGATGCCGGCGGAGAAGCAGACAGCGTCGCAGCCGTTCATTACAGCCATGTATGCGCCGATATATTTCTTGCAGCGGTAGCTGTACATGTCGAGGGCCAGTTTGGCGCGCCTGTCGTTGTGTTCTTCATATTCATCGATGAGGTCTCTCATGTCGTTGGTGAGGCCGGAGATGCCGAGAACGCCGGAGCGCTTGTTCAGTATCGAGAATACTTCGTCTATGCCGGAGCCTTCTTTGTGAGCGAGGTACTCGACGATGGTCGGGTCGATGTCGCCGCAGCGGGTGCCCATCATCAGGCCTTCGAGAGGAGTGAATCCCATCGATGTGGCGATGGATTTGCCGCCTTTGATGGCACAGGCTGAAGCGCCGTTGCCGAGGTGCAGAGTGATGATGTTTGTGTTTTCTTTGGTCATGTTGGTAATCTGGCGGTACCTGTAAGCAATGAACCTGTGGGAGGTGCCGTGGAAACCATATTTCCTTACTTTGAACCTTCTGTAGATCTGGTAAGGAATGGCGTATAGGAATGATTCCTCGGGCATTGTCGAATGGAATGCCGTGTCGAAAACACCGACCTGGGGAATATTGGGGCCGAATATCTCGGTAGCGGCCGAGATACCTTTGAGGTTGGCCGGATTGTGAAGGGGAGCCAGGTCGATGCAGTCTTCGATGCCGTTGATGACTTCCTGGTCGATTTTGATTGAGGATTTGAATTTTTCCCCGCCGTGAACGATCCTGTGACCGATGGCGTGAATGTCTTCAAGGCCGTTAATGCCGGGGATTTCAGTTTCGGGATCGGTGATCCATTTCATAATGAAGTTAAGCGCAGCTTTGTGGTCGCGCAGAGGAGTAGCAGATTTGAAGGCGGGACGGCCTTCTGCTTTGAAAGTAATCAGGGACTGGCTGCCTACTCTTTCGATGAGTCCTTTGGCCAGGACCTTTTCCTCATTTTTCTCGATCTTTTCAATATCCGTGTCAATTATCTGAAACTTCAACGAGGAACTGCCGCAATTCAATACAAATACGTTCATTACTATGTCCTTTATTGATTACAAAATATCTCTAATAATTTCATTTACAGCAATTTATTAATATGTCATATAAAATTCAACAACATTTATAAATATTTACTGTTTATCTAAAAAAAACAGAATACAAATATAGGGAAAAATGTATAAAAATATATATAAATTAAGGAAAAATACAGCCGTTTGATTAGAGATTTTCCAACAGTAAAAAAAATTTCCTTTTATATGTATAAATCATTAAGCTGTTCAATCTTAAAGACCTTTGCACTGATTGCAGCAGGAGCGGCTCACAGAATATCCCCGTAATGCATCGGAAAACGGCTGTCGTCTGTCCGATTTTGAGATTGACATTATTTTCACTTCTGATTCTGGTTATTTTGTTTTATTTTTAGCAAGGGTTTATTATAATTTTTAAGGGAAAGACAATGAACGGTGGTACTCCTGACCAGATTACAGGCCTTTTGACGGAAACGGCGGAGGTAGCCGGCTATATCTACAGTAAAGGCTGGGCGGAAAGCAGCGCCGGCAATATTTCTGTCAATACCGGCCACCTGCTGGACGATGAATTGTCGGTGTTGAAGCCACACAGCAAAGGTTCGTTTGACAGAGCCTATCCGGCCATTGCCGGCAATACGCTGATGGTCAGCGGTAGCGGCAGGAGAATGAGGGATATTGCAGTCAAGCCCATCGAGAACCTTGCCTTTATTAAAATCGGTGAGTCAGGCCGGGACTATGAGATAATGCTTGTGAAAGAGGCTCTGTTACAGGAATTTATGCCTACTTCAGAATTGCCGACCCATCTTGCCGTCCACAATGAATACGCAGCGAAGGGAATCGACGAGAGTACTGTGCTGCACTGCCACGTCAGCGAATTCATCGTGCTGACGCAGAATCCTCTCTACAAAACAAGGGAGGCGCTGAACAAACTGTTGTACGGCGTTCATCCGGAGATGGCCATGTTCCTGAAAAACGGCATTGGTTATGTGCCGTTCGAGCTTCCCGGTTCTCAGGACATTGCTTCGACAACGCTGGATGTCATGGCCGGCAGCGACATAGTTGTCTGGGAAAAGCACGGCGTCCTTGCCACCGGCCGGTCTCCGGCCCATGCCTATGATAAAATCGAGATTGCCGCGCAGGCAGCTTCCGTTTACTTCATGTGCCGTGCTGCCGGTTTTGAACCGGAAGGACTGACTGAAAAGCAGTTGGAAGGGCTTCGTAAAGTGGGCATCATGCTGTAAGCAGTGGAGGTGCAGATTACTTTTTCGTGAGTTTCATCTCGAAATAATCAATATTCTTTTTAGTACCAATTTCTGTGGTGCGGGTATTTGAAAGGTACCTGATGATGTTGTCGGAAATTGAAAAGATAAACTTATAATTTTCAATAATATTAAAGCTTTTGTTTACGAGTGTGTCCGGTATGGGAATTTTGGTCTCCTTAGAAAACTTCCCGGCTAAATCCTTTATCATGTCTCCGTACTTTTGTTTGTCTATCATCTGGTTACACTCTACCACATAATAATCATCAGGTTTGTTATAATCCGACATTCTTAACTCTATTGTTGTCGGGATAGGTTTCCCTCCGAACGGGTTTTCTATTTCATCTTCGAACCTGGCAGGTTCATTAAAAGTAAGCATTGCCCCGTATAAGCAGTGATATAATATAATATTGCTTGTAAGCATTTTTTCGAGAACATCTTTGGTAAAAAATGTACTTATCATCTTATTTAACAAATCTTTCTGATCTTCAGGCATTGTGTCGGTAAACGTTTTCATGGTTTTATCAAACATTGCCCGGATAGATTCAATATCCAGAAGTTCAAGAAACGTTCCCCGGCTATTTGTGGTATAATGAAGGGCTTGATTGGGGCCAATGGGATTATTGAAATCAAAGCCTGACCGGCTGGAGCTTTTGTTTGTCATACTACGAACAGCCCAGGACAGCTCGTAATTGTGCTTGATCAATTTTACTATTCTCAGATCGATAAAATACTTGGAAAAAGAATTTTCCTTTAGTGTATCATCTTGAATACTGGTCTTTTTTTGTATTACATCATATTTCAGTACGGTACCAACTTTCCAGTTGGGATAAATCTCGACCGTTATATCTTCTTCTGCTTTGCAGTTTACAATGAGAACGGCAAAAGCCATTATCCAATAAAAGACTTTCATCGGTTTACTCCGGATTAACAATTTTAACTATTGTAATATAAGAAAATTTTTTAAGATTATATTGAAAGGCTTAAAGTCTTTATAATGGTAATGATTTGAAACTAAGGTTCCGGGAATGGAATACGGCATTTGGTAAATGATCGAAAAGAAGAAGGTGGAGCTTCGCTATTCAGTGTGGGGAACATTATATTGACTATGATGACGGTAAAGAGACAGTAATATCAATGGATTTGGTAGAGACGCAAGGCCTTGCGTCTCTGCTGGTGTGGCATTTCGGTGTTTCGGATGAGGGAATTGGGCACTCCGTGTGTTTTCACCCCACCTAAATCCTCCCCAAGGGGAGGACTCGAAGAACCCTGCTGTTTCTTGCCCCTTCTCCCTGGGGAAGGTCGGGATGGGGTGGTCAAGTATATCAAGTTCGTAAAGTACATCAAGTTTATTAAGTAAAGGGAATAGAAAAGCAGAATTGCAGGTTCTTTTCTCCTTCCCCTTGGGGAATAATTCCCCTTGGGGAAGGCCGGGATGGGGTAACTTCAATGTTTGAGTATGTACCTTTCAATTACTTTTAATCCATACCAAACAGCGAAGAGCCTGAAAATTGAACTACTTCACAACCTGCCATTATCAGATTTAATAAGCAATTAAGAAATGGATTCCGGATGGGCCCTAATATGTCGAATATGTGCAGGCAGAGCCCACCCGGAGTTTATTACTACCTGTTAACCATTACCCTGTTCATCTTTCCGTCAATAATGATGAAGTAAACTCCGCTTACCCAGTTGCTGACGTCGAGGGTTACGCTTCCCGAAACACTGCCCTCACAGATGTTCTCGCCGAGCATATTACAGACGGCGTACTTCCGGGCAGTTTCCGACTGAGTGTTGATTGTAAGTTCGGAAGACGCCGGGTTTGGATATATTGATACAGCCGCAGAAGTTTCGGCGTCATCTTCGACGGCATTGGTTACAGCCCTGCATGTCAGGTAGCCGCCGCCCCTGAGCTTGTAAGTCTTCTTTTCGAGATAATCGTTGCCTGTTACCGTGGAATCGTAGTAAACAGTGTAACCGTTGCCGCTGACATTCGTAACAGAGTCGCCGTTCACTCCGGATGCGTCGGTAAATGTTGTTACCCATGACGTTGCCGTTACACTCCAACTGCTGGTTTCGTCGATTGAAACTGCCGCTTTGTTTGTTGAGCCTGTGAAAACCGAGCCTGTTTTCAGGGTTAAACTGACTGAGCTGATGTTGTCGCAATAGACTAATCCTTCGATTGCCTGGTTTTCTGCTGTGAAATAGGTTTCGCCGCCGTTTTTACCGCTTGTACCCCAGTTGTCTTTGGCAGCCTTGATGAGGGTGTCGGAGGCGCTGTTAATTGTTACGCCTTTCATGGTAATGTAGGCAATTGTGTTCGTTACCAGGAAGAAAGGCCCGTCGGAAGGCCAGTCGAATGAACCGCCTGTCATAGTGAATACACCTTTGTTGCCTTCCGCGTCGCCGGACATACTCTGGTAAATGAGATTGGCCCGGTTCCTTGTGCCTTTCGCTCCCGACATTGTTACATTGTTCAGAATGACCGTGTTGGAACCCTCGATCACCACTCCTTCCGAGCCTGTGGCGCCGATGACGGCGTCGGTAGCTGTAATTGTGCCGGTGCAGTAAATGCCGGGGGAATCGGTACCGGCGGCGATGGCTTTACCGCGCAGCACATCGATCGTGCCGCCGCCTCTGTCGGTTGAGATGGCTGCTCCGTGCGACTCCTCGGTGTAAATTATTACGTCTGTCAGCGACATATAGCCTTTGTATGTAGCGTCAACACCGTGGCCGCCTGAACCTTTGCAGTATATTGTGTCGTTGATGAGAATGACGGATGTACCGCTGTCGGTGGAGAATACGCCGTTGCCGCCTTCGCCTTCGGTGTAAATATTGCAGCCGGTAAGGGTTACCTGGCTTTTACCCTTGACGAGGACGCCGGCATTCAGGCCGTAAAAACTGCTGTTGTCGTTGTTTGATGTGTTGCCGGTGGTTTTCACCCGGCAGTTGGCCATCGTCAGTATGCCGCCATTAGTAACGAACACCCCGGAAGTGTCGTCAATATCTGACGTAAAGACCTGGTTTGTGAGGTTTGCAGTGCCGCCGCTCTGACGGTACCAGGTCTGGGCTGCCGGCGCCGGGCCTGTACCGGTCAGCAAAAGTGATAATAACAAAGAACTGAAGGATACTAAATTGATTGTTGAATTTTTTGCTGTCATTTTCATGTTCACTCTCTCTTTCTAATGCTATCGTTAGAACACTTTACATTAATACTATTTTCTTGTCGGAATTTTCCCATATCAAGTAAATATTTTACATTTTTTGTTAGATTCTATCATAAAATCAGAAGGGCTCTGCTGTGTCGGCAGAACCCTTCTCAAATCCTCCCGATTTAATAAATAAACCTGAATTTGAAGTTAACCCGGGCAAGGCCTTGAAGTGGGGAACATGCCTTACCCGGATTGCAATCTTACTTCCGTACAATTACTCTGTAAACCCCGCCGTTCATCATAACAAAATACACTCCGTCAGGCCATTTGCCGACATCGATGGACAGTCCGCCGGTAATAGCCCTGTCATATATATGTTCCCCGAATAAATTACAAATTGACAATTGCTGTTCACTTTCTTTTCCGGTAATGATGTGCAGTTCGGAAGAGGCCGGGTTCGGAAACACCGACGCAGAAGCGGAAGCTTCCGCACCTTCGCAGACTGCTGTTGTGCCGGCGCCGCAGGTAAGGTAGCCGCCTCCGGTAAGCTTGTATGTTTTCTTTTGCAGGTAATCGTTGCCGGTAACAGTCGAATCATAGTAAACATTGTATCCGTTGCCGGTAACGTTGGTAACCGAATCGCCAAGGATGGCTGACGGGTCGGTGAACGATGAAACACCGGAAGTGGCTGTAACATTCCAACTGCTTGTCTCATCGATTGATACGGTTGCCAGGTTGGTCCAGCCTGACCAGGAGGAACCTGTTTTCAGTGTAATGCTCGTAGAACTGATCGCATCGGTATAGGCAAGGCCGGTCAATTGTTGTTTTTCGGCTGTAAGGTATGTTTCACCACCATTCTTTCCGCTTGTACCCCAGCGGCTGGCGCATGACTTGATGAGTGTATCCGAACTGGAATAGAAAGTAACGCCGTTGAGGTTGATGTAAGCGGTGGTGTTGGTAATGAAGTAAACCGGGCCTGTCTCCTGCCATGTAAATGAGCCGCCGGTCATGTTGTAAACACCTTTCTTTCCTTCGGCGTCTCCTGAAGTGCTTTGGTATATAAGGTTACCGCGGTTGCTTGTGCCTTTTGCGCCCGACAGTGTAACATTGGTCATCGTAACGGTGTTTTCACCCTCGATGACCACGCCGCCGGAACCTGTGGCTCCGACGACAGCGTCGGATACCGTAATGTCTCCTGTGCAGTAAATGCCGGGTGAGCCTGAACCGGCTGCAGAGAAATTGCCGCCTTTCACGATTATTGTCCCGCCTCCGCGGTCGGTTGAAATCGGCGCGCCGTGTGCTTCTTTTGTTACAATGATCACATCGGTAAGGTTGAGGGTACCTTCAAAAGTAGCGTCCACGCCATGGCCGAGGTTCCCTAAACAGGTAATTGTGTCGTTGAACAAAGTGATGACAGTTCCCGAATCGGTAGCAAATACTCCGTTGCCGCCTTCGCCTTCGGTGTAAATATTGCAGCCGGTCATTGTCAGCTTACTGCATTTATTGGCAAGTACACCGGCATTAAGCCCGTAGAAACTGCTGTTGTCGCCTTTGGAAGTGTTGCCTGTAGTCCTGATGGTGCAGTTTGTCATCGTGAGAACGCCGCCGTTCGTAACGAATACGCCTGAAGTGTCGTCCACGTCGGAAGTAAAAACCTGGTTAGAGATGGTTGCCGTGCCGCCGCTCTGGCGGTACCACGTTTGTTCGGCAGAGGCGGCAGGGACAATGGCTGCCATGATTGCCGGCAGGACTGTACAGCCTAATAATAATCTGATTTTTTTTGTAATGACTACTTTCATCTTAGCTACCAACCTTTCAAAAGACTTTTTACATTTTTATGATATTACTTTCATCCGTTCAAAATTTTCCCTTCAAAAATATTTTATTTTGGCCGAAATTAGACTATATTGCTGAATAGCAATGAGGATATATTTGTCTGAAATAAAAAATGTAGTATAGGTGTGAAAATTTGAATCATGAAAGCGTAATAGAAATAAAATAAGTGAAAAGATTTATGAACGGAGATGATCAATGACAATGAGAATAGCAATAATAATTCTGGCAGTAGCCGCTTTCGGCAAGGCAACGGCATGGGAGTATTCGGATGCCCAGATACCCAACGGGAGCAAATTCAGCTGTATTACCTGCCATACAAGCATGGACGGTAAAACCTGCAATGCCTTCGGTAAAGCAACGGGAAAGTATTACAGTAAAGGCGAGTTGAACTGGTGTGCTGCACTGGCGGCTTTGGATTCTGACGGCGACGGCTATTCAAACGGTACTGAGCTTGGCGACCCGAACGGCACCTGGAGTGAGGGAAATACCGATCCCGGAGACTACAACACTATTACCAATCCCGGCAACTCCAAGAGTTACCCCACTACAAGCGCTGTCGAAGAAACGATTATTGCAAACTCCATGCTCGTATTCCCCAATCCTGCATCCTATGCCGTAACTGTCAGTGTCAGCCTTTCCTATGCAGGCAGCGGATGGCTGGAGATATATGACATCATGGGCGGCCTGGTTTACCGTTCCGTAGATTATAACTTCGGTGCAGGCAGCAACACAATCACCTGGGATGTCCTTTCTAATGAAGGCTATGCCGTCCAGCCCGGAAAGTATATTTGCCGGTTGAGGACAAGTAATGGTTCGGCATCACAGACACTTGTAATTGCAAGATAATCTCCATTCATAATAAGCAAATTACAACGTAATAGTAAATAAATTTTCGTATGTCGATCAGGGAAAGAGTCTAAGGCGGGAGGACTCTTTCTTTGATTCGACGACTGTTCGGTGTATTGCGGAAAAAATGCAATCCCGGCCGGAAAAATCTCCGGAATGTGAAATAATTAACTCAAAAAAGCATCAAATATTCAAAATTTATTGATAATTTTATTATTTATTATCAGATGAAATATTTCTGTAATAAAGATGAAAAATTGCGGTTGAATATTATGAAAATGGGTTATATAATTTCGGACGAAAAATAGAATGGCAAAAAGAGGTTTTAAAATCGTTGTATATACACTTCTTGTGATTATAATCGTCGGCATTGCAGTACTGCCGAAGCTCTTAGAAAAAGAGAAGGCAACTGCAGACGGCAGGAAATCGGGCAGTAAGGATAAAACTGTCAGTGTCGAAGCATTGGTAATCAGGGCCGACACTCTCATCGACAGGTTCAGGACGATCGGCAACATGGTTGCAGACGAGGAAGTAAAGCTGAAACCGGAAGTTTCCGGCAAGATCACCCGGATTTATTTCAGGGAAGGGCAGAGAGTCGGTAAGGGTGTATTGCTCGTTAAGCTTAACGACGCCGAATTGCAGGCACAGTTAAAGAAGGCGATCCAGAAGGAGGACCTCCTGGCAAAGATTGAAGAGAGGCAGAGATTGCTGATGAAGAATAACAACATCAGCCGGGAAGACTATGAGAAAGCTGCCAGCGACCTGGAGATACAGAAGTCGGAGATTGACTATATTAAAGCTGAGATAGATAAAACCGAGATCAAGGCTCCTTTCGGCGGCATCCTCGGCCTGAGGAAAGTGAGCGAAGGCGCCTATGTTACAACGCAGGACGAGATTACATCCATCCAGAAAACAGATATGCTCAAGATCGATTTCTCGATACCACAGAAATATTACAACAAAGTAAAACCCGGAACAAAGATTGCTTTCTATGTACAGCCTGAAAACACAAAGTACGAGGCTGTCGTCTATGCTTCCGAACCCTATGTCGAAGCTTCCAGCCGCTCTCTTAACCTCAGGGCAAAGATCAGGAATCCGAAAAATATGTTAATGCCCGGAATTTTTGTAGAGGTGGAGATTGAACTTAGCAAATCCGATAAATCCGTAATGATACCAACCCAGGCACTGGTACCTGACGCTGCGTCCGAGAAGGCGTATATATACAGGGGAGGTAAAGCCGTTTCCGTCGATGTTAAGTCCGGCATCAGGACAGAAAACCGCGTCGAGATAGTCGAAGGGCTTAGTGTCGGCGATACGGTCATCTGTTCGGGAATCATACAGTTGAAACCCGGCGCTGCCGTCAAACTCGTTAAAGTCAATTAGAGAGAGGCGCCATGGGTTTATCATCAATAAGTATTAACAGGCCGGTACTGGCCATAGTAATGTCGTTTACGATACTCCTTTTCGGGGCCATCGGTTTCAGCTTCCTCGGTGTCAGGGAGTACCCCAGCGTCGATCCCCCCATCATCACCGTCTCGACAAATTACACCGGCGCCAATGCCGACATAATTGAAACGCAGGTTACTGAGCCGCTCGAAGAATCGATTAACGGCATCGCCGGCATCAGGACACTGACTTCGGTCAGCCGCGACGGCAGAAGCACGATTACAGTTGAATTCGATGTTGACATGGACCTGGAAAACGCCGCTAACGACGTTCGCGACAGGGTGTCAAGGGCTGAAAGGCAGCTGCCTCAGGACATTGATAAGTCGATTGTAACGAAAGCAAGCGCCGACGACAGCCCGATTGTCATGGCTACAATTCGAAGCAAAGAGAGGCCGCTGCTCGAAGTCTCGGAAACTGCCGACAAAGTGTTCAAAGAACAGTTGCAGACAATACCCGGTGTAAGCGAAGTCAGGATATGGGGTGAAAAGAAGTATTCCATGCGCTTATGGCTGGACCCGGTGAAACTCGCTGCCTACAGGCTTACTCCTCTCGATGTGAACAACGCTTTGGCAAAAGAGAATATTGAGCTGCCCAGCGGTTCCGTCGAGGGTACAAGCACGGAACTGAGCATACGTACTCTGGGCAGGCTGCAGGATGTGGAGCAGTTCAACAACATGATAATTAAAGAAGAAAACGGATCAATCATCAGGTTAAGAGACGTCGGAAAAGCGGAACTCTACCCGGAGAATGCCCGTACCATCATGAAATGCGACGGCGTCGAGATGGTCGGAGTTGCACTGATTCCCCAGCCCGGTGCGAATTATATCGACATTGCCGATGAATTTTACAAACGTCTTGACCAAATTAAAAAAGAACTGCCGCCGGACATTGAAACGAACATCAGCTTTGACCAGACAGTCTTCATTAGGAATTCTATCTCCGAGGTTGAAGAAACAATCTTCATCGCTTTTGGACTCGTAATCATTATTATTTTCCTCTTCCTGCGTAACTGGCGCTCTACCTTCATTCCCGTGCTGGTCATTCCCATCTCCATTGTCGGGGCGTTTTTCATTATGTATGCCATGGGATTTTCCATCAACGTTCTTACTCTGCTAGGCCTTGTGCTGGCGATCGGGCTTGTGGTTGACGACGCCATCGTTGTCCTGGAGAACATATACAGGAAGATTGAAGAGGGGATGAGGCCCATCGACGCCGGCCATGAAGGAACGAAAGAGATATTCTTTGCCATCATCGCAACAACGGTGTCGCTGGCTGCCGTGTTCCTGCCCATCATGTTCCTCGAGGGTGTTACGGGTCGGCTATTCAAGGAATTCGGTGTGGTCATCGCCGGGGCGGTAATCATCTCAGCATTCGTGGCCCTGACTCTTACACCGATGCTGTCGGCAAGGCTGCTGAAGCATGAAGGTGAGAGCAGGTTCTACAGGATGACCGAGCCTTTCTTCGTCGGACTGACCAATAAATACAAGTCGAGCTTAGACTTCGTCCTGAATAACCGTTGGGTTGCGTTCATCGTTATCGCTGTGTCTTTGGCAGGCATCTATTTCATCGGTGGAAGCCTTCAGAGTGAACTGGCGCCAATCGAAGACCGGAGCCAGATCCGCATCAATTCCACAGCGCCCGAAGGTACTGCTTTCCGTTTCATGGAAGACTACATGAATAAGTTGGACAAACTGATTGGTGACAGTATCCCTGAAAAAAGGCTGCTGATTACCATCAGTTCGCCTGTGTTCGGCGCCTCCAGTTCCATCAACAGCGGCTCGGTCAGGTTAATGCTTACTGACCCGGACGAAAGGCTGCGGACACAGACTCAGATTGCCGGGAGAGTTACCGGACTGGTATCCCGCCTGAGCGACGCCAGGAATTTCATCATCGAAGAACAGTCGATTGGTACCAGCAGGGGAGGCCTGCCCGTACAGTATGTAATCCAGGCTACAGGTATGGACAAGCTCAGGGATGCCATCCCGAAGTTCCTCCAAAAAGCAAGGCAGGACCAAACCTTTGCAATGGTTGACGCTAACCTGAAATTCAACAAACCGGAGTTGGTAATTGAAATCAACAGGGACAAAGCACGCGACCTGGGTGTGTCTATCAGCGATGTTGCCCAGACACTGCAATTCGCTCTCTCTGAGCAGAGATTCGGCTATTTCACAATGAAAGGCAAACAGTACCAGGTGATCGGCCAGGTAATGAACAGTTCCAGGAGCAAGCCACAGGACATTGGACTGCTCTATGTCAGGAACAACCGGAACGAACTCGTCCAACTCGACAATCTCGTACAAATTTCCGGACGCAGTTCGCCGCCCCAGCTTTTCAGGTTTAACAGGTTCTCTTCGGCTACCATTTCTGCGAGCCTTGCACCGGGCAAGACTATAGGCGACGGTATTGCCGCCATGGACAGGATTGCCGCTGAGACGCTGGACCAGTCGTTCTACACAGACCTGAGCGGCCCGTCGAAAGACTTCGCCGAATCTTCCTCGACTCTGCTGTTTACTTTCGGCCTGGCGCTGATACTGATTTACCTTGTACTGGCAGCCCAATTCGAGAGTTTCAGCGGCCCGTTGATCATTATGTTCACAGTGCCTCTGGCCCTTGCCGGAGCCCTGTTCTCGCTGTGGTATTTCAACCAGACGATGAATATCTTCAGCGAGATCGGCATGATCATGCTTATCGGTATTGTTACAAAGAACGGCATCCTTATTGTGGAATTTGCTAACCAGCAGAAGCAGTCGGGCCTGTCGAACAGGGAGGCTGTCGCAGTAGCTGCTGCCATCAGGATGAGGCCGATCCTCATGACCTCGTTTACAACAGTACTCGGAACTCTGCCCATAGCCCTGGCGCTGGGAGCCGGGTCCGGCGGACGCCAGTCGATGGGTATTGCCGTTGTCGGGGGGCTGATATTCTCAACCATCCTTACTCTGTATGTAATACCGGTGATATACACTTTCCTTTCGGGCAATAAAACAAAGAACGCCGGCAAAGCAGTTGATGATGCCGGAGTTGACAATATTGAAGTCAAACATTGATAGTTGGTTGCTATGTCATATATTAAGTATATTGTTCTTCTTTTCTTAGCGGCCGGCAGCCTGCAGGCAGCAGAATTGCTGAGGCCGGAAGACGCCGTACGAAAAGCCCTGGAAAACAATTATTCCATTGTCATTGCCGGAAAACAGCTGGAAATCTCGCAGAATAATGCCACCGCCGGCAATGCGGGTATGCTGCCGGGCCTCGACCTGACTGGCAATCAGAAAAACACAGTTACCAACGTAAAGCAGGAGTATTACGACGGCAGGAAGACAGATAAAACCGGCGCTTCATCCAACACACTGGAAGCTGCCGTCGGGCTGAACTGGACCATCTTCGACGGCATGAGCATGTTCCGCCGCCGCGACAGGCTCGACATGGAGAAAGAAATCAGCGGCCTGGCCCTGAAAGAGACAATCGAATCGACTGTTTCACAGGTGCTAAACGCCTATTACGATGTCGTCCTCCAGGCACAACTGCTAAAGGCTGCGTCGGAGAACCTTGCCATCTCCAGGGAGAGGCTGTACCTGACGGAGCAGAAATTTAACGCCGGCGCCTTGTCGAAGCTGGAACTGCTGCAGGCTGAGGTGGACCTGAACACCGATGTCCTCGATTCATTAGATAACTATACTTTGCTGAAGAATTATAAAGTGAAACTTAACAAGCTGATGGCTTTGAGGGACAATCCGGATTTTGAGGCCATCGACGAAGTTATTTACGACAGCGCTCTCGACAAAGCAGCTTTAGTGGAAACAGCCATGAAGGCGAACACCCTCCTGCAGGCGGCACGGAAAGACAACGAAGCGGGCAAATTAGACATAGAGATATACGAATCCGAGTACTATCCGAAGCTCTCTGCTTACGGCGGCTACAGCTATTCCTACCTGACATCGCAGTCAGGAATGCAGAAGGAGAATACTTCATACGGCTGGAACTACGGGCTAAGCCTGTCGTTCAACCTGTTTAACGGGATGAACACGCAGAGGAAAATCGAGAACGCAAAGATTGAGGATGAGATCAGCCTTACGGTCATTAAACAGTTGGAGTCGGACATTGCCGGCTCCCTTAACGTCGAGTATAATAATTACGAGAACCTTCTGGGCAGGCTGAGGATCGAGGAACAGAACTACGGGGCAGCGGAGGAGAATATGCAGCTGGCGCGGGAGCGGCTCAACGCCGGGAAAATCACCCAGGTGGAGTTCAGGGAGATACAGGTGAAGTATATCGATGCAGGCACGAGGATTGCCCGTACCAAGAGTAAAATCAAAGCCGGCGAGACCGCTCTAATGTACCTTGCAGGCAGGCTGGTGAAGTGAGTTTGTCAAGTTCATCAAGTTTATCAAGTTCATAAAGTAAGAAGAAGCAGAACTGGAGCGGCTTTTTCCCCCACCTTGGATAAGGCGGGGGCAGGGGGCGGTTCGATAATTAGTTTATCAAGTTTATCAAGTTCGTAAAGTTCGTAAAGTAAGAAGAAGCTGAACCGGAGCGGCTTTTTCCCCCACCTTGGATAAGGCGGGGGCAGGGGGCGGTTCGATTCTCAGTTCATCAAGTTTATAAAGTTTGTCAAGTTTATAAAGTAAGAAGAAGCAGAACCGGAGCGGTTTCCCCCACCTTGGATAAGGCGGGGGTAGGGGGCGGTTCGATTCTCAGTTTATCAAGTTTATCAAGTTCGTAAAGTAAGAAGAAGCAGAACCGGAGCGGTTTCCCCCACCTTGGATAAGGCAGGGGGCAGTTCGATTCTCAGTTTATCAAGTTTGTCAAGTTTGTAAAGTTTGTAAAGTCAGAAGAAGCAGAACTGGAGCGGCTTTTTCCCCCACCTTGGATAAGGCGGGGGCAGGGGGCGGTTCGATTCCCAGTTCATCAAGTTTATCAAGTTTGTAAAGTTTTAACAAGTAAGGAATGAGAACCCCGACGGGGTGGCATGATTGTAGTTCGTAAAGTCCCAGCCCCGCAGGGGCTTTTTTCTCTCCCAATAGCCACGTCATTTATGGCGTGGGTCGGATAGAGAAAGAAACAATCTACTTCGTTCCGGAAGCTTTGAGATGGACTCCACCTCGCAGGTGGAGTCCATCTATTCTCCGGGAATCCGGAAAAAAAATCTTATTCAAGTACAACTTACCGAAAATTTTTATATATTGTAAACGGTAAGATTACTAACAGCTTGAATGATTCGATGAAAAGAGTGATTATCGGTGGTAATTTGAAATTTGAACGTAGTATTTACTTCGAATCAGACTTACTTGACCTTTCTTTTTTATTAATAGAAAAATTAATACAAATACAAAAATCAAAGATCATTACATATAATAAAACAGTCTATAATAAAAAACAAGGGAGCTATTGTTCATTGGATGATGAATATTGAGGGATGATAATTGTTTTCAATAATATGGAGTTACAAATGAATAAAGAAATAATATTAAGTGCTTTAAAAAACTGTTACAGAGTTGATCTTCAGGATTTGGCATTAAATCTGGATATTAAAAATGTGAACAGAATGAAAATTAATACACTTAAGGAGGCAATTATTCAAAAAAATGGATTAAACGATTTACATCTAATTCTTTATAACTCAAATAAAAAAATATTAAGTTCAATAAATAAACATTTTGGATTACCTTATACAAGAAGAACAAACGATATTTTAATTTCTCAAATTGAAGAATACATAGCCAGTAGATATGGAATAAAAGTAATAAAGGAATACGAAAGACAAGGGATTGATCAAAATGAAAAAGTAATTCCAGAAGATATAAAACCATTCGCTTCCAATAAAGAATTATCAATGAAAAAGAAATATCAAATTTTTGTTTCTTCAACTTATACCGATTTAAAAGAAGAAAGACAAGCTGCTGTAGAGGCAATATTAGAAGCACACCATATCCCAGCTGGTATGGAACTATTTTCTGCAGGTAATATATCGCAACTTGATACAATCAAAAAATGGATTGATGAATCTGATATATATATGCTAATTTTAGGTAGAAGATATGGTTCAATTGAGCCTAATTCTGGTTTAAGTTATACTGAAATTGAGTATAATTATGCAGTTGATAAAAAAATGCCATTGTTTGCCATAGTAATGAAGGAAAAAATAATAAAATCTAATATTTCCGAGAGTAGTCAAGAAGAAGCAAATAAGAAAAAATATGATAAATTTAAAAATGTAGTAACCAGTAAAGTGTGTCATTTTTTTGAAGATATAAAAGACATTAAAATAAGTATTCATCAATCTATTCGAGATATTGAAAGTAATAATAAATTAACTGGCTGGATTTCTTGCAATGAAAATATAATAAATGATGAAGAGAAAGCAAAAGTAAATAAATTAGAAGAAGAAATAGAAAAATTGAAAATAGAAATCCAAGGTTATAAAATACAGAATAAAAATAAATTTAAAGTTCATGAAAAATTCAGTTATAATGAATTAAAAGAGAATTTACAAAAAATAATGATTAATAATAGTTCACTATTTGATTATTTTATTAAATATCATAAAGAATTTATTGCAGGTGTATATCATTATGATAGTTATGGTATTTTTGAGAATTTTGAATATCTTGAAATCGCCCCCAAACTTTTTCTTTATGATTTAGTTTTAAAAAGACAATTAAAAGGGAAAAAAGAAGAAGGATACTATTTATCAGAAAACGGTAAAAATTTTCTATTAATTTATAATCAAGAAAAATGAAATATACTGGAATCTAAATATGATATGCAAATCCCGCTCCCCCTCTAACAAGAGGTGGCAGGGGGTGTGTAAAAAACTGTGAGAGTATATTACAATCCTAACCTGAAAGAATTGGCAACGGACCTGCGCAACCATCAAACCCATGCCGAGAAAGCCCTTTGGTTCGTACTGAAAGGCAAATCCGTTTTCAATTATGATTTCCACAGGCAGAAACCTTTCGGCAATTTTATCTATGATTTCTACTGCAATAAGTTAAAGCTCGTAATCGAAGTTGACGGAATCTCACATGAAGATGAAGACGTAAAACGGAATGACCGTGATAAGGATGAATATGCCAAAGACAACAGTTTCCAAATACTACGTTTTACTGATGATGAAGTGTTGGGCAACATAGAAAAAGTGATTGAGATTATTAAGGCTTATATAAATGATTTCGAGAAATGCTGAACACACCCCGGCTGTTGACGCAGTCACCTCTTTACCGGAGGTTAAGGAAAAAATGTAGATATAAAAACGCTCAAATCCCGTTCCTCCTCTAACAAGAAGGCCCACGGGCTGACTCTTAATTCTCTTTCTCTAATCTGCGCATGATCTTGCTGTAGCTTGTCAGCTTGAGGACGTCGTCGGCAAGTGCGAGGGAGTCATTGGAGTCGATGGAGCGTATCCTGTTCTTCAGCTCGGGCAGCACCGAGGGGCTTGCCGAGAACTCGTGAATGCCGAGGCCTATCAACAACGATGTTGCTGCCGCATGTCCTGCGATTTCGCCGCAGATGCTGACGCCTATGTTGCTTTTTGCAGCGCCGTCAACTGTCATTTTGATAAGTTTCAGGACGCCGGGGTGGAAGGTGTTGTAGTAATCCACGACAAGTTCGTTTGTCCTGTCGGCTGCCAGGGTATATTGTGTCAGGTCGTTGGTGCCGATGCTGAAGAAATTGACATACTGGGCCAGTTTCTCGGACATGAGGGCGGCGGCGGGCGTCTCGATCATGGCGCCGATCTGCAGCTTCTTGTCGAATTCAAAGTCTTCGCGTCCCAGTTCAATCTTGCATTTATTTATCAGCTTAAGAGTGAACAGCAGCTCGCCCAGGTAGGTAATCATCGGTATCATCAGCTTGACGTTCTTCGTCTTCGAGGCTCTGAGAATGGCCCGTAACTGCGATTTGAAGATATCTTCGCGTTTCAGCAGGAAACGTATGCCCCTGAAACCCAGTGCGGGGTTTACTTCCTGGACTGCTACGCCTTCGGAGAACTTGTCGTTGCCGACGTCGAAGGTCCTGATGGTTACGGGGCGGGGATAGGCTCTCTCGGCGATGGAGATGTACCAGTCATACTGTTCTTCTTCGGAGGGGTAATAGCCCAGTTTCATTACAAGGTTCTCGGTCCTTACGAGGCCGATGCCCTCGGAGCCGGCGAGTATTGCTGTACTGACGTCCTCCGGAAAGTCGATGTTTGCCATCAGGGTAATCTTCTTCCCGTCTTTCGTCTCCGACGGAAGCTTGACGATGTCGCCGAGCTGCCTGCGGTGTTCTTCTTCCCTCTGCTTCTTCTCCTTGTAATTCTCTATCCGGTGTTCCACAGGATTCAGGATTAAGGCCCCGGTGTATCCGTCGAGTATTATCTCCGCTCCGTCGCTGATGATCTGGGTGGCATTCTTAACGCCGATGATCTCCGGTATCTCGAAGTTCCTCGCCATTATGGAACTGTGCGAAGAGATGCCGCCCACTTCCGTGATAATACCGTAAACTCCTGCGTCCTTGAAATTCACAATGTCGGAAGCGTTGACAGAATTGGCGACGACAATGGTATCCCTGAACGAAGAGAAGTCGATTCGTTTATTCTTCAACACTGAAAGCAGCTTGTACTTGATGTTGTCGAGGTCGATGGCCCTTTCGCGCAGCAGCGAGTCTTTCGCTTTCTTTAACTGCTGGATCTGCTCGTCGAATTCCTGCATTACCGAGCTTTCGGCCGTGTAACCGTCGGCGATCCTGCTCCTGATCGCATCGAGCAACACTTCATCCGACAGGACGAAAAGGTTCGTTTCGAGAACGGCAGTAATATTTTTCGCATCGCTGTCAACTTTGTTCAGGACGCTGAGGAATTCCTTGATCAATTCTTTGATTGCGGAGTCAAAACGCTCGATCTCCTTGGGTATCTTTGATTTGGACAGGGGCTTGGTCGGAGCGATGATGGGATCCTGTACCAGTACCCTGGCTTTCCCGTATGCAAGCCCGGGCGAGGAGGGGATGCCCCTGACAACCAGGTCGATCTTACCTTCGGTGTAATCACTGTCTAAGTTGTCGGTATCCTGAATCTGTGTATCATTGTATTCCTGCATATACAGCCCCAAAATGGAAGTTTAAATTAAGTTTCGCCGAAGCCTGCGGCGAACAAATCGGCCAATTGTCTCATTCCTTCTTCTTCATCTTCGCCTTCGAGGCGGATTATCAGTTTTGATCCCTGTTCGGCAGCCAGCGTCATCACGCCGATAATACTTTTTGCATTAATCTGGAAACCGTCCCTCACTAAATATATCTCTGACTTAAACTTAGCCGCAAGTTTAACAATCGCTGCTGCCGGCCTGGTGTGAATCCCGGACCTGTTCTTCACTGTTACTTCCTGTTCTACCATTCTCTAATTTCATCAATCTCTTAAAAAAAACATTATAACGAATTAACCAATTTTCAATTATTTACAAATATAAAATTAAAAGTTCAAAATATGCTTTTTCTGAAGACAATTTTTTTCCTGAGGCACAATTCTATGTCTTCGGCGCTGACGGCTCCTGCCCTGATGATCTCCGGTAGCTTGTCCACAAGGGATATAATTGTCGATTCGGTGCCGATCCTGCATACTCCGTCGTCGATGATCAGGTCCACCTTGCCGTTAAACTCTTCCTTCAGCTTTTCAACTCCGACGATTGAGCCCCTGCCCGATATGTTGGCGGATGTGCCGGCTACCGGCAGGTCAAAAGCTTCGAGAATGTCGAGAAACAGTTCATGATCGGGCATCCTTACACCGACAGTCAACATGCCAGAAGTGACAATGTCGGATACGGACCTGCTCTTTTCGAGTATTATCGTCAGGGGGCCGGGCAGGAATCGTTGTGCCAGGATGTGGAAATCATCGGGAATGTTTACAGCAATGTCGTAAACCTGTTCGATGGAGGCAACATTGGCTGTCAGAGGCAGATTGAAAGTCCTCGATTTTATCCTGTATATTTCCTTGACGGCTTTGGTATTGTACAGCGAAGCGCCGATGCCGTAAACGGTCTCGGTGGGATAGACGATGGTTCCGCCTCGTCCGAGCACTCCGACGGCAGTGTCGATTATCTCTTCCCTGTTGCTGCTTCTGTCCAGTATCTTTGTCTCTGTCATAAATTTTATTGTTTATTAAAATTAACCCTTTAATACCCGTTAATTATCGAACAAAATTAAATTTTATTTATAAAAAATCCTTAAATTGAAAATCTGAAGGTATTTAAAAATATTGGAGAAATTACAATATGAAACCTGTTCACAGCTTTATTGTCAGCGCGCACCTGCCGCAGAGGATTGAGACACTGAAGGAATTGGCTTACAATTACTGGTGGTGCTGGAACTCCGACGCAAAAGAACTCTTCCTGCGCATCGACAGGAATATGTGGAATGAAGTCAATCACAACCCTGTAAGGTTGTTGAATAAAGTATCGAACCAGAGGCTTGTCGAATTGTCCGAACAGTCGGATTTCATAAGTTTCCTCGACTATATTTACGGCAAATTCGACGAATACATGAAGTCAACGACATGGTTCGACAATGTAATGGGAAAGAAAAGCCACGGTACCATTGCCTATTTCAGTACGGAATACGGCATTAACGAGAGCTTCCCCAACTACTCCGGCGGCCTGGGAATACTTTCGGGCGACCACCTGAAATCGGCCAGCGACCTGGGTCTTCCTCTCGTAGGAATCGGCCTTCTGTACCAACAGGGCTATTTCCGCCAGCACCTGACTCAACACGGCTGGCAGAACGAACTCTATCTGTACAACGATTTCTATACCATGCCCCTGATACTGATGAAAGACAAGAACGGCGACAGGATTGTCGTGGAAGTGGAACTGCCCTACGGCAAAGCGTTCATACAGGTTTGGAAGCTGCAGATCGGCAGGGTGCCGCTTTACTTGCTCGACACCAATTTTGAACTCAACGAGATCGAAGAATACCGGGACATTACCGACCAATTATACGGCGGTACAAGGGAAACCCGCATCCAGCAGGAGATGGTTCTCGGCATCGGCGGCATCCGCGCCCTGAAAGCCATGGACATCGAACCGGATGTCATTCACATCAACGAAGGCCATGCCGGTTTTGCCCTCATCGAAAGGACAAGGCTCTTCATGGAGAAGTACAACATCGATTACCGTTCTGCTAAGGAAATCACTAAGTCGAGTGCCCTGTTCACTACTCACACTCCTGTCCCCGCCGGCAATGAAGTTTTCAGGCAGGACAGGATAGAAAACTATTTCGGGAGCTATATCGAACAATTGGGCCTGACAAAAGAAGAATTCATCGGCTACGGCCAGGAAAAAGGCTACAATCCCAACGAAGGATTTTCAATGACGGTACTGGGGCTGAAACTCACTTCCTATCACAATGCAGTCAGCAAACTTCACGGCAAGGTGGCACGCAACATGTGGAGCAACATCTGGAAGTGTTTCCCCGTGGACGAAGTGCCGATCAAGTACGTCACAAACGGCATACATACGATGACATGGGTAGCCCGGGAGCTCTCGGACCTGTTCGACAGGTACCTGTCGCCGAGGTGGAAAACCGAAACCGACAACCACGAAGTCTGGAGTAAGATTGACACCATTCCCAACGAAGAGATGTGGAGGGAGAAACAGAGACGCCGTGTCAGGCTCGTACTTTTTGCACGGGAATACCTGAAGAAGAAACAGAAAGGCTATCTCACTCCCGACCAGGTAACGAAGATCAATGAATACCTCAATCCCGATGCGCTGACCATCGGTTTTGCCCGCCGTTTCGCTACATACAAGAGGGCAATGCTCCTGTTCTCGGACATGGAACGCCTGAAGAGGCTGTTAACATCCGAAGACAGGCCGGTGCAGGTACTCATCGCCGGCAAAGCCCATCCCCACGACACCGCCGGCAAGGAGGTAATCCAGTCGATAATCCAGAAAGTTCGCGACTACGGCCTCGAAAACCACGTCGTGTTCCTCGAGGACTACGACATGGTCATCTCGCGCTTCCTTGTGAAAGGCTGCGACGTATGGCTCAACACACCTGTAAGGCCGCTTGAGGCCAGCGGTACCAGCGGCATGAAAGCTGCCCTCAACGGGACTCTTAACTTCAGCATCCTCGACGGATGGTGGGACGAAGCTTACGACGGCACCAACGGCTTTGCCATCGGCCAGGGTGAGGAATACCAGAACCAGAAAGAGCAGGACATCATCGAGTCGGGCGAACTGTACAATACCCTCGAAAAGCTCATCATCCCGACTTTCTACGACAGGAGCAATACAAGCCGCATTCCCGAAAAATGGCTCATCATGATGAAGAACACCATCAAGACGATAGCTCCAATGTTCTCGACCACAAGGATGGTAAAGGAATATACGAACGAGTTCTATATCCCTTCATTCACCAATTTCAGGAACCTGTCGTCCAGGAACGGGGTCAAAGCTACCGAACTGACAAAATGGAAAGAGAGGATCAGGGCTGAGTGGGGGAGCGTGGAAGTACTGGATACGTCCATCAGGGAAGACTCTGTCTTCAGGCTCGACAAGCCGGTCTCTGTCAAGGCTACGGTCCATCTCGGCAAGCTTAAGCCCGAAGATGTCATCGTCCAGGTGTTCTACGGATCAATCGATGCTTTCGATGAGTTGATCGACACCGGAGTTGAGACCTTGAAGTTAGTCAGGTCCGCCAATAACCAGCATTTTTACGAAGGGACATATAACTGTCCGGACAACGGGAAACAGGGATTTACTGTGAGGGTGCTGCCTAAGCACAACCTGATGGTCAATCCCGCAGAACTTTACCTCTGCGCATGGGCAACAAAATAAAGGAACAAAAGCTATGGGAGATTTATTACCGATGAACGAACCGATTTTTGCATGGGTTATATTGCCCCTGCTGATAGTAATTGCGAGGATAATGGACGTGAGCATCGGCACGGTAAGGATCATTATGCTTGGCAAGGGGCATAAGCTGGTGGCTGCCGGCCTGGGATTCTTCGAAGTGTTGATATGGATTACTGTAATCGGGCAGTTATTGCAGAACATAGACAATTTCCTCTATTATATCGCATACGCTACCGGTTACGCTTCCGGCACCTACATCGGCATCTGGATAGAAAACAGGCTGTCGATAGGCAAGGTGGTGCTGAGGGTGATTACGAAAATGGAAGGCTCGGAGTTGGTTGACCACCTGCTGGCGAACGATTATAACCTTACTTCGGTGGACGCCGAAGGAAGGTACGGCAAGGTGAAGATTATTTTCATGGTAATGGAAAGGGCAATGGTGCCACGGGTCATAGATACCATCAACCAATACAACCCTAACGCTTTCTTTTCGATTGAAGACGTACGCTTTGTTAACAAGCTGAACCCGGTGGACTCATTCGAGGGGCCGTTTTACAAGCGCTTTAACTGGCGCGGGCTGATGCTGAGGAAGTAAGAAACAGTTCATTCTTCATTCCCGGCTTCCTGTTCAGTCTTGCCGACGTTGACGAACAGGAGGAGAATGAATCCGATGATGAAGAAGGAGATGAGGGAGAGTATCGCCGAACGGTACGAATCCGTCACCTGGTAAATGAAACCGAACAGGAAGGGCCCCAGCCAGCTTGTACCGCGTTCGCTGATCTCGTATATGCTGTAGTACTGTGCTTCCTTGTTGCGGGGGATGAACCTCGAGAACAATGAACGGCTGAGAGCCTGTGTGCCGCCAAGCACCAGGGCGATGACAAGGCAGACGGCAAGGAAGCGGACTTCGTCGCCGGGCATTAGGAATTGATATACGTAATACACTGCCGCCATCCACAGGCCGATGCTGATCAGGAGCGACACTTTGGTCTTTGTGGCCCTGGCTATGAATTTGAAAAGCAAAGCTCCGAGGAATGCTACGAACTGCACCAGGAGAATGACCTGTATCAGGAATTCATTGCCGAGCTTAAGCTCATCGACGGCATAGACCGAGGTAAGCCCGATGACCGCCTGGACACCGTCGTTGTAGAACAGGTAAGCAACAATGAAATAGAGGGTTTTGGGAAGCCTGCGTGCCTGCTTTACGGTACTGAACAGTTCACGGAATCCGATAGTAAAGATGTGCCCGCCTTTGGGTACCGGTTTGTACTCTTCGTTCTTCCTGAGCCAGAGTATCGGGAAAATGGTGAATGCGGCCCACCACAAGCCGGCAGAAGCCATGCTCAGCCTGACTGCCATAGATTTTTCGATGCCGAGGGAATTGCTGAAGGTGAAGATAATAAGGTCGAGCGCCAGGAGCAGGCCTCCGCCTAAGTAGCCGAAAGCCCAGCCGTTGGACGACACAGTGTCTCGCATCTCGGGCTCGGCAATGTCGTTAAGGAATGAATTGTAAACGACAATGGACGCCCCGAAACTCAGGTTTGCAACGAGGAACAGTACTCCGCCGAACAGGAAGTTGGTACCTTCGAGGAAAAACAGGCCCACTGTTGACACCGCCCCCAAATAGGCAAAGAGAAGCAACAACTGCTTCTTACGCGCAGAATAGTCGGCGACGGCCCCGAGCCACGGCAGGAGGAACACCTGAAGGATTACCGACAGTGAAAGCATGTATGGGAAGAAAGAGCCGGCCTTGATCGGGATGCCTAATATTTCCACGAAGTTGTTGCCGGGGGAAACGAGCTGTGCCGCGTTCGTAGCCACCGACGCAAGGTAAGGCCCAAGGAACACGGTTACAATAGAGGTCGTAAAGGCGGAATTCGCCCAATCGTAAAAATACCAGCCCAGCCGTTCTTTCTTTGTACTCTTCAATTCGAAACCAGAAATTCAACATTACATTTTTTCAGACAGACAATATAATAAGTTAATTCCGTATAATAATCATAAGGTGTTAGTAATAATATGAATTTTTCCTATATTTGACAGTTTAATAAGAATGAATTTTTCGAAATATGAAGATTAGTGTAATTATTGCGACCAGGAACAGGCGCGAAGACATAAGAATGGTGATCAATGCCTTCAACAGGCAGACCCATCCCGAAAAGGAAATAATCGTTGTGGACAACGAGTCCACCGACGGAACCCGCGAGATGATGAGAGATGAGTTCCCCGGTGTGAAATACCTCTGGCTGCCTGACAATCATGACATTCGGGCAATCAACATCGGCATAGAGTTGTCCGACGGAGAAATCATCTGGCGTACAGACAGCGATTCCCATCCCGAAAGCGACGACGCTTTCAAAACGGTGGTATCCCTGTTCGGGAATCATGAAGACATTGATATCATCTCAATGCAGAACATCGAAGTCAGGCTCAATTACGAACCTACCGACTGGTACCCCTATCCCATCGATAAAGTGAATGTACCCGACACCGGCTATCAGTCCAATTACTTCAACGGTTCGGGCGCTGCCATCCGCCGAAAAGTTTACGCCAGGATCGGAGGATTCTGGGAATACGGCATGGAAGAGCTGGACTTCTGTACCCGGGCGATTATTGCTGGATTCTCCATCAGGTATTATCCCAACATCAGGATACTTCACTATTCTTCGCCGTCCGAGCAGATAAGCGATTTTCGCTGGCTCCAGCTTTCGAAGCAGCTTGTCAGGTACCAGTGGCGCTATTTCCCATTCATGAGGGCATTGGGCCGGTCAACGGTTGTTTTCTTTTTCCAGATGCTCAACGGCCTCTTTTCCGGATTGTCCCCATTGGTCCTCCTCGAAGGCATTTTTCAGATGGAAGCGGTTGCAGTCCACAGTTACCGGAAAGAGCGGAATATTGCCCCGAAAGAAAAACGTCGCGAAATTACCCTTGGTAAGAACATCTTTTACAACTATACCAGGTATATTATTCCAATATTTAAGAGAAGACTCAGGAAATTAACAGGAAAATGAAAATATTGCAGCTCTCACCCCAGTTCCCATTCCCGGCAGACATGGGAGGCAAGATCAGCATTGCCAATAATTATATATTCCTGAGCAGGCACGGTGCCGATGTTACACTTTTTTCATATGTCGAGCCGGGCGAAAAGATTGAACAGAAGCATATCCGGGAAGCAGAACAATACGGAAAAGTAATAAACTTCGAGGCCTGCACGAGGAATACAAAAGCCAGGATCATCAGGAGTTTTTTTACTTTTTCATCGATTTACCTCACCAAACACATCAACGGCAAAGTAAAGCTGTTCTTCGACGAATACCTGAAGGAACATGAGTTTGACGTCATTCATGCAGACCACACGGCGATGATGCCGCTGGCGCTGTACGTTGCCTCCATCATTAAGAAGCCCATCGGTTTGAGGCTGCACAACGTCGAATACATGATATGGCAAAGGTACGGCGAAGGCCTTGCTTTTTACAATCCTCTCAAACTCTATATCAAACAACAGGCTTCAATCCTGAAAAAGGCCGAAAGGAAGCTTTACACCGAGGCTGACACCTGCTTTACAATATCTTCCGTCGATTATAAACGTGCATGTGAACTGAGTCCCACAGCTCATGTCGTCAACGCCGCCGGCGGTGTCAACGACCGCGACTGGCAGCCGGACCCGTCTGTGGAGCGCAACCCCCTGGAACTCATTCATGCTACGATATACAGTTGGATTCATAACATTAATGCGCTGAAGTGGTTCTTAGACAAGGTACTGCCTCTTGTCCACAGAGAAGTACCCGGCATATCTCTTACCCTGATCGGCAGGGATGCGCCGGAATGGCTGGACGATTACAAAGTCCTCGGTGTTAACAGGGTGGGCTACGTGGACAAAGTGCAGCCTTACCTGAACCGGGCAAGTATTTATATCGCCCCGTTGTTTGTCGGCAGCGGCATCAGGATCAAGATACTCGAAGCCATGGCAATGGAACTGCCGGTGGTGGCTACGCCCGTTTCTGCCGAAGGCATACATGCAACTGAAGAGGAAGGCCTCTTCCTCGTTGACAATGAACGGGACTTCGCCCGTAAGCTGGCCGAACTTACGTCGGACCCTGAACGGGTACGCGAACTCGGCAGGAAAGCCCGGAAGTTCATTGTTGAAAATTTCTCCTGGGAGAAAAATGTCAGGATTATGTACGACGAGTATGCAAAATTGTCCGGATTGTAATATTTTTTTACAATTCAGGCAATTGATAACCTGAAAATAATTATATTGCTTAATGGATTTTATAAATATAATTGATTGTAAATGAAAATTGATTTTACGATTTCGGATACGATAGCAGGCTATGTTTCCGGCTATAACAGCATTGAAAACATGTTCTCCGTTAAAACTTCCGACGGCAGGGAGTTTGAAGTCTATCTTACAGAAAACACATATGCCCGTTATGTTTATAACCTCGATGAAAGCTACAGGGACGTTACAGGCCGCATTCCGCGCCTGCTGGCGCTCCCGAGGCAGTACGTTTTTGCGTACGGTACTTTCTATCCCTCGGACGACAGTGTCAGGTTCGAAGCCCAATGGTTAATCTTTCCCGGTGATGCACCCGGTAATTACCGGCACGAGGAGCCGGACTGGTGGATTAACCAGATCAGTTCGATCGGCCGTTCTTACCTGAAGTGGCAGTTCAACCATCCCCACGAGACAATCGATTTTAATAATTACAGGACCATCCTTCATCTCGGCGGCAGTAAAAAAGGCGATTACCTTCAGGAGACCGACACCATCTCCCGGCTGGTTTACGGTTTTGCCTCCGCCTATCTCCTGACCGGCGAGGACTGCTTTCTCGAAGGCGCTGAAAAAGGTACCGAATACCTGAGGGATCACATGCGGTTTTTCGACCAGGACGAGAACCTCGTTTACTGGTACCACGGCATCAAAGTGCAGGGTGAAAAGGAACACAAGCTGCTTACCTCCGAATTCGGCGACGACCTCGATTCCATCCCTATCTATGAGCAGATATATGCACTGGCAGGACCTGTGCAAACGTACAGGATTACAGGGGACAGGCAGATACTCAGTGATGTGGAACTGACAATCGACCTGTTTGAAAAGTATTACAAAGACCACATCTACGGTGGTTATTTCTCACATATAGATCCTATTCTGCTCGACGCCAGGTCTGACGCACTGATGCACAACAAGGCAACGAAGAACTGGAACTCCAACGGCGACCATGCACCGGCTTACCTGATTAACCTGTACCTTGCTACGGGAGATCAGAAGTACGCCGAAATGCTCGAGTATATGTTCGACACCGTTGTCCGGTACTTTCCCGATTACGACGAAAGCCCCTTTGTCCAGGAAAGGTTTTTCGAAGACTGGACCCACGACAAAGATTACAAATGGCAGAAGAACCGTGCGGTTGCGGGCCACAACCTGAAAATCGCCTGGAACCTCATGAGGTTCTATTCCAGTAAGCCCAAGCAGGAATACCTCGATCTTGCCAGGAAGATTACCGAGATAATGCCCGGAGTGGCGAGCGACCTCCAGAGAGGCGGCTGGTATGATATGCTGGAACGCGAGATCAAGCCCGGCGGCCGTCACCACAGGCTCGTCTGGCACGACAGGAAAGCCTGGTGGCAGCAGGAACAGGCCATCCTTGCTTACCTGATTAACTACGGCATACTCAAGGACGGTGAGTACCTGAGGCACTCGCGGGAAGCAGCCTCTTTCTACAATGCATTCTTCCTCGACCACGACGACGGGGGAGTCTATTTCAACACTTTTGCCAGCGGCCTTCCTTACCTCCTCGGCAACGAAAGGCTCAAAGGCAACCACGCCATGAGCGGCTATCACAGTACCGAACTGTGCTACCTGTCAACGGTTTACGTCAACCTGCTGATTAACAAGCAGCCGATATACCTGCATTTCAAACCCTATCCCGATTCGTTCAACGGCAACATCCTGAGAGTCTCGCCCGACATACTGCCACAGAACAGCATATTCATCAGCGAGTGTTTCATCGACGGGAATAAATACGAAGACTTCGATCCTTACGGTTTAACTGTAAAGCTGCCCGACAGCAAAGAGAGAATAAAAGTAAAAGTAAAAATACAACCAAAAACATGGTTAGATTAAAAGGGAGACTATATGAGCATACAATTTGTAAAAGAAGAAAAATACCTGCTGGCCAGTCTCGAAGGCAAAGTTGACAACAAAACTGCGCCGGAGATACAGGCGGAAATACTAAGGGAAACCGCGAATTACAGCTATATTATTATCGATATGTCTCAGGTTATATATATGGCAAGCGCCGGCCTGAGGGTGCTGTTGTTGCTTTACAGGCAAATCAAAGCCAAAAGCGGCGTCATCTACTTAGTTGGCGTTCCCGAGGAGATCAAAGACGTAATGAAGACCACTGGGTTTGTCAATTTCTTCAAATTCAGCGATTCCGTCGAAGAGTCGAAACCAAAAAATTAATTAATAATTCAGGTGATTTATGGGATTAGTGTTAAGTACAGAAATTGATAACAAAAACGCCAGGCTGACCATCGAGGGGGATGTGGACACCAGTACTGCCGGCCAGTTCATGAAGGAGATCGAGAAGATTACCCAGAGCAAGCCGGAAAAACTCATTATGTTTGTTGAGAACCTTAAGTTTATGTCTTCAGCAGGTTTGAGGGTGATTATCTTTGCCAAACAGAAGCTTGGCGCCGAAGCATCCATCTACTTAGTCAGGCCACAGGAACAGATAGTCGATACTTTACAGAAAACAGGCTTTCACCATAGTGTTCATATTGTCGATAGTTATTCAGAATGATTGGAGAGAATTGATGATTGCAAAAAAATTTCCCGGAAATTTGGATTCCCTCAGTCCCGTGAGGGATTTCGTGCATGAACATGCACTCAGCGCCGGCCTTGATAAGAAATCCGCATACAACCTCATCCTGGCTATCGACGAAGTCGTTACCAATATCATCAACTATGGTTATATAGAAGCCGGAATAGAAGGCGATGTGGATGTTTTCATCGAGAACGAAGATACTGCTTTCAGGGTTACTGTGGAAGACACAGCCGAACCTTTTGACCCGAGAGATAACGAACTGCCTACCGAAGAAGACCTGAACCTTCCACTCGAAGACAGGGCCATCGGCGGCCTGGGTATTTTCCTCGTTTTCTCAAGTGTGGACAAATTTAACTATGAATATGTTGACGGCAGGAACCGTAACATTTTTGTTATGAATCTTAATAATTAGTTGTTCCAATGGCTTCAAAGATAAGTTACGGCAGTAAATTGCTGTTATGTGTCTTAACTGTTAATTTACTTTCAATTGCAATTGTAATTGTGTTTTTGTGTTCCGGGGGCTTCACTTCGCAGTTCGAAGACCTGTCGGTCAGGGATCTCGTTTCACTGGCAGTCCTTACAATGCTGTCTTTTTCGGCAATATTCTTTATCGTAAAAATTTTTACCGACAGGATCAAAAAACTTGAGAAATACGCGAAGGCGCTCATCAACACCAACTTCAACGGGAACGGCGCTTTCTCCGGCCCGGTTCGGACCATGGCTGAAAAGTACGGCGACGAATTGTCGGAAATATCAAAAATGATGCTTTACATGAATTCCATGCTTCAGCAGTACATGGACAACTTAGACGAGAGCTATTCCGCCAAGGAACGAATCGAAACGGAACTCAATGTCGCTTCAGAGATACAGAAAGGCATCCTGCCTGGAGCTGACGACGCCGTTACAGGCAGGGATGAATTCATCATCAATGCTGTCCTCAATCCTGCGAAAGACGTTGGCGGAGACCTCTACGACTATTTCCTTATCGGCGGCGACAAGTTGTTTTTCCTCATTGGCGACGTTTCTGACAAAGGCATTCCTGCTGCACTGTTCATGTCCGTTACCAAGACTTTGTTCAACACACACGCCCTCTTCGGTGACTGTAAAGGGATTGGGGACATTGTCACACGAGTCAATCTCCAACTTGCCAAGGACAATCCAAAGCTGATGTTCGTAACGGTTTTTGCAGGCATCCTCGACCTGAGTACCGGCTTGATGGAGTATATCGATGGAGGACACGAATCGCCGTTCATACTTAAAGAGAATAATGAAGTCATGCTGATCGGTAAAAAGGGAGGCAGGCTGCCCCTCGGCGTCATGCCCGATTTCGATTATGAAACTCAATACTGCACGCTCGATCGGGGCGATACGCTGATACTTTACACCGACGGGGTCATCGACGCTAAGAACAACAGGGAGCAGAGGTTCGGTGAAGACGGCATCATCTCCACATTGAAAGCCCTCGTCCCCGGCGCCGGTCCGGAAACCGTAAACAGGATTATACTGGAAAAGGTCAGGACATTTACCGTAGGTGCAACACAGTTTGACGACATTGCCTTGCTGTCGCTGAAGTACACCGGAAAAAAGGACTGATTAATCGTTAACCTGGAAAGAGTCCAGTTCAAAGGTAAAGGTGTATAATAATTTTCTCGTTCTTGTGTAATAGGTCTCGGTCGAACTGACTAAGCCTACCCCCGGGCAAAAACGCCAGGTGTTCCAGTTACGAAAGACGGGCAGGCCCATTTTATTATAAAGGTCATCTACATACACTATGCACGGATGATAGGACTTGCCTCCTGCAATGACAGTGGTGTCCGTGCAGGCTATCCGCCTGGTAATGCTTGTTACTCCCACCGGATAGAGGCCGCAGAGTGTGTCGGCTTCGTATTGCCATGACTCACCGGCGACAGCGGGATATTTGAAGAATGAAGTAATTGTGAAAATCTTTGTGTCACTGGACCATTCGTACATCATTATCATGGAACTGTCGGTATTCCTGAAGTAGGCGCCGGTATTCCTGTCGGTAAAAATGAGAGTGCCGAAGTTTTCGTAGAACATATTGCCGATCTGGTATATGTCAATCTCTTTCTCTATCCTGTGTGTTTCAGCGAAGCCTAATGATTTGATCAGGCTGTCCCCGACATAGACATTTACGTAATAGGCCCAGTAATTGTCCAGACTGAGCGGTTTCAGGACATCAGGCTGACCGTAGGTTTTACCGGCATTGCTTTCAATGCCGATATCGTCGGTGCAGCCGTAAAACAACAGCAACAGCCCGAAGAAATATATGTGGATTGTTTGTTTTTTCATTGTCTCAGAATCTGTACTTCAATCCGTAATTAATATCGAATTTCTTTGAGTCCAGGTTAACATTATCCTGATATTTATATATGAGCCAGGTATAGTCGAGTGAACCGTAAACAAAAAGGTTGCCTATGAACGGGAGCGGGTATTCAGCGCCGAGAGTAGCCCTTGGTGTAATTCCGGCAAGCCTGCCGCCGGAATTTTGCCGGCTCCAGCCGCAGGACAACTGAACGTAAGGATTGACGGCGATGCCATTGAAGGGGTAGTATCTCAGGAACATGGAATAGGTACCCATATTTGGCCTCTGGTCGATGACGAAAGCCCTGCCGTCTTTCTCTCTGCCGGAAAAATGCTGGTTGAACGTTTCGCGTGAATAGTTGACGCCGGCAGTGAAGTCGTCCGACAGTCGATACCCAAGTGAAATGGATGTATTATTAAGTGACTGTGTGTTGTCAAATTTGAGTTGCTTGTCGGGTAAGTCCTGGAAATCCGTCATCCCGTTGAGTTCAATTGTAATTCCCAGTCCTGAAGCAAATGAGAAGAGCTGGCCCAGTCCTGGGATTTGCGGCGGCAGGCCCAGTACGGGGGTGCTGCTGAAGCCCGGTCCGGGGCTGACAATCTGTGACTTGTCAATCAGGGCTGTACCTTGTCCTGCCATCTGCTTTTCAGTGACTGCAGGAGCAATATTATTGTCGTTTTCATAGCCGTCAGGCCTGTTGTCGGCGATTGTTACACTGCCAGTGTTTGACGGATGATTCACTACGGAAGTGCGGTTTTGGCTGCTGTGTGAAGAGGTTCGTTTGAAACCTTGCTTTGGCTGCGTCGAAGTGTTGGAAGCAAGTCCGTTAGACCGGCTGCCGGAGATGCTGCCGTCCGGGGCTTTCAGGCCGTATTGGCTGTCGTCCCCTTCATCTGAACCGGCAGTTACCCGTCTGTTGCCGTCGTCGTTGTTCTCATAGCTGGTGATTACAGGTATTCTATTGACTGCTGTCGTTGCCGCAGATTGGACTGCGTGACTTTCCTGGGTGCCGGTAATGGCGGCATTGCCGTCCCTTTCGGGAATAATGTAAACTGCAAAGATGAGAGAGGTAAGGACAGACGAAACGACTGCTGTGAAAAGCAGCTTTATGTTAGAAGTAAAGAACTTACCGACGTTGAAGGGCTTTGGGGCTACAGAGGAACTGCCTGTGCCGGGTGCGCCGTCTGCCAGTGAGCTGAATCCGAGGGCTGAAAAGACACCGGAAGTAAGTTCGGGTCCGGGTTCGAAACGTTTGAAATTATTATGTATTGAATTATCGACGGCAAGCAGTTTCTTGAGCTTTACCCTCATGTCCTCGTTGACCGTAAGCTGGTAGAAGAGGTTCTCTTCGGCTTCCGGCTCGAGGTTCCCGTCAACAAAATCGATTAATTGCTCAGTATAATTCATAGCTTTAAACTATTATTATTTATAAATATCTTTTAAATAAGGCTCCAGTATCTCGATGAGCTTAACCCTGGCTCTTTTGATACGCGTCTTGGCGCCTTCGGGAGTAATGTCGCATATCTCCGCGATCTCCTGGGCGGAAAGGCCGTCCAGTTTACTTAATACGAATGCCTCCTTGTATTTTTCATCCAAAAGGTCGATTCCTTTCATTACGAGGTCGAACAATTCCTTGTTTTCATAGTCGGCAACAGTGTCGGTAATGAAATCAAATTCTTCGATGGACACGGTTTTCTTCCGGTCCCGCAGATAGTTGAACGAAAGGTTGCGCGCAATACGGAACAGGTAACCGCCGACATTGGCAGCAGAGAAATTGCAGTCAATACTATTGTAAAACTTGATGAAAGCTTCCTGGAATATGTCGTCGCTCTGGCTCCGGTCGTTGATGAGCCCGCGGCAGTATGCGAGTATCTTTGCGGAGTACCTCCGGTACAATTCGCCGAAAGTATCTTCCGACACACGGGTATTGTTGTCCTGCTTTGATCTTTTCAGGATTTCTACCAACTCGACGTCACTATGTTTTACGTATGCGTTTATCATATCAGAAACATAAACACATGAAGCAGTGTTTTGGGTTCAAATTTAAGTAAATATTTTGTTTTATAATGGCTACTGATGATAAAAATTAAAGTAAATGAAATAAAATTACTAAGTTATACGGATAATGCTTAATTAGAATATGGATCCGGCAGTCATTTACCTCCCTGCCACCTCTTGTTTGAGGGTGCCTGGGAAGCCCGTATTTACCCCTCATAGAAAAAAGGGCGGTTAATCAGCCGCCCCCACAAAATTTTCCATTACTAACTTCTTTACTTAATCACTATGAATGGCCTTACCAGGTAACTGCCGTTGATGTTAATGCCTGCAAGGTAAGTACCGGACTGCAGCCTGTCAGTCCTGAAAGTGAAATCGTAGCTGCCGCTGCCGAGCATGCCGTTGTAAACTTCTTCCGTACGTTTGCCGTTAACGTCGTAGAGTGCAATTTCAACAGTCGAATAGTCGGGAACAGTAAGTGTAATTGTCCCGTTGCTGTTTTCACTGACCGGATTGGGACTGACCGTAATGCCTGATGCAAAGTTTTTACTTTCGGTAACTTCGGTAATGGTTTCCAAATGCTCGAGGAGTACTTTGTTGGAGTCGATGCGGACATAGTCCGGCATGAACGACAAGTTGAAGGTGAATTCCTGAGTGCGCTCATTGTTTAAGACTTTTTCCCTTGCAACGACGGCGTCGTCTTTGATGAACATCAATTCGACGGGCATAGCAAAAGCCTGGGGAATGTTGTCGCCTTCCTGCGTCTGGTTGAGTGTTACTTTTACTTCATAGTCGTTGTCGGAGTTCTTCTGGGAAGAAGTCGTGATATAATAAACCGGGTGGCCTCTCTTCATCAGCCACTGATCGAAGTATGTATCGAGTGTAATGGGCAGTTCCAGGTTCTGTGCCTTGAAGTAATCGAGGTACTCCTGGGTTGTGATGTTATCGAATGAATACTGTTTCAACATGTCCCTGAATATGGGGAAGAACTTGTCTCTTCCGATCATTTCCATCAGCATGTGGTAAACCCAGGAGGATTTGTAATAGGTAGTAGGAACGTTAAAGAGGTTATTAATATCAATCCCGTATATTGCAGGCTCTTTCAAACCGCCTCCATAGCCCCATGAGATGTGCAGGTAATCATACCTTTTTTTCATCAGGACAGAGTAATATTGACTTGTGTCCTTTCTGCCGTCCCAGAGCGCTTCACACCAGGAAGCTCCGCCTTCATTGATCCAGATGTCTTTCCAGGTAGCACAGGTCATCAGGTCGCCTATCCATTGATGGGCAAGCTCGTGGGCAAATCCCTCGTCAGAGGAAGAGTAAAACCATTTTCTTAAGCATGTTGTTAAAGTCTGGTGTTCCATACCGCCGTAATTAAATGGGTAAACAGCGTCGATGCCATATTTCTCGAATGGATATTCGATAAATAGCGATGAAAAAGTTTCAATCTGTTCAACGGTTGTTTTAAGCATATTTCTGGCATTGAAATGATGGTTGTCGATTTCTTTTGTATTATAGTCCTTTTCCCAGACGAAATACTGAACGGGTATCGACACTTCAGGGTTGGTGACCCTGTTGTAGGTATCGCTGAATGTTACAAATTTTGAAGCAGCGGCATGCATCAGATAGGTCGGCAGAATATACTGATGTACCCATTTATATGTGACGCCGACACTGTCCCGGGTTGAATCGGTAAGCATTCCGTTGGAGGCCACAACAAATCCTTCAGGAACCCTCACGGACATCGACATGAAAGCCTTGTCTGCCGGGTCGTCGTTGCAGGGCATCCACAGCCTGGCGTCCTGTGGTTCACTCATCGTGTAGGCGAGCCTTTCCTCTACGAAAGTCGAATCTGACCTTGTATTACCGGTGCTGTCAACATAGTTATATGTTTGCCCGGCATACCTGCCTTCAGGGTAGAGGAAAAAGCCGTTCGATGTCGTTGGAAGAAACGCATAGGCGATTTCTACGGTCAGGGTGTCGTTGAGCTTGAATGTTCCGTCCTGGGGCAGAAAGATCGAAAGGACACCGTTGGAATCGGGCTGTACAAGTTCAACTCCGGGATATTTGTCGATTTTAATATCGCTGATTACTAATTTGAGAGCGTCAAAATCGAGACTAACCAGGTTGTCCTGAGTTACAGCCAGCCTGATTCTGTTCCTGCCGGTGAAATTCCTTAAGAGGTATTTGACGGTGTCGCCTTTGCCGTTTGTCCATATTTGGATCTCATCAGTCAGGGGCTTGTACCAGTCAAGGAATATATCATAATTGAGTACGTCGTAGCCGCGGTTTTCTGTTGCAATCTGTGTCCTGTCCGTAATACCCTTGCCGTACGATTCCTGGCGCAGGCAGCCCTGGTTTTTCTGTTCAACACAGGCATTGTCTTCGTTGAAGAGGTATCCGGGTTTCTCGCTTTTCCCGTCGGTAAGTAAGCTGAAGCCGTAGTAAGTCCCTGCTCCCGAGCTGTAGTTCATCAGTACAAATAGCAACGCCATGTAGTAAAATAACCGTTTCATAGGATCCCTTTATAAAAATTATTCATCAATTATAATCACATTTTAATTATATTTATATACTAATGTAAATTATGAATAATTATTGTTATAATACATTAAAAAAAGTACAAACTATGGATCTGACGACAACAAAAACACTGAACAACGGAGTACAAATACCTGTACTGGGACTGGGTACATACCTTGCCAATCCCGGTGAGGAAGCCTGCCGGGCGGTGGAACACGCCCTGAACCTCGGGTACCGCCACATCGACACTGCTTCGCTTTACGGCAACGAGCAGGATATCGGCGAAGTACTGGAGCACAGTAGCGTTAAGAGGGAAGAGGTTTTCATCACTACGAAGGTATGGAATTCGGACCAGGGATACAGCAATACCCTGAAGGCTTTCGAAATGAGCCTGAAGAAACTGCGTACAGGTTACATCGACCTCTACCTGATACATTGGCCCCTGCCGGAAAGCAGGAAGGATACCTGGGATGCGCTGTTGCGGCTCTACGACGAGAAGCTGTGCCGGGCTGTCGGCGTGAGCAATTATACTATCGGCCATCTGGAGCAGCTAATGGCAGCTTCTCCTGTTGTGCCTGCCGTTAACCAGGTGGAATTCAGCCCCTTCCTTTACCAGAAGGAACTGCAGGATTACTGTGAGAAACACGGCATTTTTGTAGAAGCGTACAGCCCGCTGACGAGAGGCAAGAAGTTCGACGACATCAGGCTCAGGGAACTGTGCGGGAAGTATGGAAAGACTCCCGCCCAGATGATGGTCAGGTGGACGCTGCAGGTTGGGACTATTACCCTTCCCAAGTCAACAAAACCGGACAGGATCAGGGAAAACAGCAAGGTGTTCGATTTTGAAATTTCTGAAGACGACATGGAACTGATGGCGTCGTTCAACGAGGACTTCAGGGTGGCCTGGAACCCATCGACAATCCCATGATCTGCCGCTTTCGTGTCCACTGTTGAAACAGCCGTCCATTCGATTGGTGTGCGGCAGGACATCGGGGCATTGAATAAAAATCTATGGTTGTCGCAGAGAAATTGATGTTTGTATATTATGTTTTTTTTATGTAAAATAGTATTTATTAATATTGTTTGTGGTCGGGAGTTCCTTGCATGCAGTCCGATGGCGAAACGGCAGGCCCTGAGCGGCAGGATTGATGCCTGTTCCGGTTTTGTCCATGGCATTTGTTCCCTTAATGGCGGCAAAAAGGACATTGCTGTATTATAAATATAACCCCAAAATGATTGCATTTGTAACCTTATTAATAAACAAACTGTCTTAGTATTATATATTGAAAAAATCTGATTATTGTATAAATTATTGATTGGTGATTGATGAATAGAAAACTGAAACTGGTGATCGTGTCGGCAGTACTGATGGCAGTGTTATGCTGCGGCAGGCTGACGGCCGGTGAGAACCTCGACAAGGGCCTGGAACGCTTTAACAAAAACGATTTCGAGAATTCTACTTCATATTTTAAACTGGCAATCAAGGACGGTGGCTGGGATGAACTGGAAGCCAGGCTGTGGCTGATGATTACATCGAAACTACACTCCGATTACGAAAGCTTTGCCGAAAACTTCGCTGCCATCATTGAAAAATCGGACAATCCCAATCCATATATTTTCTCCATGTGGGAGTTTGTTAATGTCGGCATGGGAAATAATAGTACCGAGGAAAAAACATCGGAAATCCTCGAAGCCATGAACAAGTCGCCCAAGATAAAAGGATTGGCAAAAACATGGGCTTTGGAGACGATCAGTTCCCATTGCAAATCGGTCTATCGCTTTGACAAGTCTCTGGAATACGGGAAACTGCTCGGCGGAATATACACCTGGCAGTTGACAGGCTGTTTTGAGAATATATCCGAAAGCGGATTTAACAAAAACTATGCGCCCATCGACCATCCGGAACCTGATTATGTATTCATGGACAAAAATAAAGCCGACATCAAATGGTTCAACCTGATTGCCCCGAATGAAGGCAACTGGATATCCATGCAGAACAATTTTAACACCAGGAACTCGATCGTCTATGCGCAGACATTCTGTAACAGCCCGACAGAGACAGATGCACAGCTAAGGCTGGGTACTTCCGGCTCCCTCAAAGCCTGGGTCAACGACCAATTGGTCATCAATGAAGAGGAAGAGCGCAACAACGGCATGGATACGTATATTGCCACCATACACCTGAACAAGGGCTATAACAGGATACTGCTGCAGATAGGTTCGAGCGAGATTGACAGGAATAATTTCTTTGCCCGGATTACCGACGACAATGAGACGCCTTTGAAAAACCTTACCTACACGACTGTTTACCAGCCGTACAAAAAAGAAACAAACTTCAAAAGCAGGCGTATTTACAGTGAAGTCGAAGAGTATTTTACTGCAAAGATGAAAGCCGAACCCGGTAAACTAATCTTTAGAGTACTCCTTGCACAGGTATATCTGCTCAATGATAAGTATCACCAGGCACGGGAACTGCTGCTTGAATCATCGGGGCAATATCCGGAAAGCGCTTGTCTGATCGACCTTCTGCTTGAAACTTATGCCAGGATGGAAGACTACACCAACTACAGTGTCGTTCATGAGAAACTGAAGAATACCGTACCCAATCTTCCGACAATCGTCGGGCAGGATTTCGACGAAGCAATAAAGAACGAGAAGCATGACAAAGCCAGAGGATTGCTGGAAACCTATGAAAAAGTATCAAATGACAGGGAAAAGCTGCTGCAGATGAAAATACAACTGGCTGCCGCCGAAAACAGGAATGAAGACATCAAGAATTACATCAACCAGGCCTATGACAGTTTTCCCTATAACCTGAATTTCTTGTCCTTAAAAATTATTTATGATAAACAATTGAACAGCTCCCAGGAAGCCATGCTCAATATCCTGGAAAACTATCTTGATAAATACAACAACAGCCTTTTGATTGACGGTATCGCCAGGATCTATCTCGAACTCGGCAAGACAGATAAGTATTTAGAATTAATGAACGACAAGATTGAAAAATCACCGGAAGACATTGACAACTATTCAACTCTTGGAGACTATTACTTCGGGCTCAGGGACTATGAAAAAGCGGAAAAGTATTACAGGAAGTGTATTGAAATAGCACCCTATTTTGCCACGTATTACCAGGACCTGGGCAGTTCTTACGAAGAAAGGTCCATGAATGATAAAGCTCTTGCCGCCTATTACACTGCGATTAAATATAATCCCTACTATTATTCTGTTCGCGATAAGATAAGAAAATTGGAAGGTAAAAAGCCCTCCCGCGATTATTTCGATGAACCTGACCTGATTAAGATATATAATGACAACCTGTCGAAGTCGTTTGAACCAACGGATCATGCTGCCATCCTGTGTAACCACACAAACCAGGTTGTTTACAGCGGCGGCGCTTCGGAAGAGATACACTATCTGCTTATCAAAGCCCTCTCCAAAGAGGGCATCGACGTTCTCAAAGAGTATTCCATTTCCCAGAATTACAACCAGGAATTGGTAATCGAAGAGGCCCGGGTACTGAAAAAGAATGGTGAAAAACTCAAAGCTGAAACCAGCAGTAATACCATTGTTTACACTAACCTGGAAGAAGGCGACGCCATTCTGTTAATATACAAGATACAGAATTACCAGTTCGGCTCCCTTTCGTCCTATTTCTGGGGCAAACAACCGTTCTATTATTACTATCCTTCGCTCGACACCAAGTTCTCGCTGCTCATCAACCCCAAAGAAAAATTCGACTACATCATGTCCAACTCCGACCTGAAACCGGAGGTAAAGAATGTTGACGACTGGGTGATGTACACTTGGCAGCGCAAGGACCAGAAGAAGATCGAATATGAGGAATGTTCTCCCGTAGAGACTTCTTTCTCGGAGGTACTCGACATTACTTCCATCCCGGGTTGGGACGTGATTACGAATTGGTACTCGGACATCTACAAGACAAAAGCCAGGGATTTCTTCGAGGTAAAAGAAGCTCTCGCCGGGATTTTCCCGGACGACACAAAGCTGACCGAGAAGGAGTCTGTTAAAAAGATATATAATTATATTGAAAGTAAAATCAGGTATAGTTTTGTCAATTTCAGGCAGAGCGGCGTCGTTCCCCAGAAAGCCTCGACGACGCTTAACACGAGGATTGGCGACTGCAAGGACCTTTCCACACTTTTCGTTGCGCTGTGCCGTGCCAAAGGCATCGACGCGGACCTGGTTCTCGTTTCTACCAACGACTACGGTAAAAACAACCTGCCGCTGCCGTCCACAGATTTCAACCATGCCATTGCTACCGTTAAGGCCGACGGGAAAAAGTATTACGTCGAACTTACCAATGACATGCTGCCGTTCGGCGCTGTCCACGGCCACCTGATCGGCGCCCTGGGCCTCGAGATCAGCGAAAACAACAAGGGCGGCCTCATCACCATCGATCCACCCGACCGTATGAAAAATGCCATCGAAAGAGTCATCAATGTAAAGTTTGAGAATGAAAGAATGTACTGCGATGTGAATACCGTTAAGCTCGGAGGCCTTACTACACACACGCGTGGTACGTACAAGAGCAAGAGTGTCGATGAACAGCGCAAAACCATTCTCAGTTCCATCAATTCCGACTATCCCGGTACAAAACTTGTCGATCTGTCTTTTGGGCCGGAACTGAACACTACTGACGACAGTGTTACCTACAGGTATTCTTTCTATGTCGATAACATTTTTAACAAAGTGGCAAATTATTACAGTTTCAAAGTGCCGATTGTCGATTTCATCTATGGACTGGAGTCGCTTGCTTCAGAAGAAAGAAAAACACCGTACAATATTGCCTATGTATATGATTTCGATTATACTCAGGATGTTGTCAACATTACTGTATCACAGGGAAAAACCCTGGTTGAAATACCTCAGGATGTTAATATTAAAAATGATTTCGGTGAGTACAGGATTGCATACAAGCTTAAGGGCGATGTCCTGACGGTTGTAAGAAAGCTTTCCATCAGTAAAGACCAGGCTTCACCGGGCGCCGAATTCGACAACTTCAGGAAATTCCTGATGGAAGTCAATAAGAACGACACGAAACTGCTGGCCTTTACTGACGCTGTTGTCAAACCGGGAAAAAACAAAAAGAAAGGTAAATAGAGCCGTCAACAGGGAATGTAATTGTAAATGTCAAAAGACAGTAGTCAACAAATGAAGTAAGTGCATCAGTAAATATATTAAATTCCAATACTATATAAGGGGGAGTCTTCTACGGGCTTCCCCTTTTTTGTTTCTTTAACCCGGATATTGCGATCGGAATTGTAAACATCATATAATAAATTGGTATATAGCAACTTAACGATTTTCCCCTCCTCCTTAGATAAGGAGGGGCAGGGGTGGTTGGATATATCGTGTTTTTGGGGGTCTAATGCACAATCCGGGTTTAAGCTTCCGGGCCGTCCCTTTTCCGGAAGAATATGCCCCGATCGGCCTTATGGGCGCTGTTTGCCATTACGGCATAAACAAAATAAAGGTACTGTGCAACTGTACCGGTAAAAATACTATAATTCACTTAATGGCATATCCAAGATTATACGTATATATAATACCAATACAACGGTAAAAATAAAAATTACCGGATTCATGGGATTTACTTTGGTATATTATTTGTCTAATTTTGTAATGTTCTTTGAGTACTTGTGATTGATAAAGTGAATATATATAATTATTTAGTAATAATTGGGTTGAGCGATGGGAAATGAAGCAACTTTCCGGAGAAACAGGATTCGGTTGACATTGCTTAAGTTATATAAATATTAGACGGATATAAAAAAATCTTAATAATTAAAAAATAATTTAATAACTTTAAATTATAAGAAATTGAAAAAATTGTTTAATAATAATGAAAAGCTTATGAACGGACGCATTAAAATTACGGTAATATTAGTATTGTTTATTCTTGTTTGTGCAAAAACCAATGCCCAAATAGTCGTCAATCCGCTTGGAGTTTTTTTCGACCCTGTGTCCAAGACAGCCGAAGCACAGCTTAAGAATACTTCTTCCAAACCCTTAGAAGTAAAGATCAGTTTTGAATTTATATATGAGAACTGGTTGGATTCGACAGGGAAGGTAACACTGATCAGGAATGACTCCGTCAAGGCCGCACAATACTCACTCAATAATTACATCAAGGTCTTTCCCAAGAAGATAATAATACCTCCCGGTAAAGAGCAGACAATCAGGTTCCTACTGACCAATGTATCGGGCCTGGAAGACGGTACTTACTGGACAAGGATCAAATTCACTTCTGTCGAAGTAGAAAAACAGTTCGACACCACCGGCAAAAGCGCCAATATCGGTTCTAAGTTCAAGCTGATCAATGAAATTACAATACCTATCGTATTTCAGAAAGGTAAGGTCTTTGCCGGAGTTGACGTAAAGAAATATGATATCATCAGGAATGACGACGACTCCGTTGTCATTGCAATCGAACTGGAAAGGACCGGCAACTCTCCTTTCTGGGGCAATATTACATTCGAACTTCACGATATGACGATCGACAAGATCATCAATGTGTTCGAAGACGCATGTCCTTTGTATTTCGAAACAAGGCGTACCCTTGCCATTCCGAAGTCCTACCTGAAATCATTCTCTTTTCCCGGTGATTTCAAGTTAGTAATGATGATACATAATGAGAATATGAAGGATATTCCCGAAGACAGGAGATATAACGTTATTGATTTAAATAAAGACCTTGAATTCAGAATTGAATAAATGGCATTTAATTTGCTTTTTTTGTAAGTAATTGTAAGATTTTGAAATAATGAAAAAAAATGACATGTATTTGAAAAAATTTCTAATTTATATTGTTCTTGGTTTAATGCTGGGCATAACCGGGATGAAATCCCAAACAGTGGATTATGAAGTTCCTGACGGAGCCTACGAAGGTTTATTCGAGTTTAAATACAGGAACTGGACCAAATACATTTCTGCTTTCATCAATGCCGATACGACATACCTGCCGTTGATACAAACCTTTTCCCTGCTCAAAGTCTATAATGAATATAATTACTCCAAAAAAGTAATCAAAGGCTTTTTTATTAAGACTGACTCACTCTATGAAATTGATTTCGACTCGAAAGTAGCCAGGAGGGGCGAAAGGGAAATTCCCCTGAATAAAGAGGATTTCATTATGACCGATATGGAAGTGTATGTACATCCCCGGTTAATGAAGAAAGTGTTTAACCTTGACTTCTATTCCAGCCAATCCCGGCTGTCGATTAAACTGGAAGACTATCACGAAATGCCCATCTACCTGGAACAGCTAAGGAAAGAAAAGTACGACAAGCTGTCAAAGTATGAGGACGGCTACGCTCCCTTGCTGTTTGACAGGAGATGGAAATTCTTTGACGGAGCCCTGTCCCGCTACAACCTTTCCTTTAGTACTGACGACAATCTGGACCTGGTTGTCAACGGTAACCTCAATCTCGGACTGGAGGTTATCGGCGGCAGTTTGAACTTACTGGGCTACGCTACCTATTCACGTACCAAAACCAACTCTTCAGGCAGCGGCTACTCGAATTCAATTATGTATGACTGGAGCGGTTCATGGGTGTATTATCTTGGGGACAATCCATACCTGACACAGATTGTTGCCGGAGACTTCGCTCCAAGAAGCTATCTGAACAGCTCTCTTCCGACCACGACAATCAGAGGCGTGTCCATCTCGAACGAGAGGCCTTTGACCGGTTTCCACTATGTTTACAACGATATTGAAGATAAAACCAATCCTGACTGGCAGGTAGAACTGTGGCTTAACAATGTATTGTACGACCACGCCCTTGCCGACCCCATGGGTAATTACAAATTCTCTGTCCCGATGCAGTATGGAGCAAACAATATTGAACTCAGGGAATTCGGCCCCAAAGGGGAATTTAACCGTAAGAACGATCTGATTCAGATATCTCCTAAGTTCCTGAGGCCCTGGGAGATAAAATATTCGCTCAGTGCCGGTGTAATGCCCTATTATCTCGATTCCACCGGCGCCCAGGTCTATGACATTATATATGACGGACGTGCTGCCATCGGCTTAACCGAATGGATTACCAATGATTTCGGTGTTGTCTATTCGGACCAGTCAGATTACATTAACTATTATGATAATATTTCTTTCCGCTTGTTCAAAGGCGCTGTCGTTCCAACTATCGGTTTTTCTCCCGACAGGTATATTAACGCAAACCTCTACACTAACTTCTCTGACTGGGGCAGCTATAACCTCGATTATTCAAGGTATTTCTCCACTTCGGAAGTTAACAGCCAGGGCGCCAGGAGCTATGCAAGCTTTACCGGCGCTTTGCCCTATGCATTGAAATTACCTTTCCAGATGGGATTCAATGTCTATTATACCGAATTTTCCAATTTTGACCAGATTAAATTCAACACAAGGCTGTCTTTCACAATAGACCAGATGATGTACGACATAGGATATAAGGGAACCATCGTTGCGACGGATTCTTCAACTTCATACGGGCACAGCTTACTTCCTGCGATAAGATATATCTGGCGCGAATCTCCCAAGGTCATCTGGAGGCAGTTGACTCCAACCTATTTTGCACTGACTACCGGTTACAGTATCAACGCCGGCGCTTTCAGTTTCTGCAATCTGCAGATTACACAGGGCATCAAAGACGCAGGTACATTTGTCCTTCGTTGTGAATATGCCATTCCTACTAAGGATTTCAGGACTGAACTCAGGTACGACCACAGCCTTGACTGGTTCGACAACAAAACGGTGTTGTCGGCCACAAGTGGCGGTGTCTCCTTCACAGAAGGTATTACCGGCGTTTTGGGCTTTGACAGCGGTACGAACGACTTCCTGTTCAACAACCCGACCGGCGGTTCTTCTGTCGGTAAAGGCGCTGCTTCCTTCCGATACTACATCGACGCCAACGGCGACAATGAATTCAATGACAATGAAGAACTTATTCCCGGTGTCAGGTCTGAGATGGTTGACGTCGCTTCTTTCGACAAGAACCGTGAAGGCGATGTAAGGCGTGCTTACAATCTCGATCCCTACGGCAGGTATAATGTCATCGTTGACAGGAAATCTTTCCGTAACCCCTTGCTTGTTCCCACACAAACCGAATTCTCACTGGTTTCTGACCCTAATGTTTACAAGCCTATCAATATCCCATGCTATGCTTCAGGTGTAATCGAAGGCCAGGTCTCCCTGAATAACGGCGTCTCGTCGTTCTCTCAATCACGTGTGCAAATACATGTAGTTGCCAAGGATACTACCGTCAATTCATACCATGAAGTCTTCCCGGTGTTCACCGATGGTTCATTCTATATGATGGGTGTCCCTCCGGGCGATTACTACGCATATATCGATACGATGCAGCAGAATATTCTTGAGTCAGTGCAGTCAAAGCCCATTAATTTCACAGTTAACAAAACCGGTGAAGGCGATTTCGTCAGCGATGTGAACATCGTTCTGGTTCCAAAGCAATTGGAGAAGTACCTTACTGAAGACGGTACATTGAACGTACCCCAGAATGTACTGGCTGAAATTAAAAAGAATAAGAGAGTTAGCAATATTGACTTTAGCCGCTTGGACAGCGTAGCTGCAAATACGGGCGAAAGCTCCATCGGTACAAACAGGATTGACACCAGCGCCTTGAAAAAGCCGCTTGTCGATTCGAGCGCAACTGTTAAACCCGCAATCGATTCTGTCGTCTCAAGTTCGCCTTCGGTAGATACGACGGCTGCTGCAATCCCGGATGTCGATGCGACTACACCCATTGAAACGCCGACTGTCGATTCTACTGTTGCTGTCGTTCCGGATGTCGTTCCCACAACGCCGGATACGCCTGCAGTTGACACTACCGCTGCGGTTGTTCCCGACGGAGGGACGACCCCACCACTGACCATTCCTAATGTGGACATTCCTCCTTCCGGCAGTACCGACGCCGATTCGACAGGATCCAATCCAGGTGAGTCTTCGATTGGTTCCGTCAATCCGGACGACCGGAACAGCGCTGACAACAATGAGAAGATAATACCGAATGTGACAAGGGTAATACTGTACGACGTAAAAGACGACAACGGGCTGACAATCGAAATGAAGATCTATCTGACGAGCATACAACAATATATGCTGGCGAATCCGAAATCTTACGTCGAGATCATTTCTCACTCCGATCCTTTCGACGAGATCGATAAGGCCTATGACATATCCAAGAAACGTGCTGAAGCCGCAATGAAGTTTCTTACCTCTAAGGGAGTACCTGAAGACAGGATATTTACAATCTACAAGGGGTCTCTCCAGCCCATCGAAGAGACTAACCCGCAGTTGGGCAGCAATTCTAAACGCAACAGGCGCCTGGAAGTGAAGATAATCGAGTAGCAGCCACTACTGTTGCAATATAATTATAAATAGCCAGGGTCCGGTTTCTGCCTGATCCTGGTTTCATTTTTTATATGTCCGGCTTCCAAAGGCAGATTCTATGGATTGGGTTCAAACCATAATTACTTCTCTACGGTATAGCCTGAAATTGCCGGCTTAATGAAAATAACAGAAATACTCACTGGTTTCGGAAGTTCCCTCCTGCAAAGGATTATCAGGCATCTTCTGAAAATTGCCGGTTCGAATATTCAGTGATTTCACTGATGTCCTTCCATGAAAACCGGTATTTTTAAAAATTACCAATTTCACTCTATTTTATTAAACATGATAAATACATATTATTGCATCAAGAAATTTGATAATTAAATTAGTAATAATATTATAGGATATGAATATGAAAAAAGTCCTTTTCGCAATTATGTTCTTAGGAATACAGCTCTTCATTACGGGTTGTGATATGTTACAGGACAGTAATACCAATCCTGTTGATATGGCTAAGAAAACTCCCTGCATGGAAGAAGTTAAGAACGGCAATTCGGAGACACAGGCATGGACTCCGGGCATTACAACTGACCTGACCGTCAACGTTAACAATGAAAATGTCAAAATTGCCGACGTTACCGTTTACACGATATGCGGCGGATGCTGGGTCTATGTGTCCAATGTTGCCACCTGCTGGGAACTGAAAGACATCAAGATATGGATTGGCAAAGACATTAACGCACTGAAAGCCATCAACGCCGATCCTTCGCAATTCCCCGACCTGGAAGTACACAGTGTTGACGTTGGTACCAATTACATCGTCTTCCCCTACGAAACAGGCTGGTATTGCGGCGACATGCTGAACTACGCGGTTTGGGCAAACGCTAAAGACACATGCGACACGGATTGCGGCCAGGAAGAAACAGTAACGGCAGTAATCGGTACATGGCAGTTGCTGGCAAGCCAAACAGGATTCGACGTCGGTGATGTCAAATTCTCCGTTAGCGACGGCAGCCTGGTCGTCCAGTATATTATGCAGAACGGCTGGTCATTGAATGAAGCTCACCTTGAGCTCGTTACAGATCTTGACGATGTTCCCGTTGCCGGAAACCACAAACCGATTCCCGGCCAGTTTGATTATCATCATACCGACAATGATTATTTCCATGACAATACATTCACAATCCCCCTTTCCGAACTTCAGGACAGACTTAACTATGTTTGCAATGAAGATTGGATATACGCTCTGGCTCATGCTACTGTTAAAAAAGGCTATTCAAGTGAAACAGCATGGGCTGGTGATCGCAACTGGGGTCACAATACTTGGGTAAAATACCTGAAATTCAAGATGCCCTGCACTACCGTTCACAGCTGTGAATACGACGCATGGGGTAAAGGTACGGACAACCAGGAATTCAGGGACATTAATGTAACCAAGTTTGGCTGGTACTTCCAGTGTCCCATCATCTGCGACTGATTGCCTGAAAAGTAGTAGTAAATCCACATAGATGAAAGCCTCTCCGGAACAAAAGCCGGAGGGGCTTTTGCACTTTTGATGGGGACAGGTTGATTATTTGGGGACAAGGTAAAAATGAAATGTGGATTTAAAAGGCACACATTGATATTTTGGGGGATTAAGCAAGAAATAAATATTGCAATGAATGGCCAGGATGGTTTACCCGGGTTGAAGTTTGAAGGCATCCATGTCCTTCTGTTCCCTGAAAAGAATAAGAATTCTATGTACTGAGACAATCAATAGTCATTGAGCCATTCGCATTACAGATATTCAACCCCAGACGTGGTAGGCTGAGATTCAGGACGAGATAGGTGGTGACCTGGAGATGAATGAAAAGATGGAAAAGTAATATGGCTATTCACTATTTAGTACAGATAGAATATATTTCTTATTCGTCTGAAGATGGACTCCACCAGAGAGGTGTCGTCCATAATAAATCAGGTCATCAGAGAATTCATTATTTCGATAATACCAATACATTATTACTACAAATGGACTCCTTTACATTGTTTTATATTCTAAGTCAATGTTGGGGCTGATTGCCGGCAATAAGGCCCGTGGTTTATGGTTTTTGAGGTGCAGGCCCAGACGGCCATTCAGGCTTTTGTAACATTTTCTAATGCTCCGGTTCAGTGATTTCACTGAATGAATTCCATGAAAACCGGTATTTTGAAAATATACCAATTTCTCTCTATTTTATTAAACCTATTAATTCCATATAATTGTAACAGAATTTTTGATAATAATTTGTTAATCTATTTAGTAAGGTAAAAAAATGAAAAAGCTCCTCATCGCATTAATGATCTTTGGAATTCAACTTTTTGTTACAGGTTGCGACATGTTAACAGACGGAACTACCAGTCCTGTAGATATGGCAAAGAAAACACCCTGCATGGAAGAAGTTAAAAACGGCAATGCCCGGACACAGTCCTGGACACCGGGTATTACAACAGACCTGACCGTAAAAGTTAACGGCGAAAATGTCAAAATTGCCGATGTTACAGTATATACCATCTGCGGCGGTTGCTGGGTTTATGTAACAAATGTTGCCAGCTGCTGGGAACTGAAAGATATTAGAATATGGATAGGGAAAAATATTAGCAGCCTGAAGTCCATTAACGCCGATCCTTCCCAATTCCCCGACCTGGAAATTCACAGTGTTGAAGTCGGAAGCAATTATATTGTCTTCCCCTATGAAACAGACTGGTATTGCGGCGATATGCTGAACTATGCCGTATGGGCTAATGCTAAAGACACCTGCAACGAAGACTGTGGCCAGGAGATTCCTGTCAATGCAGTAATCGGTAACTGGGCTCTCACCTCAGAGAATGGGAACAACCGTGGCTCTGTCAATGTTCTTGTAAACAATGGCAACCTTATTGTAAAGTATAATCTTATTTCCGGTTGGAACATTCAGGATGCTCATCTGGAAATTGAGAAGAGCATCAGCAGCGTTCCGGTTAACGGCGGCAATCACCTGCCCAATGTTTCCCTTTTCGACTACAACCACACATCTGCTTATTACAATTCTACTACAAAAACCTTTACCATTCCTCTTAGTGTTCTCAACAACAGGCTCCATTACGTCTGCGGCCAGGACTGGCTCTACACACTGGTACATGCAACAATTAAGAAAAACCACACGACAGAATCGATCTGGGGTGGAGAAATTGACTGGAATTTCGGTTGCGTTTACCCGGTCAAGTACCTGAAATTCAAGATGCCTTGCCCCACCTATACATCCTGCGAGTATGACGCATGGGGTAAAGGTACAGACGACCAGGAATTCAGGGACATCAATGTTCAGAAATTCGGCTGGTACTTCCAGTGCCCCATCGTATGCGATTAATACCTTGAAAAAGTAGTAGTAAACCTCATAGATGAAAGCCTCTCCGGTACATAAGCCGGAGGGGCTTTCGCACATTTAACTTCTTTCGGGAAAGATGTATTACCCGGGGATGAATGAAAAAGTGAAAAGTAATATGGCTATTCGCTATGTTTCGGAAGATGGACTCCACCTTTGAGGTGGAGTCCATCTTAAATCAGGTGAACCTGCAAAAACCTTTCTAAGCTTGTCCGACTTTTTGGGTGATATACACCAACAGTGAGGTGGAGTCCATCATAAATCTGATTATCCTGCAAAAACCTTTCGAAGCTTGTCCGACTTTTTGGGTGATATACACCACCTTTGAGGTGGAGTCCATCTTAAATCTGATTATCCTGCAAAAACCTTTCGAAGCTTGTCCGACTTTTTGGGTGAT
>CAZWLN010000013.1:0-30752 GCA_964634885.1 uncultured Hyphomicrobiales bacterium | reverse complement strand
TGTCCGACTTTTTGGGTGATATACACCACCTTTGAGGTGGAGTCCATCTTAAATCAGGTACTATTACATTATAATTTCAATTGGATTCTTCTGCATTTTTATAATTATAAGTTAAGTCGGGTCGATTACCGGTAAAGGCTTGTGATTGTTGGCTTTTGAGGTGCAGGCCCTGACGTCCGTTCAGGCATTTGTAACATTTTCAAATGCTGCGGTTCAGCGTTTTCACTGATTGCTGTCCCTGAAAACCGGTATTTTGTTAATATACCAATTTTACTCTATTTTATTAAATCCATTAATTTCATATAATTGCACCTTGGTAATTTAATTGTATATTTCAAGAATTAACTTTTAGGAGAAATATGAAAAAAATTGTTCTTGCATTAATTATTATTGGCGTTCAATTCCTGAATACCGGGTGTGATATGCTGAAAGACGGCGACAATGGTGTTGCCGAAACAAAGACGGTACCCTGTTTGGAAGCAGACGTCAAGGACGTAAAAACTGAAACTCAGGCCTGGAATCCCGGCATTACCACAGACCTGACGGTTAATGTTAACGGTACAAATACAAAAATTGCAGATGTAACTGTTTATACTGTTTGCGGTGGTTGCTGGGTATTTGTCAGTAACGTTGCCGAATGCTGGAAATTGAACGACATCAGGGTTTGGGTAGGTAAAAATATCATCGACCTGAAGAATATCAGTGCCAATCCTGCTCAGTTTTCTGACCTGGACATCTACGAAGTCGGTGTCGGTACCAATTACATTATCTATCCATACCAGAGCGGCTGGTATTGCAACGACAACCTGAACTTCGCCGTTTGGGCCAATGCACAGGATACCTGCGACGAACATTGCGGCGAAGAGACACCTGTCAGCGCAACTCTTTGCACACAGAACATCTATGACAATGTGACAAGCCAGGACAAAGGCGACGTAGTTGTCAAAGTAAACAACAGCAACCTCGAAGTAAGCTATTCCTTTACAAACGGCTATACCCTTGAATACGCCCATCTTGAGATCGTTAATAATTTAAGCGATATTCCCGCAGCTCCCATTACACATTTGCCCTATCCTCTGTTATTTGATTATCATCATAACGGCTCGTATTTCCAGAATAATAAATTCGTGATTCCGCTGAGCGAACTGAAAACCAAGTTCAACTATCAGTGCGGAGTTACCCCTCTCTATCTTATGATGAATATTAAAGGCGTAAAGTTTTTAAGCTACACTGCCGGCTACGTTGGCCCTACCAAATGGTACAATACCTACGGCAGGTACTTCCAGGTTACGATTCCATGCCCCACAGTCCACACCTGCGATTATGACGCATGGGGTAAAGGCACGGACAACCAGAAATTCACGAACATCGGCCTCAGCAAGTTCGGCTGGTATTTCCAGTGCCCCATCGATTGTGAATAACCATCTCCCAAAAGACAGTTGGTCAATATAGAAGAAAGCCTCTCCGGTCAAAAGCCGCAGGGGCTTTTTCTTATTTTTTATCCCTGATAATGCGTTTGGAGATGTAAATATCACATTATTAATTGATATATAGCAATTTAACGACTTTCCCCCGCCTTGGATAAGGAGGGGGCAGGGGGCGGTTGGATTTTCCGCGTTTTGGGTTATCTAATGCACAATTCGGGTTTATCAGGCCCCTGGGTAATATTAAAAGAATTGACCCGGGGCGCTGTGTTTTTATTACTGCGGGTTGATTGCAGGCCATGATGGCTTTCCGGCCATGGTGTTGCTCATATTGTACCGTCCCAGACCTGCTTGTGCTGCAACCTTTGATAGGGTAGTTAATAATTTAAATTAGCCGTATTTACATATTTAATATACAATTATTCCCAGGTTTTTGTTCCCGGCCCCATACTTCGACTGAAATTAATAAATATTTAGTAAATACTAATAAATGTTTAATTAATTTATTGACTTTAATAAAATTTATGTTATTTTTGCTATTGCAGCGAAGGAAGATTTGTGAAAAGGGAATAATGTCGTTTAATACGCTATTCAAATACGGCTATTTTAGGATAGCTGCTGTTACGCCGGTAATTTCCATTGCCGATGTGGGTGCCAACACCCAAACAATTAAAGATACTGCTGCCAGGTGCATAGACCAGTCATGCAGCCTTGTTCTCTATCCGGAACTGTCCCTGACAGCCTACACCTGTGCCGACCTTTTCTTCCAGAAAACCCTGCTTAATGCAGTAGCAGTTTCTTTGACGGACCTGGCAGCCTTTACCAAAGACAAAGAGGCTGCGTTGGTTGTCGGAGCGCCGCTTGTCAGTAACGGCATACTCTTTAACTGTGCTGTTTTCATTGCCAACGGGGAGATAATGGGAGTTGTACCCAAGACTTACCTGCCCAATAACAATGAATACTACGAGAAGAGGTGGTTCTCCAGCGAGTTCGACAGAGTCTCGGACACCATCATCATCAACGGCTGTGAAGCGCCTTTCGGCGCCGACCTCTTGTTCAGGCTCCGCCACAATCCCGATTGCCTCATTGGAATCGAAATCTGCGAAGACCTGTGGTCGGTAATACCTCCAAGTTTCTACCAGGCAAGAGCTGGAGCTACATTGCTCCTTAATCTCTCCGCCGGCAATGAAACCCTCGGAAAGAGCGGGTACCGCAGGCAGTTGGTACTGTCCCAGTCAGCCCGGTGCAATGCCGTCTATGCCTATTGCTCTGCCGGAAAAGGCGAATCGACGACTGACCTCGTTTTCCCCGGCCATAACATGATTGCCGAATACGGATCGCTGCTCGCCGAGTCGGAAAGATTTGCCGACGGCCCTCAGTTTTGCATTGCCGAAGTTGACATTGAAAGGGTAGTTACCGAGAGGATAAGGAACAAAACCTTTGCCGATGTCCCCAACGAAAAGTATTTCAGGATAATAGATTTCAGCGCCTCAGACCAGCCCGCTGAGTTAAACTTCAGGACCTACCCTTCCAATCCCTTCGTACCCGACGACAAATCCACCAGGACTGAGGTTTGCAGCGAGATATTCTCCATCCAGTCTGCCGGACTGGCAAAGAGGCTCGGTTTCATCGGTTCCGACAAAGTTGTCCTGGGCATTTCAGGAGGGCTCGATTCCACTTTGGCCCTGTTGGTTGCCGTCAGAACTTTCGACAACATGAAACTTGACAGGAAAGGCATCATCGCTGTTACGATGCCCGGGTTCGGTACTACCAAAAGAACACGGAGCAACGCCGAAGTACTTGCGAAAGCGCTTGGGGTAACATTCCTCGAAATCCCCATCAGCGAATCCGTCAGGCAGCATTTCAAGGACATCGGCCATTCCGAAAGCCTCCGTGACATTGTCTATGAGAATGCGCAGGCGAGGGAACGTACACAGGTGCTGATGGACCTGGCGAACAAACACTCTGCCATCGTCGTCGGTACCGGCGACTTGTCCGAACTTGCGCTGGGATGGTGTACATATAACGGAGACCATATGTCTATGTACGGCGTTAATGCCGGCATACCGAAAACTCTTGTGAAGTTTATCATCGAATGGTTTGCCGACAATTACCATATTATATATAAGGATAGTAAAAAAATTCCCCCTGCCGTGAAAACGCTGAAGGATATCATTGCAACACCCATCTCACCTGAGCTGTTACCCGCCGGAAAAGACGGGGAAATTGTCCAGGAAACCGAGAAAAGTATAGGCCCATACACGCTTAACGACTTTTTCATATATTACTCTCTAAGAATGAACTTTACCCCTAATAAAATAAAATTACTTGCCGATAAGGTATTTAAAAACGTATATAAAAGTGATGAGATAAATGTGAATTTGATAAATTACTATAATAGATTATTCGCTAACCAGTATAAAAGATCTTGTATGCCTGACGGCATTAAAGTGGGGACTGTGTCTGTTTCACCGCGTGGCGACCTGAGGATGCCGAGCGACGCGGAAGTAAACCTTTGGATTAGCGAACTGGGGGAGTATTAGTTTAATTATTAATGTTTGTTAATTAATGAAAAAAGAGTTAATTTTGGATAATACTAATGATGAAAAATTATTAATAAAATTTAAAATTAGGTAGTTCTACTTATTGACTACTTGATTTTATCTTGTTATTTTAGCTGTGTGAAAAAAAATTAATTGAAATAAAAACCCTTAGGGGAGGTTGAAAAATGAAAAAATGGTACGAAATTAATCTGGTTCAAAAGGGTGTAAGATATATATCATTAATATTTGGATTGTTCTTTATCAGCCAGGAAGCATTTCCTCAGACAGATGGAGTATGCATCGGCGTATCATCTTCACCCGATCCTTCCGCAATGCTCGAAGTAAGATCGACGACACAGGGTTTCCTTGCTCCCCGTATGACCCAGACACAGAGGAATAACATCGTTACTCCGGCAACCGGACTGATTGTCTTCAACACTACTTCCGGACGCTACAATTATTACGACGGAACAGCCTGGCAGGATTTCGTCGGTGGAATGACCCCATGGGTTACCACAGGAAACAGTACAGCCGACGCTTGGGACGGTACTACCGGTAGCTATGTCGGGACCAGCAGCGCCAGGCCTCTGGTAATTGCTACGACAGACGCTTCCCTCCAGAGCGTTCAGTTCTGGACAAATAACACCGAGAGGATGCGCCTTACCGGGGACGGAAAACTTGGTGTCGGGGTAATCAACCCGACAGGTGTACTGGAGGTAATACAGCCTTCGACAGCCGAACTGGGCGACGCACCTGCACTGAATATTATCAGGGATAACAACGGGGGAGTGGTTGTACCGACCTATCCCGTTGCACGTATCATCCAGGACAACACTGCCGACCAGAACGCTGCTCTCTATGTAAAACAGGACGGCGTACCTGCCAGTGCAATCGAACTACCTGCTGTTTACGGACTTACGACCTCCAACAGCGGCGCCGAACAGGCAATAGGTGTCTGGGGTGACGCTACCGGCGGCCAGGCTACTATCGGCATGTTGGCAACAGGTAACGGTGTTAACAATATTGCTTTGCAGGTTAACGACGGCGATTTTGCCATGGGAAGGTCCTCGACGAACCCAAGCCCCGGTACTGCCGTCGAGTTGGCAACGGCCGGGACCGAGTACTCGGACAACGGCCCCAGCGGAGTAATGGCCTTCACTCTCGGCTCTTCGGGAGACCTCGTTACTTCGGCTCCAACAGCCGGCACCTTCCAGGATCTGGGAATGGTTACAGTCAGCAATACTTTTGTAAAAGCAGGCTCCATCATCCTTGTCAATGTAGTTGGAAAAACAAACGGCGGGTCTGGCCCAAGCCCGTTGAATTCATTGTTTATGATCGATGTGGAAACAAGGGCAAACGGCAGTTTCACAATTCATGTCGGGATGATGCCCAATGAAACTTCAGGATCGAATTACGACAGCGATGAGATCCGAATCGGTTACATGGTAATAAACCCGTCAAAATAGTATGATTGATCGGCTTTGATGTAATTATGGCAGGAAAAAGTACATATGGAATAAGGAAGTTAAAAGGATCGATGAGTCCCATCGGTTACATTTTACTGCTATCCTTATTATATATATATAATACGACTCCTGTCCTGTCTCAGGGATTTTACCTCGGCACCGGAGCACAGGTATATATTAATAGTGGTACAGACCTGTACGTCGGCGGCAACATGACAATCGAAGACGGAGCTTCACTTACCCGGAATGGTACCGGCAGGATACGCCTGACCGGCGACCTCATAGTAAACGGAACAGGCGCTTTCGTACCCGGATCAGGCATCCTTGAATTCATCGGCAACGTTAACTCCATCATCGGCGGTACTGCCGTCAATCCGATTGACTTATTTGATGTTGAAATAAACAAAGCCGACGCAGCGAATATTGTCCAACTCCAGGCTGCCACGGATATTGCCAATGACCTCGATGTCATCTTAGGCCATTTCACTTTCAGCGGTGCAGTGCCGTTTGCCCTGAGTGTCGGCAATAACCTGAGCATTACAGGTAACGGAGTCTTCGAAGTACAAAACTCGGGTTCCCTGGTCTATGATTTCCTGATTGGCGGCAATATCTCAAACAACGGCGTGTTCAACCTCAACAATTCTCCGAATTCGGTAGTCAATACTGAATTTACAGGCCCCGACAATTCTATCGTATCCGGTGTTACCCCGAATTTCAACTTCATTGAAGTTAACAAAGCCGACCGTGCCTATGAAGTACGTATCAGCAGTGCAGGGCTGAACGCTCCCGGCCAGTTCCTGACACTGACACGCGGCTTGTTCCGCATCTCCGGCAATTTCGCTTTTACCAATACATTCTTCCCGATTGCAGCCGGCCAGTATGAAATCAACAGTGAATCGGGCCTGTGGATTGAAAATCCCAATGTTACTGTTACCGGCCAGAACGCTTCACTGCTTCTCGGGGGCTATCTCCGCACAAGAGGCACATATAATATCGGTACAGGAAGCAGCACACGCAGTTTAACTTACGATGACGGCGCCACTATGATAATTGACAATGGCGCAATGAACATCGACAGCCGACTGTCGAGAAACAACGACGACGACAAGATATTCTATGCCCAGTACGACGGCAATGTTACCCTTGGCATCGGTTCCAACAGCAGCGTTGACGACAGGGGCATGTTCGACATCGGCGAGGAAAGCTCCACTTTCACATGGAACGACGGTAACATAGAGATTCGCAGGCAAAGTAATGCCGCTTCCAGAATCGGCGACTACTTAGTGTTGGCTGACAGCGGAGCTGTTACCGGAGGTAAACTGATCGTCAACGACCAGAACCCCATCGGCCAGCAATACCAGATTAATACGGTTCAACCCGTGGCAGAATTTGAGATGATTGCCAGGGACAACGTCAGTGTAAGGCTTGTCGGCGATGCAACAACTAATTTCACAGTTTTGGGCAACATTACATTAGCTGGTAGTGTAAATAATTCTTTCAATTGCCAGGATGCCTCTTCAAACAGCCATGATATTTTCGTCGGCGGTGACTGGATCAACAATTTCGGCAATCCGACATTTTTCAATGCTGCGCTGGGAACCGTTACTTTCAACGGCGCTACCGACCAGAGAATCAGGGGTTCACAGAGTACCGTATTCAATAATTTTTCAATCAACCAGACTGTAGCTGGCCGTAAAGTATTCCTCAACCGCGAGACTACCGCCAACGGCAATGTAAGGATCATGTCTTCGACCAAGCTCGATCTCTACGGCTATGACCTCAATGTCGGCGCCGGCGGCGAGCTGTACTCCGACAACGCTACCACCCAGACTTTCGACGACAGGTTCATTCTTAACAGTGGCGGTGCTTCCGGTACGACCTGGGCAGAACTTCGCAGATACCTTACCAACTCCGGTTCATTGCCGGCTCCGTTGATGCTTCTCTTTCCCGTCGGTACTCCCGGGCCTTCCGGCGAAGTTTACACCAGGGCAATGATCGAGCTGCAGGACGGAACTGCCCTGAGCAACGCCTGGCTGTCAATCAAATGTATCCCTACGGAACATCCGAACGTGGAAAGCCCTAACCGTTCACTTACCAAATTCTGGAACCTGGCTCATTCGGGTATTACACTTGGCGCTACCGGTGTAAACCTGGAGTTCTACTATGACCAGAGCGAAGAAGTCGGCTCCATAGGTAACTACCATGTGCTCGAATACAGGCTGTCCAACTGGTATGTCGATCCCGGCAATAATCTTACTAATGTCAATATCGGCCTGAGAAGGATCAGGGCTGTACAGGTTACTTCCAATTTCGACGGCGACTGGACTGCGGGCGAACTCGACGCCGCAAGGTCCAAATACTACAGCCGCAATAACGGCAATTACAACGATCCGCTTACCTGGTCAAAAGAAAGCCATGTCGGTGTCGTTTCAACAGTTGCACCCCATCTTTCGGCAGACGAAGTTTACGTCGGCAACTATAACATTGTAACGCTTACGGCCAATCCGCCCGCAGCCAAGAAAATAATAATTGAAAATACGGGTACGCTTCTTACCCAGACCTTCACCGTACCTGCTACGGTAGATACATTCAGGGTAGAAACAGGCGGCGCCCTTGGCATCGGCAATTCCAGCGGCATCACTGCAGCAGGAGCCACCGGCAACATTCAGGCGGTAAACAGGATGTTCGGTACAGGTGGTACATATATATACAATGGGAACACATCTCCTCAAAGCACAGGCAACGGCCTGCCTTCACGCGTCAGCCGCCTCGTCGTCAATAAAAATGCTTTTGCGAACACAGTAAACCTGAGCCAGTCCGTAACAATCGGCGATTCACTCGAGGTTTACCAGGGTACGCTTTACGTTGACAAAGACTATGCCATCGACGGAGAGGATCCCGGCAGCCGTCAGTTCTCTATGTACGGCGGCAGGGTGACATTTGAAGGCGGTTTCCCGAACGGGTACAGCGCTCCTTGGTTCTATGCCGGCGAAATTGATTTCAACGGGGCCGATGCCCTGATAATACCCAGTGGTGGCTCTGTCCCGGCAGTAAAGCAGTATAATAACCTGACAATCAGGGGCAACAGGGGCTATTCGTTCATAACATTCCAACCGGAAGATACAATAAGGATATATGGAACATTTGACATAAGCCAGCAAAACTTCATTGCGTTCACAACACCGAGGTTCATTACTTCCGGTACAACCTTTATGTTCAACGGTACCGGGAACCAGAACATACCGATGAGGAGCGCCGTCAGCCAGTGGTGGGCTTACCTGAATTACTACAACCTGATCATCGGCGGCTCCGGAACAAAAACAACCGGCGATGCCGGCGACTATACAATATATAATAATGTATATCTTGACAATGCCACTTTTGCACTCAATTCGACAGCTGCCTATAACCTGGCGGTACAGGGGAACTGGATCAACAACGGAGGCCTCTTCCAGCACAATACCCGGACGGTAACATTTACAAATAATGCCGCTGCCGATACAAATGTCATCGATTCGAAGAACCAGCCGTTCAACAATGTCGTTTTTGCCGGTGTCGGCAAATACTACTATGTTGGTAACATGTCTGTTGCAAGCCAGATTACAATAAATGCCAATTCATATTTCGGTGGCTTCGACGCCTCGTCGTCAACTTTCAGCGACACTCTCTCCGTTGCCGGTAACTGGACCGACAACGGTACATTTGAACCCGGAAATAGCCTTGTGCGCTTTAACGGCAGCGCCGATCAGACAATCAGCAAGAATGCCAGCGAACGGTTCTGCAGGTTAATGACCGATAAGTCTGCCGGCAATGTTATAATACAAAATGCCGCCGGCAGGAACATTGTTGTTGACAGCCTGATTATATTCAATAAAGGTAACATCTATGCCCGCGATAATACGAGGTTTGTTGCGGTAAGGGGCAATATCATCAGGCCGGGTACCGGCCATGTTGACGGTCCTGTCAGGATGTGGTTCCCGGACGGCAACACCCAGAGCAAGCTCTGTGCCGTCGGCACCGACGCCAATTACCGCCCGGCTACGATACAGTTCTCCGGCGTCAACGGCAATCCCGGCTTTGTCAATGTTACAAACTCAACAACCGACAATGCTTTCTTTACCAGTAACGGCAACAGCTTCCTGATCTGGAACAGAGCGGTTAACAGGAGATGGGACCTGACTGTTCCCTCAGATGCAGGCTATAATACTTTCGATATTGGTTACAGGACTTACGACCTGACTGTCGGCTATGAGAATGCAGACATTAATAATTACGGAACCACTTCGCCGATGCAGTTCGTTACCCGCAGGCTTACCGGTACAACCTGGTACAAGTCCGATGTCGGTACCCGTACCCTCAACACAACCCAGTCCCTCGGCCATGAAGCGCTCGGCGCAATCATCGTCGGCGAACCCTCCGTCAGGGTATTCTACAGCATTGCCGACGGTAACTGGTCCAATCCCACTACCTGGTCCACGGCAGGCTACACCGGCGCAGCTACTACTGTTGTCCCCGATCCGGACGACAGTGTAAAAATCGGTAACGGCAAGACTGTTACCCTCGACCAGAATGTTACAATTAATGCAGCAAAAGCAATTATCATCGAAAAAGCCCTGCCTACGAACAGAGGAGGTTTCCTCAACTGCGGGCAGTATATTATCAGCGGCGCAGGCAACTTCATACTGAAAACCGGTGGTGGCCTCGGCGTCGGACATGCCCAGGGCATCCGTACCGACGGTTCGGACGGCAATGTCCGGACAACGACGGCTCCCTCTTTCAATGAAGGCGGCCACAATAACGGCAATTTCACTTACAACGGCGTTGCAGACCAGGTTACAGGAACAGGATTGCCTGCTACTGTCGCCACTCTTACAATGAATAATCCCGGACGTATTGTCTCTCTGTTGAACAACATTGTCATCACCGACAGCCTGAACTTCATCGCCGGTACCTTCGACGTTGCAACGAACAACAGGGACATATCCCTGTGGGGCAACTGGAGAAACAGCGCTACCTTCACCGAAGGAACGAGAACAGTCACCTTAAACGGTACCGGAAACCAGAGAATCTTTAATACCGACAAAGAAACATTCTATAATCTTACAATTAATAAGAGCAGCGGCAACGTAATACTTTCGGGCAACGACATCGAAGTTGACGGAGTGCTCAATTTCCCTGCTACAAACAATGCAGCGCTGGACTCCAGGACAAACAGCAAATCGGTAATTGTTGACGGCAGCGTAACAAGAGTCAGAGGCCACGTCAACGGTGAAATGCAGAAGTATTTCAGTACGGGGGACATTGCTGCCGTAACATTTGAAATAGGTACATCTTCAGGCTATACACCCGTGGAAGTAAATGTCGGTGCGCCCGGAAGCGACCCTGGTACTGGAGGCTATGTCGGATTCATCTCCTACCCGACGGATCACCCGCAGATTGCTTTGTCCACATTCAACCTCGATAAGAATGTACAGAGGTACTGGACTGCCAGGCCGAAGACCGGCTTCGGACTTGGAGACAGGCCCTATGAAATAAAACTTACTTTTGTCTATCCCGATGACATCAGGAATGGTGCAGATTATACCGACTTCGTAATCCGCAGGTATTCAACAAGCACTACCTGGACTGACGGAGACCTGACGGACCAGCCTGCCGGTGCATACTTTGCCCATGCTTCCGGCATCAGGACCCTCGGCGAAGATTATGCCCTCGGCGAAGAAAGCCCACAGGGTAAGAAGTATTACAGCATCGCGAGCGGAGCCTGGAACAATCCGGCTAACTGGTCTCCCGACGGCTTTTCGGGTGTTAGCGACGGAACCTATCCTTCCCAGTCAAGCCTTGTCGATATTGCAATCATCGGTAACAACCAGGCAATTACCCTCGACCAGGACAGGCTGTTGTCGGCAGTAACAGTTCTCGACACTCTGGGCGGAATGGGACACCTGATATTCAATGATAAAATACTTACAGGCGACCAGTTCGAACTGAAGAGAGGCGGAAAAATCAGCATCGGCAGTGCAGCAGGTATAACTACTGCCGGCGCAACAGGTAATGTCCGGACAACAATCAGGAATTACGACCAGGGCAGCAGCGGAAGGTGCCACTTCAGGTACACAGGAGCTGCCGTTGTTACCGGCGACGGATTGCCGGCACAGGCAGCAAGCCTCGAGATCGACATCACTCCGGCCAGTACCATTGTCCTGACTAATGCGATTGATCTGTACGGCAACCTGACACTGACGAACGGCACTTTCAACTGCAATAATAATAATATCTCGCTCTCAGGTAACTGGGTCAACAATGCTACCTACACGAGCGGTTCAGAAACCGTCAGTTTCAAGGGCGATACGAACCAGTACTGCAGCGGCGCTTCTGTTACGACATTCAATAACCTCTCCCTGACAAAGACCGCCGGTAACCTGATACTTAACCAGAGCATACAGGTCAACGGGAGTCTCAATTTTGTAAACCCTGCCCTGATTCTGCCTTTAACCAATAGCCTGACGATTGGCCAGAACGGTACCATCGACCCGGCAGCTTCACTCGGTTCAACGAGGATGATACAGTTTAACGGAACGGGTTCGGCAGGTAAATTGATTAAACTGCATACAAACGGTAACGGAGTAACAAGGTCCTTCACCTTCCCGGTCGGCATCGGCAGCGACTATAACCCCGCAGTACTCAGTGCCAGGGCCAATTACAACAGCGCCCGCACAGAGGTCCGGGTTGTAACCGGTCCCCATCCGAACAGGCAGCCTTCGATGAATAATATGCTGAAAAAATACTGGAATGTCAATACCGTCGGCATTACAAACCTGACTGCCTTACAACCAGACACAAGGTATGAATTCTACTTCGTTCCTACGGATATTACAGGTAACAGGCTTAAGTATATCCCCGGCCTTTACAATTCGGCTTCAGGATGGGAAGTCAATGTAGGTACCGCCTACACAATTGACCTGACAAAACTCCAGGTTAACAATATGTACTCCCTGAACGGCGACTGGACAATGGGTGAACCCGGAACATTCTTCAAGGGCAGGATATATTATTCAAGAGCCAACGGTAACTGGAGCGACGCTGTCAACTGGTCCAATATTTCCCATGCAGGGGCACAGAGCATTGTTCCTCCCGGCTATTTTGAAATGGACACCGTCTATGTCGGCAACGGCAATACCATTACATACAACGTTTCAGACTCTGCCGTTTCTATTGGTTTGCTGGGGATTGCACAGTCTGGGAATGGTACCCTGAACTTTGTACGCGCAACAAACAAGCACCTGAAAGTCAAAGGCAATCTCCTCGTAAATAACGGTGGCAGCATTGGTCAGAGCGGCGCCGGCAACAGGTATGACACGCTAACGGTTTGGGGCAATATCGCAAACAGCGCTTCAGGCGGTAATTCGATTGACCTCAACTTCGGCGCTGCAACGAATACAAAGCTGATCATGGCAGGTTCGGGCAATTCGACAATTACCGGAACCGGTAACTGGGACCTGAGGAATTTTGAAGTAAATAAAACCGGTGGTTTGAATAATAAAGTAATTAACCAGTCAACAAGTTTCACAACATCCCTTTCGAACTCGGTGCAGGCCAATACAGGCCAGTTTATGCTGACATCGGGCCTCTTCCGCCATGAAGTAAACCAGACTTTGTGGGTCGATTACAGCGATGAAGGCAACGACAATGTCAGCGGTACCAATGATCCGATTTTCGACACCTGGGATTTCTATACCGGAGCCAATTCGGGATTTGAGATACCTACGGGTGAGATCAGGGTTGGCGACGACATGGTAACAAGCAACAACGACCTGATCGATATTTCCGGTGGTACACTGCGTATCGGTACCGGCAACAACGAGAATTTCCTCTACGAAACAGGTACCAGGCTGAAAATATCCTCAGGGCAAATGATTGTTGCAGCGTGTTTCTCAAACCGTACAACAGGCTCAGCAATAAACCTCGAAATATCCGGAGGTACGATTACTGTCGTCAATTCCGGCAGTACCCAATACGGAGATATATACGGCTTCGGCCTCAAATCGAGCAGTACAATGACATGGTCCGACGGTACAATTATCTATGCCCATCCGACAAACGGCGGCTATGACTATGTAGTACAGGCTTCGACTTACAGTATTACCGGCGGTACTCTCCAGTTCGGCATTGTCGGCAATTTCCTTAACGCAGGACAGAGCCATTCCATGAGTTCACTGACTCCCATCTGGAATCTTGTTGTCGAGGAATCAAGGTATGCTACTTTTCCCGACAGGCATTGTGCTCTTACTTTGCTCGACGCCGAGAACACCGTTTTGAACAATGTTCTGATAAACACAAACGGAACATTGGACCTTAACGGCAAGAATATGTATATTGGCGGTAACTTTACGAACAGGGGGCGGTTTACTCCCGACGGCAGAGGATGGGACACGGACGGCGAAAGGCAGGTAACGTTCAACGGTACCGGCAACCAGGTCGTGTACAATCTGAATGCATACGCCAATTCACAGTCCGGTAATTCGATGAACAACGAACCCTTTTTTGACTTCTATGTCAGGAAAACATCGGGTACTGTACAGTTAAGCAATGACAATTCAATTCTCTATGTAAGGAATAAATTAGAGTTCAAGCAGGGTAACACTGCTGTAATCGATGCCCGTACCAACAGTCAGCGGACTGAAATATGGACCAGGGGCGGCGCCGGCGACCTCGGACAGGTTAACAGGTTCCCCTCTGCGCTCGGACACGTTAACGGAGCGCTGAGAATGGAAGTCAGCAACGCCGGAAGCCAGAATGTGCTGTTCCATGTGGGCGCCGGCAATGACTATACACCGGCTCTGCTCGAGTTCGGAGCAGGTACCGGTACCGCCGGCAAGCTTCAGTGTATCACTTTCGGAAACGACCCGGCCAACATTGCCCAGAATGGTGTAAACATCGACCTCAACAGGAATATACAAAGGTACTGGACTTTCTCGGTGCATGACGGATTTGCCCTTGGCACGAGAAGGCATGACCTGACCTTAACATTCCTCGATCCTCAGGACAAACGAAGCGGCAATGTTAACTGGACCGTGCTCAACCAATTCTGGACTGCAGATCCTGCCAATATGACACCTCCGCCTTATACCGTGCTTCTGCCCGGCGAACGGACGATTACCACCAACCAGTCGTTAAACAATACTCTGCTGGCCGGAAGTTACATGGTTGCCGAACTCACGAGCCTTAAGTTCTACTCGCGCCAGTCCGGCCTCTGGAACGATGGCAATACATGGTCCTATGCAGGCTATGGCGGTGTTGCGGCAGGCGCCTACCCAGAGTATAATTTCCATGAAGCATACATCAGTAATGGCGATAAAGTTACCGTACCCGATGCTTTCCAGCCCGACATCAAAGCCATCAATGTGGAAGCATACAGCGGAACTTACGGCCACTTAGATATTGAACCGAATACATACGTCAAATCCATTGCCTTCAGCCTGGCGAACAGTTGCACGATGACTGTCGAAGGCCCGGACGGTATTGTCTCGATTACTGACCCCAACCCGAACCAGGGCGCTGTACAGTCGTCGAGCGTAAGGAGTTTCGGCATTTCCCATTATATTTTCAATAATAGTACTACAGTTCAGAGCATCGGCACCGGCCTCCCCGGCGACATAATGTCGCTGACAATCGACAACCGGCAGGGCGGTTCGTTCAATCTCGTTGCTATTAATACTGAAAACGAACTGAACGTCAGGAATTTTATCCATGTCAAAAACGGCCAGTTCGACGCCGGACCAGGTAATAATGCCATCAAGATCAAGGGTAACCTGATATTCGACAAAGATACAATCAGGTCAAACCACAGGCTGTTCCAGTTCGACGGTACCGGTACACAATACATCTACCTTAATAATAATAAAGGAATCGTATTCGACCAGTTGTATCTGGCAAAGACCGGTGCAATTGGTACTGCCGAAAGGCTCGAAGTCGGCGGTTCTTCACTCACAGGCTCACTTTCGATTGAAAGCCTGCTGAGGTTTGTTGACGGCAACAAAGCATATATAAAATTGCTCGATACGCATAAAATCAAATTGAGAAAGACAACGACGCTGCTCGAACGCAGGGGCAATCTCGCTTTCGGCCATGTTGACGGTGTCCTCCAGAAATATATCCAGACCGTAGCAGGAGAGGCCGTTACTTTCGAACTCGGTACCGGAACGGACTATGCGCCAATCACAATGGTATTCCCGGCTGCCGGCGGCGTTACAGGTGCTGTCGATGCCGTCAACCTTACTCCGGTTCCCAAAGAACCATTCTACGGTAACAGGATGGATACTACAGTTCAGGTACCCAGATACTGGAGAATTACCATACCAACGGAATCGGCTTTCCAGCTTGGCGGCAGGAAGTTCGACATTTCCTTCAGGTTCCCCAGAGTGGACTACCTGAGGCTGACACCGCCCTATCCTCCGCAGAACGCTGTCATACGCCGCAGGAGCATACCTGCCGAATCATATCTCTGGACTGAACGCAAGTTCGACGAACTCGACTGGCTCAATCCACTGACAACCGACACTGCCGAAGTCAGCCTTGCTTCCGCCCTGCCCACTTCCGACTATTGGCCGGGATTCGGCGAATTCTTCATCGGTGAAAAATCGAAGAGGATATTCTACAGCCGTAATGGCGGCGGCAATTGGAACGACAATAACTCCTGGTCGTTCTACCAGTCAGGTTCACCTGTTGCAAATGAGTATCCCAATCCCGACTGGAGCAATCCTCCTGCATACAAATTCGAAACACGCGACAGTGTTATCATCGATGATAACGACGTCATCAATCTGAATACACTGCCGGAAGTTGCTTACCTGAACATTGCAGGCAATCTTGGCGCCGGAACCGGCGGCAGGCTCGTCATTCCCGACGGCGGCTATGTAATGAAAAGCTCCAAGTCCGGTTCAATCAGTGTGCTCAATGTAGGCGAAAACGGCAATGTCGAGATCCGAAACCTTAATATGGGCATCGGTTCGACAATGCCTACAAGTGTTTTCCGGTTCGACGCCGCCGACCAGTACTATGACAATTACTCAAACTTCACTTTCTCCGGCGCCGGTGCCCAAACCTTCGGAGATGCGTTCCCCGACACGGTACAGCATATTACGATAGGCAATACTGCTTCGGATATTGTCGAAATGGCTTCCGAGACAAATAAATTGAATGTCCTTGGCAATCTTACAATTAACCAGGGGGACCTCAGGCCGAAGAATAATATGACGTCCCTGTACATGAAGGGTAACCTGGTTGTCAACGGAACCTTCAACGGCGCTACAGCCTCGAACGGTACCGATCCATACGCCCTCGAATGTGTCTTCTACGGCGACAACGCTTCGAGCCAGACATTCAGCGGCTCCGGTACTGCCGAATTCTATACACTGTCGATGGACAGGCAGGGGGCTGGTTCAGGTGTACTCGAATTCAACAAATCGGCCCATGTGCTTAACATTGTCGATATGCGTAAAGACGCAGGCAACACAGGACAGCAGATAATTGCCCTTGGCAGCGCTGCCGACCTGGTAATCGACAACCAGAACATAAATTCGATAGTAAATTATAATGGAATAGCCGCTCCTTACAGGTATATCAGGACAAGTACCGCAAGCGGCTACCTGATCAGGACCATTCAGAGTACCGGTGGTACATATACCTATCCCGTAGGCTCTTATGATTCCTTTGGGGGCAATCCGGCTGACGATCACTACACACCGGCCGTATTTACTGGCGACAACAGCGGCGCTGTACAGGGTACCATCGGTGTGAGGGTATCTCAGGGACAGGGAGCCGCCTCGATCGACAGGGGACACATGAGGCTCAGCCAGACACTGACAACAGATTACCTCGCCCGTTACTGGGCAATAAATTATGTGACGACAACCGTACCCGGTAAATGGCGTTTCAACTTCCTCGACGGCGACAAGATCGGCGACCAGGACAACATCAACACCATTGCCAGGTGGCAGCCTCCTGCGGAAGGCCCTCCGGGTTACTGGCAGCCGTACTTACCTCCGGGTGTCGCTTTCGACATGACGTCAAACTATTTCGAGATGACGGCAAGCCAGCAGGCGGGTGAGTTTACCGGCGACTGGACAATGGCCAACGAGGAAGCCTTCCTGAGGATATTCTACAGCCGCCAGACAGGTAACTGGAACGACGACCAGAGCTGGACATTCAGCCCTACTCATTCCGGAGCAATTGCAGGTGCAGGTTTGTACCCGATGACCGTTCTCGACTCGGTTGTAATCGGCGGCGGCAATCCCGGAGCCAGCGTGCCCAACCACGAAATAACTCTCAACCTGGCTTCGTCAACGGTTCGCGGTGTAGCTGTGGGTACTTCCAATACCAATACGGGTACTCTCCTTTGTCAAGATAACGTAGTACAGGGCAAGAACTTTACACTGTACAACCTCTCGACACTGGGTGTCGGTTCACCCAACGGCATTGTTACTGTTGCCACGGGTAACAGCGGCAATATCCGGACAAGCCTGACACGCAATTTCAGCTACAACGGCAACGGCAGTTTCATATACAACGGTACTGCCGACCAGGCCGTAGGAGACGCCCTCCCGGCAACGGTAATGAACTTTACTGTTGACAACACTGGCGCCGCTCTGACAAACAATGTTAATTTAGATAAAAATATAGATGTACTGGGGAACCTGTTGGTTAACAACGGCAGGTTCGACGTTTCAACCTATTCTGTTAACGGTAATGGAGGCAATTTCTCAATTACCAACGGAGGCATCTTTGCCGTCGGCGGCAGTAACAACCTTCAGACAAGCGCCGAGGGCTTCAACGACTACACAGGAATACAGCAATTCGGCTATGTCGAATTCTACGGAAACAATCAATATATGGATGTACTGCCTGCTGCCATGCACCCGGTAACTGTCGGATACGGGTCGCTCCTTGTAACCGACGCCGGAACCAAGTATATACAGAATACATCCGGTCCTCTGTACCTGAGAGGTGAACTGGTAGTAAGAAACGGAGCCAAATTCAGGAATGAACACAACGCATCGGACAATCCGGTCAGGATTCTCTGGGGTGTATTGAACAGCGCCGAAATCGAAAACGACGGTGTTCTTGATATTGGACAATAAAAAGGGTTTGTTGTAATTAATAGATTGAAAAAATTATGTCGAAAATAATAGGCAGGATGAAAATTAGGGGGTTTTACGTATTGAAAAAGCTACGGAACTGAGCTATCTTAATGCGTAAAAGCGAAAATTGAAAAAAATTGATTGAAAACTGAAAATAAATTATTCTATTACCAAAATTGTGAGGTAGTTATGAAAAAGAGTATGTTGACTACATTTGCACTGACACTGGCTCTGCTGTTTATCGCAGGTGAAGTGGCAGCACAGACCGGCACTGCAAATGACTTTACAAACAATTCCGGCGGTTCCTACAAGGCAACGGCAACCCTCGGTAAAATTGTGATGCGCGGTACGGGCGGCGCACAGAGCAGCGGTGTATTCCGCAGCGACGACGGCACAGCCCTCGGGCGGAACGCTACGAACAGGATTGAAGGTACTGTCGAATGGAGCAGGACTGCCGGCAACCAGACGGTACAGGGCAACAACGGCGCAGGCGCCGGAGTGGTCTATTACACTCACCTTACTTTGGCTGGAGCCTCGACAAAATCAATCGAAGATAATGTCTGGGTATTTGGCACTTACAATCCGAACACGACAACGACCGGCAACAGGACCTATACCGGTATCTTCCACTATGACGGCGACGGCACTCTCAGCAACGGCATCGGCGCCGGCTTCAAAGCCACCTACCAGATCATTGCCGGTGAGAATGCAGCCAGCGGTATCACCAACAGGTATAATAACCTCGACATCGTCAACGGCCCTAAGATTAATAACGAGGAAGTTAACTGTATCGGTTATATTACAAATACAGACGGCGACAATAATCTGCTGACCGTAGCCAATAACTTCATCATCGGTACAGGCGCATCAATTGTTACCGGCGACATGACAATCAGCCCGGACTCCAACCTGGTTACTCCTCCTGCTACCGTTTACTTCAGGACTTCAGGCGACGGTTCCATGCTCTATGGCCACGCCTCGAGCAATACAACTCTCGAAGCCAGCCCCAAAGGTTTGCTTGACCTGATGGCAACAGGAGAATTTACTGTTCAGCAGAGAGGCACTCTGCTACTGAGGGAAGACGCAACCACTCCCGGCGCTCTTAACGTTGGTTACAACACAACACCTGTAGCTGCCGTGCTGAATTTCGACGGTACTTTTACCAACAGCCACTCAGTTGCAGCTACAGCATCGAGGAAGAACATGACTTTCGCTTCAACGTCAACCGTAAGGTATCGTGAAGCCGCAGGCGCACCGAAAGTTGTCGGTACCAATCCAAGCGAATACCCTGCTGCTTCCGGTGAATACAACTACAAATACGCTAACCTTGAACTTTCAGGCGGTGTTGACAAAGGTGTTGACGGCAGCGTTTACATGAGAGGCAACCTCAGCGTATCGAATGCTAACTTCATCATCAGCACGGATAATACTCTTGCCGACGCTACATTACTCGACAGGGACGTAACAGGCGGCAAAACTGTAACTTACGACGTATCGGCCAACGCCGGAAGGTATGTCCAGGGTAAGATGAGAATCTCCGGTACAATACCCACAGCGTCAGCAATTACAATGAACAACGCACTGACACAGGTTACTTTCGACGCAACGGCAGGCGCACCTACCAACTGGTTCCAGCTGGATGTACTGCCCGGCAACGTTGCTAATTATTCCCAGATCAAAGCCGACAAAGGTACTCCCGACACATGGAGGGAAGAAAACCTGCTCAGGCACATCAGGATGAACTACAGCACATCGACAGGTACTCCTAAGATCAGCAGGCTGCAGGCCGCTTTCAACCCTGCTACCGACCAGCATGCTTCATGGACAGCCGACGCAACAAAGATCAGGTTCTTCGAAGGTTACAACTCTGCCGAAGAACAGCAGAAATTGCTCATGATGGGCCATCCTGCCACAACGAACGCCGACAACGTCATTCTCTCTGACAGCTTAATCGACCTTGTCCCGGCAGCTTCTGCTCCCGGCACACCTTACCAGTTGGCAGACGCTTCGGACATCATCCTCGGCGCACCTCCGGTACTGTACATTACAGTCCAGGACGGCCGCTGGTCCAACCCTGTTACTTGGGACGAAGGCGTTGTTCCGCCGTACTTTGCTGACGCAGAAGTCAGGCACCTTGTTTACACAGGCTGCGACAACACTACTTTCGGTATGACATACGCCACACAGGACGAAAGAGACGGCCAGGGCGCCGTTCCCAGTCCTGACATTAACGCTGCTGCAAAGAGCGTTACCATCGTTGCAATTGACAACGCTAAAGGTTGGATACACCCGGCTCTCGTCATCGGCAATGAAGTCGGTGCACTCCCGTCAGGCCACGTATTCAGGACTCAGTTGACAGCACCTGCTGCCGGCGAGTTGTTCGGTATCTACAACCTCAACGACGGTGGAGCAAACACAGAATTTGGTCCTAACCTGACTGCTTCTTACACTCCTGCTACAAATACCGTACAGGGCTTGTATGTCATGAGGCAGCTTACAGGCGGCCCCGTACCGATCATCGGTGCAGGCCAGATATACAACAAAGGCCGTATCTACAACGAAGGTGTTGTTGAAGTCGGTCAGTAATATGACTTTCGACGGTGGCGGTGCTTAGTGCACCGCTGCCGCCCGATTATATGAAAACTGGATGGAAATTATTAATTAATGTCCCTGTTGCGATGAAAAGGAAAATTACATACAGAATGACAATGATAGTGCTGGGAGTAATGCTGAGCGCCACTGCTGCCGTCTATTCGCAGGAGTCATATACTGTGGACGATCCGAAGGCGACATTTAACAATGACAAGGGGCTGTTCAGGGTAAAAAGCGGAGGTGTTAAGAATATGCACGATTCTATCGGCGGAAAGGTCGAGTTCATCAGCCCCGTACAGATAGAGTTTTCCATTCCGAACTCCGTTTACTCCAAACTGTCAATCGTTGGCCCCGGCAGGAAGAATATCCGGTACCGGACAGGCAAGGAATTGTACAATCTTATTGTTCGCGATTCCTTCTATATCCGCGATACTTTCAATTTCCAGACCGTATATTTTGACGTCAGAGGCATCGACATCGACGCAAAAGGTAACTTAGTCAGCGACGCCAATATGACAGGCGAGCTTAACAGCTTTTTCAATATGAACAGACAGGACTCGATCCAGTCCATTGAAAGCAGGAACGGAGTCTTCGACAGGCTCCGCATAGACAATCCCTATGGGGTTGACCTTACCGACAGCACACAATTCTCAATTAAACGTTTACTTGAGCTGAAATTCGGGGAGTTGAGAAATACCAATTCGGCTAATTTCACTCTCTCGGATTCGTCTGTCATCCGGCGGTACGCCACTGGCTCGATTGCCACGGCGCCCGTATTTTCAGAAAAAGTATCCGTACACTATGTAGGCGACACTGCCCTGCCGATCGTGGCCGGGCCCGAACTGCCGAAAGACCCGAACATACTGCAGAATCTGCTGCAACAGAATGCCGGCGGGCTTTACCTCGACACTATGGTAACCGTTAACGATACGCTTTACGTCGGTACATTCATCAATACAAACAAATACGACAATAACGATAAACTGATAGATTCATCGATAATTCTTATTTCTACATCAGGACGCGACCCGATTTTCAATCCAAATTATACATGGGCGGAAATAATCGGCAACCTGAGACATACGAACATTGACAAGGCTGTTACCGACAGCCTGCTATACCACAATCCATATACCTGGATTAAATTCGACTCGCCCGATGACATCGCAGACATCAAAGAACTGACGATGCGCGTCCAGCCGCTTGATTTCCCGTACTACGACAACGGACTGAACAAGATTAAAAGGTTCTTCGTCATCAGCGCTGTCGATCTGAACGACGTACAGATGGATTTCATAAATAATATGACATTAGGCTACGGCTGGAGGCACGACAAGGGAGACAAGACTTCGCCCAATTATGAAACCAACGACAAGGATCCTTCACAGGTTGTACTCGAGAGATGGGACAACACGACATGGTATGAATACACAGGCGAAGAAGCGCCGAAACTTAACAGCGACGAGACATGGGCTTACGGAAAAACAAGGAACATACAGAGGCTGGGATTCTTTGCAATGGGTATGCCCGGCGACGGAATACCACTTGTATTGAGAGCACTGGTTTACCTCGAAGGGCCGTTCATCGGCAACAATGAGATGTCAACAGCGCTCAGGGACAGTAACCTGATTCCCCTCAGCCCGCCAAACAAGTATCCTTTCAACCTCGATACCAACGGCATGAAAATCAAGGTCGGCGCCATACCGCCGGATGTCGTTGACTGGATAGTACTCCAGTTCAGCAGTACGTCAGACACACTGTACAGGACCTGCTTCCTGAAGAAAACCGGTGAGATCGTCGAGACTGACGGTGTCTCGCCCGTATCTTTGGGTAAAGGTGACATTGACACAGGCTATTACTATATTTCTGTAAGGCACAGGAACCACCTGGATATTGTAACACTCGACCCGGTAAAGATTTCCAGGGATTCGAGCGACCTTAATTCGATAAAGAATTTTTCTGAACCATCTTTTGTCTCCGGGGGTTTTGGGGACGCTTTGAAGCCGATTGAGAGTAACGGGGGGTATATATACGTTATGATCGCCGGTGAATCAAACAAAGATATAAATAATTACGGTGAGATCGACTATGAGAACGACATCCTGAAAGCGTGGCAAAGCCGCAACCTGCGGGGACATGACGGCTCGGTCGATGATTACCAGGCGTACAAGACATTCCTGATTTACGACTATGACATGAACGGCATCATTACAACAAAGGACGTCAATTTAAGCTGGAACAACAGGGGTAAAATCAGCAGGATAAAATAAGTAAAATATGTCGAAGATGAAGAAAATATTGCCCGTACTTATTGCCGTAATAGCAGCTTTCGGCAATCTGCAGGCCCAGTTGGAAACAGAACTGGCAAGAGTTAATATTACCAACAAACTGCTGACGACAGGCAAAACCTATGAATTCGACCTGAGGCTGATAAGGATCGACGAAAACAGGTGGAAGAGATGGGCTGACGGCACTTTCCAATTCAGCCTGAGCACAAAGGATACCAATGGCATTAATTACAGGAACCTGTCGATTGAACTGGTAAAGGACGCATACAACAATGACATTACCGACCTGCCGGCCCTGCTTGCAGGCCCCGGTGACATGAGGCAGGCTTACCCTGTCGTTGAATACCATGTGACTCCTGAGATCATTCCCAACGGCTATGTACCTGACACTCTCTCGCAAAGGATCAGCATTACGGTTGCCGGCCCGGATACATACACGAACGCTGTCGATGTACCTTTTGTTGACGACAGCGCCGACGGCATCCTCATCGGCAGGTTCAGGATAGCGACCATCGACGGCAGCGACTTTCCCGACGACCTCGACATCAACTGGCTCCAGCCTGTCGAATACTACCAGGCCTGCGCCTACAAAAGGCCACGTACTGACGATGTCGTTCCCTGGCACAACTTTGACCCGAACATTGAAATGAAGGATTTCAACCTGAAAACAACAGTAACCTATGATAAAGATAACAAAGTTGACACCTGCTTCATTGTCAGGGACTTCGAAGCGGCCTACGAAGGTTACGGGCGGGTTTCACTGAGATGGATTACAGATTGCGAAGTTCAGAACCAGGGATTCTTAATATACAGGGGCATGGTTCCTTTCGGAGCTACCAGCCTTGACCAGGTGGTGTACCAGGACACTGTAGGCGATTTCCAGCGTTCTGCGGCGGAAAACACAATGCTTAAGGGACTGGGTACGGCCAAACCGGGCAAAGACTATCTCTTCGAATATGATACTGTCAACGTGAAAGGTGAAGAGTACTGCTATAAGCTATACAACAAAGACATCAACGGCAACCTGCATGAACGTGCTACTACATGCCTCTATATTCCAAATACCGTCATCTCTTTTGCTACTGCCATTCCTACGGTATTCTCGACAAAAACACAGATAAAATACAAGCTTGAGGAAGATGTTTATCTTACCGTTTTTATTACTGATATTAACGGCAAACGTGTTCAGGACGTTTATAAATCGGAAAAGAAAGACAGGGGCTGGTACACCGATTTGTATTTCGAGCCTGATATCTATGCCCAACAGGGTTTGTATGAGGTGATTTTCATTGCTGTGCCGAGGTACGACATTGGTGTCGAGGTTGCCAGGGCAGTGGTAAAAACCCAATATGTAAAATAGTAGTTTAACAATTATATGAGCTGATTTATAGATGTTTGCAAAGAAACATATTATCTCTGTTTTAATGTCTTCAGCCATATCTGTAAGCCTGATTCCCTGTGCCCATTCCAAATTTACCGTGCTGTACCCCACTGACAAAGATACGCTTGTTGCGGGCCGTAGTGTTGATTGCCTCTGGACAGGCGATCCGGCTTACAATGTCAGCATCTATGTTACTACCGACGGCGGCATCAACTGGGAAACCGTCGCTACAGGCGTTAACAGCGACCACTGGTCATGGGCAGTGCCTTTCTATGAGAACCTGGACATTCAGGTTAAAATTGTTAATTCATACACGGTACCGCCTCACCTCCTGTGGGAAATACCCGGGGCACACAATGCCGAGGTCAGGTCTGTAGCTTTTTCTCCCGGTGATAATTACATCATGTCGGTGTCTTCCCTGCCGGAGATTAAGCTCTGGGACACCCAAACCTCCCAATTGATCAAGTCCTTTGACCTGTCGGGAGATGTTAATACCGTTTACCAGGCATGTTTTTACGGTAATACCGATACGGTATTGGTTGCTGCGAACGGCGCCGTCCTTGTCGTTTCCGTTCCCGGCAATACAGTTACTGCCATCAGGGACGACTCTGTCAAAAACGTTGTAAGGGCAGTGGCCGGCAGTCCGGGTAAACATGCGGTCGCTGCTGCTTCCAATACCGGACCCGGCATCGACGACGGCATTGTTGCTGTCCTTGACATTAACAGCGGAAAAAGAATTGCAGACTTTCGCAACGACGACCTGTCGCAGATCAGGTGTGTTTCTTTCTCACACGACGGCAGCAGGCTGATTTTCGGCGATTACAACGGCAGGCTTAATGTAGTAAACCCTGAAAACGGCAGCAGGCTCGCAGAAATGAACGGGCACGGCGACAACGGCTTGAGCCGGTTGATATACTCATGCAGTTACAGCGGGGACGGAAGCCTGGCAGTCTCTGCCGGCGGCGACATGACGGTCCGCGTTTGGGATATGGCGAAGGAAGCGGAAATTGCTAAAATGGGCAGTCACAGTTCGCAGGTGTGGAAGGCGGTATTCCATCCGTCATTGAACTGGGTGCTGTCCGCATCGCTCGACAGTATGCTGATACAGTGGGATTGCGTTAACGGCAGTCTGCAGGGCAGCCCGCTCAATCACGGGGGAGAGGTCCTCAGCGCAGGCTATTCGTCCGACGGCAGCCTCTTCGTATCAGGCGGCAGGAACAACGCAGTAAGGCTCTGGAAGAACTTCGGGACTTTTACCGATTCTGCAATTGTCAAACCCACAGCGCTCTATCCTGCCACCGTATCGATTCCCGACATCGTCTGCTATACCGGTGATGTCATCAGGTTTCCCGTCGTTGTCAGTATTCCGTCTGAAGTACCGCAGTCGAAGCTATCTGATCTTGAATACAAGTGCCGTTTCGACTTTCCTGTCCGTTGCCTCGAAGTCAGGAGCCCCGACGGCGACCAGGTAATACAGCAGCCCAGGGACACTGTCGGACATAGTGCCGTCCTTACGGGACAAGCGGAAAGCAGGTATTATTACAAAGCGCGCGTTCTTAATTCGCAAGTAGAGTCCGATACGTTGACGATAGTATATTTTGATTTTATAAATTCCGATGAATTCCTTGTGACAAAGGATGACGGTAAGATTGTTGTCCTGAACCGCTGCCAGGCACTGAACGGACGCAGCTTCCAAATCGGCAGCAGATTCAGCGCAGCCCTTTGTCCCAATCCCTGTGCCGGGAAATTGAAAGTAGGGATAGAATGTCCGGAGTCCGGCCCACTTCACTGGAGGTTGGCAGACGCTTCGGGCAAAGAGATTGAAACCGGCGAAATAAAAAGAAATAATTCTAATGGAGAAATGCTGGAATTGGATGTCGGCGGAATCATACCCGGGAAATATTTCCTGTCGGTGGAGTCTGCAAACATGCTAATTTCAAGCCCATTAATAATAATCCGATAATAAGAATGACAGGTTACAATATTGAAAATTGACTGAGATGAAAACGAAATTCAAATATCTGATATTAATTGTACTGGTGTTGTCGGCAGCAAGTCAGGCAAAGGCACAGTACAGCACAGCCGACAATCCCGGTGAGTTCGTTGAATATGTCATCATGGAAAACAAAGACACTTCGGTCGTTTACCGCCATCCGGGAGACTGGTGGTTCGGTGTCATCGGTGGCGGCAATTTCAATCTGGGCTTCAGCGACCTGAAAATACCGAGAAGGCCCCAGGATCCGATTGACCTGAACAATATCCTGATAAACTATTCGACAGGTACCGGCGGTGGATTCTTCCTGGGTTTGATGGGAGAATGGAAGAAGCCTTCCGAGAAATGGGGTGTAACGTGCAATCTGTACGTCTTTGACAAGCGTAGCAATAACTCGGAGTCGGATGAGATAAAGATGCCGGAGTATGACAGCACTTTGTCGGGCTATGACATGTATTACGAAGCCCTTGCTTCTTACACTTACATCAGCCTGTCGCCGGCCATCAAATACAAACTGCCCATTGCAGGGCTGCACCTGTACGGCGGCCTGGACTTAGACATCCTGCTGTCGTCAGACATGAAAAACCGCCTCAATTTCAAGAACAAATCCGACATCAACCAGGACCACGAGATCGTTAAAGTCTCGCCCCAGTCCGTAAGGGTAGGGATGCACCTCGGCGTGGGCTATGAATTCTATGTCGCAGACATAAGCCACAAAGTAAGGCTCAATTTTGTCCCATACCTGTCCTTCCACGGAGGGACCTCTGTTTTCGAGGGCTACGGTTCTTCGAGGAATGCCCTGAATATCAGGGCCGGGCTGATGGTAAAATTCGGGCCGGACATTGTGAAAGAAGAGATGAGGCTGTTTGACCCGACTTACATCCAGCCTCCCGAATACCTCGCATCGACAGATTTCCACAGGCCGGTGAATTTCCCCGGAATCCAGAGGGAAGAACTCGTAGCAGAAAACCTGTCCTGGGTACCCTATCGTGAGTCCGACACCGTCGAAGGCAGGGAAACATCGGTTGCCCAGGGTGACAGTGTCATCCGCAGAACACAGATCGACACTACAGAGCTGATTGCCAGGGTCGATACCATGACAAGAGTCGATAACAGGGTGGACACAATGAAGGCCGTCGTTAAGGACACCGGTTCTGTAATTGCAGAGATACCGGACAGGACCACAATACCGCCTGACGAAACAAAGCTGAAATTCAATCCGAACAAAGTACAAAAGCTGTATTTTAAGGACAGGTTGAGTAAAAATGACAAAGCCATGCTGGACGAAATTGCCAAATACCTGATTGCCAATCCGGGAGCTACGCTGAGAATTGTCGGCCATGCGGCTACCGACGGAGACTTCACCCAGAACGAAGCTTCGTCAAAGGCCAGGGCGTCGTCGGTTGTAAATTACCTCCTCAGCAAGAACATCAACAGGCGAAGGCTCCTCGATACGTATGAAGGTTCGAGGAGGGCAGAAGCACCCAACGACAATGAGGCCGGCAGGCGCAAAAACAGAAGAGTTGAGATTAGAGTAATAATGTAATAAAATATAGTTAATTTCTAATTGTAAGGATTCTATATGGATACTATTTGTATTATTGAAGATAATAAACCTATAAGGAAATTATTTAGTACTTTACTGAAAAAGGCCAACTATGAAACAATCGAGTTTGCCGACGGACAATCTGTAATCGAATGGCTGGGCAATAATAATATGCCCTCGGCCTTTATCCTTGACATCCTGTTGCCCGACCAGAGCGGAATCGACATCCTCAACATAATCAGGCAGAAGCCGAACGGTGTCTCAATCCCAATCATTGCTGTTACCGGCTTTGCCACAGCAAACGACCGCCAGAAGTATATCGACCTGGGTTTTGACTATTACATCTCCAAACCTATCAATACCGGTACATTTGTGGACGAGATCAAACAGGCAATCCAATCAAAGAATTAAATATTGTACAATAAATCAACAAACTAATATGGCAGAACAAATACCTATTGAAACGTCATCCTATGAATCGATCCTGAAGCAGGCTTCCGAAAAACGCAGCGTAATATTCAAATTCTCAAAAACCTATCCTGCTTATATTATACTCCTTGTTTTCCTTGTCATCAGCTATTTCGTCTGGAATTTCTTCAGTCAGCAGGTGGACAACGACAGGAGGGCAACCTTTGACAAAGCCGTCAACTCAGTTGTAACCAGGTTTGATTCTGAATACCAGTCGAGCCGCCAGGTCCTGACTTCCATTGCCGGGCTTTACGACAACCTCATCGAGGTGGTACGCGATTACTTCTATTTGTACAGTACCGTACCGACACAGACCAATCACTCCATCATCAGCCTTATGTATGCGCCGGTCGTATCGAGCGATACACTGAAAAGGGGAGAATTCGAGTTTAACGCCCAGCGACAGACAAAACTGTCCGAATTCAAAATTGTCCCCGAAGGTAAAAGGGAGTTCTATTTTCCTGTCTATTACGTCGAGCCTTTCAGGAATAATATGTATATGGCAGGTTTCGACCTTAACACTGACCCCATTGCTTCGAAGGCCATACTTAATGCCCGCGACAATAACCTGATTGTGGCCACAGAAGTCTTTACGGTCAGGAAAGCCGGGAAGAAAACAGTGGTATTCGAAGAAACAAAGTACGACACTGTTAAGAACGCCATGGGGCAGATTGAGTACATCGACGAGAAGCCGATGAGGAAGAACCTCGATTTTGACATTCAGCAACAGGACGGGTTCTACATCATTGCCCCGGTTTACAAAAAAGACTCCGCCCGCGCTACTCCCGAAGACAGGGCTAAGAACTTCAACGGCGTTGTAATTCTCGAGGCGAACGCAGAAAAATACTTCCGTGAAGCGCTTGGCGAAGGTTTACCCGGCGACAAAGCCATCTTCTTCAGGATAATCGACAAAAGCACCAACGGGGAAAGCCGTGTCGTGTTCCAATCGGCAAACACGCCTGACGACAAAGACTTTGCTCCCCTGATCTCAGACACTGTAACACTGAAAATTGCCGACAGGGAACTGAAAGTGTTGTTCGGGACTGTCCCCGGTTTCGGTGAAGACTTCCAGGCAAAGATGCCGTTGCTGTCGCTCGTCATCTCCCTGGTAATCAGTTTCGTCTTTTTCGGCTTCATCCTCAGTGTTTCGACCAGCAGGGCGAGGGCGATTGACCTGGCCGAACGGATGACACGTTCACAACGCCGCATCGTCGAAACAACGGACGACATCATTGCCGCTCTCGATATGGCCGGTGTCTGGAAATCGATGAACCCTGCTGCCAGGGCAATCTTCGGATTCCAGCCTTCGGAAATGATTGGTGTAAAGATCGATGCACTGTTTGCCGACAATGCCGACACGAAGAGATTCTACTCGCTGGTTAAACCGTCGGCAGAGGAATACACCGAAAGGCTTGACCTTCAGATGAAGACCAGGACCGACGAGACGAAGTGGCTTAACTGGAGCTTTACCATCTCCAACAACGACGGACTGATCTACTGCATCGGCAGGGACGTTACACTCGAGAAAATTGCCGAAGAACAGGCACGCCTGCGCAGCAAGCAGTTCGAACTGGCAGAGCAGTTTACGAAGGAAGCCAGTGAATTCAAGTCCTTCTTCATGACCAAACTCAGCCACCAGATGCGTAACTCGCTTACCGGCATCATCGGCTACCTGCAACTGCTTTTGCAAAAGCTATTCGACGACGAGCAGGAACACGACAGTTTCATAGAACTGGCGGAAGAAAGCTCCGAAGAACTGTTCTCCTTTGTCGAGGACATGGTTGACGTGGCTGCCGAGACTGCCGTTGACATCGGTACCCTTCAACTCGGCAAATCCTTCGGCAGGATTCAGGGTGAAATCGAAAAACTGGCTCTTGTACGAGATGTGAAAATCAATCTCAACCTGAACGAAGAG